>JAFUXF010000006.1 GCA_017477185.1 Alphaproteobacteria bacterium | reverse complement strand
TCGGCCGCTTCGTCGTCGCAATTGCGGTGATGCTCCCGCATCACCTGCTCCTCCTTGTCAAACTCCCTTTCTCGGGAGTTCGAGAACTTATGTTTAAACCATTAAAAAATCCCTCACAAGGAGGGATTTTTTAATGGTGCCAACAGAGAGACTCGAACTCCCGACCCACTGATTACAAATCAGTAGCTCTACCAACTGAGCTATGTTGGCTCAATTACTGAGTGATATATATACGACCCTTTCTCAATTGTCAATATAAAAAATTTATTCTTGGTATTAACCCCCCTTTAAGACATCTTGCTCTACAATATCGCCAAAGGAGTGGAAAATGCAAAAGTTTTTGGCTACTTTAATTTTAACTATTTATTTTATCATGCCGGCATATGCGCAAACAGCCATTGATCCGGCACAGGCTTATGCTGTCGCCCTTGCCGGAACGCCTAAAGATGTCAAAAAGCTACTTCACGCAGGTTATGATGTTAATCAACCTTACCAATGTAATACCTTATTAACTGCAGCCGTCAAAAGCGTGGCGTATTCTCAGACACTACCGGAGACATTTGAAGATTCGCTGAGAAAAGTCAGTTTACTTCTCAACAATGGAGCTGATGTTAATTTTAATCCTTGTCCCGATGGTGGCTTACTCCCATTATCTTGGGCTTTGTCCTTACCTTCATTATTGGAGCATGAGCAAGAAGAAGCTCTTAATTCGCTTGATCATCAAATTGCCAATACCGCAGACTATTGTGATTATCCGCGTATTGCTTCAAAACCTTGTCGTTATCTCACAGCTGATGAAAAGGCAAAAATTGTCCAAGCCATAAAAGATGAATTTACCGTTAAAACAAAAAAAATCATGCCGGATTTAATGAGAATAATCAAATTATTAGTTAAGCGCGGTGCCATTATTGATAAAGAAGATTTTAATAAACAGACGGCTTTGCATTATGCTGCAGCTATGCCAAAAGAAGTTGCATTAGAGCCCTTAAAATATCTGCTTAGCAAGGGAGCAAATCCTGTAGCTAAAAATGCTGAAGGGCAAACACCATTGTTTTTTGCACAGGCCCTCAATAATCAAGAAGCGGTTAATCTGTTGATACAATACGGCTCGGATGCCACCATTCAGGATACTTATGGTTTTATGTTCAATCAATCACTAACAGCAACTTTCCGTCGAATTATTGATGATAAAAGTGTTTTATTAGAAATTATTTATTAGCTCTATTACATTATTTTTTTTATACCTTTTACCATGCTGGCTGCTTTATCGTCAAACGACTGAATATCCTTATTCGCTGCGATTTCATGATGAAGATGATCTGTCACACGCTCTAACTTATGCCAAAACCCGTTTTCCCAAGCAATTAACGTTCCCCAAATAGCCATCACCGAAACAATAATCGTAAATATTGATTCGGTAATTTCAAGTTTATCCTTAAATGTCCAATTATTTTTTTGCATACGACAGAGATAATCGTAAAATTTCGAGTTTCAAGAAAATTAACTTGAAATTCTGACAATATCTTTTATTATTATAAACGTAAGCATGAGTTTTGCTTACGGGGTCTCGAAGCCTCCCTGAAAAAAATAACTCCTTCTTTAGAAGAGGGAGATGGTGGAATATATTGAATACACCATACTGTTTTCTGGCAGTTTCGAGCTCCCTCGCCTTTTGATAAGGCGAGTTTTTTGTTATAAACCAACAAAAATAAGGAGTTCAACAAATGAGTGGTAAACAAATCCGAAGAGACATCGGCAGACAATTAGGAGCTTTACGTCGTTATAAAAAACTATCTCTGCAAAAAGTTTCTGAAGCGACTAAAATTAATATCAATACCATAGATGAAATTGAAATGGGTATCATCCGCCCTTGGGAATGTTACACGAAACTCAGAAATTATTATAATTGCGACATTAAACTGGTCGAAAAATAACCCAACAAAAAAAGCACTCTTTTGAGTGCTTTTTTTATAATTATAGAAAGTTTGGATAGTAAACCAAGTAATAAAAATCTCGTAAAATGCGATAGATGCCGCTTATAGTAAGATACCTGAAAAATTGCGACAGGAGTGTACATAATAGTACATGACTTAGCAATTTTTCAGGCATCTGCACTAGAAACGCATCTTGCGCATTTTACTTTTCGAGGTCTTCACCAGTCTCTTGGTTAACCCGCTTAGCAGACAACTTAACCTTACCGCGGTTATCCGTACCTAAGCATTTAACCCACATGGTATCACCCTCTTTATAGAAGTCAGAAACAGAAGCAATACGCTCGTTCTTAACTTCTGAGATGTGAACCAAACCTTCGGTCTGACCGAGGAAACGAACAAATGCACCGAAATCCATAATCTTGGTAATTGTGCCTTTGTAAATTTTTCCTTCTTCAGGAACGGCAACAATACCCAAAATCCAATTCAAAGCTGCATCACCGTTTTCTTTCTTGAGAGATGCGATTCTGACAACACCATCATCTTCGATATCGATTTTGCAGCCTGTTGTCTCGGTAATTTCACGAATAACCTTACCACCGGAGCCGATAACCTCGCGGATTTTATCAACCGGAATCTTAATGGCAACAATGCGCGGTGCCTTATCAGAAACGTGTGGACGAGGCTCAGCAATAGCTTTTGCCATTTCACCCAAAATATGGATACGACCTTCATGTGCCTGAGCCAAAGCCGTTTGCATAATTTCTTTAGTGATAGATGTAATTTTAATATCCATCTGCAAAGCTGTCACACCGTCTTTTGTACCGGCAACCTTAAAGTCCATATCGCCAAGGTGGTCTTCATCACCCAAGATATCTGTCAAAACGGCAACACGGCCATCTTCTTCCTTAATCAAGCCCATAGCAATACCGGCAACAGGTTTACGCATCGGCACACCGGCAGACATCAAAGACATTGTTGTTCCGCAAACGGTTGCCATAGAAGATGACCCGTTAGATTCCATAATATCAGACACAACTCTGATTGTATAAGGGAAGGAATCCTTATCTTTCGGCAACATCGGATGAATAGCACGCCAAGCCAATTTACCATGACCGATTTCACGACGTCCCGGAGAACCGATACGACCACATTCACCAACTGAGAACGGCGGGAAGTTGTAGTTAAGCATAAAGTCTTCTTTGTACTCATCCATCAAACCGTCAACGATTTGGGCATCTTCACCCGTTCCTAAAGTGGTTACAACCAAAGCCTGTGTTTCACCACGCGTGAAAATAGCTGAACCATGAGCCATTGGTAAAACATCTACTTCACACTGAATCGGGCGAACCGTTTTAGTATCACGTCCGTCAATACGATGACCTGTTGTCAAAACTTTCTCGCGAACAACTTTGTGCATGATAGCTTCGATAACATCGCCGATATAGCGTTGTTCAATTTCATTTTCAGGGTCAATGGTCGCTTTAACTTCTTCACTGGCCTGACCGACTAAAGTTCCGCGAGCCAATTTGTCAGTAACTTTGAAAGCCTCTTCATACTTACCGATAAATTGCTTTTCGATACGATTGTACAAATCATAATATTCTTGCGGAAATACCGGAGATTCCCATTTTTCTTTACCGGCTTCTTGAGCCAATTCGTTAATCATTTTGATAACCGGCTGGAAGCTCTCAAAACCAAACATAACCGCATTGAGCATGATTTCTTCCGACAACTCTTGAGCCTCAGATTCTACCATTAAAACACCCTCATTTGTACCGGCAACAACCAATTCCAAATCTGTTTCTTTAAGTTGCTCGATTGTCGGGTTCAAAACATATTGACCATTGATATAGCCGACCTTAGCCCCGCCGATAGGTCCTAAGAACGGAATTCCCGAAACAGCCAAAGCCGCAGAAGCAGCCAACATTGCCGGAATATCAGAGTCTGTCTTTTGGTCATGAGACAAGACCGTACAAATGATTTGAACTTCATTTTTAAAAGCATCAGGGAATAACGGACGAATAGGTCTGTCAATCAAACGAGAGAGTAAAACTTCACGCTCGCTGGGCTTACCTTCGCGCTTCATAAAACCGCCCGGAATTTTACCGGTTGCATAATATTTTTCCTGATAGTTAACAGTTAACGGAAAGAAATCCTGATCTGCCTTAACCTCTTTGGCGGCACAAACAGTCGCAATAACCTCTGTCTCTCCATATTTTACTACAACAGCACCGGTGGCCTGACGAGCCAATTTACCGGTTTCAAAAACTAACGGACGTCCGCCCCATTCCATCTCTTTGCGGACAACTTTAAAATCAATCATATATTTCTTTCCTTTTCAAATATATCTCTTTTACTACCATTCGGAAGAGCCCTCCCTTCCGAACCACCTGCCGGCTCACCCGAACAGGATTTAAAAACAAAGCAAGGGGCATTTATCGCCCCTAACTTTATTAAATAGTCCATAAGTCAAGGTAAGTAAAAATGCTATTTTTAACTCGTAATATATTCATTTTCCTTACCCCTAACCTCTTTAACATCTTTATCACAAACTCCGACTTTGCATAAGTTTGATAAAGGGGATTGCTATTGAGCACTTTTTGAATGCGGTGTACAAATTAGTACATAAATGAAAAAAGTGCCAATTTGAATCCCCTTTTGCAAACTTCTATCGACGGATGTTCAATTTTTTAATAATCTCAGCATAGCGAGATTCGCTCTTTGCCTTCAAGTGATCCAACAAGTGACGGCGTTTACTGACCATCTTCATCAAACCCAAACGAGAGTGTAAATCTTTGTGGTGTGTATTGAAGTGCTCAATCAAACCATTGATTCTGTATGTCCAAATCGCAATTTGAACTTCAGGACAACCGCTGTCATTAGCTGAGTGACCATATTCTTTAATTAATTCTTGTTTTTTTTCATTTGTAATCGACATCTGTTTTTTCCTTTTCTTTTTTATTATAAATTAAACACACGAATCGGAGAAATTCTTCTCTCATCGATTCGCACCAGTGCAACCAACTTTCCCTGACTAAAAGCCGTCATCTCTTGCCCGATATACTTTTGCACATCATAAGCCTTAGGAGACAGCCCCTGTCCTTGTTTGAGTTTAGCTGCATCTGCTTCCGAAACAGCCAAGTCCGCGATGTCGCGCAGAGAGGTTTCTAACGGAAGCAAAACTTCTTTTGTGGCAACACTATGCACTATATTTTTTATTTTTTCCAGTAAAATCGCATCATCAATCAAAAATTTTCCGCATTTTGTTCGTCTGAGCTCTCTCAAATAGCCTTTTGAGCCCAGTTTTAGGGCAATATCACGACCGAGTGTGCGCACATACGTCCCTTTAGAACATTTGACCTTAAATTTTGCTTGCCGATTCGCATCATCAAAATTCAACAACTGCAAATCAAAAATTTCGATTTCTCGCTCCGGCATATCGACCTGCTGTCCGGAACGTGCCAATTTATAAGCACGTTGCCCGTTAATTTTTATGGCAGAATACTGAGGTGGAACTTGCTTAATTTTACCGATAAATAAAGGAATAACTTGTTTTATTTCGTCTTCAGTAGGGATTTTTTCGCATCTCTCAACAACTTCACCTTCACTGTCATCGGTATTGGTGCTTGCCCCAAATTGCAAGAGAAACTCATATTCTTTATCGCCATCCGTAACATAGGGCAAAACTTTAGTTGCCTCCCCGAAGGCAATCGGTAAAACACCCGTTGCAAAAGGGTCAAGCGTTCCGGCATGACCATTTTTTTTGGCATTAAACAAACGACGTGTCAGATTCACAACCTGCGTGGAACCCATATCCCGCGGCTTATCAATAATCAACCAGCCGTTGATGTCTTCCCCTTTTTTATGGTGCATTTTTTTCTCCTTATCCTACCATATAAAACAAACCTGACTTTGTAAATCTTATTTTTTAGACAAAATCATTGACAACAAATATTGTATTATCTATACTTGTCTCATTCGTGAATTATTAATTTTATTATTAACCCTTAAATAAATTTGCTTATGAAAAGAGTAGATTTAACCTATGATGAGGCACTCAAAGCCTTTGTCATCAGCAACAAAGAGATTGAGAAACTGGTAAAACAGAACATCATTCCGGAACTAACACTGCCCGACAGTGCCTACGACCTGTTACATGTTACGCCACCGGCAGAAGATGCCCCGATTGTCGGTTTCTTGCTTGGATGTGATGGCGACAGTTACTCTGCTGACTGGAACTATGTCCGAGCCATAGCCAAGAGCGGTGCCAAAATCCGCTTTATTGACCATGTTCACCCCAACACCGAATTATCGGAGTGTAGCGGTCTCATCTTGCCGGGCGGTGCTTTTGTCTCACCGGAGCGGTATTATACTGACCCCGGACCAGAACCCAAGCTCAGTCCGCGTGCTTTTGCCTACATAGTCTTAATCAGACAGGCAGGCAAACAGGGCATTCCGATCCTAGGTATTTGTGCCGGTGCACAGATGGTTGCCGGAGAGTTTGGTCTCAAACTCCACCGCAACACCGAGCATCTGGGAGGTAACCTTGCACACAAGAGCAAGGAACTGAACGCCCACAAAGTGTTCATCACCGACCAGAGCTTAAAAGAGATGTTGGGCTCTTGGCTCTGGGCGAACACGCGCCACAGCGAGTGTGCAGACAGCGATGACAGCCTTTCTGAGCTGAAAATCTTCGCCCACGCTGAAGATGGTTGCCCTGAGGCTTGGGGTAACTGGGAAAAGCATATTTTATGTATCCAATGGCATCCCGAAGATGGTGCCACTTGGGGTAACAAAAAAATGCAAAAAATCTATGATTGGCTCGCCTCTGAGGCTAAAATTTACCAGTCTCAGCAACAATAAAAAAAGGACTTCATCACGAAGTCCTTTTTTTATTCCCATTCAATAACCGGATAGTGTTGCCAACCGATTAAATTATAGTGCCACCACTCATGTGGTATCGACTCAAATCCATGAGTCTCCATTAAGCACTTCAACTCCTCGCGATTCTGGATAGCTTCCGGACTAGCATCGAAATAATCATGCCTTGCCTTTTTGAGATGAGCTTGAAATTCCTCGAATTTTCCTTCTGCTACTTGAGCTGCAAATTTCGGCTCATAAGCGTCAATCTCTGTCGGATACTCGAGGTTATTCCCCTTCAAATCGGTTAAGCAGACATCAACTGCGGTCCCGTGGCAGTGATTTGATGTTTGATACTCTGGTCGGAAGAATCCCTTGATAGGGACAACCTCAACACACTTCATATGCGCTACAGGTGGGCGATACGCATCACAAATGCGCATCTTACACCCCATTTGTTCCAACTCAGGAATCAGAGATAACAACTTTTCAGCCACATCTTTGTGCAGATAAAGCTGATTACCGAAACCAACTTCTTCATAAACCGGACGGCTCAGCATATTGTTTGCTCGAGCATACATTAAATCTGCAATAAAGTGTGGATCATTAAATTTGATTAGATTTTTCATACTTAAGTTTTAAATTGTTAGATTAATAATAAAAAAAACAAGGTTAAAATAGCATACTTTAATACTTATGTCAAAAAAAAATCACATTTCCGTTTCAAACCATTCGCAATTAGCAATAGGATGATGAACTTTGAAAAAGTAATAATACATAATACACATCACTGCCCCATGTGAAAAGACAGCAATCCGCTCACATTTTCCCTCATTTTCCTTTTTTATTTTTTGCAACACCGCCACCACACGGGCAATACATTGATTGATTGTTTCACCACCCGGTAAATGTTGATCATATAAATCAGGCCGCGTTTCATTGAATAAAACTTTATCTATTCCATATTTTTCAATAGCATCCGGAACATACATTCCCTCTACTTCGCCATAGTGAAATTCTTCAACGCCATCAATAGGCTCAACATCAAGCCCGCATTCTGCAGCCACCAAAGTTGCCGTTTGAATAGCCCGTATTAAAGTCGAACTATATATTTTTTCTATTCTTAAATTTTTAGCTTTTTCAGCCAATTGCTTTGCTTGTTGAATCCCCTTTGCATTCAAAGGTGTATTCATTCCTGCCCCTTGCATAATATTTTTGACATTACAATCCGTCTCTCCATGACGAACAAAAATAACTTTCATCTCAATCTCCTTGTCTCGGGATATTTTCTACCATAAATCTTGCAAAATCGTAAATTTTGAGCTATTATTTCTAACAAAAGAGAGGGCTGATGAAAACAAAACACATCCAACTTAATTATCTTTCTGAATTTAATGCCTTTGGTATTCCTGATGCAGAAATAGAAAAACTGGAGAAGGATAATATAACTCCCATTATTACATTGAAAGATAAAGACTATGAAGAAAAGTTCGAATGCTCTAAACCCTCTCCCGATGCGCCGACAGTAGCTTTTCTGCTCGGACGAGAAAAAGATACTTACACCATCGACTGGAATTACGCTAAAGCCGTTGCACAAAGTGGGGTCAATATTCGCTTTTTGACCTATAAAAATAATGTTTCTCAAATGGATGATGTTGACGGTCTCATTCTCCCCGGAGGCTCTTTCGTTTCACCGAGTGAATTTTACACTGACCCCATGAAGAAAACAAACGAAAAACCGGGCTCTCGCTCTTATGCTTATATAACCTCAATTATGGAAGCCGAGAAAAATGGTATTCCCATGCTCGGTATTTGTGCCGGTGCACAAATGATCGGTGGTATGCATGGTCTGCGACTTTATCGCGACTTAAAAGAATACACACATACCAATTTAGAGCACAAAACCAAAGAATTAGAAGCTCACATTGTCACCATAAGAGAAGATTCCCCTCTTTTCAAACTGCTTGGTCAACATAAAATAGAGACCAACTCTCGCCATCGTGAAGCACTTATGAACAACGATTCCATCAGTGATTTAAAAATTTACGCCACCAGCAATGATTCCACCCCTGAAGCATGGGGCAATGAAGAAAAAAATATACTTTGTATTCAATGGCACCCCGAAGACTTTGCCGCTCAAGGGGATAAAACCATGCAAAAAATTTATAACTGGCTTGCCGACAAAGCACGCATTTATCAAAAACAGAAAACTTTAAAACAAACCAACCAAAGTCTGTTTATTTCTCAAACAAAAATGGAAAGAAATTAAAAAAACGCTGACTGTATAAAGCAGTCAGCGTTTAAATTTTGAAATACATCTAGAGGACGCACTTGTCATAGATGCTCCGGTCTGTAATCTTGTCGGCACAGTTCTCGTAGAGATAACGAGCCAGTTCCAACATGTTGCCCTCCCAGTAGTAGGGTACAGGGTCAGAGCTGGCGGCACGGAGCATGGTGTACTCTGCGACCATGTGCATCCAGTCCATCATCTCAGAGCGGCGCTTGAACAGCGGACATACTCGGCGGAGAGCTTCTGAGCCGGTGACGATGACGACAGGTGTTCCCTTGGGAAACAGGTTACCTAACGTCACGCGCTCAATGAGTTTTCCCTCATCGCGGTACTGTACCTCAAGGTGGTCACCGCGACGAATGCTTTCATACTGAGGATCGAACTCCGCACCGGTCGCCTCCGAACGGATACCATTACCCTCGGGAGAGCTAAAGCTCGGGAATCCGGGAATCTGTGCAGCCTCGCCCCAACCCGTAAAATCATTGACGAACGTTGTCTTACCTGAACGGGTCATAAAATCAAATAACCCGAAAATTTTATTTTTTTCCATAACTAAATAATTAAAATTAAACATAAATTTATTTCAGGATTATATATACCATATTTTCAGAGGCTTGTAAAGACAAAAATTTTGTCAATTTGTGTTTTTTTATAAATTTGAAGATCCCTCGTCTCGCTACGCTCAAGGGATGACTATTTCTTTTTTTATTTTATTTCAATAAGCTTTTCAGATATTTTATATCATCAAGCCATGGCTGAATAGTCGTTGGAATGCCGTGCCCCGTCTCCATGGTAATGAATGTCTCTTTATTTGTATAATCATTCAATAGCTCTGCCAGCGGATAATTGCCTTGACCATAGTGTAAGTGCTCATCGCGTACGCCATTCCAGTCATCATCACACATATGATACATTACCGGATGGAGGGCTTGATAGGCTTTTAGGTCCGCAATTTTATCTCGCTTATAAGAATTGGCGGCACAAATAGCGTGAGAAAAATCCAAACAAAACTGACAACCACTTGTCTCCATAATCTGTTTAATTTCTGCCGGTGATGTTCCGTGTAAATATTTGCCGGTCGACATACATAAATAGGGTAAGTTTTCAACCGCCAAACGAGGCTCATTAAAGGCCTTAAACTGACGAGCACTCTCAGATACATATCGCTCGCCCTCATTAAACCCAGCGTGGAGGATAATAATATCTGCCTTTAGTAAATCAGCATACTGTTGAGCATCTTTCAGCTTATCTTGATTTTGTGTAAATAGTTCAGGATTCCCTGTATCCATACCAAAAGCCGAATGAGGCGCGTGAATAATCACTTTTATCCCTTTTAATTCTTGTGCTACTTGCCGATAGTCGTCATTATACGAATCGGGCAAGGCAAACAATTCAACATAATCAAAATACCCTTCCTTAACTGCCGAAATACTTTGTTTGGCAAACGCAGGATTCTTAGTAAAATCTTTACTCCATAGCTTAACACCGAATTTTCTCATAAATTTTCTCTTTTCTTTCTCTAAAACTTAGGCTAAGTTATAGGTATTCTTAAAAATTTCGCAAGAAAAAAATGAAGGTTTTATGCTTAGTTATACGCAAGATTATCTCTTAGATAAAAAAGTCATAATTTTTCAACCGACTGACGGGTATCGTGCCTCGACAGATGCAGTTGTTGTTTCTTCGCTGGTTCATAGTGTCAAAAAAAACGATAAAATTCTTGATGTCGGTTCGGGAACGGGTGCTATCTCTTTATGTTTAGCCTCACGTTTTCAAGCACAAAACCCGCAAATTATCGGTCTTGAACTTCAAGCTGAGTTAGCATCTCTTTCTAACATGAGTGCGCAAGCCAACGGATTTACTGACATTTTGCATTATACAAACTGCAATATTAAAGATAAACTTGATTTTATCAAGCCTTGCACATTTCAGCATGTTATCAGTAATCCTCCATATTCTGATCATGATATGCCCTCCCCTAACATAAGCAAAGCTCAGGCTCATAACCATACAGATTTTAATCTGACTGAATGGATCAAGTTTTGTATCAAAATGCTTGTCCCTCAGGGAAAATTTTATATGATCAATCGTGCAGAGGCTATTGATGAAATTTTATGTGCTCTTCACTCAAAATTGGGCAATATCAAAATTATTCCGCTGTTTACTAAACCGGATACAAAAGCTAAACGTGTTTTGGTAACAGCACAAAAAGACAACAAAACCCCAACCGAAATCTTGCCGCCGTTCGTGGTTCATTCTGAAAATGCTTATACAGAAAAAGCTTTCCAAATTTTGAGAAAAGGCAAAAGTTTTTGGGATTAATTGCCAAAAAAGACTATCTCGCTCTTTTTTTCCTTAAGAGCTTGTCGAATCGCCATTTCCGCTTGAGCAATCATTTTTTTAGCTGACTGGGCGGTATCAGGATAAACGCTGACTCCCATGGCAACCGAAACATCATAACGCGCCAATGCATTGCTTATCGGTTGATTTAATAAATTTTGAATATTTGCTAATTCTTGCTCGATTTCCACCTGACTTTGCATATCAGGCATCACAATCCAAAATTGATATTTACTGCCAATAGCCACAGTATATAATTTATTTAATCCCAGCAGTAACTTTTCTGCCATGCGCTGAATAATAAACTCAGACTGTCCGTCATTTTTGAAAGCCGTATAATTTTTAATGGCCACGCCGCAAACGACTACTTTAGCACGTTTTATAGTCGGGTTTTTATAATTTTCATAATCTATTGCACTCTGAACGCGATATTCAAACAAACTAAATTTCGGCAACCCGACTTGTTCATCATATAAAACAGCACTGGCGGATACTTTAACTTCAACAGGTCTGCCAATTAAAACAAAACAAAAATGCATTTTATCATCAATGTATAATGTATCAAACGTTGTTTTGATGACTTTGTAATTTGCATTCAGCATTCTGAGTTCAAGGACACCATTGGTTGTTAAAATATCACCAATATTCTCAGCAATAAAATCCCAATCATCCTGAGAGACAAATTTTAAAAACTTTTCATTCAGAACTCTTGTAATATCCGTAATTCCAAGCATTTTTAAAAAAGATTGATTAACGTATTCAATAATATCATCACAAACAATCAAAACAGGTCTTTCCGTTTTATCAAAAACACTGTTTATCGCATCTGATATACTCACATCCATATCAGCGATATGTTCGCCAATACGTTTAACCTGCTGCATTTCATAAGTTTGGGGTAAAGACAGATTATCATCAGCGATGCGTTTAGTTTGAAAATTTCTTTTATATTCCGTTATATTTTCCATAAAACACCTTAAATTCGTAAATATTGTCTATATCGTAACGTATTTGCAGAAAAAAACAATAATTTATTAACTCTTATCATATATATTATCAATAAAAATGTAACCTATATGAGACATATTTTATGAGCAATGAGTCTGAAATATTAAGTGATGCACCTATCAGAGGGGTTTCTGTATCTCAAAATAGCGATGCTTTATCAGGTTTGCAAGTCAAACTGAAAGAGCGTTATCTTATTGATTTTGGTGAACCGATTGAAACTCTTGATGTGAACGGGGCTAAGGCATACAAAGTCAGTGATCGTATTGATAGTGACAAGCTCTTATTTGCCTTGATTTGCTCTCATGATACGACACCACGGCATTCTATTTTGCCTTATATTAAATCTTTAAAATCGCCACATTTATTATCTTTAATAGAATATGGAACAATTAAAGTTCCACACACCTCAGAAATTTCTATGGCTTTAATTTATCAGCGTCCTTTGGGCGGTAGGGTGATTGATGATACAAGTCTTCCGTTTCGTGAAAATCCGGAAAAACTTCTTAATTTAGGGAAGAATATTTTGTATGCTTTGCGCGATTTAAATGCCTATGGGATCACACATCGCGCTATCAGATTGCAGAATTTATTTTATCTTGATGAAACAAAAGAAAATATCGTTTTAGGAGACTGTATTGCCTCTTTTCCCGCATATCATCAACCTGCTGTTTATGAAGCCATCGAAACACTAATAGCTAAAAAAGAAAGTCGCGGCAGCGGAACCGATAAAAATGATGTTTATTCTCTTGGGGTTGTCTTATTATTTCTTTATATTGGGAAAGAAAACTGGCTTGATGTTTCTTTGGAAGAAATTTTAAGTGTTAAATTAAAAAAAGGCAGTTATGCCGCTTTATCCAATGATAATAAAATACAAGCAGCTTTTGCGAATATCTTGCGGAATATGCTGATAGATAATCCGATAAATCGCTGGGGAATTACCAACGCGCTCGAGCTTCTTGAAAATAAAAACAGTAAAATTTCTTATGCGCCGGTACAGGAGACTTTGAAAAAAGCTCTAACAATAAGCGGACAAAAATATTACACGGTTCGTGATGTTTCTTATGCTTTACAGCAAAATCCTAAAGAGGCTTTTGAGCTTTATAACAGCGGTAAAATAGCTGAATGGATTAAAAACAGTCTTGAATTTGAAGAGTTGGCTCATATCATTGATAAAGCTGTCAAATCTACGGTTGATAACTCTCCCTATCATGAATTGTCAATTGCAAAAATTTGCATTTATTTAACCCCTTATTTTCCGATTAAAATCGGCAAAACTACTCTTTTTCCTGATGCCTTGTCTAAGTCTTTATATTATGCTTATACGCACCATGAAGATCTAAATGATTATGCTCGTTTTTGCAGCTATGATTTAATCCGTCTGTGGTATTCTCTACAAAATGATTCACGAGCAAATATTACTATTTCGGACATTCGCGGATATGCCGCAAGTCCTGCCATCGGGTATGGGTTGGAACGCGTGATGTATGAACTAGATGATGATATCCCTTGCATCAGTAAATTATTGGCTAATGATTACGTCAGCACACCGACAAGAATCTTAAGGGTACTTGATGCTAATTACAATAATTCTCAAGAAAAGCCTTATGATAATAATTTAATTGCTTATTTACGCAGTAAAATGGGGAAGAAGATTGACGGAATTATTATTGACTTAAACTCTAAAATTTCTGCGTTGGAAGCCAGTGCAATTTTACGCCTGTTTACAACTATGCAAAATAAATTCGGACCGCAGGAGCTTCCTAAATTAGCACAGTGGCTGAGCGTATTTTCAATGCCTTTAATCAAAAGTTATCATAATGTCAGATATCAAAAGTTTTTAGAAAAAGAGCTGCTTAAGATTAACAAATCAGGCAGGCTGTACGAAATGCAAGAATTATTAGAAAACGAAGAAGCCCGTAAAAAAGATACTTCTGAATTTAATATCGCGCGTAAAACAGTTGCCAAACTTTTAGCCGAAAAAAATATGCTTATCAGCTCTGATAACAAATGGGAAGATGCCGCTAGAGATATGGCTATTAAAGGGGCTTGTCTGTTGGCTGTCGTGGTCATGATTATATCATTCGTTGTTAACTTTTTTAGGACAATAAAACTATGAGTAAAAAGATATCTCCTGTTAAACGCAACGGCTCAGGTTCTCGCTTTAATATTTTACAAAGATTTTTGTTATTGATATTAGTAGCAATTGCTTTAATGACAACGTTGCCATTGGTCGTAGTTTTATTTATCGGTCTTTTACCGACCTTAACGTTAATGATTATTGACCCTAAAAATATCAATAAGTTAATCGTTGTCGGTTGCTTTAATCTTGCCGGTGTTTTTGTATATGTTTTTAATATTATGCGTAATTATTCCATCGATAATGCCTTGTTTGTTTTCAGTGATATCTTTAATCTGATTTTGATGTTAGGGGCTGCCGGCGTCGGACTGGTTGTCTATTATGAAATGCCACTTTTATTCACTTATTTAGCACGCGCCACCAATCAGCGACATATTGCCAGTATTGATGACCGAATCGCAAAACTCAAAGAAATTTGGGGACCGGATGTTGCCGGAAAATAAATCTTCAGGCTCGATTACAATAATGTTATCTTCGCAAATTTAGCACCATTCAGTACTTCTTTAATGGTCATTTTTTTCTTGCCGGAACGTTGTAGTTCGGTAATTGATAAGGCTTTATTTTTGCAAGCAATAATTAAGGCTTTTTCGCCTTCTAAAATTTCTCCGATTTCACCATGTTGATCAACAACTTTTGCACGCAAAACTTTGATTCTTTCGCCCTGATATTCAAAATACATAGCCGGATAAGGATTAAAAGCACGGATTTTACGTTCTAAAATTTCTGCCGATTGGGAAAAATCAATCTTAGATTCTCTTTTATCCAGTTTGGCAGCATAAGTTACTAACTTTTCATCTTGTTTGACAGCATTTTTTTGCAGATCATCAATATTATCCAAAGCCTGAGTGATTAAATCAGCTCCCAACTCAGCCAGTCCGTCATGTAAAGTTTCCCCCGTTGTTTCGGAAGTAATAGCAATTTCAGCTTTGAGAAGCATATCACCGGCATCAAGTGCCGGAACGATGTTCATAATTGTAATGCCGCTTTTGTCATCACCGGCCTCAATAGCTCTTTGAATCGGAGCTGCACCACGCCACCGCGGCAACAACGAACCATGGATATTGATGCACCCTTTCGGAAATGCCTCGATAATCGGTAACGGAAGAATCAATCCGTAAGCGGCAACAACGGCTATATCTGCATTTAAGGCTCGATACTCGGCTTGTGCTTCAGGTGTGCGAAGTGTTTTCGGCGTACGAACAAGGTAACCCTGTTGTTCTGCCCAGTTATGCACCGGCGACTTGGTTAATTTATTGCCACGTCCGGCAATTTGCGGTTCACGCGTGTACACGCAAACAATCTCATGCTTTTGAGCAATTTTTTGTAATGCTGTCAGGGCAAACTCCGGTGTCCCCATAAAAACTATCTTCATCCGCTTATCCTTATTCTGATTCTGAATAAGTTATACATGACTTTGGCTGAGATGCAACTTTTATTTTTATTCTGAAATTAAAAATTGTATTGCATAAAATCAAAATCTGGAATAAGCTCTTTTTAGGTGTGTTTATCCATGCCTAGGGCGTCGAAAACCCTTTAAATCTAATAAGCAGTCGCTATATGCATAAGCGACTTTAATCTTGTATGCCGACTTCTGCTCTGTAGGGTGGATGTCGGCTGAATAAGGCTATGTGCCCGAATAAGCCGAGCCGTTTTTTGCTTATTAGATTTACGGTTTTCGAACATCCGCCCGCCTTTTATAAAGGTGGGTTTTTTGTAACCTCTTGAGGATTGTTCGGTAATGGCTAGAAACAAGATAAATAAAAACATAAAAAAATACATAATAATAATTATCACAACATTTATTATCACATGGCTAGCAGCACCATTATACTCAAATTATCGTTTAGATATAGAAAATACATCACCAGTTATGGCGAAACTTG
This sequence comes from Alphaproteobacteria bacterium, assembly GCA_017477185.1. Classification (GTDB taxonomy): domain Bacteria; phylum Pseudomonadota; class Alphaproteobacteria; order RF32; family CAG-239; genus Scatocola. The sequence goes on along the minus strand of JAFUXF010000006.1, from coordinate 18,840 downwards.
AAATAAAAGCATTAGAGCAAAAGAATAAGATAATAAATGAAACAAATGATAAGTTGATTAACGTTTACTCATGCTCTGCGAAAGCAAAAAATTGTCTCGTATTTTCTAAGCAAATCTTTGTAAAACAATCTGTTTTAGAAATAAAGTTTCACCCGACTGAAACTGGACAAATAGTGTTAACTCTTAAAATTGAAGAGCCTCAAGGCCATTCAACTATTAAACTAGCTTACAAAAATTTGACTATTAATGGAAAGTTAGTTTTTTCAAATAAAAAAATAGGACATGCAAGTCCATATTACTATAAATTTAATGCTAATCATAATGAATACATATCCATAAAAACAAATATTAAACAACACTATAAAATAAAATTTGATATATTTATTTCTGTGATTATTTTAGCTTATTTATTGTCATATAAAATTATTCAGTACCTTTCATTATTTATTATCATAGATAATTATTCCTGCCTTGACTTAGTATTTACAGCTATTTTTATTGGATTACTGTTTTTACCAATGAGTAACATATCAAAGGTTCAAAAATCTGTTGAAGAAAACAGAATGTTAGCTCAGCCCCCGAGTTTATTTGTTGATAAAATGCTTAATAATGAATACGGAAAACAATTTGAAGCGTGGTTTAATGATCGTTTTTTAGGACGTTCTCTTTTGTTAAAATTATTTAAGAATAAAGCTAACGCAAAAGAAAACGAAAATGTCATTGAAGGTTTGGATAATTGGATTTTTTATAAACAAGAAAATAGTATCAGAAATTTTCAAAATTTAGATTTGTTTTCGGAAGAAGAATTAGAAAGCATAGGAAATTATTTGCAAAGTATTCAAAAATGGTGTGAGAAGAACGGAAAAAAATTTTATTTTATTATTCCGGCAGATAAAAACAAAATCTATGGTGAGTTTTTTCCGAAGCGTATCAAAAAAATAAATCCGGACAGCCAAAGCAGAGCTAATCAGTTAGTCGACTATATCCATCATAATTATCCTGAAATAAAGTTGCTTTACTTACAGAATGCCTTGTTAGAAAATAAAAACAAAGGTTTCTTATATTGGAAAAATGATACACACTGGAATGATTTTGGAGCCTACATAGGATACTTAGAACTAATGAAAATGATACAAAAAGATTATCCAAAGATTAAAATAAGCCAAGAGACATTCTCACAGGAAAAAACTTTTCCAGGAATGATGATGGGACTTGGAGATGAAAAGATTTATGATGAAATAACATATAAAAGTACTAACAAAGCCTGTAATTGCTATAAAATTAAAAGCTCTGAAGTTTATAAAGCTCATGAATGCTACAATTCCACAAATAAATTAAACATGTTTTTATTAAGAGATTCTTTCTCTGGAGAACCTGAAGGAAAAGGTAGAGGTCTTTTGCCTTATTTATATGAGAGTTTTGCCAAAGTTCAAATAAAATGGCGATATGCCATAAATTATAATGATATAAATGAATTGAAAGAGTCAGATGTGATTGTTCTAGAGGTTATTGAACGACATTTACCTGATTTAAGAAATTTAACATTCCCTAAGGATTAACTCCATGCTGTTTTCATCTATGACATTTATTTATGTGTTTTTGCCAATTGTATGTACTGTATATCTATTAGTGCGCAAAGATTTACAAAATTATACATTGCTTATTGCCAGTATTATTTTTTATGCGTGGGGAGAGCCGAGCTATTTGGCTATTATGCTGCTAACGATTCTCACTAATTACGTTGGGGCAAATTATATCAGCCGCAGCCACAAAAACAAACATCGTAAAGAGATTTTAATTTTAACCATTTTAATCAATCTCGGCTTTTTGTTTTATTTCAAATACTTTAATTTTGTCATCGAAAATATCAATGATATCTTTTCGGTTAATATCAACGCCCTTAAAATTATTATGCCGATTGGGATTTCTTTTTATACTTTTCAAGCCTTATCTTATGTGATTGATGTTTATCGCGGTGATGTTAACGTTCAAAGAGATATTTATAAACTGGCCTTATATATTTGCTTGTTTCCGCAACTTATTGCAGGACCAATTGTCAAATATCATGATGTTGATGAACAAATAAACAAACGAGATGTTACTTTTGATAAGGTGGCTTACGGCATCAAACGTTTTATCATCGGACTTGCTAAAAAAATGCTCATTGCCAACACGTTGGGGGCGGTAGCTGATAAAATCTTCACTCAGCCGGTTGAGCAATTTGATTGTTTGACAGCTTGGATTGGTGCAATCGCCTACAGCTTTCAGATTTTCTACGATTTTAGCGGTTACTCGGATATGGCAATCGGCTTAGGCTCAATTTTTGGCTTTAAGTTCTTAGAAAACTTCAATTACCCTTACATTTCCAAATCAATTACAGAATTTTGGCGCAGGTGGCATATCTCCTTATCAACGTGGTTTAAGGAATATCTATATATTCCACTCGGCGGAAACCGCGTGACAAAGTTTAGAAACTACCTTAATCTGTTTATTGTTTTCTTCACAACGGGGTTTTGGCATGGTGCAAGTTGGAATTTTATTTTTTGGGGCTTGTGGCACGGAATGTTTATTATTTTTGAAAAGATAACCGGTTGGCACAAAAAAGAAGGTCGTTGGGGACTTTGTCTAGCTCATCACATTTACACCATTTTGGCTTTTGTTATCGGGTGGGTAATGTTTAGAGCCGATAATATGGGATATGCTTGGAACTATATTAAAAATATGTTTGGCATGGTAGGAGAGCACGAAATAGCATACGAAATGGCTTATTACATTGATAATATCGAGATTATCGCTTTTATCGTTGCCATTGTGCTTAGTATGCCGATATTCAGCAAAATCTTATTCATCAAATATAAACATAAAGTTTTACGCACGATTGTTAATATTTGGCTGATACTTTTATTTATCGTATCAACCGCCTCTATTGCTGCTTCAACCTATAATCCGTTTATCTATTTTCGGTTCTGAAACTATTTTTTGATTTTATGTACACCATAGGTTGCCGCTTCGCCTAAGTATTTTTCAATTCTTAAAAGGCGATTATATTTTGCGGTACGATCTGTGCGCGATAATGATCCGGTTTTAATTTGTCCGGCATTGACAGCCACCGCGATATCGGCAATTGAAGTATCTTCCGTTTCTCCTGAGCGGTGAGAAATAATAACGCCATATCCGTTTTGCTTGGCTAAAGCAACCGTTTGCAGAGTTTCGGTTAAAGTACCGATTTGGTTGACTTTTACAAGTATGGCATTCGCCACATTTTTTTCAATTCCCTGTCGTAAACGCTGGGGATTCGTTACAAATAAATCATCTCCTACCAATTGAATTTTATGACCTAAAGCCTCTGTTAATAATTTCCAACCCTCCCAGTCATCTTCAGCCATTCCGTCTTCGATTGAAATAATCGGATATGCTTGTATCAACGAACTATAGTAATCTACAAGCTCCATGATATCAAATTTGCGATTCAATCCTCTAAAATTATACGACTCTCCTTCATACAGTTCCGTTGCTGCAACATCTAAAGAAATCGCTATATCTTTACGCGGTTCATATCCGGCTTTAATGATTGCAGAAACAATAAAATCCAAAGCCTGTTCAGGCGTATTCAGCTGTGGGGCAAATCCGCCTTCATCACCGACATTTGTATTGTGTCCGGCTTTTTTGAGTTCTTGTTTGAGCGTGTGAAATACCTCTGAGCCCATCTGTATCGCTTGAGTAATAGAGTCTGCACCGACCGGCATAATCATAAATTCTTGAATATCCAGCTCGTTATCGGCATGTTTACCGCCATTTAAGATATTCATCATCGGTATGGGGAGTGTTGTTGCCTGCACTCCTCCAAGATAAGCATACAAAGGCAATTTAAGTTCTTTGGCCTGTGCTTTGGCAACTGCTAATGATACCGCCAACATTGCATTGGCTCCTAATTTTGATTTATTCCCCGTACCATCCAGTTGGAGCATGATATTATCAATTTCAGTTTGTGCTTGGGCATTTCTCCCTAATAAGGCATCCGTTATCGCATTGTCGATATTATCAATGGCTTTCCGTACGCCTTTTCCCTGATAGCGCGTTTTATCGTCATCTCTTAGTTCAAGTGCTTCATGACTTCCGGTAGATGCGCCGGATGGAACAGAGGCTCTAGCCGTTGCTCCGCTGTTGAGTTGAACTTCTGCTTCAACCGTCGGGTATCCTCTTGAATCTAAAATTTCTAACGCCGTTACATTGTAAATATCGCTCATTAACGTTCTCCTCTTATCATTTTGTTTCTGCTAAAAAATATAGTTCTCTTTACAATAAAAAAAATGGCGTTATACTTTAGGTTAGGTTTAACATCAGGAGGTTCTCCCATGTTCTCGCAAAAATGGCATAAAAGATTTATGGACGTTGCTGAATTAATTGCTACTTGGTCAAAAGATCAATCAACCAAGACCGGTGCAATTGTTGTCGGACCGGATAAAGAAATCCGCGCTACCGGATATAATGGTTTGGTACGGGGGGTTAATGATGATGTTCCGGAGAGACAAGAACGCCCGACAAAATATGATTTTTTTGAACATGCAGAACGTAATGCGATTTATAATGCCTGCCTGACAGGAACTTCTCTCAAAGGTTGTGTTATGTATGCCACTCATGCACCTTGCACAGATTGTGCGCGCGCTATTATTCAGGCCGGTATTAAAATGGTTGTGACGCATGAAGTTAAAATAGATGAAAAAACACCACAAAATACTTGGCGCGATAAATTACTGTATTCTGAGCAAATGTTTAAAGAAGCCGGCGTTGAATATATTACATTGCCGAAAGAATAAAATTTCCTTGCATTTTTTGCCTTTCTTTTTATAATGTGTGCTGTAAGCAGGTGTTCTGCTTATGGAGCTTAACCTCTCCTATCAAATAAACAACTCCTTTCTTGAGAGGGAGCTGATAGAATATATTGAATATATCAGGCTGTTATTTGAACAGAGGTTAACTCCCTCGCCGTTTTTTTTCGGCGAGTTTTTTTGTTTTATAATAACAAAATTAAGGAGTTAACACACATGACCACTAATTATAACCGCCGTTTTAAGCATGATATTTCTGAGCAACTTGCTCATATCAGAAAAGTAAGGCGACAACCGTTATTTGAAGTTGCAAAAGGTAGCGGAATTTCTCCGGAGTTGATTGATAAACTCGAGTGTGGCGGCAGACAAATTTCTTGGAAATCCTACTACCAATTAATGTCGTATTACCATTGTAAAATTATCTTGATTGATGCCTAATACAAAAAACTCCGTCAAACAATTTTGACGGAGTTTCTTTCAGCAGACAAATTGCTTATTCGACAGCTTCTGCCGGCTCTGTGTTTGTATCCGTATGAAAATCATACAAACTTTCCGCCGATTGTTCAGTAGCAACATTGTTTAATGGAAAATAATAAAAATAAGCACTGGCCAAGCATAATGCTAAAACCGGAACAACAACTTTTTCAAAAGGAAAATGAGCGTGTCCGCCATTATGTGCTTTCATCCATTGATAAAATTCTGATGAATAGTGCATGACTAAAGCCCCAACCAATACACTGAATAAAAAGCCGTCCAGATAAAAAATACCGATAATTTGCGGCGTATAAACCAACTCACTGACATACATAAAACCAATCATGGCCACACTGGATACAATGACGATAAAATCTCGTCCGGCAAACCGCCAGCCCTTTTTATCCATCCAACTCAACATCCAGTATCCTAAAATAACGAGCATTGCTCCGGCCCAAACACCGACAATTGCATCATCAACACCATAACTGCGTGCAATTTCAAGTGATGCACCAACAGCTACGGTGCAAACAGCACATGCCGGATTAGCCCATGCAGGTACTGCTAACAACATCATCAATACAACAAATACTCCCAGCATTTATCTTCCTTTCTATATCCTTTTATGAGTAGTATTATTTCTTATTCTTTTGCTTTTGCAAGCCTTTTCTTTAACTTATTCTTTTCCCTCGGCTTCTTCCATGTTTCTTAAATAACGACGAGCCATTTTAAGAGCATTATCAAATGTAGATGAGGTCGAAATCGTATGATAGTCTATTCCTTCTTCAGAAAAGGCTTTGTGCAAAACACGGCGCGGCTGTTTTTTGACATTTGAAAAAATAACCTTTATTCCCTTTTTTTGCTGTTTTTTAACAAACTCAACAATGATATTGGCACCACTGGCATCAACCATCGGAACATACCCCATCCGCAAAATCAGTACTTTAGGCATTTCATTCAAGTTCTTCAAAAACTTTGAGATATTAGAAACCCCGCCAAAAAATAACGGACCGGAAATACGCATAGAAATTACACCTCGATGGCGTAATATTTCACTGAAATCACGTCCACCGAACTTTTTCTCGACCAATGCAGGATCATCCGTTTCTATTTCCATTTCACGGCTCATACGGTGCATAAAAATAATGCTTGCCAAAATAAACCCAACGGAAATTGCCGTATTTAAATCAACCAAGACTGTCAGCAACAATGTTACAATTAATGTATATCTGTCACCTGTCGGTCCTTGCAAGAGTTTATAAATTTTTTCTAAGCCCAACATATTGTAACCGATAATTACTAATACAGCTGATAGACAGGCCAGTGGAATATATTGAGCTACCGGAGCCAACAACAGCATAAACAATAATAAAAATACAGATTGCATAATTCCTGACATCGGAGAATAAGCCTTAGCTTTAAAATTAGCTGCAGTGCGTGCAATTGCTCCGGTTGCCGGTACACCCATAAACAAAACGCTCATAATATTTGCCACACCTTCACCAATCAACTCTGCATTTGAATTATGGTTATCACCGCTCATTCCGTCGACAACGGTCGCACTCAATAAAGATTCAATACCTGCTAAAAAAGCAATCGTTAAACCACTCGGCATCACTTTAAGAGCCAAATTCAAATCAATATCAGGTATTTTCGGCATCGGTAGAAAATGCGGAATACCGCCAAATTTATTCCCGATAGTATCAATACTCATTCCAAACAGAGCAACAATAATTGTCGCTCCGGTAACTGCTAATAAGTAAGCAGGTAATTTGGGGTGACGATATTGAATATAAAAAATAACGATGAATGAGAGAACAGCTATTAAAGCAGAATTTAAACTGATTGTATTAAAATGAGAAATGTATGCTCCCCATTTTGGTAAAAATTCTGCAGGAAGATTATCTATTTTCAGCCCCAATAAATCTTTAATCTGAGTTGTAATTAACAATAATCCGATACCGGCTGTAAAACCGGTAATGACAGGATATGGAATGTATTTAATATATGTTCCCAATTTCATATAACCGGCTATCAGTAAAACGATACCGGCAATAATCATGGTCATTGCTAATCCCTGATAGCCGAACTGTTGCATAACATTAAATATAACAATCACAAAGGCACCTGTCGGACCACCGATTTGGTAACGGCTGCCTCCCAGTAAAGCTATAAAAAATCCGGCAACAATTGCTGTATATAACCCTTGGGCCGGTTCGACGCCTGATGCAATAGCAAGTGCCATTCCTAATGGAATTGAGATAACAGCCACCGTCAGACCGGCAAGGCTGTCCCTTTTGAATTTTTCCAGATTATATCCCTTAGTATATATGCATTCTGCTAATTTTGGGGTAAAATTCGCAATATAATAATTTACGAATCGTTGTATGTATTCTTTCATTTGCGCTCTTCTTTCTTTAGTTCTAATTCTGACGGCGCTAAGGTGTACACCTTTTTGACTTTTAGTCAAGGCATTATTCCAAATAATTTTCATTTTCCTTGAATCTCTGCAATTTTTGCATTAGATATAGGGCTAAAGGATTGCCGTTTGTATGCTGAATTTTACCGAACTTAAAAATTATATTAAGGATATTGCAAAACTCTCATTGCCAATTACAACCTCTTTTTTAGCAATGGGAATTATGGGTGTGATTGACACCATGATTGTCGGCAACTATAATACAATGCAACTGGCTTATATCGGCTTAGCAAATTCTATTTTTGTTGTTTTATTTACTATCCCGATTGGTCTACTCAATGGCGTTATGATTAAATCATCCCAAAAATTCGGAGCCAGAAAATTTCAATCCTGCGGTAAAATTTATAATGAAGGGCAAAAGTATGCCTTTGTTCTCAGTCTGATTTTTTTAGGAATTGGTATTAACGGCGAAGCTATCTTAAATATGCTCGGGCAAAGTCCGTCCATGATTAAGCATGGAGGGGAAGTGTTACGGATTTTTGTTTTTTCCATTCCCTTTATTCTGATTTATGTTACGGCCAACTTTTTTTTGCAATCTATTCGTCGGCCACAAATCGCTATGTATGGCATTTTGGTTGCTAATGTTGTTAATATTATTATTAACCCGATTTTAGTTTGGGGTTTATTCGGATGTCCGGCAATGGGGGCAGTCGGCTCAGCATTAACCACGTTGATTGTTCGGATCTTGCTTGCTATTTATATGCTCTCTTATATTCGAAATATGCGCAAAAATCCTAAATTAAATAAACGATTTGGTCTTGACCGTAGTTATAGTACTTGGTGGGGAGATAGCAAAAAAACAAGACAAATCGGTTATGGTGTTGCCATCATGACAATTGCGACCAACGGCTCTTTTTCGGCTGTCAGTAATTTTGCAGCATGGCTGGGCGAAGAAACAATGGCGATTTTTGTTATCATGATTAACATCAGTTCTCTTATTGCTATGATCGGTTTTTCGATTAGTCAAGCTACAGCTATTGTGGTTGCAAGCACTTTTGGGCGCAAAGACTATAAAAACATTGTTACAGCAACTTGCGCCGGCTATATTATTGAACTTATGGTTATGTGTAGCTTAATCAGTGTGGTTTATCTGTTTCCTAAGCCGATTTTCGGACTTTTTACGCAGGATCAAGTAGTGCTGACGGCTGTTATCGGCTACATTAATTATTTGTTGTTAGAGCTTTTTGTTGATGTTCAGCCTATGAATCTCAGTGCCGCCTTGAATGGTCAGGGTGATGTGAAAATCCCGACCATGATTCAAATCGTGTCATTTTTGGTTATTCGTATTTCCTGTTGTTATTTCTTCGCTTTTATTCTCAATCTTGGGCTGATTGGTTTAATTTTAGGTCTCTTATGTGGCGGAATCTCATCCTTTGTCCTGAACGGTTCTAGGCTATGGTTTTTATTGCGGAAATATAAAAACTGTTAACTTTTTACTTATTGGTACGAGAAACGTAAGAAATTTCCTTTGCACTTTTTAAAGCACTCATAATATCAGTTAGATGTTTTAAATCTTTCACATCAATATCCAATAGAATTTCAAAATATCCTACCGTTCGATTAACGATATTCAAGTTAGAAATATTTGCACCGGCACGAGCAATCAAATTCGACAGTTCGGCTAAAGCTCCCGGCTCATTGGCTAACATAACTTTCAGGCGTCCGGTGTGAACTTCATTTTCAGCTTCCTCTCCCCAAGCGATATCTAACCAACGTTCGGGCTCATCACTGTAACGCTCTAAGGTTGGACAATCTATCGTATGCACAGCAACGCCCTTACCGGTGGTTACAATACCAACAATCCTGTCTCCGGGCAAAGGATGGCAACAGCCAGCAAAGTGAACTGCCATGCCGGGGATAAGCCCTTTGATTTTAAGCGGTTCACTCTTTTTGGCTTTACGCATGACTTTTTTGAGAACAGGGACTTTATCAACAACTTTTTCGATTTTGGATTGTTTATAGGCCGGATAAATCGCCTTTAAAACGTCCCAACCGGAAACCAAACCTTCACCGACTTTAGCGTAAATGTCATCTATAGAATCCGCTTCAAAAGTCGGCAAAACATTCACCAAACTTTTTTCTGAAAATTCTAAAGATTCCCCTTTAAACAACTTTTCCAGAATTTCTTTTCCCAAAACAATAAATTGGTCACGCTTATAGGTACGAACATAACGTCGAATAGCTGCTTTGGCTTTTCCGGTGACAACAAATCTTTCCCATTCGGTTGAAGGATGTTGGGCTTTTGAGGTCAAAATTTCGACCTGATCACCATTCTTAAGGACTGTCCGTAGCGGACGAATCTCGCCGTTTATTTTTGCCCCGACACATGTATCTCCAACCGACGAGTGAACTGCATAAGCAAAGTCAACCGGTGTTGAATGTGCCGGCAATCCGATTAAATCGCCTTTAGGAGTAAAGCAGAATACCTGATCATTATACATTTCAAGTTTGGTATTTTCCAAAAACTCTTCCGGATTAGAGGCTTGCTCGAGAATTTCGAGTAACTCTCGTATCCAGCGATAATGTTTACCATCTGCGCGTTGCCCTTGTTTATATGCCCAGTGCGCCGCAACACCTTTTTCTCCGACTTCATGCATTTCAAAAGTACGAATCTGAATTTCGATGCGCGTATTTTCCGGTCCGATAACGCCGGTATGAATGGATTGGTAGCCATTGGGTTTCGGGGTCGAAATGTAATCCTTAAAGCGACGCGGAACCATGTGATATTTACTGTGCACAACACCTAATGCCTGATAACAAGCGGCAATATCATCAACACAAATGCGAAATGCCATAATATCTGATAATTGTTCAAATGACGCATTCTTCATTTGCATTTTGCGCCAAATGGAATATGGGGTCTTTTCACGCCCGGAGACAACGGCATGAATACCGTTTTCTTCCATATCTTTTTCCAACTGTTTAATGATATTGGGAACCAAATTGCTATCTTGTTCTCGCAAAAAGTTAAGGCGTGCTACGATTGAATCATGCGCTTCTTTATGTAGTTCGGCAAAAGCAATCTCTTCTAACTCGCTTTTGATTTCCTGCATACCGATACGTTCGGCAAGCGGTGCATATATATCTAAGGTTTCTCTGGCAATTCGTGCTCTTTTTTCTGGTTTTTGCAAAAAGTGCAACGTACGCATATTATGCAGACGATCTGCCAATTTGATTAACAAAACGCGAATATCTTCCGACATCGCAAGTAATAATTTTCTAAAATTTTCAGCTTGTTTATCATTTTTAGATTTCAGCTCAATCATGGCCAATTTTGTCAGCCCGTCGACCAATTGAGCAACCTGATCACCAAACAGAGAACGAATTTCATCAATCGTGGTATCTGTATCCTCAACTGTATCATGTAACAAACCGGCAATAATTGATGCCGAATCGAGTTTAAACTTGGTTAAAATACCGGCAACTTCAACCGGATGAGAGTAATATGGGTCACCAGATGCACGCAATTGGGCTCCATGTTTTTTCATTGCAAAAACATAGGCACGGTTTAAGGCATCTTCATCAGCTTCAGGATCATAAGACTTAACGATATCAACCAGTTCATATTGTCTTAGCATTGTCACTACTCTTTTTTTAACACGTCATGTATATCACTTTTTTGGCAAAAAAGCAAATTTCTTATTTGATTAAACTCTTACTCCGTTCGTATTCTACTGCAATAGAGTTAAAAATTGATAAACTTGATAAAAAAGCAATTTTTAAACTACCCGATAACTCTCGGCTTACAGCCGCAATAATCCTGAGTATATAAATTTAACTCTTTAATCAGTGTTTGGCGGCGGTCTTGCATACCACCTTTACGCCCTTCTATCTCTATATAAGGAATACCGACTTCGGATGCAGCTTTATAAGCAGCTTGATTCACTTGAGCTAAATTTTTATAGCGCGAAACGCCTAAAACAGAGGCAACTGCCGTATATTTCTGCTCCTTTGCATACTCCATTACTCTTTTGAGACGTATATAAAAACAAATACTGCACCTTGCTCCACGCTCCGGCTCGTTTTCAAGCCCTTTTGTCAGATAACACCATTGCTCATTATCGTATTCTAATTCAATAAAAGGAACATGATATAAGTTACAAACACGTTGATTTTCTTCGCAACGCTTTTGATATTCTGACAGCGGACGAATATTCGGGTTATAAAACACTACAGAAAATTTCTGTTGCTCTTGAGCTAATTTTTCAATAACGGCACAAGAACACGGTGCACAACAAGAAAGCAATAAAAACCCTTTTTCCGACATTCGTCCGCCTTATAAAACTTAGTAAGAACGTGCATATATCACATCTATAGTTGCCGGTTTACCGGTTAACAAACATATCCCTTCACTTTTAGTTTGATCAAACGGAATACAACGAATAGTGATTTTCAGTTCTTTCAAAATTGCTTCTGATTCAGGATCTCCACACCATTTACCGAGAACAAAAGCTACTTTTCCTTGTTTATTATCTTCAATCCATAAATTTGATTCACTGAAATATTTACGAAAATCTTCCGGCGTTTTAATATCTGTACGAATGTTATTTATTAAGCGCTTTTTAGCTTTATCAAACATGGCTTGTTGAATATTTTCCAGGCGAGAACCAATATTTGCAATAAATGCCTCCGCTGACATGATTTGTTTTCCTTCCGGTGTCCCTAGTTTGATTCTCTCTTTAACCATCACATTACCGGATTCAACATCTCGCATCCCAATCTCACAAATAATAGGAGCACCTTTACGCGTCCATTCCCAAAATCTGTCAGCAGGGGCTTTGTCACGTTTATCAACTTTAATTCTGATTTTTTCACCAAACGGGAACTGTTTTTTTAGTTCTGTTTGAATCTTGGTAACGTAGGCTAAAACGGCTGTTGAATCTTCAGGCTTTTTAATCAGAGGCAACAAAACAATCTGATACGGTGCAATTTTAGGTGGGACAACCATTCCTTCATCATCAGCGTGTGTCATGATGACTCCACCGATAAGACGTGTTGATACCCCCCAAGATGTCGTATAAGCATATTCTTGCTGATTCTGCGCATTCACAAACGAAATATTTGCTGACTTAGCAAAATTTTGCCCCAAGAAATGTGATGTTCCGGCCTGCAAGGCTTTACCATCCTGCATCATCGCCTCAACACAATAGGTATCCACCGCTCCCGGGAATTTTTCATGTTCCGGCTTACGACCTTTCAAAACCGGCATAGCCAAGGTATTTTCACACAAATCACGATACGCCTCAAGCATGTTTTTCGTCTCAGTTTCAGCTTCTTGTGCTGTTGCGTGCGCCGTATGTCCTTCTTGCCATAAAAATTCACGAGTTCGCAAAAACAGGCGTGGTCGCATTTCCCAACGGACAACATTTGCCCATTGATTAACCAATACCGGCAAATCGCGATACGATTTTACCCATTTAGAAAACGAATCGGCAATAATAGCTTCTGAAGTCGGACGAACAATCAATGGCTCTTCTAATTTGGAATCGGGCACAAGTTTTCCGTCTTTCATCGACAACCGAGAATGTGTTACCACGGCCATTTCTTTAGCAAAACCATCGACATGTTCTGCTTCTTTTTGAAAAAAGCTCAAAGGAATAAACATTGGAAAATAGCAGTTTTCATGTTCTGTTTCTTTAATCTTTTCATCAAAAACATCACGAATTCTCTCCCAAATACCATAGCCCCACGGCTTGATAACCATACACCCCGGAGATGACGAATTTTCAGCCATATCGGCTTCATTGATGACATTTTGATACCATTCAGGATAATTTCCTGATCTTGTATTTTTTAATCCCATAAGTTTATTCCTTCTTTAATATCGCAATTAAATATCCGCCTCCCCATTGAGACAGACTAGCTTGTGCAGTATAGAACGTTATTTGCAAATGTAAACAAAAAAAGCCTCTCAAAAAAGAGAGGCTCTCACGTTAATCAGCCAAACCAAGCAATTTGTACTTAACTCGTACATCATAATCCGAACTAAAATCTGATAGCAGCTGATGAGCATATTCTTGTGCTAACTCTAATTTCATCTGCCGTAAAACCGTTTCGCTCTTTGTTTCAGAAGATGATGTGTTGATAATTTTATCGGTAAGTGCAATAATCTGACTGTCACCAACTTTAAAGATTCGAGCAGCACCTGCCCGTTCCAAAAACAAATCTTTCATATCCGTCTCACTTAGTCCTGCAAACGTTTGCGTCCGAAGCATCGGTGTTGTTGTATTTAATTGAAGATTAAATCTTTTAGCAATATTATCTATGCTGTCACCATCCTCTAGATCATGCTGTACATCATTGATAATTTCTTGCGCAATTGCTGTTCTTTCATTATGTTCCCACATTTTAATGATTTCAGGACGAACCTCGGCAATATCTTTGGGATGAGAATCATGGACAGCATTCACTTTAAGCGAAGCAAAACCATCTTCCAATTCAATAACCTGACTGATTTCTCCTGCATTATATGAAAAAGCCACATCAATAAAATCCGGCTGAGTTATAATTTTTTTGATGAACGTCTCATTTGTATTTGCCGTTCCGTCTTCGTGTAACTCTTTGATATCATATATTTTGGTTTTCAGCATTTTAGCAATATCGGTAAATTCTTCACCGGCTCCGATTTTATCCTCTACTTTTGCTGCTAACTCATAGCTTTCGTCATACATTTTTTCTTTTTTCAGTTGTTCTTTAATCTGAGCCAAGGCTTTGGATTTTTCAACTTTACTGCCGGCCTTGATATCAATAACTTTAACAACGTGCCATCCCATATCAGAATTTAAGGGGGCTGATACTTGACCTTTTTTTAGAGCAAATACAGGTTCAGCCAAATTTTCAAGCAACATATCTTGCGCAATATAACCTAAGTCCGTTACATCACGCTCTTGCTTTGCCTGTTTTTTTGCAACAGCGTAAAAATCTTGTCCATTTTGCAAATCTTTGATAGCAGATTGAGCTAACAGCTCATCATCAAAAACCATTTGCAAAACATGGCGCGTTTCAGGAGTTAAAAACTGATTTTCATTTTCCTGATAATAGTTTTCAGCCTCTTCATCACTGATTGTCATCTGCTTGCTGATATCATCATTTGACATATAGAAGAAAGATATATCGCGTGTTTCCGGAGCCATAAAATTCATATTAAAATCTTGATAATATTGCTGAATTTCATCTTCTGAAATTTTACGATCAATCGGTAATTTTTTTGTATCCAGTGTAATGTATTTAAAGACTCTTTTCTGATTGTTTATCAATCCGGCATATTTAAGCATAATACTCGGAATATTCAGGCCATCAACAGCCGTCTGAATCACATTTTGCCGAATAATATCATTTTTAATGGAAGAAATGTACTGGCTTTCTGTTAGCCCTGACATTGAAAGAATTTGGCGAAACCGGTTAATATCAAATTGTCCGTTTGCATTACGAAACTCCGGTTGCGCATAAATGAACTGACGAACTAAATCATCACTGATGCTGATACCGTTTTTCTCGGCAATATTTTTGATAATCATGCGATTGAGATTTTTTTCAATAATATTCTGCATCATATTTGCGCGAATAGCGTCTGTTATTTCAAAGTTGTCACCGAACAAACGTTTTGCGGTTTGAATCTCGTTTTCCAACTGTCCCAGAGCTTCTCCTTGCAAAAATTCATCATTATTAACCTTAATAACCGGACGATTTTTTCCGACACTTCCCATGTAACCGGCAACACCGAACAGAGAGACAAAACTCAGTCCTGTTAATATCAGGATAATTTTTGCAAACCATGTATCTTGTAATTTTCTAAATTGGCTAATCATTATTTGTTTCTTCCTATTAAAAATAAATCTGCCAGAGATTATGCGGCAATTTTATAAGATATGCAATCTTAAAATATTGGTGTTGAAAAGTTTTTACAGCTATGCTATCAAGATTCGAAAAGAAAGCTAACTTATATGTGAGGATATGAAAATGGCAAGGAAAATTTTAATTGCAGGTAACTGGAAAATGAATGGGTTGCTGGCTGACGGCGTTGATTTGGCAAAAGGCATTTCTCAGGCTGTTAAAGCAAAAGGTAAATGGGATTGTGAATTTTTGGTTTGCCCGCCTTTTACTTTATTAACTTCTGTCAAAAAAGCCTTACGCGGTGCTAAAGTTGCGTTAGGCGCACAAGATTGCCATTTTACAGAAAAAGGAGCTCACACCGGAGATATCAGTCCGATTATGCTTAAGGAGATTGGTTGTTCCTATGTTATTTTGGGACATTCAGAAAGACGCGCAGATCATCACGAATCGAATGAACTAATCAACAAAAAAGCCATCGCCGCTCAAGCTCAAGGGCTAAAAACCATTATTTGTATCGGCGAAACGGAAGTTGAACGCGATAGCGGGAAAACTATTGATGTTTGCACCAAGCAAATTGCAGGTTCTGTACCGGAAAGTGCAACTGCCGCCAATACCGTTATTGCTTATGAACCGGTATGGGCAATCGGCACAGGGAAAACACCAACAGCAAAAGATGTTGAGGAAGTCCATGCCGCAGTACGCAAAGCTTTAGCTAAAAAATTAGGCAAGGCGAATGCTAACAAGATTCGTATTTTATATGGCGGTTCAGTTAAACCAAACAATGCTAAAGAATTTTTATCTTTACCTGATGTTGATGGTGCTTTAATCGGTGGTGCCAGCTTGAAAGTTGCAGATTTTTTGGGTATTGCTGAAAATGCCGGTTGCTAATTTGAAAAATACCATATATATTTGATGTATTGAAAGGGATTTTAAGAGTATGGAAACAGTTTTACTTGTTGTATATTTGTTAGTTGCTATCTTTTTGGTTGCTGTTATTTTGATGCAACGTTCTTCGGGCGGAGCCTTAAACGGTTTAGGTGGCGGAGATGGCACAAGTTCAATTTTTTCGGCACGCGGGACCGGAAATTTTTTAACCAGATTAACAGCTATTCTGGCAACAGTGTTTTTTCTTGCAGCCATTGCATTATCATTACTTTATAAATCGGCAACCCCGCGACAGGTTTCTATTCTGGAGACTCCGGCTCAGTCTGCTCCTGTTCAACCGGTAGAGTCTGATACTCCATCAGCTCCAAGCGCACCGATTGCCGGCGAATAATGAAAAGTTTTCGTAACATAAAAGGCACCTTTTGCAGAAGGTGCCTTTGTCACTTTAAATAAGGTACACAAACATGACAGAACTACTTAATAAAAAAGCAAAATTTATATTTATTACCGGCGGTGTTGTTTCTTCTTTAGGTAAAGGATTGGCATCAGCATCTTTAGCTTCTACTTTGCAATGTCGCGGATTTAAGGTAAGATTGCGCAAACTTGATCCTTATTTAAATGTTGATCCGGGGACAATGAGCCCATTGCAACACGGAGAAGTTTATGTTACAGATGACGGAACAGAAGCTGACCTTGATTTAGGACATTATGAACGATTTTCAGGCGTTCCGGCAAAAAAAACGGACAGTGTCACAACAGGTAAAATTTATCAGCGAGTCATTGAGAAAGAGCGTCATGGAGATTACCTCGGGACAACAATTCAGGTTATTCCCCATGTTACAAACGAAATTAAAGATTTTATTCTTTCTGATATTACAGATGAAGATTTTGTGTTATGTGAAATCGGCGGAACAGTGGGTGATATTGAAGGGCAACCTTATCTTGAGGCCATTCGCCAAATTGCCTATGATTTGGGACGCGAGCGCGTTATGTTTATTCATGTTACCTTATTACCATTTATTCCTACAGCCGGTGAATTAAAAACCAAACCGACGCAACACTCTGTTAAAAAATTACAAGAATATGGTATTCAGCCGGATATGCTATTATGCCGCAGCTGCTGTGAAATTCCACAAAATGAAAAACGCAAAATCGCTCTCTTCTGCAATATTCGAGAAGAAAATGTTATTACAGCGCGTGATGCTGACAGCATTTATCAAGTTCCTATTGCTTATTCGGAAGAAGGCATGGACACTCAGGTTTGCAAATATTTTGGAATAGATAGTAAGCAACCGGCAGATTTGAGCAAATGGCATCATATTGTTAATGTTTTACGGAATCCTGAAGGGACAGTCCAAATTGCGGTTGTCGGTAAATATGTTCAGTTGTTAGAGGCTTACAAATCTTTAGGAGAAGCAATCACTCATGGCGGAATTGCCAATCACTTTAAGGTTAAAGTCAAATGGATTGATAGTGAAGACATTGAAAAAGATGGCGCAGCCGCTTATCTTAATGATGTTTCCGCGGTGTTGGTTCCGGGTGGTTTTGGGCAACGTGGAACTAATGGTAAAATTATGGCCATTCAATATGCCAGAGAACATAAAGTTCCATTTTTGGGTATTTGTTTCGGTATGCAAATGGCGGTTATTGAGACTATGCGTCATTTAGCCGGTGTTGCTAATGCCGGTACGACGGAGTTTGGTTCTGATTGTGAGCCCGTTGTCGGATTAATGACAGAATGGGATAAAGATGGTGCTAAGCAAATTCGCCATAAAGATGGTGATTTGGGCGGAACTATGCGTTTAGGGGCTTATCCTTGTGTTTTAGCTAAAGATTCTTTGGTCGCTAAAATTTATAATACAGACAACATCTCAGAACGTCACCGTCATCGTTATGAGGTTAACCTTGCTTATGAAAAGATTTTGAATGATCATGGAATGTTTGTTGTCGGCAAGTCGCCTGATGGTAAATTACCCGAAATTGTTGAACGCAAGGATCATCCGTGGTTTGTCGGTGTCCAATTTCACCCTGAGCTTAAATCAAAGCCCTTTGCGCCGCATCCGTTATTTGTTTCCTTTATCGAAGCGGCAATCAAGCAAAGCCGATTATTATAATTTGTTGCAAAAAACCGCCTTAGGGCGGTTTTTTTAGCCCAAAAAAAAGATTGAGGCTAAAAAGTGATTGCAAAAATTTTTCAGGTATGATATTATCATAATAGATTCTACTGTTAGTTATATTAAAGGAGACTATTATGAAAAAGATATCCTATTTATGCTCAACTTGTTTAATCACTTGTTCAGCTTTGGCTCATGCCGATATATCTTCTTTTCATGACAACCT
>JAFUXF010000044.1 GCA_017477185.1 Alphaproteobacteria bacterium | reverse complement strand
CGACCGCAGCGAACATTACAAAACGAGTGACCGCAGCGCAGTTAGCGAGTAAAATTGAGCTTACAAGCAAGACGTCAGACTTGTCTGACTACCACAAAAAAAGCCCGAGAAAAACTCGAGCATATTGGTAGGGCTGGAGGAAAAAAATTGCTCTAAAAGGAGCAATTTTTGACGACAGGCGAAGTTTTGTTATTGAGCGAGGGAAGAGGAACGACCGCAGCGAACATTACAAAACGAGTGACCGCAGCGCAGTTAGCGAGTAAAATCGAGCTTACAAGCAAGACGTCAGACTTGTCTGACTACCACAAAAAAAAAGCCCGAGAAAAACTCGAGCATATTGGTAGGGGTAGTCAGACTTGAACTGACACGGCCAAAGGCCACAAGATTTTGAGTCTAGCGCGTCTACCAGTTCCGCCATACCCCCATCAGTGATGACATAGATATAATATAATTTTTATTTCGTCAATAGTTTTTTTACTTCATTGCGATAAAATTCAGCCATTAAAGGAGAATACTGATGAAAATGCCGGATTTACTTCAAAAATCGAGTGATTTCTACAATAAAGGAGATTACGATTCTGCATGGACATATATAGAAAATTTTTTGCAGCAAGCTCCGGATAATCCCTCAGCACTAATCATTAAAGGTAATATTTTATATCAAAAACAAAAATTATCAGAGGCGTTTGAGTGGTATCAAAAAGCCTTAAGTATAGATTCTAAAAATACGATTGCATGGATAAATTGTGCTAATATCTGTTTTGAGAATAAAGATTATGTTGAGGCATTTATGTACGCAGGGGTTGCGCTCGGATTAGATAATCGCAATAAAAATGCTCTGACATTGTATGGTAATGCTGCTTTAGAACTTGAAAAATATGATGAAGCCAAAACCAGTTTTTTGCGAATTTTAGAACAGGATTCTCAAGACTACTGGTGCTATAATTCACTCAGTCAACTCTACCAAAAAACAGAAGATTATGAGCGTGCTTTGGCTTGCGGGTGGCGTGCGGTAGAATTATCAAAAGGAGATGAAAATCAGCATATTAATTTCGGATATATGCTGTATGAAATCAGTCAGTTTAATTATAATCTCGTTCAACCGTATGCCAAAAATTGGTTAGAAAAATATCCGACGGATTCGGTTGTAATGCACATGGCTAATGCCGTTCTTCATAATCAAAATTTAACCCGAGCAGATGGAAAATATATTCAAGAGATTTTTGATATTTTTGCTGATGATTTTGAAAACGTCTTAGCAGATTTAGGATATTGTGTTCCGCAGCTTTTTGAAAATGAATTGGCACAAATTTTTATTGCAGATTCTCCTGTTAAATTGAAGATACTTGATGCCGGATGCGGTACGGGACTATGTGGTCCTTTCTTAAAAAAATATGCATGTCTTCGAGGACTTTACGGATTAGATTTATCGCGAGAAATGCTTAAGCGTGCCGCGCAAAAAAATGTATATGACCAACTGATATGTCAAGATTTTGAACTCTATTTAAAAGAAACAAAACAAAAGTTCGACTTAATTGTTGCTGCAGATGTTTTTACATATTTTGGCGAGCTGCAAAATTTAGTCATCGGTTGCCAAAAAAATTTGAATAAAAACGGTCGGATTCTTTTTTCTGTGAGTGCAAATAATGAAAATGATTCGGATTACTATTTGCATGCTTCCGGGCGCTTTTTACATCACCGTAAATATATAGAAAGAATACTTTCAAATAATGGGCTTGAGATCGAAAAAATCGGTGAGCATGTCCTACGAACAGAGGGAGAAAAACAGGTTTGGGGATATATCGTAAGTGCTTTCAAAAAATAAAAAAAAACTCTGCTAATATGCAGAGCTTTTTTTTGAATTCTATAACAGAAATTACTTAGACTTCTTAGAAGAAGTAGACTTTTTAGTGCAAGAAGATGTCTTGCAAGAAGTTGTCTTTTTAGAAGAAGTTTTTGAATTCAACTGTTCGATAGCCTGAGACCAAAAATAGTCATCATTACCATTCGGGCAGCCGGCATTTTGCCACAAGTAATAAGCTGCTTCTCTGATAGAATTTTCATTAAGTTTATTTGCCATAACTAACTCCAAATAATAAAAAAATTGTTAGATAACATCCTTAATATACAATCAAAAAAAAATACGTCAACAACAAATCTTTGTTTTTTTACCAAAAAAGAAAATAATTTTTTTTAGTGATGATATTTTCTTGCATTTAAAATAATATGCCATTATAGATTGTTTTTAAAGTACGCATATATAAAAGTATGTGTGTTGTTTATCATCAAGTCTAATTATTTTTTAACAAGTCTATTAGGGGGCTTCTATATTATGGAAAATTTATTATCAAAAGCAGAGATGGATGCAATTATTAACGGTGACCACGGAAATGTATTTTCCGTACTAGGTATACACAAAGATAAAGGGAGCAAAGAAGTTTTTATCCGTGCCTATGAACCGCGTAGTAATTCTATCGAAGTCCTGAAAAATGATGGAACATCCTTAGGGATGATGACCAAACTTGATGACAGAGGATTCTATCAAATCAATTTAGGTGCTGTGGAAAATTTTGCATATCAATTCCGTATTGAAAACGATAAAGGCGAAAAATTTGAGCAGCCGGACATTTATTCTTTTCCTGCCACAATCGGAGATATTGATGTTTATTTGTTGGCAGAAGGAAATCACTTAGAAATGTATAAAAAAATCGGCGCGCATGTTATGGAAATGAATGGCGTCAAAGGTGTCGCCTTTGCCGTATGGGCTCCGAATGCCAAACGTGTTTCGGTTATCGGTAATTTTAATAACTGGGATGGGCGAGTTAATGTTATGCGTAAACATCCGACATGTGGCGTTTGGGATATTTTTATTCCGAATATCGGTGAAGGAGAAATTTATAAGTATGAAGTTAAAACACAAGAAAATTATATTCTGACAAAATCAGATCCTGTCGGATTTTGGAGTGAAGTTCGTCCTAAAACAGCTTCTGTCGTTTATGATTTAAATCACTATGAATGGAATGATGAAGCATGGATGCAAACCAGAGAAGAAACCTGTACGTTTGATAAGCCGATGTCTATTTATGAAGTTCATTTAGGGTCATGGCGTCGTAAAGGCAAAAATGGTAAAGAATTTTTAACCTACCGTGAAATGGCTGATTATCTTGTCCCCTATGTGAGCAATATGGGGTTTACTCATGTTGAATTTTTACCGCTTGCCGAGCATCCGCTTGATTGCTCTTGGGGGTATCAGGTTATTGGAATGTTCGCCCCTACCAGCCGTTTTGGGACACCGGATGATTTGCGTTATATGATTGATAAATTTCACCAAGCAGGAATAGCCATTATTATGGATTGGGTTCCGGCGCACTTTCCGAAAGATGCACATGGATTAATAGAGTTTGATGGTACGCACTTATATGAACATGCTGATCCGCGTAAAGGAGAACACTTGGATTGGGGGACCAAAATTTATAACTATGGTCGTACCGAAGTATGCAATTTTTTGTGTGCCAGTGCTTTGTATTGGTTAAAAGAATACCATATAGATGGTTTGCGCGTAGATGCAGTTGCTTCTATGCTATACCTAGATTATTCACGCAAAAACGGAGAGTGGATTCCTAATATCTACGGTGGTAATGAAAATATCGAAGCAATCGCTTTCTTACGTAAAATGAATGAGCTTGTTTACTCACAGTGCAAGGGGGCTAATACTTGTGCGGAAGAGTCAACTGCATGGCCGATGGTTTCTCGTCCGACATCAATGGGAGGATTAGGCTTTGGCTATAAGTGGAATATGGGGTGGATGAATGACACGCTGCGCTATATTTCCCATGAGCCGATACATCGTAAATATCATCATGGTATGCTGACTTTTGGTCTGTTGTACGCCTTTAATGAAAACTTTATTTTGCCGATTTCTCACGATGAAGTTGTGCATGGTAAAGGCTCAATGCTTTCCAAAATGCCGGGGGATGAATGGCAAAAATTTGCAAATTTAAGAGCTTATTATGGCTTTATGTTTACACACCCCGGTAAAAAATTGTTGTTCCAAGGTTGCGAATTTGGGCAAGATTGGGAATGGAATTCTGAAGAAAGTTTACGATGGCATTTATTGCAGTATCCGATGTACAAGGGAATGCAAAATTGTGTTCGTGATTTAAATTTGATGTATAAAGGTAATCCGGCACTTTATGAAATTGATTTTGATTATCGCGGCTTTGAATGGATTGAGCATTCCAATGCAGATGACAGCATTATTTCATACATCCGCAAAGGACATAATCCGGCAGATTACATGGTTGTTATTTGCAATTTTACACCTGTTGTCAGACAAGGGCATAAAATTGGCGTAAATGAAAAATGCAAATATCAGGAAATTTTTAACAGTGATGATAAAAATTATTGGGGAAGCGGAATTAAAAATGAGAAATTGTTGGAAGCAAAAAATGGTGAATGGAATTGTAAACCATATACCCTGGAACTTACTGTTCCGCCTCTGGCAACCATTGTTCTTAAACCGATCAGAGAGTAATAAAGGAGTAAGGGATGGTAAGGTTTAATGTCTTAGAAGGAAAATCATATCCGCTAGGGTCAACACCGGATGCGGAAGGCGTTAACTTTGCCATTTATTCTGCTCATGCTGAACGGGTGGAGTTGTGTCTTTTTGATGAGTCAGGATCGCAAGAGATAGAACATTATGAAATCACTGAGAGTGACAATAATATTTGGCACATTTATCTGCAAGGGGCAAAAGTCGGACAAGTGTATGGTTACAGGGTCTATGGTCCTTATAAACCGGAAGAGGGATTCCGTTTTAATCCTTATAAATTATTACTTGATCCCTATGCAAAGCAATTGGTCGGAAAACTGATTTGGCACAAAGCAATTTTTGGTTACGATATAGACAGTGCCGAAAAAGATTTATCTTTTTCAACGTTAGACAGTGCCCCTTATGTTCCGAAGTCTGTTGTTATTGATGAGAGTTTTGATTGGCAGGGAGATATTCATCCTCAACATTCTATGGAAGAAACGGTTATTTATGAAACTCATATGCGCGGTTATACCAAACTTCATCCGCAAGTTCCGGATGCTGAACGGGGGCGGTTTGCCGGTTTCGGCAATGATGCCGTTTTAAATCACTTAGAAAATTTAGGCATAACAGCGGTGGAATTTTTGCCGATACATGCATTTTTGGGAAATCGCCATAAAAAAGGATATATCAAAGATAATTATTGGGGGTATGAGAGTTTCAGCTTTTTTGCACCGGAGCAACATTATTTGGTTCATGGTGATATTAAAGAATTTAAGCAACTGGTTAAAAAAATGCATGGTCGTGGTATAGAAGTGTTGCTTGATGTTGTGTATAATCATACCGGAGAGGGGAACGAGCAGGGACCGACACTTTGTTATCGCGGTATAGATAACAGCTCATATTATATGCTTAATCCTGATAATAAACGCTATTATTACGATAGTACAGGATGCGGTGCAAGTTTTAATTTACAAAATCGCCATGTTTTGAAATTAGTCATGGATTCTCTAAGGTATTGGGTTGATAAAATGCACGTTGACGGATTCCGTTTTGATTTGGCTCCGACATTGTGCCGAATTGATCGTAATTTCACTCAAAAAAGCGGCTTCCTTTATGCTGCAACCCAAGATGAAACTTTAAGTAAGGCAAAATTAATTGCCGAACCTTGGGATGTCGGCTACGGCGGTTATCAGGTTGGAGCTTTTCCGGAAGGATGGGCTGAATGGAATGATAAATACCGTGATGTCGTCCGCCGCTTTTGGAAAGGAGACCACTATCAAACAGCAGAATTAGCTAGCCGACTTGCCGGTTCAAGTGATATTTTTAATTATTACAATCGTAACATCTGGAGCAGCATCAATTTTGTAACGGCACATGATGGTTTTAATTTACATGATTTGGTAAGTTACAATTCAAAACATAATCAGAGTAATGGTGAGAATAATCGTGACGGCACGGATAGTAATTGGAGCTGGAATTCAGGAGCAGAGGGTGAAACTGAAAATAAACAAATAATTGAAAATCGTTATTGCCGAATGCGTGCTATGTTGGCAACACTGTTTTTATCTTTCGGAACCCCAATGTTGGTTGCCGGTGATGAATTTGCGCAACCGCAGTTCGGAAACAATAATCCGTATTGTCAAGACAATGTCATAACATGGATTGCGTGGGAAGCCCTTTCTTCAAAGAATTTTGCGCTAATGGAATTTGTTAAGAAGTTAATTAAGCTGCGCAAAGAATGTCCGATATTTAAACGTAAACACTTTTTTACCGGTAAAGTGCTAAAAGAAAATATAAAAGACATCACATGGTATAATGAGCATGGACAGGAAATGACGACTGAAGATTGGCAAGATGGTAATCGTCGGGCTTTGTCATACACGATTTATGCCGAAAATAAATTTTACACCTGTATCTTAAATGCTAATTTTTATGATATGGAGTGGAAACTGCCAAGTATTGGTGGTCGCAAAGTTTGGAATCTGTTGGTTGACAGCTCTGCAAAATTCGAGAACGAAAAGAAAATCATGGCGGGGAGTGTTCTTAATATTCCGGCATGGGGCGTTTTATTATTTGAAGTCAAAAATTAGGAGATTTCTATGAGTGAATTATTACATCAATTAGCTGATAAATTAGGCATAGCCACCTCTTTTCGTGATGGTGGTTTGATTCCCAAGGAATATAAAGTAGAAGATAAAATTATCAGATTCTTTGCTGATAAATTGGGTTATAAGGCAGGTTCAGATGATGAAATCAAAAAATCTCTGGAAGATTTTGACAAACGCCGCTGGCAAAAAACTTTAGCAAGCATCAATGTTGTTGAATGTGATGATATTTGGTTTGATGCAGTTGTCTCTACAACGTTCTCTCCTTCTGATTTTCGTTTTGAAATAACCAGTCGCCAAACAGGGGAAAAAGTTAACGTCGATTATCAAATTTTTGATACACAGGAACGCCGTACAATAGGTAAGACCACATATATAAAGTGGTGCTTTAAAATTTATACACGTATGGAAATCGGTTATTATGACATAGAAGTCAATATCGGTGGCCATAAATATAAAATGGTTTTAGCGGTTGCTCCGGAAACATGTTATGAGAATGAAATTATCAAAAATTCAAAAATATGGGGTTATGCTTTACAGCTTTATTCTGTGCGTAGCAATCGTAATTGGGGTGTTGGTGATTTTACGGATTTGGCAGAATTTATTCGGATGTGCGGACGTTGCGGTGCAGATATTATCGGCTTAAATCCGTTAAATGTTTTGACGCATGATTTTCCGGAAAATGCAAGTCCGTATTGTTCTATCAGTCGCTTATTTTTGAATCCGATTTATATCGATATTGAAAATGTTCCTGAATTTCGTTGGGATGATATGAAAGGGCAGGAGTATAAATTAGATGAATTTCGCGCCAGTGAGTTGATTAAGTATGAAGAAATCTATCCGCTCAAGGTTAAAATGCTGGAAAAGGCTTATGAACGTTTCACACAAGAAAAAAATTATGATCGACAACAGGATTATAAAAACTTTTGTGAGGCTCAGGGCGAAGAACTGGAAAAGTTAGCAACTTTTCAAGCATTATATGAAACAAAATGCAAAACAATCTGGGGTGGTTGGCGTGCTTGGGAAGAAGAATATAAAAATCCTTCCTCCAAGGCCGTAAAAGATTATCAAAAAGCTCATCATGATCGCATAGAATTTTTTAAATTCATGCAATTTGAAGCTGATCGACAATTCAATAATGCATGCGCGCTTATCAAACAATGTGGCCTAAAAGTCGGGTTATACCGTGATTTAGCAGTAGGAGTCGGACAAGACAGTGCCGAATTATGGGCAGATAGTGGTCTATTTATTAAAGAGAGTGGAGCAGGAGCTCCGCCGGATGCCTTTTTCTCTACCGGTCAGAGATGGTGTTTGGGTGCTTTTAATCCTTATGTGTTAAAGGACGCCGCTTATGAGCCGTATATTAAAATCTTACGCGCCAATATGCATAATGCGGGTGCATTGAGAATAGACCATGTTATGGGGTTAATGCGTTTGTATGTTATCCCTGATACTGAAGATTTTGGAACATATATTCGCTATAATTTCAGGGATATGATGAATATTTTGGCAATTGAGAGCTGCCTAAATAAATGTCATATTGTCGGAGAAAGTATCGGTAATGTTCCGGCCGGCTTCTTAGAGGCTTTAGAAGAAAAACATATTTATTCATTGAGCGTTTTGTGGGCAGAAAGACAGGGTTCCGGTTGGGGCGGATTTTCAAAACCTGAGACTTATCCGGAAAAAGCCTTTACATCAGTTGGAACACACGATATGAGCCCGTTGAGAATGTGGTGGTTCGGCTATGATATTGCTTTGATGAAAGAATTGGATTTATCTAGTTATGACGATATGATTGCGGCATATCATAAGCGTGAAGCAGATAGAAAATTTTTGCTTGAAGCCTTAGATAATGCCAAGGTATGGCCGGAAGATAAATTGCGTCAGGGAGATTATTTATACGGCGAAGCATATCCTGAAGGTATTGAAGAAGCTGTTAATCGTTATGTTGCCAGTTCTGCTTCTAAGGTATTTTTGGCGCAGTTGGAAGACATTTTACATGTTGAAAAATTGCAGAATTTACCGGGGACAGATATTGATAAACACCCGAACTGGAGACGTAAATTACCTGTCAGTCTTGAAAAAATGGAAGGGGATATTGCCTATATCCGCAATATCGCCGCCATTAAAAAAGAACGATAAATATATCTTCATCATTATAAAGCACCGATTGCAAGTCGGTGCTTTTTTATTTGACAATTATGACTATATTTCCTAATCTGAACATGGTTCTGCAAGAACGTAAGGAGAAAAAAATGAAAACGGAATGTATTGAAACAAATGTTTTTCTAAGTTACTGGAATTGTATTAAAAAATATTGCCACTTTAACGGGCGTATCAGCAGACGTAACTATTGGTCATTTGTACTGGTTAATTTTATTATCGGTTTTATCTTAGGCTATATCGAAGGGATTAAAGGAGAACCTCCGGTATGGTCAGGTGCATATTCTATTTTTGTTGCTTTGCCGGCGTTGGCAGCACAATACAGAAGATTACACGATGTTAATCGTAGCGGTTGGTGGCTCGGTGGGTTGCTGATATTCTTATTTGTTTATGGTGTTACTGAAGGAATTATGGAATATAATGGTCATATCATAAATGATATTATTTCCAATGTGGTAACTATCCTAATTTTAATTTGGGTTATTGTTTTATTGATATTTTATATCAAAAAAGGTAATCCGGAAGATAATAAATACGGCAATCCCCAAGCCTAATATGGATTTATAAAAAACGCCTCAAATGAGGCGTTTTTTATAACATTTTTTACCCAAAAGAAGTAATGTTGCTTGAAATAACAGCGAGATTTCAAAGTTTGTGTGTTTGCTTTTTTACCTCCTATTTGGATTTAGGATTGTACTACCCACCTATAACGCAAGTATTGCCTAGTTTAACATAGGTTGTTGTTGTCCCCTCTTCGTAAGAGAAAACACACCTGACGAAATAAGGGTTACCCTTATTGCCGAGGCCGCTGACACCATCAACAGGAGCGAAAAACCACGCATTGCTATAACCGGAATCGGTAGACGACCAATAGCCATAACCCCCAATAGCGGTTCCAACAACCCCTAATTTGCTGATAACTGCCGAATTATACATAGGCTGCATCTCACCAAATGCCGGCAGATACCATGTCTTCCCTCCGGTGGTCTTATCATGGCAATAGTTGGCTACTTGATATTCGGTTCCTAATGAGACCAGAGTATCTGTATTACTCTTACCATTCATATCTGTTTTTGCCGAGACAACATCACCATAATTTGGTAATGGATTTGAACCATATTCTCCCCAAAGTAACATAGATTTTTCATCCAATCCTACAACCAACTTATGTTCTGTATCATAGACGACACCGATTGGGGTTTTGCCGGAGATAACATCCGGTGAACAAGTATCATCTGCATAATAAATATCGCCAACATTACAGGTCAGTTGTGTGCTTTCACAGCTATCGAGTTTATACTTTGTTGTTGAGCCGCAGGTCTTAGAGGAGCAAACACCATGTTCCGGACACGAGGTTAAATCATAGCCGTCAAGACTACAAGCAAGAACACAAGTATTGCCTTGTTTAACATAGGTTGTTGTTGTCCCCTCTGCGTAAGAGAAAACACACCTGAGGTAGTTCTCCCCATCCTTTCCATATCGGTTGCCACAGCTATCGATATATACAGGTAAAAACAAAGCATTGTAACCGTAATAATCCGCCTCGGTAGACGACCAATAACAATAAGTATAAAAGCCGCTTCCGAGAGTCGCGAATCCACCTTCAATAGCTCCAAAATTTGTATTCATAGCTTGCATCTCACCATATGCCGGTAAATACCATTCTTTGCCTCCAGTAGTCATATCATGGCAATACTGGGCTGCCGGATAACCTCCTAAAGACACTAAAATATTCGTATTACTCTTGCCATTCATATCTGTTTCAGAATTTGCTATCTGTGGCACATTTACTCCAGATCCACCCCACGTTTTCGAAACATAATCCAATGACACCACCAGTCTATTAACCGCGTCATACACCACACCAATTGGCATTTTAGAGTTAATTTTGTTTTCACTGCAAGTATCATCGGCATAATAAATGTCGCCGACATTACAGGTCAGTTGTGTGCTTTCTTCGCCTTCACAGCTATTCAATGTATACTTTGTTGTTCCGCCGCAGGTTTTAGAGGTACAAACACCATGTTCCGGACAGCTTGCTAAATCGTAGCCATCAAGGCTGCAAGCAAGAACACAAGTATTACCACTTCGATTATAACCACTATCACAACCGGTCATCTTATATTTTGTTATTCCGCCACAGGTCTGAGGCGTACAAACTCCATGTGTGGGGCATGAGGCTAAAGCATTATCATCCCAGCTACAGGCAACACATTGGTTGCCGTCGGCAATGTATCCGCTCTTGCACCCACCTGTGCCGCAACCATAATAACTCTTATCACCGGATTTACATTCTTGTATGCTCTTACACCCAGCCGCTTGCCCCTGTGTGGTGTATGGATAAGCCGTGGTGTCGCATTGAACTTTGTTACAATAACTGCCGGATTTAACCCACCCGTTGTTGCAGCTTTCATAACCATACCAGTCTCGCGTTCCGCTTTTGCAAGACTTGACTCTTCCGGCATCTTCCCCAGGGTTTGACGGATACGGATATTCATTAGAAGGACATGACTTCTCTACACAGACGCCGGAAGCATTTAACACCCATCCGTCATCACAGGTACTGCATTTATAAACCGCTGTACTCCCTCGATAACAAATGTTTCCGGCTGTTTGACAATGTGTTAAATTCGCTTGCGGAACATAACCGTCACAAGTGTTCTCAATACAATCATGATTGCTCAGCGTCCACCCGTTGTTACACGCGGTGTACCCATAATATGTGGTCAGTCCGGTACAAGAAGAAAAAGTCCCCTTAACGGTACTGGGTTGGGAGGTAAACGGATAAGCTTTTCGATCACACTTTTTAATGCATTTGCCGTTATAACTCTCATAACCGGCAGCGCAACTCGTTGCTTTAGGCGCCTTAAATGTAATGCCGCCGTTACCGGATAAAGGATAAACCGCCGCTAACTTAATAAAATCAGAAGATTCTGCTACTGAAGTAGTAGATTTTGTATAAGCAGAGAGGTGCGTATCAGGAGAAAAGATATTGGCATAAGCCAAAGTTGCACAAAAGATTAAACATGTTGAGCAAAGATATGATATCTTTTTCATAATAGCCTCCTTAATATAGCCAATAGCAGAATCTATTATGATGATATCATATTATTTCGAACAATGCAATCACTTTTTAGCCGCGGATTTTTTTTAGGCTATTTTTGATGTATTGTAAATTGGCATGGTATTTGCATATTGATTTCTGACTTTGTGAAAAAAAAGGAAAATATAATGCAAATATCGGAATTAAATACTAACCTTTTACAGGCTTTTGGCGAAAAAAAACAGCCAATATCTGAAGAAAATGCAGAAATGCAGTTTTCCGATTTGCTGCAAATTGCTCAAAATGATAAAAATAGTGTAACTGAACCCCAAAAAGATTTGGTTGAAAGTAATGGGGATAAAGTTTCACTGAAAAAAGTATCTTCTCGTGAGGTTAAACCGGAAGATAACCGGATTTCAAATCCGCAAAATGAAGTGAAAAATTCAGAAAACAAAGCTCCTCAAACAGATAAAAAGGTCAAAAATCAAACAAATAATAAGGAAAATAACAAGGTAAATACGGATTCGTCAGAGAAGGGGGAAATAGCAGAGACTCCTGCAACGCAAGAAACGACACAAACAACTCAGAGTGAGTCTTCCGGTGGGGAAATTGAGCAAGCTGTATTGCCTGAAAATCCAATAGTCGTTGATGAAATAGCAAATAATATATTTGCATTGGTTGTTAATCCGGTGGCTGATGCTTCGATAGAAGCGCCGATGCCGGAAGAAACAAGTGAAATTGTTATAGCAGATGTGGCTGAAAGTACAGAAAGTGTTGATGCCAATCCGAATATTGAACAAAATATAATGCAACAAGAGCCTCAAGTAACGGAGGTAAATAATGTAGAAAATGTTTCAGATACAGAAAATGTCGTAAATGAAATTCCGCAAGAAGCTGAAACTATTATTAAAACGGATGTGCCGGAAGAAGCAAAGGTTAAATCTCAAAATAAACCACAGCAAGCACCTTTGCAAAATGTTATTGAACCTCAGAATGAAAATATAGAAGTTGCGAATGAAATTGTTCGTTTTCAGGAGGAAAAAATTGCCGAGAAACTTCCTGATAATGCTAAATTGGAAATAAAAGTATCTGTACAGAATGATTCGGTAGAAGCCGGTGAAAAGCATCAGACAATTGCTGCTCCTGTTTTAGCGGAAGAAGTCGATATTCCGGAGCAATCAATTTTACAAGATGTTTCAGAGCAGAATCCGGAAACACAAGTTGCCAGTGTAAAAAATGATAAGACGCAAATGGCTCCAACTGCGGTGTTTATTGAAAATGTTGCAGCTGTAAATGAGGTGGCAAGAACTTCCGGACAGAATGAAACCATTGTAGCCGAAGTCGTACAAGCTCCGACAGCGGCTGTGTTTACAGATCAGGTCGTTGCAGAACATATTAAAGTAAATGAAGTGGCTGATTTTAAAAATGTTGATAGTAAAAATTTAACTAGAGATGTGGCTGAACAAATTAAAGTTAATATTACGCAGTCAGCAATCAAAGGTGTTGATAAAATTGAAATTCAGCTAAAACCTGCAGATTTGGGGAAAATTGAAATCAAATTACAAATCGGTCGTGATGGGCAACTTCATGCGCATATAACCGCTGCGCATGCTGAAACATTAGAAATTTTGCAAAAAGACATTTCATCACTTAAGGATGCGTTTGCCGGTGCCGGATATTTAACAGATGATGGCAGCTTCAGTTTTGCTCGTCAAGGAGAAGAAAATAATGAACGCGAGAAAATGCGTGAATTTATCGGGGAAATTATAACCCATGATGTAGAAGAAGAAATGGCTGCGAATGACTATATTACTGCCGATGGGGTTAATATTAGAGTTTAAGGAGAAAAAAATGACAGATATTAGTGCAATTAACGGATATGTATCAAGTACGGCCAATGCGGCATCAACAGCCGATGCTAAGAAGACCTTGTCTGCGGATATGAATACTTTTCTGACGCTGCTGACAACACAGTTAAAGTACCAAGATCCGCTTGATCCGACCGATACTTCAGAATTTACGAGTCAACTCGTTCAGTATTCTAATGTTGAACAAGCTATTCAAACGAATGAAAAATTAGATAAACTCTTGGCTATGAATAACAACAACTTAGGTGCTCAAGCTGTTTCTTATATCGGTAAAGTTGCTCAGGTTTTGGGAGATGTTATGCCGCTTGAGAACGGACAAGCGCAAGCTACTTACACTCTTGATAAAGATGTTTTAAGCTCGACCATCATGGTTAAAGATAGCGAGGGAAGCATCGTTTACACAGAAAATGGAAATAAGCTCGCCGGAACACATACCTTCAAATGGGATGGAAAAGATCGTAATGGTAATCAATTGGCCGACGGAGCATATCAAATTATTGTTAATACGACGACAGCTTCTGGAGAAACAGGTGCTAATGTTGTCACAACAATTTTAGGAAAAGTAACCGGAGTTGCCAGTGACAGTAATGGTGTTTATATCGGTCTTGGCGATTCGGTAACAGCTAATCTGAGCGATATTTTAACAATTCGCGATGGTGATTTTTTCACGAGAAACCAGTCTTCGGCAGAAGCCGAAAACTCAACACAAGAGACTTCGACCGCAAGTATTATTGGTGAAGTTGTTGATACTGTAACTGACGCGGCACAAGCAGCGGCAACAATATTAACATTATAATTATAAGCCTTTAGGAGAAAAACAATGAGTATTTTAGGTTCAATGAGATCAGGCGTTGCAGGACTTGCGGCTCAATCTAATGCATTCAGTGCAATTTCAGATAATATTTCCAATTTAAGTACGGTTGGTTACAAGGGAACAGATACCGCATTTAAAACCTTAGTAACGAAGCAAACGTCAACAAGTGCTTACTCTTCAGGCGGTGTGCAGTCTGTATCACGTCAAGAAATCAGTACTCAGGGCTTGTTGTCTGCGTCATCTTCATCGACAGACTTAGCAATCAGCGGTAACGGCTATTTTGTTGTTAATCAGGCTGCTAATCCGGGAGGAAGTGATATGTGGTGTTACACCCGTGCCGGTAGCTTTACAACGGATACTAATGGCTATTTGAAAAATAGCGGTGGATTTTATGCTCAGGCATGGTCTCTTTTACCATGGGATGGTTCTCCGGATGCATCTGTTGTGAATATTCAAGGTATTAATTATATGAAGGCCTATTATGATACTAATGGTCAGGTCGTTTATATCAATGACAATATTATTGATAATAATAACTTGAAACCGATAAACCTGGCTACCATCGGTGGTACGGCAACAGCAACCACTCAGTTGAGCATGGGAGCAAATTTACCGGCATCAGCACCGATTAATTCGACTCAAAAATTATCAGCTCTGGTCTATGATAGCTTGGGTAATGCCAGCAATATGAGTATTGATTATACCAAAACAGGATCTAACCACTGGAGTATGGGAACGAGCATTCCGAGCGGCGCAGCCAGCTTAACTTTAACCGATTCCGATAATAATAATCGTATTTATTATGCTGCTGGTCAGTTAGAATTTACGGAAGTTCCTTCCAATGGTTCTAAAATAACCATTACCGATGCAATGACACCGGATGATCCTTATGTGTTTGAATTTGTTGAAAATCCTGCTACATATACAGGGACAAATATTGCTGTTTCCAATAACGTGCCTTCAGTAAGCGAAGCTGTTGCAAATTTATTGGAGGCAATGAAACTCAATATCCCGTCAGGAGATAGATTTACAGCAAGCAACAATACAATTAAAATTGCTCAATCGCTTGGCGGCGGTGCATTAACGGTTGATGCCAGTGAAATGTTGGCAACTGTTCAAAGTGCAGTTAATCCAAATGAAACAACGGGAATTCCGACAGGAGTATTTGAAGTTGCTGCTTTGGACAAAGATTCGAAAAATGTTGCAACAATTACTTTTACATCAACAACACTTTCTGCTTATACGGGAGCGGCAGCTTTTGTTCTTGGCGGAAAATATTTCAAATTTGTTGACAGCGATGATACTGGGGGGAAGGGAACAGCCGGGGAACCATATTTAGTTAGCATTAAAAGTGCAAAAGATGGAACAAACATTGTCCCTTCTAAGGTTGTCTCACAACTGCGAGATGTGGTCTCATCATATGTTGCAAACAGTGAATGTTATGTTGCAAGCGGTAAAACTTTAGAAATTTTGCCGACAACCACGAGTGCTCCAATTGATATTGATTTTACTGGTAGCGGATTAAGTGACCTTGTAATCGGTGAAATGCGTGATCAAACAAATGGATGGGTCAGTGATTTGAAAGGAAGTTTGGTGAATACCTTTACGACTCAAGATCAAGTAGAGCAACAAGGATCCCAGGTTTCAGCTATTTTGTTCAATGCTGATGGTACACCTAAAACTTTTGGTGTAACAGATTTGAATATTGTTTGGGCAAATGGTGCGAAGAACATGAATAGTGCAACCGGTAATAGCGTAAAAATCAGCATGGGTAATGTTGGAACAAATGATGGTTTCACTCAATTATCCGGTGATTTTACCACATCATACATTAAACAAGATGGTGCTAAATTTGGTAACTACTCAGGAGTTAATGTTGATGAAAACGGAATAGTAACCGCTATCTTTGATAATGGTGAGACACGCCCAATAGCAATAATGCCGTTGGCAACATTTTCTAATCCGAATGGTATGACGGCTTTAACCGGTAACGTTTGGATCGCCAGTGATGAATCTGGTCAAGCTATGTTACGCCAAGCCAGTAGTAATGGAGCCGGAGAAATTACATCTTATTCATTAGAAGATTCAACGGTTGACTTGGCAAATGAGTTGTCAAATATGGTTGTTGTTCAAAGAGCTTATTCTGCATCAACCAAAATTATTACAACGGCAGATGAAATGTTGGATGAATTAACCAGAATGATTTAATTCAAATAGCTAATATATTGAAAAAACGCGAAACTTCAGTTTTATCCAGAAGAGATAATCTGAGGTTTTGCGATAAGCTGTGAATATTTTGATATATAAAGTTCACTAAACGTAAAAAGTAAGCTACTTATAAAAATAAGTATGTTTAAGTCTTTTATTGTAGCTGAAAGATAAGGCGGATCGTGAACAATTTTTTACAAACACTCAAGAATTTATCACCGGTGCGGTTAATCGCTTTGGCCGGAACAGCACTGTTTCTGATTAGTTTTTTCGGATATTTATTTGCTCGCGTTGGAGAGAGTGATTATGCTGTTCTTTATTCTGATTTAGATTTGGATAATGCTAAACAGATTGTTAATCAACTAGAATCTGAAAATGCAAAGTATAAACTTTCTGACAACGGCTCAACAATTTTAGTTCCTTCAGAAGAAGTGGGGCGTTTGCGCCTGAATACGGCAGAGGTCGCCTTATCATCCGGTGGCTCGAATGTCGGGTATGAGATTTTTGATAACAGTGATTCCTTAGGATCAACCAGTTTTGTGCAAAATATAAATTTGATTCGTGCTTTAGAAGGCGAATTAGCAAGAACGATTCGCTCTGTTGATAATATAAAGAGTGCTCGTGTTCATCTGGTAATGCCTAAAAGAGAAATGTTTTCAAGAGAAGAGCAACAACCCAGTGCTTCAGTCGTCATTAAAACAGCAAATGGTAAAAGATTAAGTTTGCATAGTATTCAATCGATTCAAAAACTGGTTTCAGCTGCGGTTCCCAAGTTAGATATAAAGAATATTGCAATTGTGGATAGTGCTGGTAACTTATTGACGCAAAATTACGAAAATCAAGAGGCCTTATCTGCGGCTAATAATGAGGTTATGCGCCTTGAACAAGAACGTAAAGTCGCTCAAAAGATTCAGAATCTGCTGGAAAATTCCTTAGGCGAAGGAAGTGTGCGAGCTCAAGTTAGTTTAGAAATGGATTTTGATCAGGTCGTGACCAATGAAGAAATCTATGACCCTGATAGTCAGGTTGTTCGCTCTCAAACTTCAGTAACAGAAGAAGGAATGAATAACACCAGAGAAACACCGGTCAGCGTTTCTCAAAATGTTCCGAATGCGGATGTTGTTAATAATAATAACGGTTCCTATAGTAACAATGCGCGTACGGAAGAAGTTATTAACTATGAAATCTCAAAGGTCGTTCGTAATAAAGTTAGAAATAACGGTGAAATTAAGCGTATGAGCGTTGCTGTTTTGGTCGATGGAATTTATGAAAAGAACGAAGAGGGAAACAAAGTTTATCGCCCGCGTACAGCTGAGGAAATGGATAAGATTGTTGCTTTGGTTAAATCTGCTTCAGGGTATGATGCAGATCGCGGGGATAAAGTTGAAGTTGAAAATATGCGCTTTGTCAATATATTACCTGAAGAAGAATTAAAATCAGAATTTCTGATTTTAGGATTTACCAAAGCGGAATTAATGCGGATGTCTGAAGGTTTGGGAGTTGCAATTGTTGCAATTTTGGTGATTCTTTTAGTGATTCGTCCGCTTATTAGCCATGCATTTGACTCTTCTCAAAGTTCAGACGCTAAATTGATTGGGGATTCCGGGCGAGATGATAATATGTTATTATCAAGTTTCTTAAATGATGATATGGGGTTTGATGATATGATAAATGTTGATCGTGTGGATGGTCGATTAAAAGCCTCATCAATTAAAAAGGTCAATGATTTTATAGATAAAAATCCGGACGCGGCAGTTAATGTGGTTCGAGGCTGGCTGTATCAAAATGATAATAATTAGGTGGGTTGCAAGAGCATGAAGCAAAATGTGATAGATGATTATAATTTGTTGACGGGACAGCAAAAGGCTGCGATTCTAATGTTATCATTGGATGAAGAAAAATCATCGATGATTTTTTCTAAAATGGATGACGAAGAAATCAAAGAGTTATCAGTCATTATGGCAAGCCTGGGAAAAGTCAATTCAGAAGTTGTAGAACAAATTTTAACAGAATTTGTTGATAAAGCCTCCACAACCGGAAATTTAATCGGTTCATACGATAGTACCGAGAGATTATTAGCAAAGGCTCTTGATAAAGATAGGGTCTCCAGCATTATGGAAGAAATCAGAGGTCCGGCCGGACGAACAATGTGGGATAAATTAGGAAATGTTAATGAGCACGTTTTAGCTAATTATTTAAAAAATGAGTATCCGCAAACAATTGCGGTAATTCTATCAAAAATAAAAGCTGAACACGCAGCAAAAGTTATTGCATTGTTACCGGAAAATTTTGCTATGGAAATTATTATCCGTATGTTGCGCATGGATGCCGTGCAAAAAGAGGTTCTGGATGGTTTGGAGAAAACTTTGCGTAAAGAGTTTATGAGTAATTTGTCAAAATCAACGCGTCGCGATTCGCATGAGTTAATTGCTGAGATTTTCAATTCATTAGATAGAAATACGGAAGCTCGATTTATGGAGGCTTTGGAAGAGCGTAATCGTGAATCTGCTGATAGAGTTAAATCTTTGATGTTTACATTTGAAGACTTAAGCCGTATTGATGGTCAAGGTATTCAGGTTCTGTTGCGTAATGTTGATAAAGATAAATTGGCAATAGCTTTGAAAGGGGCTTCAGACACAATCAAAGAATTGTTCTTCAGTAATATGTCCACTCGTGCCGGTAAAATTCTTAAAGAAGATATGGAGGCTATGGGACCACTCAGATTGCGTGATGTTGAAGAGGCTCAGCAATATGTTGTTGGAACAGCAAAAGATTTAGCTGCTAATAATGAATTGGTTATCAATGAGGGTAATGATAGCGACGAGTTAGTCTATTAAGGTTGAGTGATGGCAGAATTGAAAAAATTTTTATTTGACAATTTTGTGATTGGGGGAAGTGATACAAAAATTCCTGCGCCGTTGCCTGACATCGTGGATGAAAATCAGCATCCTGTTCCGATAGAAGAAGTTTTGGTTATGCCGGAGGCTGATCCTCAAGAGGTTGAACCAATAATTGAAACTTATACTAAAGAGGACTTAAGCAAATCTGTAGCAGAAGCTGAAAAATCCGGTTACGAGAAGGGCTATGAGGCTGCCCGCCAAGAATTGGATAATCAAAACAATGCACTATTGACAGATATTTCTCAAAAGCTGACAGTTTTATTGGCGGGGTCTGTTGATGATGAAAATAAGAGAGAGCAAGAAACGGCAGAGCTAATCAAACAAGCCTTGCAAACGCTGATACCTTCTCTTTTAGATGAAAAAGCAGCAGAGTTGGTTGATCATTTTTTGAAAGATAATTTCAACAATTTTAAACATAATGAAAAATTATCTTTCTATATTCATCCTGATATAATATCATATATTCAGGAGATTATTGTAAAATTGGCGAATAGTTATGATTTTGAAGGAAAAATAGCTATTCATAAGGACAGTAGTCTGGATAAAAGTTCCTGTCGAGTTGAATGGGATAATGGCGGTGTAGAATATGCACCGCGAAAACAATTGGAGCAAATTGAAGAAATGCTTGATAAGCAATAAGTAGCGGAGATTGGAATGAGTGACAATTTAGAATTAGATGAAATGAATGATAACACCGGTAGCGATGAAGAACCGATTCTCAAAAGGGATAATGGTTTGGATAGTTTTGATATTCCGAGCTCTGCCAGTGATTTGGAAGCGGTATATGATATTCCGGTAAAGGTTTCTGCAATTTTGGGAAAAAGCAAAATAAAAGTCAGCCAATTGCTCAAAATCAATAAAGGGACAATTATCGAATTAGACAAGAAGGTCGGTGAAGCCATAGATATTTATGTAAATAATAATCTGGTT
Organism: Alphaproteobacteria bacterium; assembly: GCA_017477185.1. GTDB lineage: Bacteria > Pseudomonadota > Alphaproteobacteria > RF32 > CAG-239 > Scatocola. The sequence continues at coordinate 8,885 of JAFUXF010000044.1, read as the reverse complement.
GCTCGCGGTGAAGTCGTGGTTGTTGATGATAAATTAGGAATAACCATGACAGAAATTGTTAAAATGCCAACAAAATAGGTTTTAAAACGCTATGGAATTACTTATTGTCGGAACATTAGATGGTCAAATAGGTGCTGCCAGCAAAATAGCTGCTCAACAAGGCGGACAAGTGATTTTGGCTGATACGGTAGAGCGTGGCTTAGATATCTTGCGCAATGGTAAATCTGTAGAGCTCGTAATGATAGATGTTAAGTTGGATGTTTACAAATTTATCTCATCATTAGAACAAGAGCGAATGAATGTTTTAGTTGTTGCTTGCGGTGTTGCAAATGATTCGTCTTTAGCTGTTCGAGCAATTAAAGCCGGAGCCAAAGAGTACATTCCGCTTCCTCCTGACCCAGAGCTGATAGGCGCGGTTCTGGCTGCCGCCACGCGAGAAAATCATGCGTTGATTTATGGGGATAAAAAAACTGAAGCTGTTTTAAAAACAGCCAAACAAATAGCACCTTCTGAGGCAAATATTTTATTAACAGGAGAGTCCGGAACCGGTAAAGAGATTTTTTCAAGATTTATTCACGATAATTCAAAACGAGCAAATAAAAGGTTTGTCGCCGTCAACTGTGCGGCAATTCCGGAGACGTTGTTAGAATCCGAGTTATTTGGTTATGAAAAGGGTGCTTTTACAGGAGCAGTTTCACGCCGTATCGGAAAGTTTGAAGAAGCCTCTGATGGAACATTATTGCTTGATGAAATCTCCGAAATGGACATTAAAATTCAAGCTAAATTGCTTCGAGCCATTCAAGAGAAAGAGATTGATCGGATTGGTGGTAAAAGCCCGATAAAAGTTAATACTCGTATTATTGCAACCTCTAATCGAAATTTAAGCGAAGCGGTCAAGAACGGTAGTTTCAGACAAGATTTATATTATCGCCTGAATGTTGTTAACATCAATATTCCGCCTTTACGAGATCGTATGGATGATGTGGTTGTATTAGCTAAACATTTTGCAAAGAAATATTCGGAATTAAACGATATTCCATTGAAAAGTTTTTCTGAAAAAGCAGAGCAAAAGTTATTAAATTATCGTTGGCCGGGAAATGTCAGAGAGTTGGAAAACACAATTCATCGGGCGGTATTGCTTAGTACGGGAACAGATATCGAGGAGGATGCAATACTCTTAGATGATATCAGTGCTGTTATAAAAGAAGTTCCTCAAGGAGAGGTCATGAGCGGAAGTGAGTTTTCCGGAAATACGTTGGCCGGAATGGAAAGAGCCCTGATTATTGATACTTTGAAGCATACGATGGGAAATCGAACAATCGCTGCTAACATTTTAGGAATTTCTATAAGAACATTGCGTAATAAGTTGAAACAGTATCAGGATGAAGGTCTGGATATTTAAAAAATATGGCTGAAAAAAATGACATAGCACCGAAAGGACAATCTTTTAAGGATATTTTGCTCAATGCCGCCAAACGAGGAGATTTGTTGTTTGCGGTCGGTATTATTTTGATTTTGGTTATCTTAATTATGCCGATGCCAAGTTGGCTGCTTGATGTATCCTTAGCACTATCCATTACTATGTCATGTCTCATTTTAATGACAGCGATTTTTATAGAAAAACCAATAGAGTTCAGTGCGTTTCCGTTAGTTTTATTGTTGGCAACTTTATATCGCTTATCTTTGAACTTAGCTTCAACCCGCTTAATTTTAGCGCGTGGTTACATGGGACCTGATGCCGCAGGTGAAGTCATCAAAGCATTTGGTGGCTTCATTATGGGAAATAATTTTGTTATCGGTGTTATTGTATTTGCAATCTTAGTTATTGTGAATTTTGTGGTCATTACCAAAGGTTCTGGGCGTATTGCTGAGGTTGCTGCTCGTTTTGCTTTAGATGCTATGCCTGGTAAACAAATGGCAATAGATGCTGATTTGTCGTCAGGATTGATTAACGAGGATCAAGCGCGTGCCCGCCGTGAAGAATTAACTAAGGAAAGTTCTTTCTATGGAGCTATGGATGGTGCTTCAAAATTTGTGCGCGGAGATGCTATTGCCGGCTTAATTATTACATTTATCAATATTATTGCCGGTATTATCATTGGTATGGTGCAAAATCATATGAGTTTTTCGGCTGCCGGAGAAACCTATACGAGATTAACGGTTGGTGATGGCTTAGTATCTCAAGTTCCGGCACTGATTATTTCTGTTGCTGCCGGTATTTTAGTGTCTAAAGCCGGTATGACAGCATCAGCGGATAAAGTGCTTTTTACCCAAATTGGTAACTATCCGAAGGCGTTGGGTATGAGTTCGGCAATGGCCGCTGCTTTAGGTGTTTTACCAGGGACACCGGCGATACCATTCTTTTTATTATCGGCAATGACGGCTGCAACAGCTTATTATCTGAATAAACAACACAAAATAGCTCAGGCAAAAGCCAGAGAATTGGTTGCCCAAGAGCAGAAAACAGGAGAGGCTGCCAAAGCAGAAGAACCGATATCCAGTGTTTTACATATCGACCTTATTCGTCTGGAAATAGGTTATGGTTTGTTACCTCTAATCAATGAAGAAAGCAATAAAAAACTGACGGATCAAATCAAGGCGTTGCGTCGTGCTTTAGCCGCAGAATTGGGTTTTGTTATGCCATCAATTCGTATTCAGGACAATATGCAATTAGCCGCAAATGAATATAATATTTATATTAAAGAAGTCCGTGCCGGCAAGGGAGAAATCAGACCGGCTCAGTTATTAGTTATGGATCCTCGAGGTGATCCGATAACCCTTCCGGGAGAAAATACGATTGAACCGACATTTGGGCTAAAAGCTATGTGGGTTGATCAATCATATCGTGAAGAGGCAATGTTCAGAGGCTATACGGTTGTTGATCCGGCAACGGTAATTACCACGCATATTACCGAATTAGTCAAAGATAATATGCCGGAACTGCTTTCTTACGCTGAAACTCAAAAATTGCTTGATGAAATGGATAAAGAGCACCAAAAATTGGTTAAAGAGCTTATTCCTAATAAAATTAGTTTGGGTGCACTGCAAAGAATATTGCAAAATCTTTTGCAGGAACGTGTATCTATCAGGGATTTGCCGACAATTTTAGAAGGTGTATCAGAGGCGGTGTCTTCAACACGCAGCCTGATGTTGATTACTGAACATGTTCGCTCGAGATTAGCACGACAATTATCAAATGCAAATGCAAATGAACTCGGTATTATTCAATTGATAACATTGTCTCCGGAGTGGGAGCATGCTTTCGCTGAGGCCATTGTTGGAGAGGGTGATGATCGCCAACTGGCAATGGCACCGACAGCCTTACAAACTTTTATTGGTAAAGTTCGTACAGTAATGGATGACTTGGCCATGAAAGGGCAAAGCGGTGTTTTGTTGACAAGTCCGAATATTCGGCCGTTTGTTCGTTCTATTATTGAACGTTTTCGTCCCTTAACCGTTGTGATGTCACAGAATGAAATTCATCCCAAGGCAAAGATTAAAACAATTGCGCAAATTTAGGAGATGTAAATGAAAATTAAGAACTTTACAGCTCCGGATATAACATCAGCTCTCGCGCAAATCAAAATTGAATTAGGTAAAGATGCGATTATTGTTGCGACCGAGACATTGTCCGAGGGGGTTAAAGTTACGGCCGCTTTGGAAGATATCCAAAATATTGATTTTGATAATCACGATAAATTAGAGGTTTCCCCGTCATTACAAATTTATGATGATGCCGCTCTGCGTGAAAGTTTAGAATATCATGATATCATGCCGGATATATCAGGACAGATACTGGCAATTTCACGGCAACATCATGCACAAAAAAAAGAAGAAAGCAATCAAAAATTATTAGCCCATGCTCTGCAGCAAATGTATAAATTTAAAGAAATATTTGCAACTGAAAATCAAAATAAAATCTTTTTAGGAATGCCCGGATGCGGAAAGTCCACTGCAATTGCCAAAATGGCAACAAAAGCAAAATTACAAAAGATAAAAACATGTATTATCAGTACCGATAACGTTCGTGCCGGTGCAAATCAGCAATTAGAAGCATTTGCGAAAATTTTAGCGACAGATTTTTATTTTTGCAAAACAGCCAAGGAATTATTTAAGATAACACGTCAAGGTGCTGACAGGTATGACTTGTTGTTGATAGATACACCGGGGATTAATCCCTATATCAAAAAAGAAGTCCAAAAAGTAGATGAATTATTAGAAAGTCTGAAAGCAGACAGAATTCTGGTGACGGATGCCGGCCGTAACACTTTAGAAGCTGTTGAGACGGCTGAAATTTTTACGACACTGGGAATTGAATATATATTACCGACGCACTTGGATATGACCAGACGCATTGGTTCTGTTATTTCCAGTGCTTATTGTAATCATTTAGGATTCTGTGTTGGTAGTGTGAGCAGTGATATTGCCAAAGGCATGGCAACGGTAACCCCCACATCATTGGCTAAGGTGCTCTTAACGGAATAGAAAGGAAGAATGATGGAAGATATAACGGAAGATTTAAAGATTGTCCCCAGAGCTAAAAAGGTTAAAAGTCACCATAAAGGGCAAAATATGATAGCCGTTGCCTCAGGTAAAGGCGGTGTCGGAAAAACATGGTTTTCAATAACTTTGGCGCACGCATTGAGTGCCCTAAAGCAAAAGACATTATTATTTGATGGCGATTTAGGTTTGGCGAATATTGATATCCAATTGGGATTAATGGCTAAGGATGATTTAGGAAGTGTAATTGCGGAGATTAAAACACTAAATCAAGTGGTCACCCATAGTGATAAGACACATTGCGATATTATTGCCGGCCGATCCGGTTCAGCAGGATTAGCCTCAATGCCAATCGGACGATTACAAATTTTAGGAGAAGACTTAACGTTATTGTCGCAATCATACCATAAAGTTATTCTGGATATGGGGGCAGGATTAGATAAATCCGTGAGAATTTTATCCAGCTTAGCAGAAAATATTATTGTTTTGTGTACAGATGAACCGACATCATTAACGGATGCCTATGCCTTTATAAAAATAATGTCTATGCAGTATCCGAAATGCCATTTAAATGTTGTTGTTAATCAGGCTAATTCTGTGAGAGAAGGGGAAAGAACATATGAAACACTTCTTAAAGCCTGTCGAAATTTTCTCAAGATTTCCCCACCATTGTTAGGGGTCATTCGTCGAGATACTCGTGTACGTGATTCTATACGCAGTCAGATGCCGTTATTAAGCCGATACCCGACATCAGAAGCGGCAGAAGATGTGATGTCTATTGCCCGAAAATTGATAACGGAATAAACTCATGAACATGGAAACGCTACTTAATACAATTATCAATAATTTGAATGTAGGTTTGAAACCGGAAGTTCCTACATTGGGGTCTTTGAATATCGGTAGTATTCTGCCTGAAGGTTTTAATGTGCAGCAGGGGCAAAGCATAACCTTAACGATTGATGACACCTCTCAAGTACGAGTAACTGTCGCCAATGAAAAACAAGTTTTTCTCCCTCAAGCAGAACTAAATATTGAAAAAATCAGCTCTCTGACAACGCCGGTAACGGTAGAGGCAAAAGTTACACAGATAAAGGACGGGCAATTTCAATTACAAATTCAAAACATCAATAATCAGTCGCCACAACAATATATTAAAACTCAACAACAAGTTGCTGATTTGCCGCAAGTCTCTGCGCAAACGGTTGTTGTTAAAAATATTTCGGGACTATCTAATATTCAATTATCAAATGTTAATTTAGTAGAAATTGCAGCTCCTTATGTTTTAGAATTACCGGTGCCACCTCAGCAAAAAGCGGAGATTCAAGCAGCTTTGCGTCAGATTGAGATAAAAATGACTATACCGCATAATCAAGAAACGTCCCCTTCGCAAATATCGCCAATGCAACCGACAAATACACCGGTTTTGTCGCAGATTGAAAATAAAATAGCAGAAGTGACTACACAACTTCCCAATATACTGAATCAAAAAACACCCATAGAACAAACCAAAATTATTCAAAGTTCTGTTCAACAATTAGCTGATAGTTTGCAAGAAGTGGTCGGACAAACTATCCCTTCCGAAACAACAATGATTGGTAAAAATGTTGTTTTCAGCACACCGCTAGGGGATATTCGTCCGCAGTTGCCGGTACAAATTCCTGAAAACATCATAATGGATTTAGAGATTGCTGATATAATTTTTTCCGAAGTTCCTAAAAAAGCAGAAGTGTCTCTCGTTTCTACGCAAATTGAGCAGACTCTGCAAAACTTAAAAAGCACTGAACCTCAATTATTTTCGGAAGTTATACGGCATTTACCATCACCGGATAATGAAAATCTGTTGCAACAGATGACAAATTTTGTAAAAGCGGCAGATAAAGGAAGTGTTCGACAGTGGTTAGGCGATAATATTGTGCAACACCTTGAAAATCAAGGAAGCCGAGGACAAGAAATTCTTAATGATATGCAAAATATTTTGCAACAAAGTCATAAACAGAATATTTCGTGGCGAATTATTGAAATTCCATATTATGCCGAGAACCATATTGATACAATTCGCTTGGCCATTAAGCAGTATCCGGAAGACAAAGAAACACCGGAAGAACAACGCCGAAATTTAGGTACCCGTTTTGTTGTCGATACAAATTTTACACAGTTGGGAGCATTTCAATTTGATGGTTTTTCAGTTGCTAAAGAACGCCGATTCGATTTGGTCATCAGGACAGAACGTGCGATTGAGAAAGATTTATATACGCATATTGTTCAATTATTTAGAACGACACTGAATGATGTTAATTATGCTGGTAATATTAAGATAAATCTTAAGGAAAATTTTATAAAAATCAGCGAAACTAACGATGAAGACAAATTTTTACCGCGGGATTTATTTATATGAAAAAAGGTGATTCTCTTGGATATTACGCTGTTTTAGAGGTTAGTCCGGAAGATGGGGATGAGACGATTAAACAGCAATACCATCAATTAGCAAAAAAGTGGCATCCGGATAGGAATACGACTAAGGAGGCTGCCGATAAATTTCAAAAAATATCAGTAGCATATGGCGTCCTTAAAGATATAGACAACCGCTTAAAATATGATTTATTGTCACAAGCCTATGATAAACAGCATTTTCCGGATATCAATAATTTGAAGATTTATACCAATCGCGCCGGTAATCCGGAAGTTGATTTGCGTCACATTAAATTAAAACGAGTTATCGGAAAATTGATTAAGTATAAGGAAGAGACAATAACAGAAATATGTAATTACAAAGAAGCGCGTCGTTTTATCCAAAACACGGCAATCTTAAATTGGTTGACAGGGTGGTGGAGTTTATCGGCGATTCCTGCTAACATTAAAGCCATTGCAGATAATTACAAATATGCTTTATACGATAATAAGGGAAATTTTACATTACTGGTTCATAATATGCTAGCCTATGCTCAGGAAAAAAAGTATGATGAAGCCTATGCCAGCGGACGATTAGCTCTACGATATTCAGATGCTTGGCAAAAGCAGTTAGTACAACAGTTTATGGATACCATCCCCTACCAAAGGGATTATATTTATCCGCAATGGGAGGTAACGAGTATGCGATTGGTGCAGATGTGGGTGCCTTTAGCTGTATTTTTGCTGGCATTGTTTGGGGGAAGTACCACAGTCATGAATAGCGCAGAGTTTAATCAATTATGGACATCAGACAATAAAATAAACTATTTTCAGGAAGTCAGATTCTCTGATGGCGGGCGTACGGTGGATGACGTTGCGGTTGCCAAAGTTGTCGCGATTCCTGTTGATACGGAAGATGTTTCCAATTTGTACCATGTGACCCAAGATAGCCGTATTATGTATGGACCGGATGATAATTTTGATATTTTGGCTGAACTTCCTGCTCAAACGACAGTTCGCTTAACCGGATATACACCGGATGAGCAGTGGCTGAGAGTAATGCTGGATAATGGCGAAATGGGATTTGTGTCTCGTCGTTTTATTCAGCGCGGTGTCGGTAAAACAATTCCGGAAGACAGTAAAATATATACAGGTACAGGTATTTAAGATTCTAAGTAAATATAGAGAAGAGCTTCTTACCACAAAATAGCCTAAAAAAAAGTTTAGGTTAAAAAGTGATTGCAAAAATTTTTCAGGTATGATATCATCATAATAGATTCTACTGTTAGTTATATTAAAGGAGACTATTATGAGAAGGATATCTTATCTATGTTTTATATGCTTAATGGCATCTACAACATTAGTATACGCCAATATATCTCTTTTTCATGACAACCTCTTAGCTTATACAGAATCTACTTTAGCAGTAGAATCGTCTTTTTCTTCTATTGGCTCTATTAAATTAGCGGCTGTTCATCCGATGGTTGGGGATAACAGTGTTACATTTAAGGCTCCCAAGGCAACAAGTTGCGCTGCCGGATATGAGAGTTATAATGGCAAATGCGTTAAGAAGTGTGATCGAAAGACTTATCCGTTGGCATCTAAGCCTGATTCTGCAAAAGGAACATATACGTCATGCGTCGGTGCGACGACTTATTATGGGTATACATCATGCAATGTCGGTTGGACACTGAAAAATCATGATTGTGTTGAAGCTGTTTGCACGGGGTATCCGTATGATGCAAAGCCGGACACACTTAAAGGACCGGCGGCGGCAATAAAAGAATGTAAGGTTGGGACAAAATCATATTATAAATATACTTCTTGCAATGCCGGTTGGGATTTATCCGGCGGTAGTTGTGAGGTGCATAAATGCGTTTCGGCACAATATCCTTATCCGCTTAATCCGGGGGAAAGTGCAGGGAGTGTTATCAGTTGTAAGACAGGAGAAACCACGATTTATGGCTATAGTGCCTGTAATGCCGGTTGGACGAAGT
>JAFUXF010000043.1 GCA_017477185.1 Alphaproteobacteria bacterium | reverse complement strand
GAGAGGTGCGTATCAGGAGAAAAGATATTGGCATAAGCCAAAGTTGCACAAGAGATTAAATAAGTTGAGCAAAGATAAGATATCTTTTTCATAATAGCCTCCTTAATATAGCCAATAGCAGAATCTATTATGATAATATCACATCTAAAAAATTTTTGCAATCACTTTTTAGCCTCAATCTTTTTTTTGGGCTATTTTTGAGGCAAAATGAGTTATATAGAAAAATATCTTAAAACCCGAAAGAATGGTCGGTATGATCCCACTTTTTGGTTTTTGAATCATAAGTCGGGAAGATATCATCTGCAGAAAGAGAGTCCGAAGGAGAAGTATTTGCACCACCAAGCGTAACAGAAGATAACGCATCACCAACCGCAACCGGAACATATTCTCCTTGAGCATTATATCCATAATCAATATTTTTATGTCCGACGGCTGTTGGTACATAATTTCCTTGGGCATTATAACCATATTCTATTTTATCATTCCCGACAGCTGTCGGTACATAGTTTCCCTGAGCATTGTATCCGTAATCTATTTGACTTTTACCTATTTGGAGCGGAACATATTCTCCCTTTGCATTGTAGCCATATTGAACGTTATCTCCGCCAATTTTCATGGGTACATATTCGCCTTTGGCATTATATCCGTACTGAATATTTTGCCCGTCAATTTCCATAGGTACATAATCCCCTTGAGCATTATAACCATAACGCACATTTCCGGCAAAAGCCTGCACAGAGAACAAAAAAGTAAATAGAAAAGCAGCAATTTTGCCTACCATTTTATTTTTTTCCTTTATATTTAAGCGGAGATTTCGCTTTTTTGAATTTAAATGAAGATTCATCAACAGGAACATCTGTCTCAACATCATAGAGAGAGACAATAACCTCGATTCCCTGAGGGTCAACAATAGACCATTGGCGCAAAGCAAAAGGGCTATTTGTAAAAGTCATGGTAATCGGGGCAATTTCCGGCTTTGACGGATACCGCAACGTGACAACCGTTGAGCCTTTGTCCTCATAATAATTGCTAACTTTTATCTGTTTGCCATCTATTTTAATGTTATTGGCTAAGATCAAACTGGCAGGAACATCTTCATAATCAATATTTGTGACCTGATCTAAATCTTTATCATTGAAAATAATATGCTCTCCGTCACCGACAATCAAAACATTAGTTGGTTCTTTATATTCCATACGGATTTTATTAGGTTTTTCAACCAGCATTGTCCCCTCAGAAGTGCTGCCGTTGCTTGCTGTTTGTACAAAAGAGGCTTTAAGGGTATGAACATTATTTAAATAATCCTCGATTTTTTGGACTTTCTGAGCATCTTTTTCCAAAGCTGGTGCAGAAGCCACAAAAAAGAATAACGTCAACAGGAAAGCTAAAAAACGCATTTTAATACCCCTTTGTATAGTCAGATAAAACATCGTAACCTAATATAATATTCTTTTAATAAAAGTCCACAAAAAAACCGCTTTCATGCGAAAACACAAAAGCGGTTTTTTAAGAATAATAAATAATTACTTGCTTTTCTTGGAAGAATCAGTTGAGTTATCAGATTCTTTTTGTGAAGAAGCAGATTTAGTGTTTCTTGTTGAACAAGACATAATTTTTCTCCTTAATTAATAATTATCTTTATGACTACCACAGCCACAACCGCAACCATGAGATGAGCTGGGAGCATCAAATTCGTATTCATCAACCTCAATATCCCAATCTTCATTTTGCAGTTTTTTATCTGCGTGTTTAGACGTATTTTCAGCAGCCTTGGAAGTCTTAGCTGTCTTTTCGGATGTGTTATGATTATGCATCATTTGAAATATCCTCCTATTGATTAAAATAAAGTCCGTAAAAGAAGATAGTGTTGGTTAGTGATGAAACAAGATATATAAACAATAAGACTATAAACCGTTACGAGCCTTAAAAATTCCACCTTCAAAACCCTGAATTTCAGGATTTTTCTCCGCCATTTCCAAGCGTTTGAATGCAAGGGCAACGTATTCTTTTTCTTTTTCAATTCCAATAAAAGAACGCCCGAGTTTTTTGGCTGTAACTGCTGTTGTTCCGGAACCTAAAAACGGATCAAAAATGACATCATTTTTATTACTAGAGGCTAAAATCAATTTTGCAATCAGTTTTTCGGGTTTTTGGGTAGGGTGATTAGTGTTCTCAGGCATTGACCAGAAAGGAATTGAAATGTCCGTCCAGATATTTGAGGGATATGTTAAACGAGTTTTTTTTGAGCCGGATTCTTTCCAGTCTTTAGGAGCTCCGCTATCGTCACGATAAGGAGCAAGAACAGTCCGCTCAATTTTAACATCATCAATATTAAAAGTGTATTCTTTGGATTTTGTAAAAAACCAAATATCCTCCAGACAATTTTTCCAATTATTGAACGCACCGCGCCCTTTTTCTCGTTCCCAAGAAATGCGATTCTGCAAAAGTAAATACTTACCGACAACTTCCGGAATAATAATAGATGTCTTCCAGTCTGAACAAAGGTAAACCGAAGCATTATCTTTTAGCAAAGGAATAGTTTTTTTTAGCCACTTATCAAACCATTTTTTATATTCGCCCAAATCCATCTCCTTAAAAGTGGATTGTCCAAAGTTTTTGGTCAGATTGTAAGGAGGGTCAACAATCATCAGATCAATGCTGTTTTTAGGAAGAAAATCCAATACTTTGAAAGTATCTTGATAAATAATCTGATTTAAAAGTTCATCAATTGGTGTGCGATGATTTAGTTTAAGAGCTTTTTTTGCCAATTTTGAGATTTCTGCCGGCTTTAATTCAATAGTTTTATTGCGAGGAGCTTTTTGCAGAACCATTTAATCTTCGCCGAATTTATTGTTAATAAGCGTTGTTAAAGCATCGAGAGCCTGCTGTGCTTGTCTTCCGGAACAAGTAATTTTTATTGTTGTTCCTTTAGCAGCGGCAAGCATCATAAGCCCCATAATCGAACATCCGTCAACTTCTTGACCAATACGCTCAACGGTAACTTCCGCATCAATATTTTCAATAGCTTTTACAAAAGCAGCAGCCGCACGAGCATGTAACCCTTTGCGGTTTTGAATGGTTAATTCTGCAACTATAGGTTCGCTCATATTTATAATCCTAACAACTGAGAAGCAACGGTTATATACTTTTTACCGGCTTCTTGCGCACCGATTACCGATTCTTTTAAAGACTTATCTTTACGAAGAGAGCAAAGTTTAATTAACATAGGCAGGTTAATACCGGCAATAATTTCAACTTTAGCTTTTTCCATAATCGAGAGGGCAAGATTAGAAGGTGTTCCGCCAAACATATCGGTTAACACAATTGTCCCGTCACCTTTATTAACGGATTCTACCTTTTTAAGAATCTCATCACGACGAACTTCCATATCATCATCAGGACCGATACAAACGGCTTCTACCTGCTCTTGTTTACCGACAACATGTTGCATGGCTGAAATAAACTCCAGTGCCAAATTACCATGCGTCACTAAAACCAACCCAATCATTATAACCTCATTTCAAAAAAACTATTTGCCGCTTGTCCAAACTTTAACAGCACCAAAACTTTTTATAATATCATCTTTTGTTTTTGCTTTAACAAATTCATCAGCGCGGGTCTTTTTGCCCTCAATAACAACTTCTTCAACATTATCAACCGGCACACCGTATGTACGCTCAACTGTTTTACCTGAAAGTTCAACAATTAAAACAAATTCAGCTTCAGCCAGAGGAGCGCGTGTTTCTTCATCGATTCCGTTTAATACAACAGAAACTCTGCCATCACGTTTTAACAAAGCTGTTTCTTTGCCGTCAAACTCCAAAACAGGGTTAATTGGCGCACCATCTCGGCTATCAATAAAAATAGCTAACTCACCGAATTTATTTTCAATAATTTCAAAAAAGTCTTGTTTTTCAACCAGAGTATAATATTGATTTTCCATAGATTTGTCCTTGCAAGAAATTCTAACACGATTATAATACAATACTAACGCCAAAGTGTCAATTTTGAGTTAATAAAAAAATAGTTTTGCAAAAATTTTAGAGGATGCAAAAGTTCTATGAAAATTGTTGTTATTCAAGATATTGAAAAAATAAAGATTAATCATCCGCATCTTAAAACCGTTGATAGAGGTTATATTGTGGATGACAAATATCGTGTTTTTATCGCACAAACAGAACAATATACACATATCAGAATCAGACGTTTAGATGATGAACCAATAAGCAGTTTTAGTGATTTTCAAGCAATAAAAAATCAATTTTTGGGAGAAGAGGCTGAAGCTGTTCAAGTATTTCCAAAAGTTTCAAATTATGTTGATAACAGCAATACTTATCATCTTTTCTCTTGGGTTGGAATGGAAGTTCCAAATCTGAAAAAACTGTACGAATATGCCTAAACTTCATAGGCATTATTATTCTTAATCTCAAAAAACTGAGCACAATCTCGCATAGAATCAAACAATGAAGCATCTGTCGAGGTAATCCATGCCTGAATACTCAAATCACGGATTTTTTCAAGCAAAGCCTCTCGTTTAACATCATCTAAATGAGCAACAACTTCATCAAGTAGCAAGACGGGAGGAAAACCTTTTGCTAAAGTCTGGCATTTTGTTTGTGCTAAAATGATACTGATAAGCAAAGATTTTTGTTCTCCTGTAGAACATAGTTCTGCCGGCATTCTTTTTTTCTTGTAAAAAACCTTGAAATCTGTCCGATTAACACCATCAATATACTCGCTATAAAGAACATTGCGCCGCTGTTTTTGTAAAGCTCCAATATAATAATCTTCAACATCAATTGCCGGCTTACTGTCCAGCATTTGCTCGATTGTTCCTTCCAGTGATAACTCAACATTAGGGAAAATATCGTCAGGTTCTTTTTGAATAAAAGTGTTTAAACGAGCGATTTGTTCACGCCGTGCTGCTGCAATAGCCACACCGATTCCTGCCATTTCTTCTTCAATAGAGGCCAACCAGTGCCCGTCTGTTTTTCCTGATTTAATAAGTTGAAACCATTCTTTGTATAGGTGCTCAAAATTAGAGGTACGCTTGGCATGTTCAATATCAAAAGCATAGACCAAACGGTCTAAAAAGCTCCGTCTTGGCTGAGAACCTCCTCGAAACAGTCTGTCCATCTGCGGGGTTAACCAAATGGCTGATATATAGTGTCCTAAATCGGATTGAGAAGTAATTTTTTGCCCATCTATTTTGACGATTCTTCTATCATAGGCGCGCGTTTCATCATCAGTCTCTCGATAAGATGATTCAATTCCTGTCCCAATCTCTATATCTTCACCATTCGTGTTGATAGTAGAAGAAACAGCCCAAGCCGTATTCTGCGGAATATAATCGTTTGCCACAATTGCCGGAGATATCCTTTTAATATCGGCTAATTTTGCGCTACGCAAACCCCTTCCTGGGGTCAAAAAAGAAATTGCCTCTAAAATGTTGGTTTTTCCGGTGCCGTTTTCCCCTGAGATAATAATGGGATTTAAATTGGTGTTTAATCTTAAATAAGCGTAATTTCTAAAGTCAGTTAAAGTCAGACGCTTAACGCCTGACTTTATAACAGAATTAACCTGATATTGCCAATTTAAGACTTCGCTGCTCACCTTATACTCTCATCGGCATTAAAACAAAGACAGCACTGTTATCAGACGTATCATGGATAACAGAAGGAGAAGAGGCATCCGCAAAACTGATCTTAACTGTTTCACCTGTAATTTCTGCCAAAATATCCAGCAGATAACGGAAATTATAACCAATTTCCAATGTTTCACCATTATAAACTGCTTCAACTTCTTCTTGTGCGCTTCCAAGTTCAGGGCTAGAAGTTGTGATAGAAACATGGTTAGCACCGGTAATCATTTTGATAGCACGAGTTCTTTCTGCAACAACTGAAACACGATCAACAGCTGCTGCTAAAGATTTAACGCTCATTTCTAATGATTTATCGTTTCCTGTCGGAATAACACGTTCATAATCAGGATATGTTCCATCAATTAATTTAGAGGTTAATGTAACGTCATCTAACGTAAAGCGAACTTTATTATCTGACATTGAAATTGTTACATTTTCAACGCCTGTATCATCTAATAATTTACGAATTTCACCAATAGTTTTCCGCGGAATAATAACACCATTTAATTTTTCTGCTCCTTGAGGGAGAGGAGACTCAACGCAAGCCAAACGGTGACCATCGGTCGCCACAATACGTAAAACACTTGATGCACCATTATTCTTGGCGTGCATATAAACACCATTTAAGTAATAACGAGTTTCCTCAGTCGAAACGGCAAATTTTGTACGGTCAATAACCCCTTTTAACTCGGTAACCGACATTGAAAAATTAATAGGCAAAGCATCGCCTGAAATAACCGGAAAATCCTCGACCCCAATGCAAGATAAAGAAAACTTAGACTTACCGCAAGCAATAGTCAATTGCCCTTTATCATCAGGGAAAGTCAATTCAACCTCAGCACCGTCAGAGAGTTTTCTGACAATATCATATAACATATGAGCAGGAGCTGTTGTTGCCCCTTGTTCGGTTATTTTAGCATCAACAATTTCTGTGATTTCTGTATCCATATCTGTTGCCTTAAAACTGATACCATCAGCTAAAGCCTCAATTTTAACATTAGAAAGAACAGGAATGGTGTTTCTTTTCTCAACAATGCTTTGAACATGGCTCAAAGTTTTTAAAAGATT
The DNA here is from genome assembly GCA_017477185.1 of Alphaproteobacteria bacterium. Classification (GTDB taxonomy): domain Bacteria; phylum Pseudomonadota; class Alphaproteobacteria; order RF32; family CAG-239; genus Scatocola. The sequence goes on along the minus strand of JAFUXF010000043.1, from coordinate 9,502 downwards.
TGCGCGTTCGATAGTAAATTTCATTTTTCCATACCATAAAAAGTTAAACTATAGTTTGAAAAAAAGATAACATGCTTTTCCTGATTGTTGAAACAGAAAGCACGATTCGTCAACAAGATTTTTACCATAAAAAAACCGCTTCTTCAGAAGCGGTTTCTTTTCGACTAAGGAATTTTATTTTGATTGCTGCAAATAATGTTCAATAGCTTCATAAAAAAGAATATCACTATCTTTACTATTTGCAGATATCCCCAAATCTTGAAGTTCATGAATATGCTCTTCTCTCAAAGCAGTAAGAGCCTGAGCATCTATCTCCTTAAGATGGAGAGCTTTTTCGGTCATGACAACACATTCATCAGCCGCAATATTAGCGACGCCGCCCTTAACAAAATATTTATCAAGGGATTCGCCTGTCTCACTTAAAATATTGATGACGCCGTTCGTCAACATCAATGTTGTCGGAGCTCTGTCTGGAATAACGGTTAAATTACCTTTAGTTGCCGGAACGATAACACGAGCAACAGCCTGTGTCGGTAGAACTTTATGCGGCAAAATGATTTTAAGTTGAATAGCTTGATTTGTCATTATCTTTCCTTTAGCTCAAGATTATGCAGCATCTTTCATGCTTTTGGCCTTTTCAAGAGCCTCTTCTATTGTGCCAACCATATAAAAGGCTTGTTCAGGAATATCATCATACTTACCCTCGATAATTCCCTTAAAACCTTTAATAGTATCTTCAAGTTTCACAAATTTTCCTGGGAATCCTGTGAATACCTCGGCAACATGGAATGGTTGCGACAAAAACCTTTGAACTTTACGCGCACGAGCCACCGTCAGTTTATCCTCTTCTGATAACTCATCCATACCCAAAATAGCAATAATATCTTGTAGAGATTTATATCTTTGTAACAACTCCTGAACACCGCGAGCGACTTGGTAGTGTTCTTCACCAACGACATCAGGTGCTAAAATACGACTGGTTGAGTCCAACGGGTCAACCGCCGGATAAATACCTAATTCTGCGATTTGACGTGACAGAACGGTTGTTGCATCCAAGTGAGCAAATGTTGTTGCCGGCGCAGGGTCTGTCAAGTCATCAGCCGGCACATAAACGGCCTGAACAGAGGTAATAGAACCATGTTTGGTAGAGGTAATACGCTCTTGCATGGCACCCATATCTGTTCCTAATGTTGGTTGATATCCGACGGCAGAAGGAATACGCCCAAGTAATGCAGAAACCTCAGAACCGGCTTGAGTAAAACGGAAAATATTGTCAACGAAAAACAAAACATCTTGATGTTCTTCATCACGGAAATATTCAGCCTGTGTTAAACCTGTCAAAGCAACACGCGCACGAGCCCCCGGAGGTTCGTTCATTTGCCCATAGACCAAGACGGTTTTAGATTTATCACCTTTAAGGTCAATAACGCCTGACTCAATCATTTCATGATATAAGTCATTTCCTTCACGCGTTCTTTCACCGACACCGGCAAAAACGGAATAGCCACCATGACCTTTTGCAATATTGTTAATCAACTCCATAATTAAAACGGTTTTACCAACACCGGCACCGCCAAACAGACCAATTTTACCACCTTTTGCATACGGCTCCAACAAGTCGATAACCTTAATACCGGTTGTTAAGATCTCTGTTTCTGTTGATTGCTCGGTAAATGCCGGTGGTTGACGGTGAATAGGAAATTCGGTTTTTGCTGTCACCGGACCGCGTTCATCAACAGGCTCGCCGATAACATTAACAATACGACCCAACATTTCCGGACCGACCGGAACCTGAATCGGATGACCGGTGTTAGCAACAGGCAAACCCCTGACTAATCCGTCAGTTGTATCCATTGCAATTGTTCGAACAGTATTTTCTCCCAAGTGCTGTTCTACTTCTAACACCAATTTTTTACCATGGTTATCGCATTCCAAGGCAGTTAAAATTGTAGGTAAATCTTCAGTCCGTTTGAACTTAACGTCAACCACTGCTCCCATAACCTGAGAGATAACACCCTCAGCCAAATTCGAAACTTTTTTAGCTTTGGCTGGCTTTGTAACGGATGCTGTTGTGGCTTTTGCAGTCTTAGCGGCTGTTTTTTTTGTAGCAGCTGCTTTACTGGTCTTTTTTTCAGTCATTATACTCTCCTTTTACTTAGAGTGCTTCCGCACCCGCAATAATTTCAATCAGCTCGGTCGTAATACTTGTTTGACGCATACGATTATATTTGAGTGTGAGTTTAGCAATCATATCTTTAGCGTTGCGCGTTGCGTTATCCATAGATGTCATTCGCGCACCTTGTTCGGATGCTTGTGCATTAATCACATAAGCAAAGAAGGCTGCTTTGATATAATTATCGACTAAACAGTTAACCAACTCTTCCGGTTGGGGTTCGTACTCATATTCCGCTCCGTCCACAAGCTCTATTTTTGGTGCTTCATCAGTATCAGCAGACCAAACAGCCGGCAAAAATTGCACAGACTTTATCTCTCGATTCATAACCGAATGAAAACGACTGTAAACAACTTCACAAACATCAAAATCTTTTGCAAGAAAACTTTGACAGAACTTTTCTGCCAAAATTGAGGATTCGGCATAACTTGCACCCTTACGGGCAACGCCTTCTATGCACGAAGTTATCCTATCAGCGTAAAAGCGGCGAATAATATCGCGACCCTTACGTCCGATACAAACAACTTGAACGTTTTTTCCGGCATTTTCAAGTTCATGAATCCTTTGCAATGCAACGCGCGCTACATTTGCATTATAGCTGCCACACAAACCTCGATCGGAAGTAAAAACAACCAACAGATATTTTTGTGGATTTTCACGGCTTTGCATAAATTCAGAAACAGTTAAGTTTTCTTTTTGATGTTCGCGAGCAGCCGCGCCGGCGCGTGCTAAAATCTTAACGATTCCATCACTGTATGCCGACGCACTGTCTGTCAATATTTGCGCTTTACGCAGACGAGCGGCCGCAACCATCTTCATTGCTGAAGTGATTTTTTGAGTTGATTTAATGGACTCAATGCGAGTTCTTAACTCTTTTAATCCGGCCATGTTTTTTCCTTACGCTGCTTTATCCTGAGTTACAAATTCATTCAAGAAAGCATCATAGAAGCTGATAAGATTTTGTTTCAACTCATCAGAAATGACTTTTTCTTGTCTAATCTGCTCCAAGTATTCCGGATGATTAGCCTGCAGTGATTCGATAGCTTTTTGTTCAAAAGTTTTAACCGAAGATACCGGCAATTTATCCAAATATCCGTGAACACCGGCAAAGATTGCGGCAACTTCTGTTTCAACCGACATCGGGTGATAAACCGGCTGTTTAAGAAGTTCGGTTAATCTTTCGCCTCGAGCCAACAATTGCTTGGTTGCTGCATCCAAATCAGAAGCAAACTGAGCAAATGCTGCCATTTCACGATACTGAGCTAAATCAAGTTTAATCGTACCGGCAACTTGTTTCATTGCTTTGATTTGAGCGGCAGACCCCACACGGCTGACAGAAATACCGACATTGACCGCTGGACGAACGCCTTGATAGAACAATGAGGTTTCCAAGAATATCTGACCATCCGTAATTGAAATAACGTTTGTCGGAATATAAGCAGAAACGTCACCGGCTTGAGTTTCAATAACAGGCAAAGCCGTCAGAGAGCCGGAACCGTTTTTCTCGTTCATCTTTGCAGCACGTTCCAATAAACGTGAGTGCAAATAGAAGACGTCTCCCGGATAAGCCTCACGCCCTGGTGGACGACGGAGCAACAAAGACATTTGACGATAAGCGGTGGCTTGCTTTGATAAATCATCATAAAAGATAACAGCATGCATTCCGTTATCGCGGAAATATTCGCCCATAGTACATCCTGAATATGGGGCTAGAAATTGGAGCGGTGCCGAATCAGATGCAGTTGCCGCAACCACGATAGTATAATCCAACGCACCATAATCTTTTAAGGTTTTAACAACCTGCGCCACGGTAGAGCGCTTTTGTCCGACAGCAACATAAATACAAAACAATTTCTCTTTGTCCGATTTAGCGGCATCATTAATTTTTTTCTGATTGATGATGGTATCCAAAATGATAGCTGTTTTACCGGTTTGACGGTCACCAATAATTAACTCACGTTGACCACGACCAATCGGAATCAAGGCATCAATAACTTTTAAGCCTGTTTGCACCGGCTCATGTACGCTTTTACGCGGCATAATACCCGGAGCCTTAACTTCTGAGTTAGAAAACTCAGTTGCTTTAATTGCGCCTTTTCCGTCGATTGGATTTCCGAGCGCATCGACCACGCGTCCGAGCAAACCTTTACCAACCGGAACACTCACGATCTTATCGGTACGGCGAACAGTATCACCTTCTTTAATGGCTTCATCTGAGCCGAAGATAACAACACCGACATTATCTTCCTCCAAGTTAAGAGCCATACCCTTAACTCCGCTCTCAAATTCAACCATCTCGTTATACTGAACTTTATCCAGACCGTAAACGCGAGCAATACCATCACCTACAGATAAAACCTTACCTACCTCAGAAACGTCTAGATTGACGTCAGCCTCAGCGATTTTATCTTTAATAATGGAAGATATTTCACTTGCATGTACAGACATTATTGTCCACCTTTCATTATTATTTCCAAACGAGTCAGTTTTCCTTGAATAGAATCATCTATCATTGAAGAACCGTATTTAACAATCAAACCACCGAGCAAATCGGGTTTGATTGTATATGTTAACAAAACTTTCTTAGAGAGCTTTTTTTCTAATAAAGTTTTGAGTTTTTTATCCTGCGCCGCATTCAAAGCCTTAACGGTCAAAACTTCGACCTCTTCGATTCCATGCTGGCGGTAATAAATGTGCTTAAATTCAGCTAAAATGCCTGAGAGTTCAGCCATACGACCATTCTCAGCCAAAATCTCTAAGCAGGATGTTACTTCTTGACTGAGTTTGAGCTTTTTTGCAATTTCGGCGACGGCGGCTTTCTTAGAGTCAACGGCCCAAACCTGATTGGATAAATAAGAAACAATTTGTTTATCCTGACTGAGTAAATCTTGCAACAATTCAGTATCTTTCAACACGCGCTCAACCAACCCTGTTTGTTCGGCAGCTTGATATAAAGAAGAAGCATATGTTGAAATAATTTTTGCTTTAGAAATCTTTTTCACGAGAACTCTCTTTCTTTTAAAATTCTACTACATCATAAACATCAATTCTTTCTTTTTTGTTAATAGCCTACATAAAACTGTATGGATCAATATCAACCTCGATTCGAACACTTGGTGGACAAGCAACTTTTGCTAACCACTCTGCTAAAACCGCCTGAATTTTAATATTTCGAGCGGTTTTAAGCAATAACCGATAACGGTATTTTCCGCGTAACATATAAATTGGAGCCTGAGCTGGTCCCAAAGTTGTAATATAATCATTATTCGGAGCGGTTTGACCGAGTTGTATCGCAATTTTTTCAACATTACTTTGGTTTACCCCACTGACAATTAATGCGGCTAAACGTCCGAAAGGAGGCATTTTGAGAATTTGTCTGGTTTGTTTTTCCAAATCTAAGAAGCGACTTCTGTCATTATCAATCAAGGCTTTAAGCACAGCATTTTCCGGATAAAGTGTCTGCACATAAACCATTCCCTTTTTTTCGCCTCTGCCGGCGCGTCCGGAAACCTGAGATAAGAGTTGAAAAGTCTGCTCTGAGGCGCGTAAATCGCTTCCCATCAAACCCAAATCGGCATCAACGATTCCAACGACAGTAAGCTGTGGAAAATGGTGACCCTTAGCAATAATTTGAGTCCCGATAAGAATATCAACCTCGTTATTTTCCATTTTACGGATAACCTCAGAAACCTCATTGAGATTCGTTGTAATATCGCTGGAGATAATATCAATACGAGCCTTCGGAAAACGTCCTCTGACTTCTTCGGCAATCCTTTCTACGCCGGGGCCGCATGCGGTTAATCCGTCCTCTGAGCCGCATTCCGGACAGCAAGAAGGGATATCCATACTAAAACCGCAATGATGACAAACTAGTTTCTTGATATGTCGATGCTCTGTTAACCAAGCTGTACAGTGCGGACATTGGATTCGATGCCCGCAATCACGGCAAATTGTTAAAGGAGCATAGCCGCGACGGTTTAAAAATAAAACGGATTGTTCATGTTTTTCCAAATTTTCTTTTAGCGCATTAACCAAGGTTGGGGCAAGCCAAGAAGTCCCCCATCCGCCTTTTTGCGGCTTGTCTTTTTTGAGATCAATAATTTGAATTTCGGGCAATTCTGCGGCGGCATAACGGCTTGTCAGTTTAACGCAATCATACTTACCTTCTTCAACATTGCAAACAGTCTCCAAATCCGGTGTTGCGGTAGAAAGAATAAGCGGAATTTGCTCTAATTTTGCTCGAACAACAGCCATATCACGCCCCTGATAATTAACAACATCCTCCTGCTTAAAAGAGTGGTCATGGCTTTCATCAATCACTATAACACCCAAATCCGGATAAGGTAAAAACAGGGCAGACCGCGCTCCAACCACGACCTTTGCACGTCCTTCGGCAATAGCTGTCCAGTTATCGATTCTTTCTCGTGTTCCGAGCCCTGAGTGCCAACAGGCAGGTGTTACTCCAAAACGTTTTTCAAAACGCCCGAGCCATTGAGTTGTTAAAGAAATTTCAGGAACGAGAATCAAAACCTGTTTTTCTTGCTTAAGAGCCTCAGCTACAGCCTCAAAATAGACTTCTGTTTTACCTGAACCTGTAATTCCATCGAGTAACGTAACATGAAACCCGTTTCCGATTCTCTCAATCAATTGCTGTGCTGCGGCAGTTTGTTCGGGTGTTAAAACAACCTTATGGTAATCATAAATCGGCAAAGCAAATTCTTTTTTTATTTTTTTTGTAAAAGGGAGCAAAATGCCGGCTTTAATAAGTGTGTCAACCACCCCGATACTGACCCCTGCGCCCTGACAAATTTCAGACTTTGAATATGGTGCATGTTTCAATAGATCCATCACATGCCAACGTGCATCAGAGTTCTTGAGCTTAGCTTCGGCAAGGGTTTTTCCGCTGAGCTTATAAAGCGTTGTTGTCAGCGAATTATCAAATACGCCGCGAACACTGATAACCATTTTAAGCACCAAGCCGAGAAAGGCCATATTATACTCAGCAACAAATTTGATAAACTGTATGAGTTGTGGCGACAGCGGTGGAAAGTTAAAAGATTCGATAATCGGCTTAATTTTATGCTCCGGCAGAGCAGAAGATTTCCCGATCTTCCACACCACGCCGATTTGTTGCTCTTTGCCCCATGGAACACGAACAATTGTCCCGATAGATAAAGGAACATCTGATTTATAATCAAATGGCTCATTAAACGGCAATGGCAATAAAACGCCAACAATATATGGGGCAGATTCTTTCATGTCTCAAAAAGTAACATGATTAGAATCAAAGCTCAAACATAATCCCCGGTTACACACAAAAAACCGGCGGATGAATACACCGCCGATTTTTCATTCTGTTCTCTAAACTAAAGATAAAATACTTTGCACAAATTGTTATTTTAGATGACAAATATCAGCCTTATCATTTTGTGTTAAATCTTTATCTCGCATGAGCACAATATACGTCATATAAGCACTTGGAAAATCGTTTGTATCACTTACGATATTCCCGCCATCCATGACTTTACCTTGCATCAGAGTTGTTCCTCGAAGTGTTCTTTGTCCATCTTCAGCAGGAACAATAATATCATGAGGATGGCTAGACATCATAATCTTTGAATATTTATTAGCTTCTGTATATGAGGGACGACGCCAGCCATTACCTCTTTCTGCGACAAGTTTATCCGCCGTTGCTTGATAATCGTATTTGAAATTTGCACCTCCGCAATATTGTCCGCCGTTACTACAGTCTGTAGGGGTAAGTGATGCCAATGGAATAAATTCTACTTGATAATCATAACATGAATACAAATTACAAGAAGAATTACCATATTTAATACATTCACGATTGCAACCTGCTGGTTTTTTGCTTAAGAGATTATTTTTTTCCTCTTCTGTGAAAATAAATCCTTCAGCATTTGCGGCTTGTTTCATTTCATTACTGCAAGTTGGCTTATCTTGAGTTGGTATTTGGACATTACTTGTCTTAAATTTTGTCATACAACATGCTTTAATGCCTGCACTATAATATCCTGCTTCTGGATATAGATTTGGAGTTGCATGAAAATATCCCATACCATTTTTTTGTTGAAGAGGAAAACCTGTTCTTTTAGCGGGACGAGATGCATCATCTTCCCAATTGTCCTCGACATAGAAAGCATACTGTTTATCGCCTTGATTAGATAGCCAACACGATCTTGCAAGCCCTTTTCCCTCTAAAAATATTTCTGACAAATATATTGTTGAGTAATCAGAAGTATATTTAGAAAATTCCTTTTTAGCCGGTAAGAACCATGTCTTTCCACCTACCTTCATGTCATGACAGTATTGTGCTGCTTTATGTTCTTGACCATTTGATGTGGCAAATTCAACAATTTTATTCGTATTTTCTTCACCATTGCTTGTATCTGTCATATGACTTGTATCCGTCATATTTGGTACGAGGCTCCATTCAGAGCTTCCATCATTCCATGGTAGATCTTTAGGTTCGACAGATATGACCAATCCTTGATCTGCATCGTATACAAATCCAACAAGAGTTTTGTGTTTAGTAAGCTCGACACCGCAGGTATTATCTGAATAATAAAATGCTCCGCTGGCACAAGGGACTTCAGGAGGAACATAATTTCCATCTTTCTGACCATAAGAAAAAATGCACCATACACCATGCCCGTCAGATTTATTGAAAGCCTCCAACCTTGGTCTACCGAGAGAGGAAAACTCAAAACCCCAAGCTTGGGCATCATTTTGTTCAGATGAAGTCCAGATTACTGTCGTCCAGTTGTTCGGGAAAAGCCTTTTTGAAAGTTTCTTGAACCCTTTATCTATTTCAGAATAGTATAATCCCCAATTGACGACTTCTCCTGCAGCGGGTAAATACCACTCCTTGTCCGCTGTCGTTTTATTGCGGCAATGATGCGGAGCATCTTCTGACCCATAAATACCAACTTTTCCTTTCTCCGGAGCTAAAACTTGTGTATGATGTTGACCGTCCATATCTTTATAAGCATCTATTCGAGATGTCGCATTTGAAATATCGGCAACATCTGTAAAGCTGTCCCAGTCAACATCTAAGCCTACTTTCCCCGGCAAATACTCATAATCTGTTGTCCATCTGCCGGTATAATATTTACCGGTATCTTCTGGCTCAAGAGCCATAACCAGCTTGTACTGTGTATTATAAACAATACCAATAGCTGTTTTACCGGAAATAACATCAGGACTGCAGGTATCATCGCTGTAATAAATATCGCCAATATGACAATTCAGAGTGCTATTGTTGCCATTATCTTTATCTCTGGCCTTTGGAGCAACAGTACATTGCCCATT
>JAFUXF010000042.1 GCA_017477185.1 Alphaproteobacteria bacterium | reverse complement strand
TTAATGCCTTACAGACTACCCCCATTTTAATGGGGGTTGAATGATCACGACGACGATGCTATAAGAAAGTATGGAAGTAGTACAAAGTCAACATAGCATCTATCGTCTGAGCTACCACGTGGTGTGGGTATGCAAGTATCGTCGTCGTGTCCTAAAGCCTGGCGTCGTAGATTATATAAAGAAGTTGTTACCTAAGCTACTAAGAAGTATCCCCGGATGTGAAATAGAGAAGATTGGCTTTGATCAAGATCATGTTCATTTTGTAATGACAATACCGCCAAAATATGCAGTAGCGGATATTATAGGGAGGTTAAAAAGCCAATCTTCATCGCAAATTAGAGCCAAGTTTACTTGGCTCAGTAAAGTATATTTTAAGGAAAATGTATTTTGGTCTCGGGGATACTTCGTCAGTAGCGTTGGTTTAGATGAAGAAAAAATCAAACATTATGTAGAATTTCAAGGACGACAGGATTTAGGTCAGCTCCGTTTGGAGCTGTAATGAAAAGGCACCCAAAGGTGCCTTTTCCAAAGAACCCCCAGTTTACTGGGGGATATCTATTTTACTGAGCTCCTAGAATCTGACGAACAGTCTGATTCTGTACACCCTTGGTCAGGATAACCTGCTTGAGTGCCTCCGGCTCATAATCCTGATTGGCGGGATAGAGCTTGTAGCTCAAGCGGTGGCAATTCAACACCTCCTGAACACTCAGCTCACCCTCGAAGATCAAGCGGAGCTCATAGAGGTAACAAGTTGCCTCCTTGCCGTTTGTGCGGATTGAGCCGTTGGCCTTGTGAAGCTTTAGGATATCCTCACTAGCCTTGGCGAAATCACCCTTGTTTAAGCTAGCTAAGAAATCTGACTTCACGAAGCCATAGCGACCGCAACGCATGCTGTACAAGATGGTTGCTGCCATCTGCGACCTGTTCAGAGAAGTGTGAACATTCTCCTTTACAAGAGCTGTCCATTCGTTCTCAACCACCTCTTCGCTTTCGGCAAGGGCATCGCCACCGAACTCCACTGAGTCGGCTTTTTTCAGCCCTCTGGTCTTTAAACCGATGAGACGGCTGTCGTTTCTAAGGGTATCAAGATGAACCCTGTAAACAACAACGTCTGACCAAGCCTGTTCTGGTTCTACGATTTCAATGAGCTCATCCTCGCCAGAGTTGCTACTACTGCAAGAGCAGTCCTTGAAGAGCCACAGAAGAAGTAAGAGCAGAAGCAGGAGCAGCAAGAGCCACCACCAGTTATTCTTCTTTTCCTTTTTCTCTTCTGACTTTTTCTCACGCGGCTTGAATTTGAACAAGCCCTTGAGCCATACCCAGAAGGCAAGCAGGAAGGGCAACAGCCACTTCCAGAAAGCAATAAAAGCATCCAAAAGCTTGCCAGCAAGCCACCAGATTGCATAGAGAAGAGCAGCTGCCACAACAACTGCGAGCACCACCGGCAACAGAATAATGCCGATTACAACGATGAGCCACATAAGGTTGTACGGAATTGTAACTTCCCCTTTCCACCAACCTTCTTTGGAAAGGAGTTCTTTTATTTTTTTTATCATATAAAAAATATTTTAGGCCACTATCAGCAAAATTTGCTTCAAGCGGGTGATTAATAAATGCTAATTATATTTCTCTGAAAAATATAAATACCACATTTTATGTCTTCTGTCAAATATTTTTTTGAAATTCTGTCAAAAATTTATTGACTTGTCATCAAAAATCTGCTAATATCAAAGCATAAAACACAAATTATGAAGAAAGTATTATATAATCTTACAAGAGTGGTGATAATCGTTCTTGTAGGCGTAGTGGTTTGGAAATGTTCCAACCGCTCCGAAAATGATACATTGCCAACCAGTGTTTGTGAACACAACAGGCAATGTTATGAGGATGTCCGTGAGGATCTCCTGGCTGTGACCGCTCTCGTTGAGGGTTTCCATAAAAACCCTTACCATTGTGGAGCTAAGTGGACTCAAGGCTTTGGCTCTACAATCCACCGCAATGGCAAGCGCGTCACCAAACGAGATGCCACCATCTCTTTGACTGAGGCAAAGAAGGACGTATATGCTCACTACGACACACACGTCTGGCCGTGGATCGAGAAGTATGTCACCCGCAAGCTCTCCAAAGAGCAGATGATAGGAACCTGTTCCTTCATCTATAACGTTGGCGGTGAGAGCTTCTCAGGGCATACCAAGGATGGTAAAGTCCTGCAAAAGCCAAAGACGGTCAAGGTAACTGCAAAAAACAAAAAAGGCAAAAAAGTTACCAAGAAAAAGACCGTATGGGTAGATGTACAGCCTTCATCCTTCCTGCTTGCCATCAACACCGGCAAGAGTGACGAGGAAACAGCCATTTGCATGAACGGCTATCGCTGTTCTGCAGGAAAATTAGCCAGCGGATTGCCTAAAAGGCACTGGATCGAGGGGGCTATATATCAAGGTCTTATCACGACCGAGGATATCCTCAATCTTGAACCCAAAAGGTTCTATGAGAAAAATAAAGGCTTCAACATAAGCTTTTACTATAAAAACCGTCGTGGTCCTTACTGGACGCACGATTATAGTGAAAAGAAAGTCAGAGAGTTCTTGCAAAAGAATCACTCTGATAAAAATAATGTCAGAGCCTTAATCTAAATAAAAAAACCTTGTTACCACTTAGGTAATAAGGTTTTTTTATGCAAACAACAACCCACCGATAAGCCCTAAACAAATGTAAATAATCGGACTGATTCTCCAAAAATGAATAACCACAAACGCCCCCATTGCTAACGCTCCGATTGTCCAATCCGTTACAATAGAACGTCCGATAAAAACACCGCCGGAGCAAATTAAAGCCAATGCTACAGGACGGACGGCATTAAGGAGAGTAGCAAAGACCAAACTATCAGAATGGCTTTTCAAATAGCGCGCCAGTAAGACAATAATAATCAATGAGGGCGTTAACAACCCGAGCGTAGCAATAAAACCGCCACCAATTCCGGCAGCACGAAAACCGGCAAAGGTAGCCATATTAACCCCAATCGGCCCCGGTGTCGATTCGGAAACGGCAATCATATCCGTCAATTCTTGAGAGGTAAACCATGGGTACTGAGCTGTTAAATCATACAAAAAAGGAATAGTGACCAATCCACCACCGATAGCCAATAAGCCGATTTTAAAAAATTCCCAAAACAACGTAAGATATATCATTTCCAGCCTCGCTTCCAGCCACGAGCAAGCCCTATTAAACAAAACAAACCCATAATCATAATAACGGACACACCGGCAACAGCCAAACCTAAAGCCACCGCAAAAGAAAGAACATCCCATTTGCTTTTAACAGCAGACGGCCACAAACGGCAGACCGCCTCTGCAATTAACGGAACAACAACAATGCGTATTCCTTCAAATGCTTTTGCAACATAAGGATTTGACATATAAAGTGCCAATATATTTGCCAAAGATAAAATAATAATAAAAGGGGCTGTAATTAAAGCAAATGTTGCCACAACAGCACCTGTTAAACCGGCTCTATCGTACCCTGTAAATGTTGCCACGTTAACAGCAATAATCCCTGGGGTCGACTGACTGAGACTGTAATAATCCATTATTTTTTCTTCACTCAACCAATGCCTTTTAGTAACCAATTCTTCTTGTAACAAAGGTAACATTGCTGACCCGCCGCCAAACATAAAGCAACCGATTCGAAAAAAAATCACCGCCAATTCATACAAATTTTTCATCTTTCCTCACATTGAAAAACATTTGTTTCCTATTAAATCAATAGCCGAAACATCTGGCAAGGAGTTTTTTATATAATGTTAATCGCTGTTGCAAAAGAAACAACCCCACATGAAACACGCGTTGCGCTTATTCCTAAACACATAGCTGATTTTACAAAAGCAGACATTACTGTGCAAGTTGAAAAGAATGCAGGGCAATGTGCCGGATTTTGTGATGAAGACTATCGACAAGCCGGTGCAAAAATTTGCAAAAATGCAACTGAAACTTACCAACAAGCGGACATTATTTTAAAAATATGTTCTCCTGAAGAAAAAGAACTCAAAAATTTTGCTCCGCACCAAACTCTGATTTGTAATATGCAATATGATAATTTGCAGAAAAAAGTCCAGCTTTTTTCCAAAGCACGCATAAATTTATTTGCTTTAGATTTAATTCCCCGTATCTCACGAGCACAAAGTATGGATATTCTATCCTCGCAAAACAATCTGGATGGCTATATGGCTGTTATCATAGGAGCGGCAAACTGCCATAGCGCATTTCCCCTGATGATCACAGCCGCCGGTAGTCTACCACCGCTAAAAGTTCTCATCATGGGGCTTGGCGTTGCCGGTCTGCAGGCAGTTGCTACCGCACGCCGCCTCGGTGCACAAGTATATGTTTATGATAACCGTGTTGAAACTGAAGAACAAGCTCAATCACTGGGAGCAACTTTTATAAAAAATATAAGTAATGACTTTTTAAGTTCAATTCAGCTTCTTATTACTTCTGCACAACCCAAAGGAAAACTTGCCCCAAAATTATTAACTCCCGAGCAACTCAAAGCTCTTTCTCCTTGCTGTATTATTATAGATTTGGCTGCCGCCGGTGGCGGAAATATCAGCAAAGAATACCTCTCTCCGAATATCAAATTGATTCAAGACAGTTATTTGGTGCGCCGCATTCCACGCTCTGCCAGCATACTTTATTCGGAAAACATTTTTAATTTTTGCAAATTACTCATCAAAAACAATCAACTTTCTCCTGATTTTCAAGATGAAATTATTTGCAAAACCCTGATTTGCTGCCATAGCAAATTTTGTCATCCACACCTTTCAGGAGAATAACATGGATTTAAATACAGAAATCATGATTTTTATTTTATCCGGATTTATCGGATACTATATTGTCTGGGGAATTACCCCATCCTTGCATGCCCCATTGATGAGTGTTTCTAATGCTATTTCCGGAATAGTTATTCTCGGCTCAATTGAGGTCATCAATGACGCCCCATCACTTGATGTTCGCATTATCGGTTTCATGGCTGCCTTATTAGCTGCAATCAACATTTTCGGCGGTTTTGCTATTTCTCAGCGTATGCTAGAAATGTTTCAAAAGAAAAAAACAAGGGATAACAAGTGATGGAAGCAAATAGCATGACATTAGTTAATTTAGCTGTTTCAAGCCTTTTTATTTTTGCTTTAAGAGGACTAACTTTTCCACACACAGCACACCGCAGTAATTTACTTGGTATTTTAGGAATGTGCTTAGCCTTAACCCTATCACTCATTTATAGCCCTCAACGTTTTACAGTGCTGTTGGTCATTGTAATCGGCACACTTATTGGCATTTTTATTGCACAACATATACAAATGACGCAATTACCACAAACAATTGCCGCATTCAACGGATTCGGAGGACTTTCAGCTTTTTTAACCGCAGTGTGTGCTGTATTAGAGGATAAGATTGACCCGTTTGATACCCCTATCGGCTCGGCTCTGGGTATATTTACATTTACCGGCTCACTAATTGCTTTTCTAAAACTGCAAGGTTTGGTTAAAGATAATTTTTCTTTTCTGACTCAACGTCTGAACTTAGCTATTTTCACCGTCATGTTACTGGCACTTTTGGATTACTCACATCTCCCAAACAATAACGAATTTTATATTTTATCAGCTTTTGCCGGATTACTGGGAATAACCTTAACACTCAAAATCGGCGGTGCTGATATGCCAATTATTATTGCCCTGCTCAATGCCGCCTCAGGATTAGATTCTGCAGCAATCGGATTTGTTTTGGGTAATCCGCTGCTGATTATTACCGGTGCGCTTATCGGGGTAAGCGGCAGCATCTTGGCTTACATCATGTGTAAAGCCATGAATCGCAAATTACTTCAGGTTTTATTCTCTTCAAAAATTGAAAAGTTAAGCTACTCTCCCCACCCTCACCAAGAAGTCCGAACCGGCTCGCCATCTGAAGCAGCATTTATTATGGAAAATTCACGCAAAATTATCATTGTCCCGGGCTATGGTATGGCAGTTGCCCAAGCACAACACACTCTCCAACAATTAGCAGAAATTCTTCATCAAAAATATTCTGTTGATGTCAAATTCGCAATTCACCCTGTTGCCGGACGAATGCCAGGACACATGAATGTTCTACTGGCAGAAGCCAATGTGCCTTATGAAAACATCTACGGTCTGACAGATATCAACAGTGAATTTTCGAGCACAGATGTTGCTTACATTATCGGAGCTAATGACATTGTCAATCCTTTAGCAAAGACTGATCCTAATTCAGCAATCTATGGTATGCCGATTCTCGAAGCCGGACTTGCCAAAACAGTCTTTATCGTCAAACGTTCATTAGCTACCGGTTATTCAGGGATTGATAATCCATTATTTTATGCGGATAATACTATCATGCTATTTGGCGATGCCCAAAAAGTAACTCAAGAAATCATCAAAAATCTAGAGCATCAACAATAAGCAGACAAACAAAATCAAATAAATCATGACACCAGAAAAATACTTACCGGCAACATTAAAATCTGTCCGCGAAGGGATAGCATTTTCAACAATAATAGTCTGCAACAAAACATATAAAACATAATTAAGCAACGTCGGCACCATATTGGGCAAAAAATAGCGATTCAAATAAAAACCGATAGGTAAAAGCAACAATGGAGCTAACGCCGCCGGTACCGCATTATAAAACGTAATATTCTGAAAACCCACGCTTCCCATCACATAATCACCTTCCAAATTACGACGCGGCAAAATCGTAAAATTACAAGGTCTGGCATTTAAAAACGCTCCAACTAAATAATGCATTAACTCATGCAATAATGTCCCCGGAACATTGACTAAAGCACTGACCCACATACTGCGATAAGTTGCATATTTCAAACGCATCAAAAACACAACCAACAAAATCAGATAAAACCGATTATTAAACACCGCTTGCAAAAAATCTTCCGAACTCAAAAAAGCCGAAATCTTAAAATAAAGCTGTTGTATAATTTCCATTACTGTTTCTCATTCAAAACGGTTAAACCAGCCAGATATGTATTTAAAAGTAGCTTACATAAATTTTTCTTATTCACGCGACTGAAATTATCCAAAGCCTGTGTTGTTAAAAAAGAACTGACAGAAAATAAAGCCAACCACAATACATGTAATGATAACTGACGCTCTTTAGGTTGAAGGTTAGGATAAACTTTATCAAAATATGTTTGCCAGATAGAAGTCACTTCAACCATTTTACGCAAATAATCTTTTGGTAATTTTTTATACACCGCATTAAGGTGAAAATTATACAATAAAAACCATAGATTCTGATTGGCTAACACAAATGCCACAAAGGTATCCAAATAACGATTAAGCATTAAATATGCATCATCTTCTGCAAAGATTCCACGCATATATTGCAACAATTCATCCATCGTTTTACGATTTTGTTCCATAATAAAATTATCCATCGTCCCAAACTGATTATAGATTGTCCCGATTGAATAACCTGATGCATCTGAAAGTTTACGCGCCGTCAAAAATTCAGCACCCTTCTCCTTAACCAACGTCCGTCCGGTTTTAAGAAGTAATTTTCTGATATTGTCTTTTGAACCATTCATGTTATATTAACTTAATCTTTAACTTAACCATATAAACTATGAGATATGATAAAACAAATTTGAACAGTGTTCAATTTTTTTCTTTGAAGTGAGGATAAAATGCGTTTTTTAGTATCAGGGTTGTTAGCGGCAACAATATTAGGTAGTGCAGCAATTGTATATGCTCAACAAGATGAATTTTTTGATACTTTACTCATATCAGATGAATACAGTAAACTTGACAAACAACAAAACGATTCTCTTGCGGCTTCACGCAATGCTCGCAATATTCTGAACCAAAAACGCAAACAATTCAATTTAGAACAAGATCGCAAACTCAAAAAATTACTCGAACAGCAAAAACAGCAAGAACCTAAAAATAATGCTAAAACCAAACAAAATATGGAACGCATAACACAACTTCCACAAGCCCCTTTCGGTTTGCTTTGGGGAGCAACTTATGAAGAAACACTCAGCAGCGGTGTCGTCTTAACCAGAACGGAAGAAAAAGATTATCCCAATAGCTTTATCGCCACACAATTAACTAAACCGCTTAAAGAGATTCGCTATGTTGTCGTTACATTTGGTGAGGAAAATAGTTTATGGCGGATTATTTCTTATGGTAATTTTATTAAAGACAAACCGGATGCCTCTCTGATTTTAAAAGAATACCACCGCTTTTATAATTTACTGAAAAGTAAATATGGTCATGCTGAAGAAACTTATATTCCGGCAACCAAACAAATTACCAAAACTATTGATTTGGGCGAAGGAAAAACTAAACAAGAAACTGAAACCGTCAATGAAGAAATCGGTAATCCTAATTTCTTAGAACAATTAGAAAATGGGGATGCAGACTTATATGCCACATTTTACAATTCAGAAGTAGGTGCCGCGCTAAGCGTTAATGTTGATGGGCAGGGAAACAGCTACTTGATTTTAGAATATAAGAACCTCAAAATTTTCAAAAAACAACAAGATATGACTTTAGACGCACTATAAAGAAAGGATAAAATAATGACTAAAACCGTTAGTTTTTGCGGAATTTCAGGCAGTGGCATGAGTGCCTTGGCACAGATTCTCAAATTATCAGGATATGAAGTCCGTGGTAGTGATCGCAGCTTTGATCAAGGTCATGATACATCCCAAAAACAAGCTCTTGAAAGCCTTGGTATAAAAATTTATCCGCAAAACGGATCAGCTGTTACCAAAGACATTGAGTGTTTATACACATCAACGGCCGTTGAAGATTCGATCCCTGACGTTAAGGCCGCTATAGAACAGAATATCCCCATCAAAAAACGTTTTGACTTATTAGCTGAACTGTTCCATTCCTATGCAAAAGGAATTGCCGTCGGAGGCACCAGCGGTAAAACGACGACAACCGCCATGATTGGCTATATTTTAGATGTTTTAAAGCAAAAACCCTGTGTCATTAATGGCGGTTTACTCCTAAACTATGATAAACAAAAAGGTATTCCGAATTATATTTATAACCGCGGCGATATTTGTGTTATTGAAGCAGATGAAAGCAATGGCTCGATTGAAAGTTATCATCCGTATATCTCCGTTATCAATAATATCGGTTTGGATCATAAATCATTAGCAGAACTACAAACACTGTTTCAAAATTTTGCTGACAGAACATCGCAAGGTGTTGTTATCAATGAAGATTGCGATGCTTGTCGCTCCATAACTGTCAAATGCAAAAAAATAACTTTTTCTCTGCTTAATCCACAAGCAGATTTTTATGCCTATGATTTAACCAATCTTCCTGACGGAATTAGCTACAAACTCAACGGCAAAACATATCACCTCCGTTTAATCGGTTCATTTAATGTTTCTAACGCGCTTGCCGCTATCGCCGCCTGCTCACTATTGGGAATTGACGCCGACCAAGCCGCCACTACCCTTGAAACATTTTTGGGCACTCATCGTCGCTTAGAAGTTATCGGCAAACAAAACGGTGTTACTGTTATCGATGATTTTGCCCATAATCCGGACAAAGTATTAGCATCAATGCAAGCTCTAAAAAGTTATCCCGGAAGATTGCTCATTATGTTTCAACCGCATGGTTTTTCTCCGATGCGTTTTATGGGAAAAGAAATTATCGATTCTTTTTGCCGTACAATGGATAAAGACGATATTCTGCTTATGCCGGAAATTTATTTTGCCGGTGGCACGGTTACGCGAGATATTTCTTCTGAAGACTTTATCAATATGGCAAAAAATCAAAACAAACAAGCATACTTCTTTTCCTCCCGTGAAGAAATTAAGAATTTCATTTGCCAACATGCCCAACCTGGAGATCGCATTGTCATCATGGGAGCCAGAGATAATACTTTACCTGATTTTTGCCGTGAAATTTTACAAAAATTGTAGTTTGTTATATTTTGTAATAAAAAGGCATTAACGGATAATTAAACAAACTCGGTTATGCTGATATCAAATTAGAATTATGCAAGGAATAAATCGATGGATGAAACCTTTGATACATTTGATTTTCTGATCAATGATGAAGATGAAGTCATGTTATTATTGTATGAACGGGATACTGAACCGGTAAGTGTTCCACATATTGAATTTGACATAGAAAATAAATCGGCTTTATTGTATCGCAATGAGGAAGATATTTTAGAACTCGGCGATATTGAAGAAAATGTTTTGGACAGCTTGCAAGATGCCGATAAATTATTGATTTGCGAACTCAGCCGAGAAACGGATAAAGATGGTGACAATACCATCGTTCGCGCTTATGAAGCAGATATCGATTTATAAGAAAAGTTATATTAGACAGCAAAAACAGGAAGTAATTAGCATTACTTCCTGTTTTTGTTTATACATAATCATTCTTTTAAGCCCAATTTTACTTCCCCTAAAAACACGATAAATTCGGAAAATAGTACGGCTGCAACAAAAAGTGCTTAAACGCACTTTTTATAAAGAGACGCAATGAGACTTATTGAACGAGCAAGTGCAAACGAAGCAAAGCGAAATTTAGTCGGAATTGAAGAACAAGTCGCGAAGCGGAGTGTACATATTGGTACATGACCGAATAATTTTTGAGATATCTGCACTAGTCGCCCAAAGAGCAGCACAAAAAATGTGATATTTGCAGCGAATAGTAAGATATTGAACAAATTGCGACAGGAGTGTACGTATTGGTACATGACTTAGCAATTTGCGAAATATCTGCACTAGTCGCCCAAAGAGCACATTTTTAAAGTGTTTTGCCGTAATTGCGGAGCTTATTACGAACATACCCCCTCAGCGACACTTCCGCTCTCGCCCCATAGTGAGACAAGATTTCCGAAGCGGCAATATTACCAATTAAAGCGCACGTTCCGAGCGTACGACCATGTGTCAAACCATAAAGGAAACCGGCAGCATAAACATCACCGGCCCCTGTTGAATCGACCACATTTTCAATCGTTTCCGCTTCTACAAAAATCTTGATACGATTATTAACGACTACAGAACCCTTTTCTCCGCGAGTTAAGGCGGCAATTTCTACTTCAGGCTTAATTAAATCCAACGTTTTATAAAAATCATCTTCCTCAAATAAAGATTTGATTTCATCATCATTCGCAAATAAAATATCTGTATAAGAATGAATAAAATCTTTTATTTGCTGGCGATGACGTTCAATACAGCTTGTATCTGACAAAGTTAAAGCCACTTGACGGTTATATTTTCTAGCCAACTGCGCTGCCTTAAACATAGCTTCTGCAGATTTTTCATCATCTAATAAATAGGCTTCCAAATACACAATTTTAGCAGCACTGATAATCTTTTCATCAATATCATCTGCTGTTAAGTGTATCGATGCGCCAAGATAAGTAAACATTGAGCGTTGCGCATCAGGTGTGACCAAAACGATACTACGCGCTGTTGAAGGGCCTTGCATTAACGGCGCCGTATAAAAGTCGACACCGGCTGCACCGATATCACGCTGAAACTCTTGCCCTAACTCATCATCGTGAACTTTACCGACAAATGCAGGCGTTCCGCCCAAAGAGGCAATTGCAGCTACAGTATTAGCCGCTGACCCACCTGAAACTTCTCGCTCCGGAATAATATCGGTATAAATTTCACCGGCTTTCTGAGCCTCCACAAGAGTCATATCTCCTTTATGCAAACCACGCTCAGATAAAAAGCCCTCACCAACCTTTGCTAACACGTCAACGATTGCATTACCAATTCCGACAACATCATATTCTGTAACATCATTTACCATAGTTCTCTTACCTTTTATTCTTCATTATCTGCTTATTCTTCATACCGGACTTGATTCGGCACTCCACGCTTCTTATTGTCATACCCCGACTTGATCAGAGTATCTAATATTAAAGGATTCCACAAGCATTAGCCACCGGCCCAAAACCGGAATGACTTTCGTGTATAAATAGCAAATAAACCTTAATTTTTCAATAAAAAACTCGGCATTAAGCCGAGTCTCACAACATTTTACCAATAAGGAGAAGATTTTTCTAATAATTATCTGCCCTCTTTTGACATTGCCGATTGAACTACTTTTGAAACAGCACCTGTCACTTTTGCTTTTTCTTCCGCTAACAATTGATCATAAAACTTGCTGTTAGGATCTACATGACGTGTACGACCATTAAAAAGAAACAAGTCATTTGCAGAACCTGCTACCATCTGCTCAGCTACTCCGTTTTCAACTTCATGTGCCGTAATTTTTCTTGACGGATTTAAACTGTTGATAAGGTCACGAACGCCTTCTGTACTATCAGCCACAGTATTTTTACTATCCAAAGTCAAAACATCTTTTGCCTCAAACCCATTAGCTTTGATTTTTGCTAATTGTACCGCCTTCTGTCGAAGCTCTTCTTCTCCCATATTTTTACTCATTTTTCTTCTCCTAAATTCTTTTATTATACCTGCGGAAATTTCCGCTCTTTTGTCTATTATCGCAATTTTATTTTAATCTGTCAACAATTATTTTCAATAAAATAAGAGCAAAAACACACTTTTCTACTATATTTTTTCTCTTTATAAGCTATAGTATACCAAAAATCAATAACATATCCTTAACAAGAGGAAAAACAGAGCTACAAAATGTCACTACTCAAGTCTATTACTACTTTTGGCGGATTCACCCTCATCAGTCGCTTTACGGGATTCGCGCGCGATATGGTCATCGCCAATTTTTTGGGAGCCGGAATAATTTCAGACGCTTTTTTTGTTTCATTCAAACTCCCTAACTTGTTCCGCAGTTTATTTGCCGAAGGTGCTTTTACCGCCGCGTTTGTTCCGATGTTATCGGGGAAATTAGTCTCTGAGGGTAAAGACAAAGCTGTTTTGTTTGCAGCTCGTGCAATCAGCGTTTTGGCCTTTTTACTTTTGATATTTGTGATTTTAATGGAATTTTTAATGCCATGGGTGGTTGCTGTTCTCGCCCCTGGCTTCGCCGGTGATACAGGAAAATTAGAATTAGCAACAAATTTATGCCGAATAACCTTTCCTTTTTTATTATTTATTTCAATAGTCTCGTTTCAGTCCGGCATTCTGAATTCCCTCAACAAATTTGCCGCACCGGCTTGTACGCCGATTATTCTGAACCTTACCGTTATAGCATCTGCTTTTCTGTTAGGTAATATCGGATCCACCAGAGCTCATGGTTTAGCTTGCGGCATCACTCTTGCCGGAATTTTAGAAATTTTTTGGTTACGATTCTTTATTCGCCGTCAAGGCATAAATATCATACCACAACCTCACATTTTTTCCTTAATGAAGCTGGAAGACATCAAAACACTCTTTCGCCGAATTGCCCCCGGTGTATTAGGAGCCGGTGTTTATCAAATCAACATGGTCGTAGATACGATTCTTGTTTCTCTCGTTGGAACAGGCGCTATTTCATGGCTTTATTATGCCAACCGTTTGCAACAACTCCCGTTAGGTGTGGTTGGAGCTGCCATCAGTGTTGCTTTATTGCCGATTCTCTCAAAAGCACTTAAAAGCAATAACAAAACTGAAGCTGAACGCACACAAGATAAGGCTGTTGAATACGGAGCTTTGCTCTCTATTCCTGCAGCAACTGCTTTGATTGTTTTAGCACATCCGACTATTAATTTACTGTTTGAGCGAGGACGTTTTACTTCAATCGATTCTATCAAAACCGCTTGGGCGGTAGCCGCTTATTCTGTAGGGTTACCGGCTTATGTTCTTGTTAAAGCCCTCACTCCGAATTTTTTTGCTCGAGGAGACACGAAAACACCGGTTAAATACAGTATTGTTGTCTTATTGACGAATTTGATTTGCTCTTTGATTCTAATGCACTTTTTAGGTCATATCGGTATTGCAATTGCCACCTCAATCGCAGCTTATGTTTCATTATACCAATATTTGCACGGCTTAAAAAAACGTCAACATTGGCAAATGTCAAAAATGCTTAAAATAAAAATAATCAAAATTATCGGCTGTTCAATTTTTATGGGAGCAATATTATATCTGCTATTATATATTTTCACGTTATCCAATCTCAATTGGTTGACATACAATCTTTTGTATAAAACAATGATTTATGGCACATTGTGTATATTAGGTATTGCAAGTTTTCTAATTATCGCTAAACTGACAAAGACGCTTAATATAACCGATATGCTCAAGCTCTTAAAAAGAAAAGGATAAATCATGCGCCACAAACTGATTACCTTACTTGCAATCCTAAAAACAAATTTCAGTAAATACCTAAATCTTTGCAAAATCTATCTGCAAGAACATACATGCAATTTATCAGAAATCAGTTTCAATTTTATTATCATTTGCATCATAATTTTCTTTATCTTATATTATCCGCTTGGGGCCTTGCTGACTGAAAAGATTGACCGCGCTCCTGATGTGGAAATCTCTGTTGATGCGCCTAATCAATCTCACGCTCTTAATGCCATTTCTTATTTAATTAACCAACAAGTCAATGATAAAATTTGGACTCCGAATCTACCTTTTTTCTTTCCGGCAGCAATCTTAGACAATATGCCTAACTACCAATTAGGAATATTAGATAGCTTATCAAAATTCACCGCCGCTTATGAAAAATGTTTAGATAAAAACCTACCGAATAAAGAAAATATCAGCCCGCTTTATAAAGCAGCAGTTCTATTACGTTATCCCGGAACTATCTGGATGTTTTCACCTAATAACAAAATTAAACCGGTTCCATCTGCCGTCAGTCAATATCGTAAAGCACGGCGACACCTGATAAAATATAATGAAATCATCGCCAAGAATAACCTTACTCTTGATAAGACAGCATCAGATTTAGCGATAATAACTAAAAAGGTAAATCTCAGTCTGGCCCAAAGTAATAATCAACTTAAAGCTCAAATCCGTGAAAACAGTTCTAACTGGTTTGACTTAAAAGCAGATGATATT
This sequence comes from Alphaproteobacteria bacterium, assembly GCA_017477185.1. GTDB lineage: Bacteria > Pseudomonadota > Alphaproteobacteria > RF32 > CAG-239 > Scatocola. The sequence goes on along the minus strand of JAFUXF010000042.1, from coordinate 50,205 downwards.
TTTTACTATAATCAGGGAAAAGTCTATGCCTATGCCATTTTATTGAAAGCTCTCGGACAAGATTACAAAGATATTATTGTCAAACAAAATCAATATCAAAATTGGATAAGTCTGACTAAAGCTCTAGAAAAAGCATGCAACATTCAACCATCTGTTATTCGTAATGGTGAGCTGAGCAGTATGACTGCGCCTAACCATTTGGCATACCTGAACAATTACATTTTACGCGCTCGTTTTGCCATTGAAAAGATAAATACAAAACTACTTTCCGGAAAATAAGGAACAGAATAATGATTATTGAAACTCAAACAACAGCCGACCCGAATACCTTAAACTTTTTTCCACCGCAAAAAATTTTACCGGATAACTGCGCGGAATTTATTGATAGCAAATCGCTAAGACAATCCCCACTTGCTGAAAACTTGTTTGATTTAGGAGATATCACGGCGGTTTTTATGACAACAGACATGATTTCTGTTACAAAATCTCCGGAGGCTGATTGGGCAACTTTAAAGCCTCAAATTCTGGCTGAAATGATGGATTTTTTAACTTCCGGTGAAGCCATTGTTATCAACCATCAACATCCCAAAACGGATAACGACCTTATTCAACAAATTATCAGTTTGCTCAATGTCCGAATACGTCCTGCCGTCCAGCGAGATGAAGGTGACATTAAATTCGTCTCCTTCAAACAAGGGGTTGTATATGTTGAAATGCTGGGGCACTGTGCCGGATGCCCATATGCTTCACAAACCTTAAAAGATGGCGTAGAAAAAATTTTACGAAATTATATTCCTGAAGTCATATCTGTTAAAAACATCAATGAAACTAAATGAAAAAATTTTTCCTAACATGGCTTACTGCCCTTTTAATTTCATTTTCTATTAATGCCACAGAATCAGAAATTGATATTCGTTATGATGGAATTTATCTCAATCATATAACCTTATCGCAATTAGAGAAAGTCTACCATGATTATAAATACCGAGACTATATCTATATGCCCAATTGGCAATATCCTCCTATTTTTTTGCAATCACTGCCTGTTGATTTTAAGAGCATAACCGATTCGCAAAAACGCAACAAATTATTTCTACAAATTTTAATTCCGCTAAGCCTGAAATTAAATGAAGAATTGGCTCTCGAAAGACTTGAAATTGAAGAGATAAAAAAAGACTTTGTGCAAAACAAAAAGTTAACACAGAAACAGCAGAAAATTATAGAAGATAAAGCCGCTAAATATGATATTTTCACGCGCTTAGAGGCAAATCAACGCTACCAATTTTTCTTTGAACAGCTATCTACAAAAGTTGATGAAATTCCCCCTTCTTTGCTAATAGCGGCTGCTGCCATTGAAAGCAACTGGGGAACTAATCGCGTTGTCTCTGAAGCAAACTCTTTATACCGTGAGGTTGCGTGGTACACTGATGAGGGGCTTAAGCCTCAAGATGAACGAGACGATAACAGCTATCGTTATAAAATTTTCCCAACACTATACGCTTCAATGCAATCATTTGCACTAAAACTCAATTCTGATATCAATTATGAGATGTTTCGAACCAATCGTTCAACAATAAAATCAAAAGGCTCTCCTGTATTAGGACGCAATATTGCTCATACCTTAAATCCAGCCTCAAATTTACAAAATTTTGCCGGTATCTTGGATTACACGATAACCTTTTATGAATTAACGAATATTGATGAAGCCGAATTAGCACCCCTGTCTCTCCCAAAAAACGAATAAAAAATAGCATAAAATCACAAAACTTATTTGCATAATAATTAAGTTATGCTATAAGTAGGAAAAATAGTATCAAATAGGGTTACACCATGAATGATTTAAATTTAACACAGGAAGACGTCGCCTCTTTAGCTAAAGGACAGTCGGTAGAAAATAAGAGTTCAACTATCAAAAAAATTGCACATTACTACGTTTCGGGAGAAGAATTATCCGAACGTGGACGCCAACTGGCAGAAGATATCTTCAGAATCATGGTACAAGATATTGAGGTTAAGGTGCGTGAAGTCTTGGCTGAAAGCATCAAAAACAGCCGAAATCTTCCCCATGATATTGTCGCAAACATCATATCAGACACAGAGACTGTTTCTGTTCCATTCATTAAAATATATAATGGTTTGAGTAATGATGATCTTATCAGCATTATTGAAAGCCGTGATGTCTCCAAGCAAAAAGCCGTTGCTAGCCGACACGCTTTACCGGAAGAAATTTCACATATCATTTCCCAAAAATGTCCGGATGAAGTCGTCAGCACACTTATCTTAAATGAAAGCGCGCAAATTGCAGAAGAAACTTATGAAAGTTTAATCAATCGCTATAAAGACAATGAGGATATCAAAGAAAAACTGGTATACAGAGCCCAGCTCCCTGCAAACATTATCAGTAAAATGATGGATGTGTTATCTGATGAGCTGAAAAAACGTTTAATTATGGTGCACGATTTACCTGAAAATATTGCCAGCGACCTTGTTGAACAAGTGAAAGAAAAGTCAACCTTAAAAATCTCTGAAGATTTCAGTTCCGACAAACAAATAGATGACTTGGTTCGCCAACTTTATAAATCTGATCGTTTAACGCCATCTTTGGTTGTTCGAGCCATTTGCATGGGAGATTTAAAATTTTTTGAATATGCTCTGGTTTATTTATCAGATACCCCTCTTCTTGAAGTTAGAAAAATCTTATTCAATAATCAGGCAGACTTTGTGATTCGCAATTTACTCCGCAAAGCATTTATTCCGAAGTCAATGTTTCCGGCAGTCTTCAGTGCCTTAAATGTAATCAAAGATATTAAGTTTGATTGTGGCAAAAATGCTAAAGATACCTTCGTTCATAAAGTTATTGAGCGCATCTTAAGCATTAACAATGCAGATGAAGAATTAAGCGAAAGTGATATTAATTATTTGATTTCTAAAATAAGTTGATGATTTATTAAATAATTTTGTTTTAGAATACACCTAACGAGGTAGAGGATTAGGTGTCATGGCAAAAAATACTATTATTCAGCAACTTGAAGTCATCAGCAAAATTATGTTTCATATTTTGAAGGTAAGAGCTCCTCATACACTTCAACACATCCAAAATGTCCCTATTCTGTCGGTAATGATAGCCAAGGCATTCACCAAAAAAAATAAAAAACCTCTTTTTTCAAAAGAAGAGCTGTGTAACATTGATTTGGCAGCTCAATTGCATGATTGCGGCAAAACAACATCTCCTGATTATTTGTTAACCAAAAGTACCAAACTTGAATGCTTGCATAATCGCATTCATGAGATTCGCAATCGTTTTGAAATTTTAAGACGCGATGCTGAAATTGCTTGCCTGAAAAAGATAATTGCTAATCCGCAAAATACTTCTAAAGCAAAAGCTAAACTAAAAGAAACCATTCAAGAATTAGAAGAAGATTACGCTTTTATCGCTTATACCAATCTTGGTGAAACCGCAATCACGGAAAAAGATATTCAAAGGCTGCAAAAAATCGGGCAAAAAACCTTCAAACGCTATTTCAACCGTTTGCAGGGTTTGTCTTGGAATGAGTGCCAAAAACTTTCTGATACCCAGCAACAACAGTACGCCAAAAGTAACTATGAAACCTTATTACAAGATAATCCGGAAGATATTTTTTTAGATATTCCGACAGGAGAACTCCATAATCTCAGTATCCAACGCGGTACCTTAAGTTTTGAAGAACGCAAAAAAATAGAAGAGCATGCTTTGGAAACAGAAAATATATTTAAGCTGATCCCTTTATCCGGTAAATATCAATGTATTTCTCGTTATGCTGCTCAACACCATGAACGCCCAAACGGCAAAGGTTACCCTCATGGATTAACTGATGAACATCTTTCTTTAGCAGGAAAAATCATTACATTAGCCGATATTTTTGAAGCCTTAACATCATCGGATCGTCCCTATAAATCGCCAAAAAAATTATCTGATGCTTTAAGAATACTGCAAGACATGAAAAATAACGGACAAATCGATGAAGATGTCTATCATCTGTTTTTACGCAAAAAAATATTCTTAAAATATGCTCAAAAATACTTAAAAACAGAACAGATAGATAATATCGATATCAAAGAATATTTTTAATCCTTCTTGAAAAAACAAAAGAAATAATTATCTTTTTCTCGCAATTATTTACAGGAGAAAGATCATGTCTCTAATTCCAAAAACAAAAGAAAATCTCGAAAACTGTCAATGTGCAGACTGCCCTTCCTACAGCTTAGGATGCAAAATAAAAGTTATGCCGGAAAATCTATATAAACTCATGAATAATTTTGAAACAACCGAACATTTTGAAGGAATGTACTGTGCCTTTGAAAAAAGTCACTGCATTACGGAAAGTAAAGGATGTATGTGCTATAGCTGTGAAAATTACAAAAAATATGACCTCAATCGTCAAGAATTTTGTTTATCTACCGGAGGATTATGCAAAACAAATCGTCATAATCAAATTCCTATTCACCCTGTGCACCAAGCATAAAAAAAGCCGTGAGACTAACACACGGCTTTCTCTTAACTATTAGGCTGATATATCGAGTAAATCTTTGACACATTTACAGTCCCAAACCTCAATATCAACCAAAGAAAGTTCATTAGCACCCTCCAGACGTTCCAACAGAAGGATAAGATCAAGACTATCCATTCCTAAATCCTCTTGAAAATTCTGTTTCAGCAACTCTTGGTCTGATAATTCATCGCACTCTTCTTGAGTTAAAAACTCCAACGCAACTAACGCCGAGCGTACATCTCCTAATTTTATTTTTTTCATAATTTTATAATTTAACAATAATTTTAATAACATTTATTCCTTAGCATTTTAAAGTCTTATGGTCAAGATATAAAAAAATGTCTTGCCGAAAAACGGCAAAACATTTCTATCGGTTCCACTTTTCAAGAAAACTTGCTACTGTATCCGTGACAGACACATTACAAGGAGCATCTTTTCCTGTCAGTGCTTCCATTTTTGAAATAACATCTTGGAAATCCAAGCTATCCATTCCAAAATTGAGATCAAAACTCGAAGACAAAATCAGATCATCTTCTATACCATTCAGGCTATCTACAACGCAAACATCTTGCAAGACTGCCTTCAAAACATCTAACGTAACCATAAGCCAAATAATTAGAAAATAATATCCAAACTACCCAAAGTATACAGTTACAAATAAAAAAAGCAAGCAGAATTTTACCGAACAGTTTTCCAATAAGCAACATTTGCATTATGCTCTTTCAGAGTCTTAGCAAAGTTATGTCCACCTGTACCATTTGCTACAAAATACAAGTAATCCGTTTGCGCCGGATGTGCTGCAGCATAAATAGCTTCTTCTCCCGGATTACAGATAGGGGTTGGCGGCAAACCGACATATTTATATGTATTGTATGGATTATCAACCTGTAAATCTTTATATGTTAAAGCACGATCCAATTCTTCTTTACCACTGGTAAGTGCATATATAACCGTCGGATCTGTTTGCAACAGCATACCTTTGCGCAAGCGGTTTACAAAGACCGAAGCAACTTTTGCACGCTCATCTCCGACACCTGTTTCCTTTTCAATAATAGAGGCCATAACCAACATCTCTTGCTTATTTTTATATGGCAAGCCCTCTTCTCGCTGTTCCCAAATTTCTTGCAATTTACGCTGCATCGCTGAAACAGCTTTTTCTATAATTGCAGCTCTCTGTTCTCTTTTTTGAAAAGTATAGGTTTCTGGAAAGATATCTCCTTCTGCCGGAGCCTGAGTAATATCTCCCTCAAGCATTTCCTCCTGCATAAGCTGCGTCATAACCTGCCTGACGGTATATCCTTCCGGAATAGTAAATTTATGATAAAGCACATCTCCTCTACGCAACTTTTCTAGCACTTCAACCATTGTTAAATGAGCCGGAAACAAATATTCTCCTGCCTTAAGATCAGCATCTGCCTGACGATATTTTAACAACAAGCGAAACCATAGGGGACTTGCAATAACACGACGCTCACCCAAAATTTCAGCCACCTTTTGCGAAGAGACACCGCGACTAATTTCCACCACAGCATTCTCTTGAAGAGGTCCGGCACTGTATATCACATGATTAAAGAAGACACCGCCAGATATCACAACCAGCACAAGTGCAATAAAAAGAGACCCAATCCATTTCATCCGGATAAACCTAGGCTTTATATTTTTTCAAAACTAATGATGAATTGGTTCCACCAAAACCAAATGAATTTGACATAACGGCTTTAATTTCACGCTTTTTCGCAACCAATGGCACCAAATCCATATCTTTAACAGCTTCATCAGGATGATGTAAATTCAAAGTCGGAGGACAAATCTGATCGCGTAATGCTAAAATTGATAAAACAGCTTCAACAGCACCGGCAGCTCCCAACAAGTGTCCTATTGAAGATTTGGTTGAAGACATTGATAAAGTCTTAATATGCTCACCAAATAATTTTTTAACAGCTTCTGCTTCACCGACATCTCCCAACGGGGTTGATGTTCCATGTGCATTAATATAATTAATATCCTCCATCGGAACTCCATTTTCAGCGGCATGTTCAACAGCCATCTTCATGGCACGATATGCCCCATCTCCTGACGGAGCCGTAATATGATAAGCATCACCGCTCATTCCGTATCCGACAACTTCTGCATAAATTTTAGCACCACGCGCCTTAGCGTGCTCCAACTCTTCCAACACAACAGCACCAGACCCCTCTCCCATAACAAAACCGCTACGCTCAGCATCCCAAGGACGAGAGGCTTCCTGCGGTCTATCATTAAAATCGGAAGTCACAGCTTTCATCCGCGCGAAGCCGGAGAGAGCCAAACAATTCACTGCCGATTCTGCACCACCGGCAACCATCACATCAGCATCACCTCGAGCAATAATATTAGCAGCATCTCCAATTGCATGTGTTCCGGTAGAACAAGCTGTCACACAGGCATGATTCGGACCTTTATACCCATATTTAATTGATAGATTTCCTGAAACCAAATTGATTAGAACAGCAGGGATAAAAAACGGCGAAATTTTCTTAATACCAACTTCATGAAAAGAAATAGAATTTTCATAAATAACTTCTAGACCACCGATTCCGGATCCCATCATCACTCCGGAACGATACTTATCTTCCTCATTTTCAGGCTTCCACCCTGAATCCTCAATAGCATCACCACCGGCAGCCAAACCATAGAGAATAAATTTATCGCACTTTTTTTGATCTTTCGGAGCCATAACTGTATCCGGATCAAAATCATGCTCACCTTTGCCAAAAGGAACCTGTCCGGCAATATGAACCGGAATATCTTTCAAATCGATTCCTTCAATTTGCCGGATAGCTGATTTACCCTCTAAAATAGATTTCCAGTTATATTCAACGCCCCTTCCAAAAGGCGAAACAATACCCATGCCCGTAACAACAACTCTTCTCATACAAAAACCTCTTTCTCTAAATCTTGGCCACTAACACACCAAAGCATTCTGATATTAGATTCATCAGGAATAAACTCAAAAAGCACAGAATATGAAAAAACTCGCTTCCTCATTTAAACAAGTCGCGAGTTAATTTCACATTCTGATAAATGCTCTAATTAAGCATTCTTTGACAGATAGTCGATAGCGTCTTTAACCGTCAGAATTTTTTCAGCAGCTTCGTCTGGAATTTCGCAACCGAATTCTTCTTCAAATGCCATAACCAGTTCAACAGTATCCAAGCTGTCTGCGCCCAGATCATCAATAAAGCTGGCAGTTTCCGTAACTTTTGATTCTTCAACGCCAAGATGCTCTGCAACGATCTTCTTAACGCGATTAGCTGTATCAGTCATTGTGATAAACCTCTTATAATTAAAACAAATTTTCAGAACTTTGATACTATCGCCGCCTGTGTTTGATTAGTTAGCACAATTTTATGTATTTTGACAAGCATTATTTTTTCTTCCCTTTTTTTTAATAGCAATAAATTCACAAAAAATATTGTTTTTCAATAGAATAGTCATTTTTTGTTAGTGGATAATTTTACATAATCTTTTGCTTATTTAATTGTTTATTTATATTATCAATATAGTATGTGCTTTGCACAAAGCTAATTTTAATGAGGTTATGATGAAAAAATTTATTTATTTTGTAGCAATCATTCTTGTCGTAGCACTGATATATGCTATTTGGCAATTTCAAAACCAGACTTCCGATACGCCATCGCTAAATGAAGCAACGACAAACGAAGCCGTTTCTCAGTCAATGGATAACTGTAATTGTAAATCCGAGTGCCTATGCCCTGAAGATGACACAGACTGTGATTGTTCACAAACTAAAACAATTTGTGAATGCGTTCAAGAAAATGGCGAAGTAACAACCTTTGAATCGATTGAAACAAATAATGTTGATATTGAAGAAACCAACCCTGACGAGACTTCTGACGAAGACGAAACAATCATCAATGAATAAACTCAGACAAAATTACTAAAGAGGTGTTGTAAAACAGCACCTCTTTTATTATATCGTAACACAAACATTTTAAGGAGACAACGATGAAGATAGGAATTATCGGAGCAGGAAATGTTGGAGCAGCTACTGCTTTTTCACTCATTATGCAAGGAATTGCCCGAAAGGTTATTTTAATTGACACCCATGAGCAGCGAGCGCAAGCTGAAGCAGATGATATTGCCCATGCAGCACCTTTTTCTTATGCCGGAAAAATTCGTGCCGGAAATTATGTAGATTTACAAGGAGCTCGTGTTGTTATTGTCACAGCCGGAGCCAATCAAAAACCGGATGAACCACGAACTGCGTTGCTTGAAAGAAATGTTCGCATTTTTGAAAACATTATTCCGCAAATTACCAGATACGCACCTGATTGTATTATGCTGATCGCTGCTAATCCGGTTGATATTATGACTTCTGTTGCTCTACGATTATCCGGTTTTCCGCATAATCGGGTATTTGGCAGTGGAACAGTTTTGGACAGTGCACGCTTCCGAACCTTGTTAGGATATCATTTAAATGTTTCAGCCAAATCCGTACATGCAAACGTTTTAGGAGAACATGGTGACAGTGAAGTTCTTATTTGGTCGAACGCAGTTGCCGGCGGAGTCAATGTTGCAGATTTAGCAAATTCAATCAATAAACCGCTAACGGATTCGATTAAACACGATATCGACAATAAAGTACGCAACGCCGCTTATCACATAATTGCAGGAAAAGGCGCAACAGCATATGGTATTGCAGGAGCACTTTCGCGTATTTGCCAAGCCATCACCTCTAACGAACATGCAATACTAAATGTATCTGCTTTTCACCAAAGCCTTGAGGGAAGCAGCAATATTTGTATGTCTTACCCTTGTATTATCGGAAAATATGGTATTATCGGAAAACTTTGCCCGACATTTACCACTCGAGAACATCAAGACTTAGCATCCAGTGCAACCAAAATACAGCAATATACTCAACAAGCCTTTTCATATATATCACCAAAATAACACTGAAAAACTCTCCGCTAATATTTGCTATTCTCTGTTGTTTAACATATATTGTTTGGCGAAGGGAATTTTTACATGGTAAAAGTGGTGACTTTCGGATGCCGCATCAATAGTTATGAATCCGAAATTTTAAAAGAGAAATTAAAGCATCTTGATGATGTTATAATCATTAATACCTGCGCCGTTACCGGAGAAGCAGAACGACAGTGTCGTCAGGCGATTCGCAAATTACGCCATGAAAATCCGACAGCCAAAATTATTGTTACCGGTTGTGCTGCACAGGTTTCCACTCAAAAATTTTCCGATATGCCCGAAATTGATTTAATCCTCGGAAATAAGGAAAAAACTGAAATTGAAAAATACATTTCAGAACTGGATTCAGAAAAAACTATTGTCAGCGATATCATGAAATTTAGTGCGTATGACAATTTTGTTATTACCGGATTCGAAGGCAGACACCGCGCCTTTGTGCAAATTCAACAAGGCTGCAATCATCGCTGTACTTATTGTATTGTCCCATACGCACGAGGTCAAAACCGCTCAGTCCCTGTACCTGATATTCTTCAACAGATTCGCTTACTGATAAAAAACGGCTTTAAGGAAATTTGTTTAACCGGAGTTGACATTTGCTCTTACAAAACAGATATAAAAACAATTTCTTCTTTTAGTAAATTAGTGCAAACAATTTTAGAAGAAATTCCGGAGCTTCCGTCTTTACAGTTCGGTTCTCTGGATCCGGCGGCAATTGATGACAAATTTATAACTCTTATCGAAAAATACAAAAATATTCATCCTCATTTTCACTTGTCTATTCAATCAGGAGATAACATGATTCTCAAAAGAATGGGACGACGACACACAAGAGAAGATGTCATCTTGTTATGCAAAAAAATTCGCGCTGTTCGCCCTGAGGCGACATTTGGTGCCGATTTTATTTGCGGTTTTCCGACTGAAACTGAAGAACAATTTGCCAATACGGTTAAATTAGTCACAGAAGCCGGACTAAACAAACTGCATGTTTTCCCTTATTCAGAAAGAACGGGAACGCCGGCTGCCAAAATGCCGCAAACTCCAGTTAAAATTCGCCGTGAACGAGCCGGAATTTTACGCGCTGAAGGAGAAAAAAATCATGGCTGATTGGTTACACAAATTAGGTTTAGGGCTAAAGAAATCCTCCGCAAAGATCTCCGATGGTTTAAATGACATTTTCAATAAACAAAAAACCGATTCGCAAACTTTGGAACAACTGGAAGAATTATTATTAACTGCCGATATCGGTATTAAAGCCACAACCGAAATTATCGATAGATTCAGCTCTCGCAGACTAGATAAAACTGCAGACATACACCAAATCAAACATGCTTTAGCCCAAGACATAGAAAACATTCTCAAACCATGTGAAAAAAACTTAAATATACTCAAACATAATAATATCCCTTTTGTTATTTTAATGACCGGAGTTAACGGAGCCGGTAAAACGACGACTATCGGCAAACTGGCGGCGCAATTAAAATCAAAATACCAAATTTCCTTTATTGCCGGAGACACTTTTCGTGCTGCCGCCGTTGAACAATTGGAAACATGGGGAAAAAGGTGCGGCATTCGCGTTTATAAAGGAGCAAACGGCTGTGATGCCGCCGGCTTATGTTTTGATGGGTTACAAGAAGCCATCAAACAAAAAGATGATATTGTGTTTATTGACACGGCAGGACGCTTGCAAAATAAAACAGATCTGATGGACGAACTCCAAAAAATTATCCGAGTCATCAAAAAAATTATTCCTGATGCACCTCACGCTTCTTTACTGACAATTGATGCCACCACCGGTCAAAACGCACTTTCTCAAATCGAAATTTTTAAGCAAGCGGCCGATATTAATGGCTTAATCGTAACCAAACTTGATGGCAGTTCTAAAGGAGGCATTATCGTTGCCATGGCCAAAGAAAATGCTTTACCTGTCTACTATATCGGAGTCGGAGAACAAATTGACGATTTAGACATTTTTAATGCACATGAGTATGCATTCCAATTGCTGGAGATAAATAATGAGTGATCTTTTTGACACTGCAAGCACAATTCCGCTCACACCACCTACACTTTCTGAACCAAAAGAATACAGTGTCAGTGAACTTTCTTTTGAAATCAAAAAATGCGTCGAAAACACTTTTAACAAAGTACGCGTTAAAGGAGAGATTTTTGGTGGCAAACGTGCTGATTCAGGCCATTGGTATCTTTCTCTTAAAGATGAAAACGCTATGCTTTCTGCCGTCATTTGGCGTGGAACAGCCTCACGTTTACCTTTCAAACCGGAAGATGGTTTAGAGGTCATAGCTACCGGTAAAATCACTACTTTTGCAGGTAAATCATCTTATCAGATGGTTATTGAAAACCTTGAAATAGCGGGTACGGGAGCTTTATTAAAATTATTAGAAGAACGCAAACAAAAATTTGCAGCTGAGGGGTTATTCGCACCAGAACATAAAAAGAAAATTCCTTTTTTACCTGAAACAATCGGAGTTGTTACTTCTCCGACCGGTGCCGTCATCAGAGACATTATTCACCGCGTAACCGATCGCTTTCCAAGCCATATTTTACTGTGGCCGTCCCTAGTTCAGGGAGAAGGAGCTGCCGAACAAATAGCAACAGCGATTCGTGGTTTTAATAATCTTCCGAAAAAAGGTAAAATTAAACGCCCTGATGTTTTAATTGTCGCTCGTGGCGGCGGTAGTTTAGAAGATTTATGGGCTTTTAATGAAGAAGCCGTTATCAGGGCTGTTTACAATTCGGAAATTCCTGTTATTTCCGCAGTCGGACATGAAACAGATACCATGCTAATCGACTATGTTTCTGACGTCCGCGCTCCAACACCGACAGGTGCAGCTGAATTCGCCGTTCCTGTACGAGCAGAACTTCAAAGCCGCCTTGCGACCATACAAAGTCGTATGTTTTCAGGTATCAACCACTACTTTAATGAAAGGAAAACGGTACTGCAGGGATTAAGCCGCGGCATTCCGAAATTAGATCAAATTTTGGCAGACACCAGACAACGCTTAGATGATCGCATCGAAAGATTGACGACTGCTTTCAAAAATTATCTGGGAAACAAACAAAATAAAATAGGTCTTATCAGCCTTAAACCTTATCACATAAAAAATATTATAGAAAAGCAACAAAATACCCTTAACAATTTATCGACACGCTTGGAATCCGTTTCTATCGATTCGGTTTTGCAACGCGGATTCGCTTGGGTCAAAAATGAACGGCAAGAAACCATTTATAATTTAGCTCAAGCTAAACAAGCCAAAAATCTGAATATCCGTTTTATCGACGGAACTTTAACTTCTAACAACAACAAGAGTAAAAAACATGATGACACACTTCAAGGCGATTTATTTAATATGCTTTAGTTTATTATACGCATTTTCAGCTAATGCTGTTGAACTTTGCGGACAATTGGCACAAGGAGAATTGATTCGCGGAAAGGCGGAAGGAGCTGAACAAATTTTTTTAGACAACACTCAACTCAACGTTTTAAAGGATGGAACATTTTTCTTTGCTTTAGACCGTGATGCGCCAAAAACAGCAACTTTACAAATTGCCGATTCTGACAATGTTGATGCCTACCCGCTTGAGATTACTCCGACCGACTGGGATATCCAAAAAATCAATGGTGTTCCGCCGCGCAAAGTTGAGCCGACTGAAAAAGATTTGCACAAAATCAACATTGAACGAGAAGATTTATATCGCGCTTTATCATATCACACCAACAAACCTCTTTGGGAAAAAGGTTTTGTTATGCCGGTCAAAGGGAGAACCAGCGGGAATTTTGGCGGACAGCGCGTGATGAACGGAAAGCCTCGTGCGCCTCATCGCGGTATGGATATTGCTGCTCCTGAAGGAACTCCTGTATATGCTTCATCTGACGGCAATGTTACGTTAAGTGGCGGAAATTATTTTTATACCGGTAACGTTGTTGTTCTTGACCATGGGCAAAATTTATCAACGATTTATGCTCACCTCAAAAGCACTACTGTTAAAAAAGGTGATAAAGTCAAACAAGGCGATATTATCGGCTATGTCGGTCAAACCGGACGTGCAACCGGCCCACATTTACACTGGGGAGCATCCGTTAATAATGTCCGCTTTCAGCCGCTTTCCTTGCTTAAATTAGATGATAAGAGTTTTTGTTCAAATTTGTAAAATCTTAATCATTTCTGAGTAGAATAGGGAAAATTTGAAGGATTTTAACAATGACAGACCTAAACAAACCACGACATCTGGAAAACATTAACTGCTTAATTGTTGATGATGATAAATTTGCTCGCAATTTTACAAAAACTGCTTTATTTCAAATTGGTATGAAAAACATCAGAGAGGCAGCATCTGCTGCTGAAGCAGAAGATATCTTAAAAACCAGCCGCGTTGACCTCTTGTTCACTGATCAACAAATGCCTGAAAAAACTGGTTTGGAAATGATTGAGGGCTTACTCAAAAGTGATGCGGAATTTACAAAAAACATCCCGGTTATTATGATTACATCTGATACCAGAGAAACAACAGTCCTTAAAGCAAAAGAGCTTCATATCAGAGAATATATTGTTAAACCCGTCTCTCCGGGAATCTTAAAAAAACGGATTTTTAACATCTTAAATATAGAAGAAAGCGGAAACCGTGACTAATTTACAATTGATTTTAATTTCTGCATTACAGGGATTAACCGAGTTTTTACCGGTCAGTTCATCCGGTCATCTTATCTTGTTTTCCAAATTCACAACTTTTCCGGATCAAGGTGCAGAAATGGATGTTTCAGTCCACGTCGGCTCAATTATCGCCGTGATAATCTATTTCTGGCGAGAAATTTGGGAAATGCTAAAAGGACTATGGCAAACAAAATTTCTTCCACTCTTTTCTAATCAAGGCGCAAAATTGGCTTGGTTGATTATCATTGCAACGATTCCCGCCGTAGTTGCCGGTCTGGCTCTAAAAACGTACGGCTTAGAAAATTTACGCAGTGCTAAATTGATTGGCTGGACGATTTCAGGATATGCCATCTTACTTTATCTTGCTGATAAGTTCGGCAAAACAATTCGTACAACAAAAGAGTTAACAATCAAAGATGCAATTCTGATTGGCTGTGCGCAGTGTTTAGCTCTTATTCCTGGGACGAGTCGTTCCGGCATTACCATTACCACTGCTCGTTTATTGGGAATCCAACGTCGTGAAGCGGCAAAATTTTCCATGCTGCTCTCGATTCCGACCATTGCCGGTGCAGGTTTATTGGTTGCATTATCTCTATGGCAAAGCGGAGAATGGGGAAACATCAGTGATGCTTGCCATGGCATTGCTTATTCTTTTGTTGCTTCATTGGGAGCTATTTTTATCATGATGACATGGCTCAAAAAATGGACATTTACGCCTTTTGTTATCTATCGCCTCATATTGGGCGGCTACCTATTGCTCAATGCTTACGGCTATTTAAACTAGAAAGGCCTCCCAGTTGGGAGGTCTTTTTTAATCTAGGATAAAGTACCCACTCTCACCTTTGTGAGCAAGGTACTTTTTATTTTTCTCTAAGGGTGCCTGTGCCCCGGCTTTAACCCATCCCACAAGCGCAATTCCATGCGCATTAGGATATAGACACTGGGTCAGTCCATCCCTATCTCGCTCACCAACAACGAGGATGTACCCTTCCTCGAGGTGAGACAGTTTTAGGGGGACAACTTGCCAAAGGCCTTCTTCTCGACCTTCAACAAATCCTCGTACCACATCATGCGGTTTGAGGCTGTCTCCGGAAAGAATGCCTACAAGCACTCCATTTTTGAGAGTGCCTTGGCAAAAATGCCCGTGCCACCCTGTGCGAGTACCGAAAAATTCGACTTTAAAATCGATTGGTTCCCGCATCACTTCTATTTTTTTTTCACTTTTTTTGCCCTGAATCAGAAGGGCAAAAATGACTGCAAGCGCACCGCACCCCAGCCATACGATTGATCCGTATTCCATAATATAAAAATAATTCGTTTCGTCTCTAATATAGACAAAATTTTTATAAAAATCAAGTCTAAAATCAAAAATACTTGCTTTACAGAAAAATATATGCTCTTATGAGAGCAGTTTGAGATTTTTATTCTTATTATTTACTAAAAAAAATTAGTATGACACACATCAAAAAAACAACACGTACCACTTGTCCGGAGTGCGGCTCAACCAACACATTTGAGCAGAATAAGTGGAAGCAAGGGCACTACTTGTATTGTAACCATTGTGGTTATGAACAATTTGACGACTAACTCGTCCAACCTAAAAAGCCCCGAACAGATATCGGGGCTTTTATTATTAGATATTATTTTTTGGGCAAATAAGATTTAACATACTCATTAAATAATTTTTGATTCTCTTGCGACCACCCCATAATATAATTCTCACCCATACAAATCAGGGGGGTACCAAGCTGTTTCCTGTCTAATTTAAATTTATCAGCACATTCTACAAACTTAACCATATTTGCCGGTTGCCCGATTTCATAAACCTGAAGAGGTAATTTCGGATAATTGATTTGAATATATTTTAAGGCCTTTTCACAATATGGACACCCCTCATGGGTATAAAACTGAATGGCCTCAGAATCTTTTCCGCTACAACCGACCAAAAACAAACAAACCAAACAGAGTCGCACTAAATATCGCATGGCTCACCTACTCAATACAGCAATCAACCGCCTTACGAACAAAGGCTTTCATCTTAGCCAACCCACCGACGGGTTTAACAACCTCAGCTTTTTTTTCTTCGACACGCATTTCTGCATCAACCTTTGCTGTTAACTTTTTAACATCAGCAACACTGTCCTCAATCCACTTAACATCTGCTGTATCCAACATATTCATATTCAAGCCCCAAAACAAGCAATATAAATCATAAGCTTGATTAAACAAATCATACGCCTGTGTCTTATTCCCTAAACTCTGTTGTTTTGTTCCAACTTCCATTAAACGCATGGAAGAAGCCAACAAATGCTTAGAAATACACCAAACCTCTCCTTCATATGAAGGGATAATTTTCTGCATTAAATTCTTACGTTTTTCACGAACTTCTTCAATCAAATCATAAAAACTGTTCTTACCGGTTTTAGCTCCTGAAAAAACTAAATGCTCTTCAATACTGATAAGATTCATAATGGCAATTGTCAAATCTTGATCCGAAGACAAATCCTTTGGATTCACCTTTTTTGTTGCATCAATTCGTTCAACAAATTCTTTAACATTCTTTGCCTTTTGCATTTTAATTCCTTTCATAATATAACAGCATTGATATATAAAGTAATGACTATCCTATTCAATGTCAAGACGAAAGAACAACTTGACAGCCATGGAAAAATGCATCACCTTTACACCAAAGGAGACCGACATGAAAAAGATATTTTTAGGACTTTTAATAATATTAACAGCCTGTTCCACAGCTTCTGCAATAACATTGACAGAGACAAACGCTGCACAAACAGCAGAAATAAAACTCGGTAATATCATAAAAATAAAATTAAAAGCTAACGCAACAACAGGTTATAACTGGCACTATACTCTCAGTGAACCGAACGCTTTCAAAATTCTTTCGGAAAGTTATACGACAGATAAGCACCCACAAGGTATGGTCGGTGCCGGAGGATATCATATTTATCAGGTAAAACCCTTAAAGAAAGGACTATTTACAATCACAGCACGTTACTATCGCCCTTGGGAAGAATTTAATACACAAACAGATAAAGAATTGATATTTAAACTCAATATCCAATAATTTTCTCCGTCTGCACCTTACACAATAAGAAAGGGGCTTTCACATAGCCCCTTTCTTCACACATTCTCGGATAGAGTCAAATACTGTTCTTCCATAAGTACTTTAACAGAACACGAAATTTTATCCGTCCTTCCATCACATGTCATATACAAAGCCCGCTCACGTTCATTACCCTCAAGCCAAAAATCGTCTGCTGACCGATAATAATCAAGCTCTGCACAATAAATTTGATAAGCCTCATCTGCTCCTTGATATAATTTGCTGACATTTGCAATCACAGAAACACAAGTAATAGAATTTCTTTTCAAATCAATATTGAGAGAAATCTTAAACTCACTATGCTCTTTGGTATATTGTCTGATATAAGCATAATCACAATACTTATCAACATCTGTAATTTTAACGTCTTCTCCAGACATTTTATAACAAAATCGACGCACATAAGTAGCAAAATTTATCAATTCTTCTGATGATTCTTCTTTGAGCTGAAAGGCATAGGAATGAACATAGCACTTATTTCTTCTGATTTTGATAACCTCTGTCGTCCGTTCAACACTGACAAAAAGGTCACCCTTTTCACTTGAAATCCGTAAAATATCGGGAAAAAGCTCTACTTCTTTCTCCTCATGTTCTTGAAAATCAGCATGCAGAATTTCATAAGAGGAGCAGGTATACGTTTTCAGCTCTCCGCCTTCCAAATAATTCAACAGATAACTTTTACCTTGCTTGAAAATAAAAAGCCTGCCAAGTACAGAAATCTGTTTTCCCATAGGGTACAAACAGGACACATCCGCCTCTTTAGACCAACAATACCAACATCCTTCTTTTTTAAGAAGCACATTACCTTCAACCAAAGAATAAGCTTCACAATCCGCAACGACCTGTATGCATTTACGGCGCTCCCAACAAAGAACATAGAGATTTTTTTGCTTAAGAACAAAAAAAGGATTCTCTCCGACAGAAGAAAGATTATGCCCTTTTGCATCATAAAGCGGAATCAACTCATCCGCAACAAGAACCGTTCTCATTTCATAATCCGGTTCTATCAAACGACGCAAAACAACCTTGTTGCCTGCATCAAATAATTGATAACTTTTTTCCATATAATTATATTTTAATTAATAATAAATTTAACTACACTAACCTATCATAACTCATTAAAATTGCAAGTATAAAAAAGCCCCTAAGGGGCTTTATATTATTCAACACTATCAGGCTTACGCAGATCTTCCTGAACTTTCGGATTTCGAAGTAATGCTTCAATTCTATCAACTTCAGCAAAAGTATTATCCACTCTGAATACAAACTCAGGAATATAACGCAACGCTGTCCGACGCCCGACAACCTTACGAAAGTGGCTGGAAGCTAGCTGCAGAGCTTCACGCACCTCTTCATTTTTATCACTATGCGAGGTAATAAAATAAACATTGGCATATTTTAAATCTGGAGAAATACGCACTTCAGTAATTGTTACCATGGTATCAATTCCCTCTAAATTTCGCACTTCTTCATGCTCAATTTCACCGGCAATAATTTTCTTAATTTCTTGCCCGACCCGTAGTTGTCTTTGCGATTGTTCCTTAATAGCCATTTTTTTATCTTTCTTTGTAATAAGAAAATACGATAGATGCTGTTTATAGTAAGATAAATAAAAAATTGCGACAGGAGTGTACACAATAGTACATAACTCAGCAATTTTTCAGCTATCTGCTCTAGAAACACATCTTGCACATTTTCCAGAGTTTTGCTAAGCCTGATTAATGAGATTAGTAGTAGGCGTCAAAGGCGAAAGTACCGGAGCGTACAAAAAAGTACGTGAGGACACTTTCGACCTGCAGACAACGCCCTAATAATCCATTAATCAAGCTTTGCGGCGATGGTCTCGATTTCATAACACTCTATGGCATCTCCGACCTGAATATCATTATAATTCTCAAAACTCATACCGCACTCATAACCGTCTTTAACTTCCTTAACATCATCCTTAAAGCGTTTTAATTGTCCAAGACTTCCGTCATGAATAACAACGTTATCACGAAGCAACCGAACTTTACAACCGCGCTTAACCAGACCCTCTGTCACCATACAACCGGCCACACGACCGACACCGGTGATATTAAAGACAGAACGAATTTCTGCATAACCTAAAATCTTTTCTTTCAGTTCCGGAGACAGCATACCTTCCAAAGCTTTCTTCACATCATCTGCAACATCATAGATAATTGAATAATAGCGAATGTCTATACCATCACGACGTGCCATATCACGAGCCTGTGGAATAGCACGAACATTAAAACCGATAATAAAAGCATTAGATGCTTTGGCCAGCGTCACATCAGATTCGGAAATCGGACCAACCGCCGAGTGCAAAATTTGAACACTGACTTCATTATTTGATAATTTATTCAGCGTCCCCTCAATTGCCTCAATTGAACCCTGAACATCAGCTTTGATAATAATCGGCAAATGTTTAATCTCACCGGATTTAATTTTATCGAGCATTTGTTCCATTGCCGATTTAGCACTTTTTACCAGTTTAGCATCGCGTTCTTTACGAATACGATAGCTTGTAATTTCACGCGCTTGATTTTCATCTACTGCAACAGCAAAATTATCCCCTGCCGCCGGCGTTCCCTGCAACCCCAAGACTTCCACAGGTGTTGCCGGACCGGCTTCATGAACTTTATGTCCGTTTTCATTTAATAAAGCTCGAACGTGTCCCCACTCTTTACCGGCAATAATAATATCACCGACATGTAATGTTCCTTTTTGAACCAAAACGGTTGCAACCGAACCGCGACCTTTTTCCATCTTAGCCTCAACAACAGCACCCTCTGCCATTCGATTCGGATTTGCTTTCAGATCCAAAATTTCTGCCTGCAACAAAATAGCCTCAAGCAATTTATCAATATTGATACGCTTCTTGGCAGAAACTTCCGCACACAAAGACTCTCCACCCATTTCCTCAACGGCAATCCCATGATTAAGGAGTTCTGTCTTAACACGCATCGGGTCGGCACCGGGCAAATCAATCTTGTTAATTGCCACCACAATTGGCACTTCAGCCGCTTGTGCGTGACGAATAGCCTCAACTGTTTGCGGCATAATACCATCGTTAGCAGCCACAACCAAAACAACAATATCTGTTACTTTTGCACCGCGAGCACGCATTTCTGAAAACGCTTCGTGTCCCGGCGTATCAATAAAGGTAATTTTTTGCCCGTCTTTAGTTTCAATTTGATAAGCACCGATATGCTGGGTAATACCACCGGCCTCACGCGCGGCAACATTTGTTTCACGCAGAGCATCAAGCAAAGAGGTTTTACCATGGTCAACGTGTCCCATAACCGTAACAACCGGCGGGCGAGGTAACAAATCTTTCTCTGTATCCTCATCACCCTTTAAGGTTAATTCGACATCACTATCAGCAATTCGCTTAAACTTATGACCTAATTCCTCAACGACAATCTGTGCTGTATCTGCATCAATGGGTTGATTAATTGTTGCCATAACCCCGAGAGCCATTAATTTTTTAATAACAACGGCACTTTTTTCTGCCATACGATTTGCCAGCTCTTGTACGGTAATGATTTCAGGAATAACAACCTCTTTAATAACTTTTTCTTGCGGTGCCTGCTCCTGAACCGGTTTAGGTTGCTTTTTCTTAAACCGACGACGAGGCGCACCGAACCCGTAATCATCATCTTCGTCACTGCTTCCCATCAGACTGTTCATATTGAGTTTACCACCGCGACGCTGAGGCTCAAAGCTGCGTTTCATAATTTTCTTGCGCTCTTGTTCAAAAGTCTCTTCTTTAGTCAAAACTTTTTTAGACGATTTATCAAAACGCTCCTCATCTTCATCATCGTCATCATCATAATCTTTTGACTTTTTGGGCTTAACAAAAATCTTTTCATCCTGCTTATGAGGAGCCGCTTCTTGATGAGTTTTTTTAACTTCTTTAGCGGCTTGCTCTTTTGCTTGTTGTTCTTGTTTTTGACGAGCAACTTCTTCTTCCTGAGCCTTAACCTGAGCTTCAAGTTCCTCCTGTTCCCGCTCCTGTTGGCGAAGACGTTCCTTTTCTTCCTCTTCTTGACGACGTTTTGCTTCATATGCATTGGCTTTTTCAAGCAACTTTAATTTTTGAGCCGTCGCTTCATCTATTTTAACCTTAGGCTCTTGCATTGCAACAGAAGAGATGACCCGTTTTTTACGAACCTCTACCTGAACAACCTTTTTGCCGTCAGTTTTAGCACTTCTGTCACCTAAATTTTTTAATGTTAACGTTTTCGAGGGTAATGTTAATTTTTTCCCTGCCATATCCTCTGTCATTAAATATTTTCTCCCTCACATTTATCTTGTAAAAACGACGATAGTCTATCAAAATTATTTTTGACCATCATAGACATTTCTTCCCTTAAAAAACCGATATAAACCGTATTAATTTTATCCAAGACCTTATCCAAATCCTCCACCTTAAACAAGCGATAAACAGATAAATCAGATGTATAATTTTGTAATTTTTTCAAACCATCTTGTCCGGCATCTTCAGCCTCCAATAAGAAAGCCAATTTGTTTTCTTTCAAGGCGGCTAACACTTTCTCCAAACTGATAACTGCAATTCCGCTTTTCTTTGCTAAAGAGATAGCATTCAATGCATTTTTATGCAAGATATTTTCAACCATTTGCAACAACTCTTTGTTTAATTTAACATTTTTCTTCAAAACTTTAGCAAAAATATTCTTTTCAATGGCCTGTTTCAGGAGAGCATAAGAATTAGAAACATAAATTCCCTTCCCCGGAAGTTTTTTATATAAGTCAGGAACAACCTGTTTTTCCGGAGTTAAGACAAAACGCAACAATTGAGATTTATCCTTAATCTCTCCCGTCACAATACACTTCCGTGTTATGTCCTCATTCTTTTTCAATCTCTAATACCTTATCTCACCATAAAATTTGACAAAGAGACTTGCTGTTGAGCACTTTTTGAGCGCGGTGTACAAAAAAAGTACATAAGCGAAAAAAGTGCCAACATGAAGTCCCTTTTGCAAATTTTACTCAAACCAACCGGCTTGACGACGCGCATTCATAATAACCGCATTCGCTTCCGTCTCGGAGAGCACATCCTTTCCAAGCGATTCAATCAGTTCATCAGCAGCTAAATCAGCTAAATCCTCTAAAGTCTTAACACCTTTATTAGCCAAAGTCAAAATCATGTCTTGATCCAAACCCTCAATTGTTTTGAGCTGTTCATCAATACCTAAATCCTGACTTTGTTTAACAAATTCAGCATTACGTTTTTCAACAAAGGCTTTCGCACGAGCTTGCAGTTCGGTTGCAACATCCTCATCAAAACCCTCAATACTTGCCAACTCAGACAACTCAACCATGGCAACTTCATCCACCGTTGTAAAGCCTTCGGCAATCAATAAATGAGCTATCATTTCATCGACATCTAAGGCTTCAATAAAGCGTTGAGAACGAACTTTATTTTCATTTGAACGACGTTCTTGCTCTTGCTCCTCTGTCAAAACATCAATATCAGCACCCAGCAACTGCGATGCTAATTTAACATTTTGCCCGCGACGACCAATAGCAATAGAAAATTGCTCTTCAGGAACAACAACCTCAATACGCCCGTTTTCTTCATCCAACACAACTTTTGTTACTTCTGCCGGAGCTAATGCACTGACAATATATTGTGCCTTATCTTCAGAATACGGAACAATATCAATTTTCTCACCTTGCAATTCGGTCACAACGGCCTGAACACGAATACCGCGCAAACCGACACAAGCCCCCACAGCATCAACCGTCATATCGTTAGCTTTAACCGCCAACTTTGCTTTTGATCCCGGATCACGCGCAACTCCCATAATTTTAACAACACCATCATAAATTTCAGGCACTTCTTGGGTAAATAATTTCGCCATAAATTCCGGACATGTACGAGATAAAAAGATTTGTGGTCCCTTATTTTCCCGACGAACATCTAAAACGTATGCACGAACGCGATCACCATTTTTAAACTTTTCTCTCGGAATAATTTCATCACGGCGTAAAATAGCCTCTGCTTTACCGATATCTAAAACGACATTACCGTAATCAACCCGTTTAACCGTTCCGTTAACGATAGTACCGATTTTCTCTTGATATTCTTCAAATTGCTTATTGCGTTCAGCATCACGAACTTTTTGCATAATTACCTGTTTAGCTGTTTGCGCGGCAATACGCCCAAAATCAATCGGAGGCAAAACATCAATAATAAAATCCCCAACTTTAGCATCCTTTTTATAGGCTTTAGCATCCTTCAACAGAATTTTAGAAGCCTGAGCCTCATCATCTTCTTCGGTAATTTCATCGACGATCTCACGATAGCGAGATAAATTAATAGCACCTGTTTTACGATCTATAACCGCTCTGATATCATGCTCAAAACCATATTTGGAACGAGCTGCTTTTTGAATAGCAATTTCCATTGCCACAAAAACATCTTCTTTATCAATATTTTTTTCACGAGCAACTGTATCAGCAACTAATACAATTTCAGGTCTAGGCATATTTTCAATATTTTCCATAATATCCTCTTCAATTAAAAGTTAAAGATTATTCTTCTGTTTGCGGATGCTCAGCTTCCCACCGAGCTAACAACTCATCTGTTAAAATAATTTTTGCTTTAGCAATAGCATCAAAAGGAATCTGATAAACAGTTTCATCCATAGTCAATAAGACATCACTTCCTTCAATCCCTTTCAACACACCCTTAAAACGTTTACGACCGTCAACCAATTCATCGGTTTCAATTTTAACCTCATTTCCGGCAAACTTCTGAAAATGAGCAGGTTTAGTTAAAGGCCTGTCAAGTCCTGGCGAACTGACTTCCAAATTATATTTATCGGCAATCGGATCTTTTTCATCCAAAATCTCCGACAACGCTCTACTGACTTTTGCACAGTCATCAACCGTAATTTCCGTCCCATCGGTCTTATCTATCATAATTTGTAGAGTTGGATTCGTCTGACCGATTGTCATAATACGAACAGTTTCATAACCGAGTTTTTCAATAATCGGTTCTAACATATCCGCCAAATGATGTTTTGTTTGCATTTATCGATTCCTTTTATAAAAAAAAGTGAGGTTTTATACCTCACTTTCAAACAATTTATGAAAGAATAAATTTCCTATAACATACTTTTTTTTTTAAATCTACTCTTTTTTATTATTTTTTTCACTGTTTTGCAACATAGCCGCAAAATCAATAGGATTCAACATAACCGGAGGCAACCCGCCATCCACCATTGCATTAGTAATAATAGAGCGAACAAATGGGAACAACAAACGTGGAATTTCAACCAACAGCACCGGTTTAATATGCTCTTCCGGAATATTATTCAACGCAACAACAGCCGCATATTCAATCTCCAGAATAAATAATTTTTTACCATTAATATCACCATTCAAGGCATACTTCAGGCTGACATTATAAAAATTATCATGCAACGGATGAGAATTAACTTCGACTTGAATATCAATTTTCGGAGCTGTCGTCAATTCTCTAAAGATTTCAGGCGCATGAGGAACCTCTAAAGAAAAATCCTTAATATATTGCGCCTGAATAGAAACAGGCGGAATGCTATTTTGCTGAGTGCTGTCTTGATTGTCGTTCATAATTTCCTCTCTTTTTTAACCATTAATAACACATATATACGAAAAAAAATATAGAGATAGCAAGTCTTAACTTATGTTATCGACAACAACCCAATATTTATGGTTGATAATCCTGTTATTTCAGCTATATTAAAATAGATTATGAAGAAATTTTTTAAAGGGACAATAAACCATTATGGCACAATTTTTAGATATCATTATTTTATTACTGGTCGTCATCGTTATTTATAATAAGCTTCGGAGTCTGCTGGGCACTCGTCCTGAGCAAACAAAAGTAACCCCGCTGAGTGAGGAGAGTGCGGCTAAAATTTTTGACATCATCATGCAAGAGAATGAAAAAAATAACCAACCAATCACCCAAGATATCACACCTGAGGAAGATTTATCACCAATAGAAAAAGATTTACGCCAAATTCCGAATTTTGATAAAGAAATATTCATCAATGGTGCTAAGCGTGCCTTTGAGATTATTTTGACGGCCTTTGCCAAAGGCGATATTGAAACTCTCGAACCACTTGTTTCTCCAAAATTATTAAAAAAATTCC
Organism: Alphaproteobacteria bacterium; assembly: GCA_017477185.1. Lineage (GTDB taxonomy): Bacteria > Pseudomonadota > Alphaproteobacteria > RF32 > CAG-239 > Scatocola. The sequence goes on along the minus strand of JAFUXF010000042.1, from coordinate 24,722 downwards.
AAGAAATTCTTAATCAACGCCAACTTGATAAAATCACAGCAGAAACAGACCTAATCTGTTTTAATAAAGCAGAAATTATCAATGCTAAAATTTCTAAAAACAATATTGTAAAAATTGTTGTTAATTTTGTAACCGAGCAGGTTAACCTGCTCAAAGACAAGCAAGACAAAGTGATAGAAGGCGATGAAAATTTTGTTCAAACCATCGCTGATACATGGACTTTTGAACGCTGTTTAACCTCAACTAACCCTAATTGGCTACTTATATCGACGAAGAAAAATGCGTAATATCATATATCTGCTCATTCTCACTTTTCTGTTTAGCGCGTGCGAACAAAAAGATGAAAAACAAAAAACACCTCAGCAACCAACTGTTTCGATTGAACACCAGGCAGAAGAAACCTCTGCGTCCGCGCTGACATTACGTCCTGTTGAATTTAAGGAACTTAAAAATTGGTATCGAGATGATTTTATAAAAGCTCTTCCGGCAATAAAATCTTCATGCGAACAAATTTTAAGAGAAAATAACACCTATATGTCGAATTCTGAAATTCAAATTCCGACCAAAGCCTATCAGCAAGCTTGTAAACGATTATTAAATTCTGACATCAGCACAACGGCAGAACTCCGTTACTTTTTAGATAAAATATTCGCACCATATTTGATTTTGGATAAGAATAAGGCAGACGGAAAATTCACGGCATATTATGAATCATCTATTGAAGTCTCACGCACACAAAGTGATCGTTACCCTTACCCGATTTATGATCGTCCGCAAGACTTAATAGAGATGAATCTCGGAGAGTTTGACAGCCGTTATCCAAATCATAAAATTTATGGTCGTATTAATAAAGATAAAACAAAATTCATTCCCTATTACACGCGTGCCGAAATTGAAAACATGGAGCTTCCGGCATCCGTTGTTCTTTGGGCAAAGGATTTGGTTGATTTAAACATTATGCAGATTCAAGGATCTGCAATCGCTCGATTGGAAAACGGTGAACGTGTCCGCCTCAGCTTTGCCGGTCATAATGGTCGCCCATTCACCGGTATTGGCAGCATTTTAATTGCTGAAGGCCTCATTGATAAAAACCACGCTTCAATGTCAGAGATTCGCAAATGGCTAAAATTACATCCGGACATTGCTAAAAAAGAACTCAGCAAGAATGAACGTTATGTATTCCATAAAATTGCCAGTTCTCCGGCTCCTGTCGGAGCGCATAATGTTCCGCTCACGGCTAAACGCAGTTTGGCCGTAGACAAACAATATATTCCTTTAGGAGCTATCTTATGGTTAGAAACGACCACACCCAATAAAGAGCCGTTTGAGCAGCTTATGGTTGCTCAAGACGTAGGTGGTGCCATCAAAGGAATAGTCCGAGGAGATATTTATTGGGGCTCCGGTGATGAAGATGTTTTAGCCGAGGCCGGACGTATGAACACTACCGGACAGTACTACATTCTTCTTCCCAAAACGATGGAGATAAAAAATGCCCAAGCCAAATAAGGCAGAATTACTGATATATAAAGCCTTAAAAAAAGCCATCACAGAAAAATTATTATATCTTTATCTGGACGCTGATAAAATAAATCGCCCCAATTCACCGATTTATAACCCGTGGGAAAATCTTTTGCCGCTACTTATTCCAACGATTATCGGTTTGTTTTTGATCATTTATCAAGGAATTTTTTATGGTTTGGCTGTCATTATAGGAATGCTTTTGATTTATCTGTTAGGGATTAAACAGTTAATCGGTAAATTATTGTTGCACCGTGCAAAAAAATATATCCTGCAAAACTTTGAGCAATGCCAACGCTTGTGGAATTTTGGCGGTATTGTTTTAGCTGCAGCCTCAAATAAGAAAGTTGCCTGCATTTCTCCTGAAAATGATTGGAAAGAATACATTGTTCAAAACTTTGCCTATTTAATGACAGAACCGCAAGAAACAAAGAAAGCTACAAAAGATGAAAAATCAGCCGCCTGAGATTAAAGATGACGATTCTCTGGCTTGGACTGAAACACTAAAAAACGTCAGACGTCTTCCTCAACCTGAAGAACCACCCTCTGCCCCGATTTATATAGAAGAGGTAACCCCGACCATCAGCTACAAAAATATCCCGAATATTTATCAGCTTTCATACTTGCATGTCGGCGATTTAAGCAATATGGACGGGCAAACGGCGCGCCGGATGAAACGCTGTGAATATAAGATAGAAGCCACGCTTGACCTGCATGGCAAAACCGAAACACAAGCCTACGATAATGTCTTTAATTTTATCAAGCAAGCCTATTTACAAAACAAAAGATGTGTGCTGATTATTACCGGTAAAGGACTGAACCAAAACGCCGATGATGATATTTTTTCAGAAAAAGGAAAACTTAAAGAACGCACACCTGTCTGGCTCAATTCAGAACAACTCCGCCCATTGATTCTGGGATTCATTCACCCGACCCAAAACTTGGGCGGCACCGGTGCTTTGTATATTTTACTCAGAAAGAACAAATAAGCAACTACGCACTAAAACCTTTTGCAACTTCCAATAGCAACTTTTTGTTTTTCAAGCTCTTAATTCGCATATAGTGAAACAATAATTCCTGAATTTCATTAGAATATTCAAAATGCTGCTCATCTGCCAAGAATTCATCTATCTGATGGCTTACCAATAAACGAGGGCTGTTGTTTAAAATATCTTGCGACATATCCTCAAAAAAATAACAAATATTTGTTGTCAAAACACGACTGATATCCCAAAGTCGACTTGCACTAAGACGATTAAGTCCCTTTTCATATTTTTGCACTTGTTGAAACGTAATTCCTAATTGTCGCGCTAATTCTTCTTGTGACATACCTAACAGTAGTCTTCGTAATCTAACTCGCCCACCAACATAAACATCAACCGGATTAGGTGTACCATCATCACATTTTCCTCTAGACCTTTGACGGTTTTTATACATTTTTTCGACAGTCATATTGAACCTCCTAAGATAAAAAAATCCACACTTTCCCAAAAAGTGTGGAGGAGTTCCCTTTCACAACAGCTGCATAGTCATCATAGTCGTATTTTCATACAACTAATCACCTGACACCCCTCCACGTGGAGGAACATCAAGTTCTCTCGTGTATAACCACTTGATAATGTTATGCTGTTAAGGAAAGGGATTCCCAACACTTGCTCATAATAATAGAAGGTCTTAAACCATCTTCACAATAGGCGATATTTTTCAAAAATGCAACTAAAAAAAGCGGAGGATTTCTCCTCCGCCTTTCTTTTTTGCTATTCAGTTTAGTCCTTTGTTGATTCGATTCTCATACGGTAGAAAGACCGCCATACAAAATACAAACCTAAAACAAAGAAAGCAATACCCAATGACAAAGCAACACATCTCGGCGCAGAAGCTGCCATTTCAACAGCGAGCAATCCGAACAATGTCGTAAACTTAATAATCGGGTTTAACGCAACTGAAGAAGTATCTTTATACGGGTCACCGACCGTATCGCCCACAACAGCGGCAGCGTGCAAGTCAGACCCTTTCTCGTGCAAATCAACTTCAACAACTTTCTTGGCATTATCCCAAGCGCCGCCGGCATTAGCCATATACAGAGCTTGATACAAACCAAAGACAGCGATTGAAATCAAATAACTTGCAAATAAATTTGCATTAAAGCAAGCAAATGCAATTGTAAACGAGAAGATAACAATAAAGATATTCAACATACCTTTTTGCGCATAAACCGTGCAAATACGAACCACATTCTTAGAATCTTCAATTGAAGCAGCTTTTTTGCCATCCAATTTAATATGCTTTTTAATGTAGTTAACCGCACGATATGCACCGGTAGAAACCGCTTGCATAGATGCACCGGAGAACCAATAAATAACTGCACCGCCGAGCATCAAACCGAACAGAACATTCGGATCAAGCAAGTTAAGTTGTAAATTTAACAACAAGATGATAGAGAAAATCATTGTTGTTGCCCCGATCACAGCCGTTCCGATGAGTACCGGTTTAGCAGTTGCCTTAAAGGTATTACCGGCTGAGTCATTTTCTTCCAACAACTGTTTACCGGTTTCAAAATCAGGTTCGAAACCATAATCTTTTTTAATTTCTTTGCTGATACCTTTAATCTGTTCAATTTGAGACAATTCAAAAACAGATTGAGCATTATCAGTTACCGGACCATAGCTGTCAACCGCAATGGTAACAGGTCCCATGCCAAGCATACCGAACGCAACCAAACCGAAGGCAAACACTGTCGGATAAACCATAAAGCTATCCAAACCCTCGAGAGAGGTAAAGTAAGCAACAGTCATCAAACCGACCATAACCAAACCTTTCCAAAAGGCAGAGAAATTACCGGCAATAATACCTGAAATAATGTTCAGAGACGCACCGGCCTCACGGCTGGCATTAACGATTTCTTGAACATGCTGAGATTTAGAAGACGTGAAAATCTTGGTAAATTCAGGAATAATCGCTGCTGCGAATGTACCGCAACTGATAATAACGGATAACTTCCACCATAAATCAGGGCTCATATTACCAATCATAACATAAGAGACACCAAAGGTCATCAAAATAGAAATGATTGAAGAAGCCCAAACCAATGTCGTCAAAGGCGTTTCAAAGTTAAAAGATTTCGCCTTACCAAAAACAGCTTTGCAGCCGATATTATTCAGCCAATAAGCAACCATTGATGTCAAAATCATCAAAACGCGCATGGTAAAGATCCAAACGATTAAACGTGCTTGAATATCAATGCCGCCTTCAATGAGATACATAGAACCATTAGCGGCATATTGCATACCGGCAGCCAAAACGATGAAAGAAATCAAAGCGACACCGGTCACGCCATAAGTTTCAAAACCATCAGCGGTCGGGCCGACAGAGTCGCCGGCATTATCACCGGTACAATCGGCAATAACACCAGGGTTACGAGCATCATCTTCATCAATTTTGAAAATAATCTTCATCAAATCAGCACCGATATCGGCAATTTTAGTAAAGATACCACCGCAAATACGCAATGCAGAAGCACCCAATGATTCACCGATAGCAAAACCGATAAAGCAAGCACCGGCACTGTCTCTGTCAACAAACAATAAGATGATAATCATCATAATCAATTCGACACAGATTAACAGAACGCCGATAGACATACCCGAACGCAATGGTAAATTTTGAACACTATACGGATTTGCTTTTAGTGACAAAAAAGCCGTACGAGAGTTTGCATAAGTATTAATTCTCATACCGAACCAAGCCACCAGATAAGAGCCTAAAATACCCAAAACGGACCACCCGAGAACCGTCAAAACTTTCGGTAACGGCGTATGATTCAAATAGAAGAAATAGTAAAAGATGCAAACAGCAATAAACAATTCCAAAACGAGCAATAATTTTGCTTGTTGTTTCATATATGTTTTGCAGGTTTCATAAATCAAATTAGAAATTTTTAACATTGATTCATGAGCCGGAAGCTGTTTAATCTTCACAAACTCATAAAGGCCAAAAAGCAAGCCCAAAACGCAAACGCCCAAACCATAAGACAAGATTTGTGCGCCATCAGTTGCGAAACCAAAGATATTGTATGGAACATTCAGCATCGGAACGTTCAAATCAATTTCAGAGGCAGCCGCACCTTGCAGACTTGCAAGCATAACCAATAAAACAGCATTGGCTGCTTTACCAATTTTTTTTAGTGCTGACATATTCTTTCCTTTTAATTGTTAATACAAAAATATATTACATTCAGGGATTCCCTAAATTATAATGCTTACACTATATTTCAATTTTTCTAAATATTATATTAAATAACGCAAACGACTCACAATTTTTATCTTACGTTATTTTCAAAAAAAATCGCGATTTACTCTTGACTTCTATCAATTTTGCGTATATTAACACAACAAACGTTTTTCATTTTTATAAAAGGAATAAGAATAATGTCTAAAAAATGTGATATTACAGGCACCGGTGCTATGAGCGGAAACAACGTCAGCCACGCTCACAATAAGACACGCCGTCGTTTTTTGCCTAACCTGCAAGTTGTTTCGCTGTTAAGTGAATCTTTGAACCAAACTTTCAAATTGAGAGTTTGCTCTAAAACCTTACGTTCTATTGAACATAATGGCGGATTAGATGCTTACCTGACCAAAACATCTAACAACAAATTGTCACTTGAAGCTCAAAAAATTAAAAAAGCTGTTTTGAACGCAAAAAAAGCATAAAAAATTAAAGACATGGTTAAAACACCTCTTCGTTTCGGAGAGGTGTTTTTTTGTGTATAACTCTGTCGATTAATCTGTTTATATCTCTGTGAATAATATTTATGGGATTGCTTTCTCTTATCAGCTCAGTTATAAGGACACCACATTTAAAAACTTTATTAAAGAGTCGTCATAATGGAAAAAATTGATGCTGCCGTTCTTCCGCAGAACCTTGAAGCTGAACAAGCCTTAATCGGAGCTATTTTAGCAAATAATAAATCTTTTGAAAAAGTATCTGAATTTCTTAAACCGCAACATTTTGCCGACCAAACTCATGCTAAAATTTTTGATGTAATCAGTAAATTAATTACCCGAGGACATGTAGCTGATGTCATTACCCTGAAAAATCATTTTGAGCAGGAAGGAACTTTGCAAGATGTCGGAGGTTTTCAGTATTTGGTCAAATTAGCTGATTCTTCCTCCCCTTTAACGAATGTTGAATATTATGCACAGTTCATTCATGACAAATATCTGCGTCGAGAGTTAATCAATACCGGCTATGAAATTGTCAATGATGCCATCAAAGAAGATATTGAGCATGATGCTAACGAACAAATAGAAAATGCAGAGCGTAAATTATTCGAACTTTCAGATCAAGGGAATGCCCAAGGTGGCTTTATTGACTTCGAAACAGCCTTAAATTCTTCTATGAATTATATTGAAAAAGCCTGCCAAAAAGAAGGAAACATTTCCGGATTATCAACAGGTTTATCAGCTTTAGATGCAAAAACCGGTGGTCTGAATAATTCAGATTTATTGATTATAGCAGGTCGTCCGGCAATGGGTAAAACAGCTTTAGCCACCAATATTGCTTTTAATGTTGCAGATTCAATGGCTCACGATAATAAAATGGATCCCAAAAGCAAAGGTGTGGCATTTTTTTCTCTGGAAATGTCCGCTGATCAGCTTGCCAGCCGTATTATTGCAACTGAAACTGAAACCAATGGTCATAAGCTGCGAACCGGTGAGCTAAATGAAGTTGAGTTCACACGCATTGCCGCCATTGTTCGGAGCTTAGAAAAAATTCCCCTGTATATTGATGACACCCCCGGCTTAACCATTAACAATATTCGCACACGCGCCAGACGGCTTAAGCGTAGTAAGGGGCTCGGATTAATTGTGATTGACTATATTCAACTGATTATGGGATCAAATAACAAAAAGAATGAAGGTAACCGCGTCCAAGAGCTTTCTGAAATTTCTCGAGGGCTGAAGATTTTAGCAAAAGAATTAAATGTTCCTGTTATCGCTTTATCACAACTAAACCGCGGGGTTGAACAGCGTGATGATAAACGTCCGGTTATGTCAGATTTGCGTGAATCAGGATCTATCGAGCAAGATGCGGATATTGTTATGTTTGTTTTTCGTGAAAACTATTACATCAAAAACGAAGAACCAAAATTAAAATCCGGTGAAACCCCCGAACATTTACAGAAACGCATGGAAGAATGGCAAGCCCGTTGCAGTGCCACCGAAAACTTAGCCGAAGTTATTATCGGTAAACAACGTCACGGTCCCACCGGCACGATAAAATTGTTCTGGAATGCTGATTTTGCCCGATTCGGAGATTTAGCAAAAGATGAATACTTACCTGCACAAAATACTTAGGTTCATATGCAAATATCTCATGATGTGCATCAGTTTTTGTGCATTGAGCCTATTTTCACTGCTCATGCTGTCAGCTTCACTTGTTTGCAACCTTTTTGATAAACCCGACCATGAAAAAGAAATTATCTGACTATACAGAGGAAGAATGGGAAGCTGTTTGCAATCAATGCGGTAAATGCTGTCTCATAAAACTTCAAGATGATGATACTGACGACATTTATTATACAGATGTTGTTTGTAAATATATGGACATGAAAACCTGCAAATGTACACATTATGCAGATCGTTGCAGTCTTGTTCCAACCTGTCTTAAACTGACACCGGAAAATGTAGACCGGATTGAGTGGATGCCGCCATCTTGTGCTTACCGTGCTTTAATAGAAAATCGTCCCAAACCTAAACGCTTATCAATTGCCAAACGCTGTATTTCTGAAACAGAAGTAACAGAAGATGAACTTGAAGATCACATTATCGACTGGCCGGATTTATAAAATAAATTGACACATTTTATATTTCGTGCCATAGTAGCGCGACAAAATAATTATTATTAAATTAAAAAAATATGGAAAAAATGACAGAAACCTTCAATCCTGTTTACAATCAGGTACAACAGGTTAAAGATTGTGTCTCCTATATGTTAGGTGAACCAATCGTTGAAGCTCGCATTGCTATTGTTATCGGCCATAATGGTCGAAACTTTGTTTCTTCCACTGATTGGCGATTAACGACCCAAAGTGGCAATAAAAGGATTCTTCCTTTTGCCATGCGCCCGCAATACCCGAATTTTGTTGAGTGCGTAGCCGGTGTCGCCTATGGTGTACAAAATGAGCAATTTTACATTCAACCTGATAAATTGATGTTTGCCAAGTCGGCAGAAGTGTATATAAACGGTCAAGCATATAACTTTAATCCCCGAGAGGCTTTGAAAATATATGTCTCCCCCAAAAGTACCTTTATTGCAACCGATTGTCTGGTCGAATGTGTTGAAACCAAAGAAAAGCGAATTTATCATATTTTAACAGATGATAACACCTTATTTGGTCAACTTGATGAAAAAGGTAAAATTTCTCAAGTCCTATAAAAAAATAGTCAGGAAATAAATCCTGACTATTTTTTTACATCCCATTAGGCAACTTGCTCCACCAATCGCATCCCTTCTTAGGGACAGAAGTATACCCCCAAAACGTGTCATTCTCTTCCGTAGGGACAGCCGGCACATAATTGCCAATAGAATCTGAGCGTAACTGCCCATACCGATTCAGCCAACGCCCGCCATCTTTTGTCTGGCTAAAAATTGGTGTAAACCCATCTTCTTTGTGCATACGGCTCAAGCAAGAAGCACATACCAAGGTATTATCACAAACAAGTGTTTGGTACTTACGCCATAACTTCACATGCGTTGCGCCGCAAATTTGGCATTTGTAACTTTCAGGAACCTCGCCTTCAACATAGCTGAAGGGGTGCTTGGGATTAACTATTTTCTTTCTCATAAGCTATAATTTAAATAATAATAAAACAAAGTCCCTTCTTTATAACATATTATAATTTAAACACAATATAAAAAAGCGCGATTCTTTTGTAAGAATCACGCTTAAAAACTGTCTTTCAAAATAGCTTAGGCTATAATATTCGGCATAATTCGCGCCTCAACTTTTTTAATTTGCTTCTTAACGCCGGTACGTTGGCTGTTTAATTGCTGCGCCTTAAAAAAGTCAATGGTCTTATTCTTTGCAACTAAATGAGAAATATCACAAGAGACACGACGCTCTTCTAATTTAAGCTCGCATAATTGATGTTGCAACTTGCTCAATGTATCATTGTTTACCATATTTTTAGACCTCTGCGTTATAAAAACAACAAATAACCAGCAGGGGAAATCCCCCACAAAGTTGTAGACATTATACACCAAATTTGTTAGAAGTGCAACAGAAATTAAAGAAAATCGAGGAGTTTTTTATGGAAAAACGCAAAAAAATCGGAATTTTAACCAGTGGCGGTGACTGTTCCGGATTAAATGCAGTCATAAGTGCAGTTGTTAATGCCGCGAGTCGAAAGGGATGGACGGTCTATGGTATTCACAACGGAACAGATGGATTAACGGAAGAACTGTCATATGAAGAATTAACGATTCGGAATTTTTCGGATACGCCATGGCCGAGACTCAGTGGCTCTTATCTTGGTTCTTTAAACAAGGGAATTAAGATGGAATCATTAGAAGAAGTTTCTAAGCGTTTTGCTAAAGGTGTCAAAAAATTGGGATTAGACGCTCTTATCGTTGTTGGCGGTGATGGCAGTATGAACATTGTTAGCAATTTTTGCCGCGGAACAGATATCAAAATGGTTGGTATTCCCAAAACCATCGATAATGATACCCCTGTTACTGAATTTTCTGTCGGATTTGATACGGCTGTATCTGTGTGTACAGAGGCCATTGATAGCTTAGAATTAACGGCTCGTTCACATCATCGTGCCCTTATTTTAGAGGTTATGGGTCGCGATGCCGGACATTTAGCAATGCACTCTGCCTTAGCCGGTCAAGCTGATGTCTGCCTTGTCCCTGAGATTCCTTATAAAATTGACAACATTATAAAAAAATTAAAAGAAATCAAAGCAAGCGGTCGCTCTCATGCTGTTATTGTCGTTTCTGAAGGAATCAGAACAGAGAACGGATCCCATCTATCCGGAGCTAAAAATTTGGTCGGAGAAAAAGTATACGGCGGCATTGGACACTACCTGAGTGAAGAAATTAACAGCCGCTATAAAGACTTTCAAACCCGTGTTACTACTTTAGGACACATTCAACGCTCGGGAACACCCTCTTCTTTTGATCGTGCAATGGCTGCCATTTTTGGAGCAAAAGCTGTTGAATTATTAGCCGAAGGGCAACACAATCAGATGATTGTATGGAAAGATGGTAGAGCACAGGCTGTCCCACTTGATGAAGTTGTTAAAGAAGGGACAACGCTTCTTAATCCGCATGGCGACTATGTTAAAGCCGCAATAGCGACAGGAATGTATGTCGGTGAAGTAAAATAAAAAATAAATATTAAGCAAACCTCCTCCTTCGAGGAGGTTTTTGTATTTTAAAATAAAAAAAGCAATCGCTTGTTACGGAGGCAGATTGCTTGGGATACCATCGGACTTCACAGCCGGACAATATCATATATAGAGAAGCTAAGATTTATCAAAAGCCAAACACCGGACTTCACAGTCGGATGCTGGCGCACCTGGATTAGATCATACCATTGAACTTCACAGTCCAACAGGTATTGTAAAATAATTTATCAATAACTAAAAATCCTAGCCCGTTATGTATATTATAAAAAAACTTTTGTCAATATATTTTTGGGTCATTTATTAAATTTTATAATGATAACGAACAACCATATCCGCATTGGTTTCATCACCACGACAACATTCACTTTTTTCCCCACATTGACACGATTCGTCATGACAAAGGCAGCGATTCTCTTGAATATCATGATATATGTGTCCCTTAAGAACTGCCTTTTGCATCTGCTTCAGTTGCTCATCTTTAGCATAACAACAAGAGCACCTCGAACCGACAAACGAAAATTTTACTAACAGATCAGCTAACCACCCAAACATTTTTTCTCACTTTAAATATTCCTTGATATTTACACATTATAATCATAAAACAGATAAACACAATAACGATTCGTTTCAAAATATGACCAATTACAAAATAGAACAAGATTTTGACCCACAAAGCCGTTTTGCAAACCTGAGCGATATCATGCCGGAGTTTTGGAAACATAAGAAATTAGAAGAAATGTCCAAACGAGAATGGGAACTGCTTTGTGATGGTTGTGGCAAATGTTGCCTCAATAAACTTGAGATTAAAGGGAAAATCAAGTTTACCAATACCTATTGCCGCTTTTTGAATTGCGAAAACTGTTCTTGTCGTATATATGAACATCGTTTTGAAAAAGTACCAGATTGTCGAGACATTGATCTTAATGCTATAAGAGAAAAACCTCGTTGGCTACCAAAAACTTGCGCTTATTGGCTTCTTGATAATGGCTATGACTTACCTGACTGGCATCCGCTAAAAACAGGCTCGGCAAACAGTGTGCATCAAGCGCACCAATCCTTAAAAGGTCGGGATTTAGTATGTGAAACAGGAATAGAAGATTATGAAAATTACATTGTTAACTGGCAAGATTTATAATATTCAAGAATCTTTTGATTTTCCGCTTAAAGTTATTAAGTCACCACGAGCTAAAAGATTGACGCTGCGTATTGATACCAAAGAACGACAACCTGTTCTATCAATTCCACCGCGTTGCACACAAAAACAAGCTGTCTCTTTTGTAAAATTACATCAAGAGTGGATTATTGACAGCCTTAACAAACTTCCTAAAACCCAAAAATTTTCTTCAGGACAGACAATCTCTTTGTTCGGCAAACCAATCATAATTCAACATGCTCCTGAGAAACGTTGGGGTGCCAGAATAGAAAAAGGGATACTTTATGTCTCGGGAGAAAGTGAATTTACACACCGTCGCGTTAAAGATTTTATCAAAAAACAGGCACAAGAAAAATTCTTTAACTTATCCCAAAAACTCGCAGCACAAATAAATTGTCATCTCAATGATGTTGTCATCAAAGACACCAAATCACGTTGGGGAAGCTGCTCTTCCTTAAATAACATCAACTACAATTGGCGACTTGCTTTAGCTCCGCAAGAAGTCATTGATTATATTATCGCTCATGAAGTCAGCCACCTTGCCCATCAAGACCATTCAACAGCCTTTTGGAAATGCGTTGCTCAACTCTGCCCTCACTATGAAGAGGGGCAAACTTGGCTCAAACAACATGGAAAAGAGCTTTATATCTTTGAATAAACAGACTTTTCAAAGTTTTTTATAATTTGTCTCAAAAAGTTCTTGCAAAAAGAACAAAAATAGTACAAATTATTTTCATTGGATAACTTCTTCTGATAAATTGTAATTTGCCACAATTCATCAGATGATTACAGAAAATAACTAACTTAGAAAGAGAGATAACATGGAAAAAGATAAAGCCTTAGATGCTGCCATATCGCAAATTGAACGATCTTTTGGCAAGGGATCAATCATGCGTATGGGTCAAAGTGCTAACGTCGATATTGAAGCAATCTCAACCGGCTCGCTTGGTATAGATATTGCTTTAGGAATTGGCGGTATGCCTAAAGGACGCATTATTGAAATTTATGGGCCGGAAAGTTCAGGTAAAACCACTTTAGCACTGAGCGTTATTGCTCAAGCTCAGAAAAAAGGAGGAACTTGTGCATTTATTGACGCAGAACATGCACTCGATCCGTCTTATGCTAAAAAAATCGGTGTCGATGTCGAAAATCTTCTTATTTCACAACCGGATGCCGGAGAACAGGCTCTGGAAATTGCTGATACTTTGGTTCGATCCGGAGCAATTGATGTACTGGTTGTCGATTCGGTTGCAGCCTTGGTTCCTAAGGCTGAACTCGAGGGAGAAATGGGCGATTCTCACATGGGATTGCAAGCCCGATTAATGTCTCAGGCTTTACGCAAATTAACGGCAACCGTTGCTCGCTCCAATACCTTAATTATTTTCATCAACCAAATTCGTATGAAAATCGGTGTAATGTTTGGCAATCCGGAAACGACTACCGGTGGAAACGCACTAAAATTCTACGCCTCCGTTCGTATTGATATTCGCCGCATCGGAGCTATTAAAGATAAAGAAGATGTCATTGGCAGCCAAACACGCGTCAAAATTGTTAAAAATAAGGTTGCACCACCGTTTAAGGTCGTTGATTTCGATATTATGTATGGCGAAGGCATTTCTAAGACGGGCGAATTGATTGATTTAGGTGTTAAGTCAGGCATTATTGAAAAAGCCGGAGCTTGGTTCTCTTATAAAGGAGATAAAATCGGTCAAGGTCGTGAAAACGCAAAAACCTATCTGAAAGAGCATCAAGATATTGCCGATGAGATAGAGAAGAAAATTCGTGCAGATGCAGGTCACCTAACCAGCGAAATGCTGGGAGATGACGAACCGCCATCTGAAGAAGAATAACCTTCTTGTAAAAATCCCTTCCATCAGGAAGGGATTTTTTATAATAATCAAAAATTTCTGTTTTGTTAGCAAATATGTAAGATATTTACTGTATAGTAGAATTATGAGTAGCACCACATCCCAAAGGGATAAGAAGACTTATGATAAATTCGCAAGTAAATATAGAAAAACAACTTTTAAACAATCTGGAACAAATTTCAAAAAATCCGGAGAATTATGCTGCTTTGTACATTCACTCCTCAAAATTAAAACCTAAACATCGTCATCCTAAATTTTTAAAAATCCTTGAAAAATTTTTTGATAGTGTTGTTGGTCTATCGGGTGGGGCTCTTTTTCCTCTAAGTAACGGCGATTTTATCATACTTGGTAATAATTTTTCTCAAAAAACAATCAATGAAGCCATAGACAAACTAAAACAAGGACTGTCAAACGACCCTATTATACACAGTAAAAATCCAGAAGATTTTGCTGAAATATATCAATTTCCGGAACAATTTTCTGATTTATGTAATCTTATCCTAGAACTCTTAAAGAACCAAGATAAATCATCAAAGAGCAATAAAGCAGACAGTAACGAAATTAATACCGGAGACCTTGATAGAGTTATAAACACATTGCAACAAATTGACATCTCTGAACTGGTTAAAAGACAAAGTGTTGTCGAGGTAAAAGGGGCAAATAAATTCCAAGTACATTATCAAGAATTTTTTATCGCCGTAAAAGATTTGAATTTACTATTTCACAATCTGGATATTCAAAAAAATCGCTGGCTTTATTTTTATATTTTGCAACATTTGGATAAACGTATACTTCAGGCTTTCTTTGCCGCTAAACTTAAGCAATGGCCCGATACTATCGGCATAAATTTAACTTTACAATCAATCACTTCACCTGAATTTACAGCATTTACCAAAGAATTTTTACAGCAACAGCATAAATGTGTTGTTGAAGTGCAATTAACGGATGTCTTCAATAATCTTCCTTTATACCTCCAAGCAAAAGAGATTTTGCATAAAAATGGGCAAAAAATTTTAATTGACGGTATTACGACAGCTTCACTCAAACTGCTAAATCTGCAGACATTAGCACCGGATATGATTAAAATTTTTTGGGAACCACTAATGGAATATGAAAAGGATAATTCTGAAATTCAATCTGTTTTAGCTCTCCTAAAATCAGACAACGTAATTCTCGCCAAATGCGATACATCCCCTGCTCTTTCTTGGGGATTACATAACGGTATTTCTTCGTTTCAAGGGCCTTTTATGGACAATCTTGAAACAGCGGTTATTCGTCGCCAATGTCCCAACGCTGCCCAATGCGATACCTTAATGTGCCTCAAGAGGAAACGTTTACTATCAGGCTCTGAGCATGAAAAATGCATGAACAAGGATATTTTAGAGAAATTACTGTAAGGATTCATCATGTTTTTTAAATCTAAAAAAAATAAACTAATTCCTAACGACAAAATCTCAAAGTCGACTGTATCGCCACCTTCTCCTAATAATTCGGAACTTGATTGGAGTGAAAAGGATCCCCTCCTTCTCATCTCCAATATTCTTGAAAAAAATGTTGAAGTAAACGCTATACTTTTTGACAGTTCAGCTTTTATGCACCCGCAGTCCGCAAAAATTTTAGCACAAGCCTGCAACTCTATACTTCTTGATTTTATCAAAAAAAATAACGGCAGATTATTCGAACTTCATAATAAAAGTATCTTGCTAATTTTTCGTCCGATTAATGAAGATGAACTAAAGACATTTATGGTGCAATTAGCCTTCACTTTCAATTCTGAACTTGCCCAAAACAATACAGATAGTATATTGCAAACTGACTTTTTTAATCTGTATACAGACACAATCGCTCTAAAAAAATTAAAAGAAAAAATAGTATATACAGCCCAAATCTTACCCCAAAAGGATAAAGAATTGGAAACATCAAAAATTTCTGAAAAAATAATAAATACATTTAGCAGCAACAAAAAAAATCTTCGCGATTTAACTCCTGATGTTTTAAACAAAATTCAAAATAATCTACAACGTGTCGACTTTTCGAGCCTAATTCGGAGGCAAGCTATTTGTGCCATTATCGGAAAATCAGCACCACAAATGATTTTTGAAGAAGTTTATGTTTCGATTCCTGACCTCAGAGATATCCTTATGCCCGATATTAATCTGACCTCTAATCCATGGTTATTTATGAATCTGACAGAAACGCTTGATAAGCGTGTTCTGGCACACGTCAGTAAACATGACGATGGATCCTTAATCAGTAATTTCAGCCTAAATCTGAATGTTGCCACTATTCTCTCAGATGACTTTTTAATTTTTGACGATAGCATTCCTCCGACACAACGCTCCAGTATCATTTTAGAGCTGCAGTTGGTTGACATTTTTAATGATGTTAAAGCCTTTCTTCTGGCAAAAGCATTTGCTCAATATCGTGGCTATAAAATATGTATAGATGGTATAACCGTTGATAAATTACAATACATTAACCGCTCTAACCTTAATTCTGACTTCATTAAAATTATTTGGCATCCTTCTTTTGAAGAAGTTATCAATAAAGATACCCATTTTAAAGATTATGTTAATCGCGCCGAACGAGCAAAAATGATCTTGTGTCGTGTCGATGATGCCAAAGCAATCGAAGTCGGAAACTCTTTAGGGATCAATATGTATCAAGGACGATATGTTCAAAAAGAATTAAATAAATATCGTAAATAACTAAAAAGCCCACCGACCGGCAGGCTTTTTAACTATGCGGCTTGTCGCTTAGCAAGCTCTTCTAATACTTCTTTTTTCAGGGTTACATTATCCGCCTTTCCTGTTGCAAAAAGCGGCAGATGTTCCCGATATAAAATAATACGAGGTAAGAACAACTCTGACATTCCGTTATTTCGAATATAGTTTACTAAAACATCCTGCTGAACACTGGTATTATTGGTAACAAGCACGATCTGCTCCCCTTTACTCTCGTGAGGGACAGAAACGACACCGTATTCAAAATTAGCTCCCATCCACTCATAAGCCTTGCGAACCATTTCATCAACAGCATTAAGAGAAACCATTTCACCGCCGATTTTAGCGAAACGCTTAATACGGTCTTTAATGTATAAGAAACCGATTTCATCTATTTCGACCACATCACCGGTATGATACCAACCATCCTCGAGCGGCTGTAACACCCCTGGGTTATCAGGCATAATATAACCCAACATAATATTCGGACCTTTAACAACTAACTCACCGCCTGTAGCGATTCCATCAACCGGCTCAATCTTATATTGAATAGCGGGCAACAATTTACCGATAGAACCAAACCGATTAAAAATACTGTTATTAGCAGTAATAACCGGCGAACACTCTGTTGCCCCATAACCTTCCATAACTCGTATTCCTAAACGTTCCATCCAAATATTACGCGTGTCCGGCTTAATTGCTTCTGCGCCACCAAACATAAAACGAACATTGTGAAAATCAAACGGATGCGCAATCTTAGCATATCCACGGAAAAATGTATCCGTCCCAAACATAATTGTTGCCCCGATTTCATAAACGATTTCAGCAACAACACGATAATGCAATGGTGACGGATATAAAAACAACTTTGCCCCTTCCAAAATCGGAAATAACGTCCCTACCGTCAACCCTAAACTATGAAACATAGGTAAGGCATTAAAAACAGTATCCGTAATATTAATGGTTTCAATTGCCGCCATCTGCTTAATATTTGAGATAATATTAGCATGGCTCAATACAACAGCTTTCGGTGCGCCTTCTGAACCGGATGTAAATAAAATACAAGCCTTCTTATTTCCACCATCACGATGTGGTACTCTTTTGATTTTATAGCGTAAAAACGCATTAATCTTATTCATCAGGCTGATTTTATGTCGTAAAGACTCCAAATAAACCACATCATATCCGGCTGCTTTCAAAACCTCTACAGTCGATTCTAATTTTGCAGTTTTGATAAAAGTCATAGAGGTAATAACCGTTTTAACCTGAGCAGTATTACACATAGAAGCAATATTTTTCGCCCCTACTGAAAAATTTAACATCACAGGAACTCGATCATATGCAGATAAACCAAAAAATGTACAAACGGCTGCAATTGAATTCGGCAGCATCAGAGCGACATGTTCACCTTTACGTGTATGTTTCTTAAAATATTTACCTAAGACAAATGATTTGATGATAATATCCTTATATGAGTTAGGAACACGTTGAATATCTTCAACAAATGCCGGACGCACAAACATATTTTTCTTGGAATGAACTTTAGAAGTCTTCATCAGTTGCGCAAACAACGAAATATTCGGATTATAATTAACCTCAAAACACATTTCTCGCAAGATTTGATACACTTCATTGCTAATGTGATCACGTTGACGACGTAATTCATCTTTCAACTTAAAACTACGAGGCTTGCCCACCGTAATTAAAACTTTCGGCAACGGCCGATGCGGCAACTTACCTTTGGTCTTAGAAAAATAACCATACTGCGGACCGGTAATCCAAATCGGAATCAAAGGAGACTTAGATTTATCGGCAACCAAACCCGGAGCTTCATAAATTTTCATCAAGCTGCCGTTTTCTGTAATTCTACCTTCCGCAAAGATAACGCATAAACGCCCTTCACTGACCTTGGTAATCAAATTTTTGATATCCATCGGCTCAATCGGATTAAAGAGAACAACATCTGCCGTCTTCATCAAAAACCGAATCAAACGACTACGATACAAGTGGCCGTTCAACGCAAATATCGGATTCCCCGGTAAAAAGGCGAATAATAGAATAGGATCCAAATAAGAAACGTGGTTAGAAACATAAACGCCCCGCCCCGGTAATTTCTTTTCCTTAAACTGAAGACGATAACGTACCTTAAACAGCCTGAAAACGCAACGCAGGCAGAAACGAACAAAATTTTGCAAATATTCTCTCCTGAGAGTTAAACTTGCTCTTATTAAAGCAAAAATATCCGTTTTGTAAAGCCCCTAAAAAAAACTAGTGAAAAAGCAAGATAACAAATTGTTTTTATTGAATATTTACGAACATTATGCAAGGTGGTTGATATACATATTGATTTTTCAGAGTAACCAAAATATAACTTTAGTGTTTTGGTTTAACAATAAAAAGACTATGTATATGAAAAAACTTATTACACTTACAGCTTTAGGGACCATTCTTGCTGTTTCTCAAGCTAATGCCGCCGGATTTTTACTTCGAGAACAATCCGTTGCCGGTTTAGGAAATGCTTTTGCCGGAGCCAGTGCCGGTGCTGAAGACGCTTCTTATGCTTTCTTTAACCCTGCTGCAATTATCCGTCAACCGGATCAAGTTTCATTCAACGCCACAGCCATTGTCGGCCACGTTAAGGGTGAAGGTGCACTTGGCTATAGCCCGACACCGCACCCTTTATATGCTAATCAAAGCGAAATTTTCGCGTATGATAATAAAATGAATCACCCCGTTAATAAGATGATTCTACCCTCTGTCGCCGCGACAAAAGCTCTCGATTCTCGAAACTCAATCGGTATTTCATTAAGTGCCCCATTTGGATTAGTTACCGATTATTCCCAACAATGGGCGGGAGCCAACCATGGTACCTTATCTGAATTGTCTGTCTATAACTTAACAGCAATGTATGCACATCGTATGACTTGTGATTTAACCATCGCCGGCGGCTTGGTTGCACAGTATGCCGATGCAACGCTGAAAAATGGCGTTTTGCATGGCGTTGATAAATCACAACCGGCAGGTTTTGCCTTAGCCGACGGCATTTCAAATACCAAATTACATGGCGACGCAACAGATGTTGGCTACATTATCGGTGGTTTGTATGAATATACGACAGATACCCGATTCGGTATGGCATATCGTAGTAAAGTTAACCATAAATTAAAAGGTGAAATTTCATTTGCTTCTAACACACCGTTAATGACACAAATGCACGCTTTCAATCAACGTATTACTGCAAAATTAACGACACCGGCTTTATGGACCATGGGTGTTTACCATGACATCAACTCTAAATGGTCTGTTATGGCAGAAGCACAAAAAACCTACTGGTCATCTTTTGATGATTTAACAATCAAAGGCAAAGCGAATCATGAACCTCTGAGCGTCACAAATGAAAATTGGAAAGACGCATGGTTTTATTCAATCGGTGCCAGCTATCGTGTTAATGAGCAATGGAAACTCCGTTTCGGTTTTGCTTTTGACCAAACGCCAGTCACTGATGGTACGCGCACACCGCGTATTCCGGATTCTGACAGATACTGGTACGCTGCAGGCTTTGAATACAAATATAATGATAAACTGACAATCAATGCCGGTTACTCATTTATTCATGCTGAGCGCAGCATCGTTAATCTGCAAGGCACGGGAAATGACGCTAGCCGTGGTGGACTATATGCCCGCTATAAAGGCAATATTCACCTCTTCGGCTTAGGAGCTGTTTACAACTTCTAATAAAAATTTAAGCCTTATTAAAATCCCTTTTCTAAAAAGAAAAGGGATTTTTTTATTTACAAAACCTCATTTTTTGTCTATACTTTACAAGTTAAACAGAATTATTAATTAAAACCATATAATTATGAAAAAAGAAAAAATAAAAAAAACGAGACCTCTGACAAAAGAGGAGTGCGCCGTAAGTAAAAAACTGTACCCCTATGCACGAAAAAAGTTCTATGCCCGCCTCATGGCCGGTGAGAACAGTGCAGAAGTCACAGCTTGGGCTTTGGGGAAAATCGCTCATAAAGAACAAGAAATTGATATTCTTGAAGAAGTGCTTGAAGCTTTGACCATCTGCGAAGGAAGTAAACTTCCTGAACTTTCTTGGCTCAAGCAGGCCTTAAAGGTTTCTCTCGAGGCAAATATGAGCATTTACGAACGACAGATTAACCTCATTGTTCCCCTCTTTTATGAGAGGAAGCCGGAAACCTACGAGCGAGAATTTAAGCAAATCAGCTACAATTTTATTGATGAATTAGCTGAAAAAGCAGGTATTTTCACCGGTAATATGCTGACTTACCTTTTTGCCGGAGATTTCTTCTCTTTTGAGACCGGTATCTTGCTGGCCAAGCATCGTGAGGTGCTTCAGCCAATCAGTAGCTATTGCCGCATGAAACTTAATACTATGCTCATGGTACTGGCACAAAAGGAGAAAATTATCTCTGAGAGTAGTGAAGATATTGCTATGCATATTTTTCATCTTGCTCTCAAGCGACCTCTGTACAAGGAGGAGGCTTCCATTCTCATCATTTATGCTCTCATGCAGTTGTATACATGGGACATGATTGATACAAAGACGAAGCCCTATGCAATTCCGTCCTCTCATACGAAAGACATCGCCGAGGTTGAAAACGCTATTGCGTACTGCGACAGGAACGGGTATGAAGATCTCAAAAAATGGCAAAATGCCCTCACCCTCACAGAAGTTCGTGAAATATGGGATAAGCAGGTAACACTCATCACCAAGCATTTGTTGAAAGGCGGAATTGCTGATTTTACCGAACTGAAAGAAATCACCTACCGCTTTATTGCCAGGAGTTTCCGCTATGGTTTTTTGAGTAGTGAAATCATCGACTTCATCTTTGATGGTCGCCATTTTTCAAATGCCAGCACGGTGATTTTAGCTCTTTCCTGTAACAACTTAAAGGAGCACAATCTGGCTTCCTACATTCAGGAGAAACTCACTACAATGATAGACCTCCTGATTAAGAGTGAGTGGATTGAGGCAACTTCGGAGAATATCGCGGATTATCTGCTCAACAATGCTCTGGTGCGTAAGTTGAATAAAGAGGAGATATCACTTCTTAACCTCTATGTTCTCAGTCAGGCATTTAAGTAATAAAAAAATCCTATAGGCACAGACCTATAGGATTTTTTTATTCTCTTTATTGAAAAGCCATAAATCAGAATTACCTTATTGCCGACTCATTTTAATTTCAACAATAAGGAGAAAAATCATGACAACAGGCGTACGTTACCCAACTATGGCATTTATCACCGGTGGTGCCGGACAAGCAAACGATGGTATCCCCCCTCAACCGTTCGAAACTTTCTGTTACGATTCTGCACTCATGCAAGCAAAGATTGAGAATTTTAATGTTGTTCCCTACACTTCCGTTTTGCCTAAGGAGATTCACGGCAACATCGTCCCTCTAACGGATGACATTGTCAAACAATTTAAGCATGGTGCTGTCTTGGAAGTCATTATGGCAGGACACGGTGCCAAACGTGACGAACATAAAGCTATCGCTACCGGTGTCGGTATTTGTTGGGGCAAAGACAAACACGGCGAACTGATTGGTGGCTGGGCTGCTGAATATGTCGAGTTTTTTGACACCCACATTGATGATGAAATTGCCGAAGGTCATGCCCGCATGTGGCTCAATAAATCTCTAAATCATGAATTAGAATTGCGTGGTGTTGAAAAACACTCCGATTTCCAAATGTGGCATAATTTTGTAAACATTGAACAAGAGTTTGGCTACAGCTTAACCGCTCTCGGATTTTTGAACTTTGAATATGCCGAACCGGTCAAATTCACCCCGACAAAATAAGGAATAAACCATGGCATATCATAAAATTTATATAAGAAACAAACAAACACCTGCCGAACCACCTTCTCACTCTGAAGGCTTAAGCATTCCGGCTTTAGCGGCAATTGTTATCAGTTCCATGATTGGCGGCGGCATATACAGCCTGCCGCAAAATATGGCTCAGGGAGCCTCTGCCGGAGCTGTTTTGTTAGCATGGATAATCACCGGCATTGGTATCTACTTTATTGCCCGCACTTTTAGCATTTTATCACAAGTCAAACCCGATATGACAACCGGTATCTACACTTATAGTCGCGCCGGTTTTGGGGCCTATACAGGCTTCACAATCGGTTGGTCATATTGGCTGTGTCAGGTTTGTGGAAATGTCGGCTACGCCATTATCACCATGGACGCCCTCAATTACTTCTTTCCGCCGCATTTTGCCGGCGGTAATACGCTTCCGGCAATTATCGGTGGATCAATTCTGATTTGGGGCTTTAATTGGCTTGTCCTGCGTGGAATCAAACAAGCTAGCTATATCAACACAATAGGTACCATTGTTAAGATTGTCCCTCTAGCTTTGTTTATCCTTATTATGTTGTTTGTTTTCAAATTTCGCACTTTCGACTTTGATTTTTGGGGAGAAGCAATGCAAAGCAAAATAAAACTTGGCAGCCTTTCAACTCAAATCAAAAGTACTATGCTGGTAACATTGTGGGCTTTTATCGGTATAGAAGGAGCCGTCATGATGTCTAAACGCGCCCGTAGTCAATCAGAAGTAGGAACAGCGACACTACTGGGATTTTCAGGATGTCTATTGATTTATATTCTTTTATCTTTGTTGCCTTATGGCTATATGTCGCAATCTGTTTTAGCGACTATTCCCAATCCATCAACCGCTGGAATTTTAGAGCACGTTATGGGCAAAAGCGGTGCTTGGATTATGAATATAGGTTTGTTGGTATCAGTGCTGACAAGCTGGTTAGCTTGGACCATGATTACCGCTGAAATGCCACAAGCCGCCGCCATTGATGGCACATTTCCGAAATGCTTTACAAAAGAAAATGATATGGGTTCCCCTTCTATATCTTTATGGGTAACTTCAGGTGCAATGCAATTATTTTTGCTTCTTGCTTTCTTTTCAAACAATGCATGGAATACAATGCTGAGTATTACCGGCGTTATGGTTTTGCCCGCTTATTTCATGTCTTGTGCATATTTATGGAAACTGTGTGAGGATGGCGAATTTTCATCACCGGTGATTCACCGCTCAACAGCACTTATCACCGCAATCTTAGGCGCATTCTATGCCCTGTGGCTGATTTACGCTGCTGGTCTCAAATATTTGCTTCTGGCGGTAATTATTATCGCTCTGGGTATCCCTGTCTATATCCGCGCCCGTAAAGAAAGAGAGCCGAATGAGGCTGCCTTTACCTGTGGCGAACGTTGGTTGGCCGGTATATTTATTATCATTGCGCTATGCGCCTTATATGCCTTCTGTCGAGGAATTGTCCATGTCTAAAAGAAAAAACCGTCTCATTTGAGACGGTTTTTTATTATTCTTTTTCAACGAGTTTAATATCACAGTTATAATAATGACGGAGTTTTGTATAACACGCCCAGGGGCGGATAATACCCATTTCAATTTCATCTATTGTGTTAACATGGATTTTAGTTGCCTCAGAGACTTTTTGCAAAGATAACTTTTTATATCTTCGTAAAGCACCGAATTGACGACCGATATCTCTTCTGATTTGTTTACCACTCATTATTTGAACTCCTTTTTTTCATTTCTGCAATGGTCATCCCTCCGAACACTTTAGGATAAGACCAAGGGACCTTCATTTTTTCAACAAAAAACTCACCCTTTTAGGGGTGAGGGAGTTCGAAAACTGCTATATGACAGTCCTGTGTATTCAATATATTCCACAGCCTCCCTCTTCAATAGAAGGAGTATATCTTCCATATAGGGAGTTTTCGAGACCCCATAAGCAGAACACCTGCTTACGGGGATTATGATAAATCAAAGGAGATAAAAATCAAGCATAAAAACAAGATTATGTATTCATGACGCGTAGCCTAAAATCACAAAGAAAAGCCCCGCTATAATTGATAGCGGGGCAGGAAAGGAAGGGAACAAGATTGTGTGATTAAAAGATCCGGCATAGATCTACTCTCCCGCGTCTTAAGACGAAGTACCATTGATGAAACAGGGTTTAACGGCCGAGTTCGGA
>JAFUXF010000041.1 GCA_017477185.1 Alphaproteobacteria bacterium | reverse complement strand
AGGATCAAACTCTCATATTCGATTCAATCCTGTCTGTCATTACTCATAAAGAATTTTCTTGGTTCCTTAAAAATACACAGACTGCTTTTTCTTTTTTTTCTTTCGCGTTCTACCGCTGTCTGCGTATCCTTTTTCTTTTTCATATCTACTATGTCTTATAACTTTATCACAAAGGGCTTTAACACTTTTCATCAAATGCCGTCCCTCGCGACAAGCGGTGTTATATGACAATGAATTTCTAAAGTCAACACCTTTTTTGAAAAAAAATTAAAAAAAATAAAAAATATTTTCAATAATCATGTAACTTATTGAATATATTAAATAAATATAATGAAAAATTTTATAAACAAGGCTGTTAAAATAATAGATTATTAACAAATACATATATATATTGTGTATTATATATATAAGGAGTCGCGAACGGAGTCTTTAAAGTTCGACATTTGCTCTTGCGTTTTTTGCAACTCTTATTATATAAGTAAATTGATTGTATTAACATTTTTAAGGAGGCTACCATAGCTAAAGAGAACACCAATGCGCCAGTACGCACAGATGAGGGACCACGCATTAACGAAGATATTAGAGTCAAAGAAGTTCGACTGATTGATGAAACCGGAGAAAACAGAGGCGTTATGCCGATAAAACAAGCATTAGAACTCGCCGCTGAAGCAGATTTAGATTTAATAGAGATTTCACCGCAGGCTACTCCGCCGGTTTGTAAGATTCTCGACTATGGTAAGTATAAGTACGAAGTTCAAAAGCGTAAAAACGAAGCCAAGAAAAATCAAAAAATCGTAGAAACCAAAGAGCTGAAGCTCCGTCCGATGATCGACACCCATGATTATGAGGTCAAAATCAAACAGGCGAAGAAGTTTTTAAGCCAAGGTAATAAGGTTAAGTTTACCATGCGTTTCAAAGGGCGTGAAGCCGCCAGCGATATGGGAGCAAAGGTTCTGCAAAACATATTAGATGATTTGGAGTCGCTGATTAAAGTCGATTCGGAGCCGAAGATGGAAGGCCGTCAGATGGTGATGATCGTGTCACCGAACTAGAGACAAGAAGTAAAATCTTTCCCAAAAACAGTCCGAAAGGGCTGTTTTTTTTACTTTAACAACTCGCACATTTCCCTAGCCGAAAGGAAATTATGGGAGTATATATAGATATCCGATTATTCCTCCCCTCTGTGAGGGGAGGTTAGGTAGGGTTATTATATGTTACCCTCCCCAACAATTCCGACTAAAACTTTTGTTTAGTGTCGCTTACGCTAACTCACAAAGGCAAGTCTCATTGCTTGGCTTGTAAAAATAATTCACTGGATTATTTTTACTTCACAGCCCTCAAACAAGGAGGGAGAAAGAGAGAATACGCCCTTAAACAGAGAGGGAATAAAAGGACCACAAATGAAACCGATTGACCAATTAACTAAAGAAGAAGCCTTAGAAGAACTGAAATACATCGCCACAGAAATGGCAAAGTCTGATATTGCCTATTATCAAAATGATGCCCCATACCTGACCGATGCCGAGTACGATTCTCTTAAACTGCGCAATGAGCAGATTGAAAAACGCTTCCCCGAGTTAGTTCTTGCGAACAGCCCGTCGAAAAAAATCGGCGCTCCCTTGCAAAGCGGTTTCAAAAAAATCACTCACCGTTTCCCGATGTTATCCTTAGGCGACGTGTTTTCGATTGCGGAAGTTGATGATTTTATCATGAGCGTCAAACGCTTTCTAAACACCGCCGAAACACCGGTATTTATGGCTGAGCCGAAAATTGACGGCTTATCTTTTTCCGCCCGTTATGAAAACGGCACATTTGTCTCCGGTGCAACCCGTGGCGACGGCATAGTCGGCGAAGATATTACCGCAAACCTTAAAACCATAAAACAACTCCCTCTCACACTGACAAATGCTCCCAAAATTCTCGAAGTTCGCGGTGAAGTCTATATGGCAAAGTCAGACTTTTTTGCCCTTAATCAACGCTACGAGCAAGAGGGGAAAAAGACCTTTGCTAATCCGCGCAATGCCGCTGCCGGCTCTTTGCGTCAACTCGATTCAAAAATTACAGCCGAGCGCAATTTAAGCATTTGGGCATATACTTGGGGTGAGGTTTCCGAGCGTTGTTGGAACACGCAAGCCGAATTTTTTGATTGTCTGCAAAAATGGGGCTTTCCGGTTAATCCGCATAACAAACTCTGCACTTCCTCGCAAGAAATTGACCACAATTTTAACCACTTAATGGAAATTCGCGCTAACCTGCCTTATGATATTGACGGCATTGTTTACAAAGTGAACGACATTGCCTTGCAAGAGCGTTTAGGATTTCTGACCCGCACCCCACGCTGGGCAATCGCGCATAAATTCCCGGCAGAACAGGCAATTACCAAAGTCAATGACATTCGCATTCAAGTCGGGCGCACCGGCGCTTTAACGCCTGTTGCCGACTTAGAGCCGATTACCGTCGGCGGTGTGGTGGTGTCTCATGCCACTTTGCATAACGAAGATGAAATCAAGCGCAAAGACATTCGCATTGGCGATTCGGTTATTATTCAGCGTGCCGGTGATGTCATCCCGCAAGTCGTTGCCGTTTTGCCCGATAAACGCCCGAGCACCTCACAGGAATTTATATTTCCGACCATTTGCCCTGTTTGCGGTGCCCACGCTATTCGCGAGGAAGATGAAGCCGTGCGCCGTTGCACCGGTGGCTTGAGTTGTCCGGCTCAGGCGGTTGAAAGAGTGATTCACTTTGTCTCCAAAGATGCGTTTGATATTGAAGGCTTGGGCGAAAAGATTGTTGAAGATTTTTACAAAGAAGGAATCTTAAAAACCCCTGATGATATTTTCACGCTCCAAGAGCGTAATAATGATGGCGACTTATTCTCCCACCAATCCGGCTCGGCACTGCATTTGGAATCTCGCGAAGGCTGGGGCAAAAAATCGGTCGATAATCTGTTTAATGCCATCAACCGCAAGCGCACCATAGCACTTGATCGCTTTATTTATGCGCTTGGGATTCGTCAGGTCGGCGCGGCAACTTCTCGCTTAATTGCGCAAAATTACGGTAGTTTTACCGCCTTTATGTCTGAAATGCGCGCTAAAGAAACCGCCAAATTGGTTTCAATTGATGGTATCGGTGGGGCTATGGCAAAAGACATTGTCGAGTTTTTCCAAGAAGAGCATAATCTGCAGATTATCAATAAACTCCTTTCTCATGTAAAGGTTGAAGATTTTATTGATGAGGCACGCCACGATTCGCCGATTTCCGGTAAAACCGTTGTCTTTACCGGAACTTTAGAGCAAATGACACGCTCGGAGGCCAAAGCCAAAGCTCAGTCTTTGGGAGCAAAAGTTGCCGGTTCCGTCTCCTCTCATACCGATTATGTGATTATGGGCGCAGATGCGGGCTCTAAAGCCGCCAAAGCTCAGGAACTGGGTGTTAAAATCTTAAGTGAAGCTGAATTTTTAAGTTTGATTCAAAAATAAAAAAATCCCTTGATGACATCTCTGCCAATCAAAGGATTTTTAGTCTACGCACACTCAAGATAATGAGTGAGGCAACTGCGGATAAACTCAGACTTTTCAAAGTTCTCGGCCCCCGCCTTATAAGGATCGACGTCGTTCATCAGGTCAAGCAGAAATGCACTGACCTTCTCAATGGGAAAGAGATGCTTAGTTTCCCAAAAATCTTGACGAACTTCCACGTCCGTAAAAGCCGGAGAGAACTTTTCATCGAAACAACCATACCCAAGTTCTGACGGACGCCCGCAAGCACATTCCATCATGCCACGAATAATGAGCACATGGAACCCCTGCTGAAGAAGCTCATGAGCTTTGCTCAGAACCTTCATGAAATCTTGAAGCTCATCATTCTCCAAGATTCCATAATCAACAAGTCCTTTTATCAAAATCGGGAGCTCTTTTGTCTTGAGAATTTCCTGACACTGCTGAGCAATCTTCTGCTCCTTTTCACAAACGCTCTGAAAGGAGAGCTGATTCATTCCGTAGCGTGATGCTAAACGATTATTCTCACGCACCTCAATGGCATCATTATCAGCCATTGATACAATAATTTTTTTCATACGCTATAACACCGCCTACTTTACTCAGCGGATTTTTTTTAATAATACATACGTAATTTTTATACATTGGACAAAATAGCACAAATTGAAAAAAATTCAAGCTTTAATTTAATCCAAAATTAGAATTTCATACGTCTTTGCTAAAAACAAATTAAACAAAACAGAAAGAGGAGCAATACCTATTGCAAACAAAATACCATGCGCCGAAATGAGTATATCAAGTCCCCAGAGCACGCCACCGATAATATAAAAGAAAACAGCAATTTTCAGAAATAATTTATAATAACCACCGGTATGCTTAAACACATTCTGAAAAGAACCGCTACGCCCAATCACAGAGGATACCCATGCCAAAAGCGGACGATAAAAAACAATCGGAGAAATAAAAAGCATAATCAAACTAATCATAAAATTATAAGCATTCGATTCTCCCATAAAACCGCCAATAAACCAAGTTATCGCTCTTTTTAATGTTTCGGAAGTACCACCAAATAATAAAGGAAAATATGGAAGATACGCCAATAAAGTCACCCCAGCCATAACAACAAACAAAACCTTAACCGCCGGCAACAGTGTATCAAAAAATTTCCATGTTAAAAGATACGGCTGACGCCTAAAATACCACCTGAAAAATACAAAATTAAAAAAGTAATACCCTGCTCCCCATAGCAAAAACCATAACGTGTCAACACCACCCAAACCGGCAATTAAAATCAACGAAAACACCATATTTAAAACAACAAAAACTAACAACGCCTTCCAACCTGAAAGGATTGTCCCATAAACTGCTTGCTGCAAACGCCTAAATGATAAATACGGACTGGCAACCATAAGTGTTTTCCTAATATCCAC
This sequence comes from Alphaproteobacteria bacterium, assembly GCA_017477185.1. Taxonomy (GTDB): domain Bacteria; phylum Pseudomonadota; class Alphaproteobacteria; order RF32; family CAG-239; genus Scatocola. Next base: position 7,558 of record JAFUXF010000041.1, on the reverse strand, counting down.
TTTTGATAGAATATATCATCTTTTTCTAAAATATTTATTAATGATAAAAAAACGGAAGCTGTTAAAAAATTATATGCTTTGGAGCTTATTCCTTAAACGAAGTATCCACATATCTAGTTTTGATTTCTTCTGCTCAACTTTGGGCTTGTCATCAAACCATTCCTCTTCCGGTGCAACCAACAAAGAAAAATCCGAATTTATGGTCAATGCACGGGGATTCGGCGGCAAATCACATTCTATCTGAATGAGTGTCATTCCATTATGTTCAAAGGGTTTAGGATTTTCACTTTTTCTATATCCGCACTGTTCCCAACGCGAAAGTAATTCTGGCTTGCATGCCGCCTTAACTTTTGTATAGCCTTTCATGGAAACATAATCATAGGCGTATTGCATAATATCTTGTGCCACACTCGTTTTTCTGAAATTTTTTGTTACAGCCATCCGCTCAAACATAACAAAACCAGAAAAGTGACGAATACGCATTGTTCCGATAGGAAGTTTTCGATAACGTTTTTGAATATAGGCAATAATATCTGTGGCGGGACCATCATTCACAAACTCCTTACTCTCAGGAATTTTTTGTTCTTTCACAAAAACCTGACGACGCACAGCCTCAACCATATCCCATTCATGTTTAGAAGCAATTTTTATTTTTATGTCATCCCAAATACTCATATTTTATTATAGGCTTGACGAATCGCATTTTAGAATATACTAATTTTATGAAGCGGTTATATATTTTGAGGCACAATATTAGAAGATTTTATAAAATGAACATAAAAAGCACCCTAAATTTGATTCGAGGAATTTTCTATGTACAAGAAATTATTCGTTGTCATTCTATTAGTCGTACAGCAGAAGATAACAACATCAAACCCTCCAATCTCAGCATTATTTTAAATGATTTGGAAAAACAGCTTAACGTGGTTCTATTCAAGCGCTCGCCCAACGGCTGCACTCCGACACTTTATGGAAGACAAATTGCCGATTATGGTTCTGCTATTGAAAACATTTTACAAAAAATAAGACTCTGGGAAAAAGATTTACCGTCTTCAGCTCAGTGCTTAACAATATATCTTGCCCCCCATATGGAATTAGAGGGGTATTGGGAATTTGAACTAAAACACCAGAATATACATCTTCATTTTGTTGAAGATGAAACACTCGCAGACATTAAAATTCTCAATCAAGCTCCAAAAAATTGCTATAAACACTATACAGAATTGCACCTTGGAAAAAATCTTAAACAAAAAATCTGGATATGCTGTGATGATAAAAATCCGTCGGCAATGGCTTTTTTTGATTTTATAACTGCAAAGTTACTTCTTTTATATGATCAATAAGAGCTTTAATTTTAGGAACCTCTTGTGCATCTCGATGAGAAACAATCCAAAACGGATGACTAAGCTGTAAACCAAGTTGCGACAATTGCACCAAGTTTTTTTCTTTTTTACCGATAGCAACTGGATGCAACCCGATACCGATACCATCACTGGTCATATGTAATAACATTGCCGAAGAATTAGTTATTGCCACTACATGCTGTGCACCATCAATAAATTTCTTCCACTTAGACCAAACAGATGTAAAATTTTCTCTATCACAAATACGATGATTCTCTTGTAAATCTTTTATATTACGAGGATAACCGAACTGCGACAGATACGACATAGAAGCAAATAAATCAAACTGCAAATTATATTCAGAAATTACTTCTCCATCTTCAAATTTTGGTTTTTCATAAACCACCGCCATATCTGTTGTTGAAAAATTTGGCATTTCCAACGAGCAGGCAACATCCACTTTAACATCTGGATATTTCATAATAAAATCCGCCAAACACGAAGATAAGTACCCTGTTCCTAAACCATCACTGGTCCATAGGCGAATTTTTCCCGTTATATTTTTTTCCGAAGTTGTAAAATTTTTAACCTTGTATATAGCTTTATCTAAGTCGCAAGCATGCTTAAAAACTTCCTGACCATTTTCTGTCAGCTTAATCCCATTATGCGTTCTCTCAAGTATCTGACACTGCAATTTATCTTCCAGCGTTTTTAATAGTTTTGAAAGATTGGCTTGTTTCATACCATTTGCCAAAGCTGTTTTGTTAATACTACCATTTTTAGCTGTTTCTAAAAAACTCAGCAACTCTCTAGCCCAAAGTGTATCGTCTTTTATCCCCATTTTATATAAGCCCTACATGAAATTAGATTCTTCACAAGATTGTAAATATGAAATACATCATACACAGAAAAATAAACGAATCAACTCATTTTATCAGGACTATCACATGAGTATTTCAGAAATTGCGCAGATTACAGATACAAATTCAGAAGAGTATCTGCTGCTAATTAGTAGTATCTATATGCAATTTGAAGATTTATCAAAGAAGATGAAACGCTATTCTGTAACAGAAAGTCTTTTTTATATAAAACTAGCAAAAAAATGTTTTGAAGAAGCTGTTGCTGAAGATTTACGCACTCACCCGTGATGAAAGTGTTTTAATAACAAAGACAACTGCTCGTCAATATATCCTAATAAATTATCATCCGCCTTGCGAATATTTTCGATAATTTTATTTTCTTTTTTTATCCTTGATTGACTTTTAGATAAAGAAACTTGATAACCGAGCAGCTCATCAATGCTGACATTAAATTTTCGCGCTATAGAATAAATCATCCCTAAATCAGGAACTACTGTTCCTCTTTCCAGATTAGAAATAGTTCGCCAACTGACATCGCATACCGAGGCCAAATCTTCCTGCGTCATGTTCTCAGCTTCCCGCAAAGAACGAACTTTTAACCCCAGATATTTTCTTACATTTTCTTTCATATTATACCTATACCTTGAAATAGATTGTTTATCCACGAACGCTATTTCATAAAGATATTTTTACTAACAATAAAATTCATATAAGGAACAAATTATGAAAAAAAATAGTGTTTTAAATAGTTATAAAACAAAGAGTTTAGCTCAAGTAGCGCCCATTCGCCTTCAAGAAATGTTGTCGGATAAGGAACATCTTTTTCTTAAAGAATTTCAATCTTTGACAAGTAATCAAAAACAGTATGTGTTGGCAACGATGAAAAATCTCAAAAAATATCATCTGTAATTTTGCTAGGAAGGGGCAATACATTGGGTGTTGCCTTTTTATTTTTTTGCCTAAGATAGACGATACGTTGTCAGACGAATTTATTGAAGATTTGTTGGCAGAAAGTTATTGTATTCGTCAGTCTAAAAAGAAAAAGGTATAATTTTATTGGCTCTATTAAAGAAAAGTGTTGTAAAATAAGATTGTCATAACGAGCAAATCTGTGATTTGCGTGGTTATCTCGGCTTTTTTGTGTTAATTTGCCGAGATTGCTTCGGAAAACATTAGTTTTCCTCGCAATGACAAAAAACTCTCGCTTTTCTTTAATTAAGCGATTTTATTAAAAAATTGACAAAAAAGTATTGCATGGTGATGGAAAATGTGATATAAAGATTCTTGATATTGAGAATTATTAACATTTATTAACTCGCCGTAGTAGGAAACTAATGCGGCACTAAAAAACAAAAAAAATATGAGAAAAGAATTTTTTAAGACAGCAGGAATCCTGCTGACCATTGCGTGTGCAGTAATCTCAGTTATTCTCGGTGTTCGTGCGGGCATTATGGCTGAAAGTGTTTGGACAGGTGTTCAGACCGGTGGTGCTTTTGCCATTGGTGTAGCCCTGTTTGCTCTTGGAGTAATCTATTGCAGCAAGAGTTGGTTTGACCATCCGGTTGCCAAGGTGCTGTTTGCCGTCTCGTTACTGGGTATCGCCGTTCTCGGCGTTTCTCTGATGACTATGATGGCTCTGGATTTTCTCCCTGTAACTATAGCAACCGTGGAAACAGGTCTGAAGATTGGGGCAGTGATGTTCGTTGCTCCCATGCTTTTGGTTATGGGATACTTCCTTGTAAAAGCTCTTATTGTCTATACCGATGAGCACAGAGTATTTAGCCTAGTGACGTTGGCTTTGGCTATTGCAATTGGAGTGGCAGGATACTTCGTTTGGGGAACATTAGGCGATGCTTTTGGTGCAGCCTTTGGTTTTCTCTTCTATTGGGGAGCCGTCTGTGTTATTGTTTATGCATGGAATGGTGTACAAGAAAATGAGGGGCGAATCTACTGGAGAATAGGGTTTGCACTGGCACTTGGTTTCTTGGGAAGTGGTTTAATAGCCCTCTTATCGGAATTGCTGGTGAATGTACCTGTATTGCATAATGCTCTCTACTGGGTAGCATACCACGTAGGATTGCCCTCAATGTATCTGCTTCTCGGCTATGTTCTGACATTTGCTGTCGGGTATCTGATAGCTCAAGCATGGCCGAAACTTGTCCACTGGGCTAGATAAACTCTTTTTTGACTCTCTCGTTTTTTACCCCTTTGCATCGTGAGATGCGGAGGGGTTTTTCGTTTTAAAAGCCTGTTAAAAGTAATTCATAATTAATTGAATTTTTAGATTTTTATGATAGGTTGAGGGCAACTTGTAAATCACTATAGAAAAGAGAGAAAATTATGGAAGAAGTTGATACCCAAACTTTAACAGATGTTGTTGAAAATACTGCCAATAATATGACCTTATGGGATATGGCATGGTCTTCGGATACAATCACTAAAATTGTTTTAATCGGTTTAATTGCTGCCTCTGTTTGGTGTTGGGCGATTATTATCGAGAAATTCGGAACACTTCGTCAGATGAAACAATATACCAAGAGTTTTGAAGAAAAATTCTGGTCCGGTGGTTCTTTGGATCGTTTGTATGATTCTATCGGTAATCGTCCGAGAGACCCGATGTCGGCAATGTTTGTTGCCGCTATGAAAGAGTGGAAACGCACCAATATTCTTAAATCCAAGACAGATAGAGGGTTGCGTGGTGTTTCTCTGCAACAACGTATTGAAAAAGCCATGACGGTTTCTATGGATAAGGAGTTAGAGGCCTTAGATACGCGTATGGGCTTTTTGGCATCAACCGGTTCGGTCGCGCCGCTAGTCGGTTTGTTCGGGACAATTTGGGGGATTATCGGTAGTTTTAATGCAATTGCGGCAACACAAAGTAACTCCTTATCCGCAATGGCTCCCGGAATTGCCGAGGCGTTATTTACAACAGCATTTGGTTTGATCGCTGCTATTCCGGCCGTGTTGGCTTATAACAAAATTTCTTCGGATATTGATCGTTTTGCCAAGAAATTGGAAAATTTCCAGGCTGAATTTTCGACCATTTTATCTCGTGAAATTGATGATACGGCAATTAAAGCCGATATGGCAGGAGAGTAATCTATGGCTCGTTTAACTCCGAACGGTACACGCAGTTCACGCTATTATCGTCGCCGCAATGCGGATATCAATATGACTAATTTAATGGACGTCATGATGGTCCTGTTGGTGGTGTTTATGGTGGCCGCGCCTTTGATGACCTCAGGTATTGCCCTTGATTTGCCAAAGGTTGGGGGTAAGGCGATGAACAGTAAAGATACCTCCATCAATATCAGTGTTGATAAAGAGGGCTACTACTATATCGGTAAGACTGAAATTCCGCAGGATCAAATTGTTGATAAGGTTAAAGCTATCCGTGAGGCAAATGATGAAGTGACAATTACCATTTCAGGAGATACGGATGCTCAATACGGGCGTGTTATCGGGTTGATGGCGCTCTTAAAAGAAGCCGGATTTGATAAAGTCGGCTTGAAAACAGAACCTAAACCATTGGGCAAGAAATAAATTGACGATGAAACAGGCACTTTATAAATCAATCGCATTGCACCTGATTGTGCTCATCCTCTTTTTAGTGGATGTGCCGGCATTTTGGCGTCATGATTTGGTGGTTGATCAAGTGCCGATTATTGTTGACTTAAATGATGTCAAAATCTCCGAAATGACCAATCTTCCCCCAAAGGCAAAAATGGGTGAGGAAGACAGAGAAGCCAGTAAAATTAAACGCAAAATAGAGAATAATTATACCAAAGAAACACCGCCGGAACCTCAAGAGGAAGTTAAGAAAGAAAAGCTATCAAAAGAAGAACCGGAAGCGGTTGATGAAAAACCGCAAGAAGTGAAACAAGATTATTTGGTTGCTCCACAACCGAAAAAGCCTGAAAAACAGGTTAAAAAGGCTGCTCCTATGCCACAGCCGAAAAAGCCTCAGCCCAAAAAGCCGGAGGTGAAAAAGCCGCAAAAGCCCGAAAAAGGGACACCGCAATTAGCAAATCCGCTAAAGAGTTTGCTCGCCTCGGTTGATGCGCTCGAAAAAGATTTGGGTGAGACAGATCAAGAAGCGGTGATTAAAGAGGGTACAAAAGTCAATAATATGGGTGTTGAAGGCGGTGTCGGCGGATCATATTTCAGTGAATTATCGATTACCGAAGCTGATATGATTGCCGGACGTTTGCGCCAATGCTGGAACTTGGATCCGGGGGCGATGGGCATTGAAGATATGATTGTTGAAATTCGTACTTATTTGAATCAGGATGCAACAATTCGCAAGGTTGAGATTTTGGATATGTCGCGTGTTAACTCAGATACGCATTATCGTTCTGTGGCAGAGAGTGCGCGCCGTGCGGTTTATTCTTGTGCCGGTGTTTATAAGATTTTTGCCGAGAAGTACGCCGATAAATATGATATGTGGAAGACGATGCTCTTGCGCTTTAACCCGATGACCGGCGCCGTTAATTAAAATTTTCTAAAAACCATATTGCATAGATACCAAAAATATGCTATATTCCCCTCATAAAAAAATTAAAATACATATTATTAATTATAAAAATAAAACATATGAAGCAAATTAAAACCCTTGCCGATGTACAAGCAGTACCTGCAAACGAATGGATTGTCAGATTTATTAAAGATGGCAAGTGCCCGTATTGTGGTAAGGCATTACTTGTCTATCAAGATTGTCACAAACATTATGGTGCGTGCGACTGCAAAGTCGGACAGGCTGTCGAGCAACACAATCAGGCTATATTAGAAAGCCGAAAGAAATAAAAAACTCCCCTTGATTGACTGAGAGGTCATTAAGGGGATTTTTTTGCAATCTTTTCTCCTTTATCAAAAAAATATTTTACAATATCCGAAGAAACTTTTCGTTCCTCACCTCTTTTCAATAATAAATCTTATAAAGTGCGGCAACTCCTTCCTGCTGCACTTTTTTGTTGCCACTTGCGAATGGTCGTTTCACGCCCTATATTATTACAAAATGTTATGTATTTCTGGAGATGTGTTATGACTGATGAACAAGAAATAATTCCGCTTGAATATGAGCGAAAACTAAGCTATTTGCTCCGGCATCATAAAGAATTACAGCCTCAAATTTTATCTTGGGCAACCCAAATGCTGACCAAGGCTAGAAAAGATTGGGCGGATATGCGGGCGACAAGCATTGAAACGATTATATCACTTGACCGTAAAGCACTTGCTGTCAAACGAGGTAAAGCGAGAGATACGAGATATATTTCATTCAGAGAATATTTTAAGAAATTACAACACAAGAAATTTATTGATTATCAAAAGCAAGGAAAAGTATTAACGGCTAGTGCT
>JAFUXF010000005.1 GCA_017477185.1 Alphaproteobacteria bacterium | reverse complement strand
TAATTTTTAACGACAGGCGAAGTTTTCTTTAGTTTGCGAGAAGCGACAGCGCAACGAAGCGAACTTAGAAAACGAGTGACCGAAGTGCAATATATTGCACAAGACACAATCCCGTCCCCGAGCACCATTTACAACAAAGCCCTCCCGTAGTGGAGGGTTTTGTTGTAAATGATAATAGGGATTGAACCGTCCGACACGAGCTCGTGGAGGCGTTGGAGGAAAAAAATTAGTCCTGAGGACTAATTTTTAACGACAGGCGAAGTTTTCTTTAGTTTGCGAGAAGCGACAGCGCAACGAAGCGAACTTAGAAAACGAGTGACCGAAGTGCAATATATTGCACAAGACACAATCCCGTCCCCGAGCACCATTACGAAACCAAAAGCACCTTAGAGGTGTTTTTTTGTTTTGAATAAACCAGAGATGGAGTGAATCGATTACTTAATAATTTCCTTATGGGGAATTTCTTGTAATATAGGGTTATTATGACGCAAAGATTTAAGACCGGAAACAGCTGTTAAATGTAAAGCCAAAACAATATGTTTTTGTTTTCTCCGGAGAGCTTTTGAAACATGGGCTAAAGTTTGTCCTGTCGCCAAAATATCATCAATGTAGATATAATTGTTAAACTGTGAAAGAATATCGCTATCAATTTCCATTTCATATGAATCATATTCATTCTGAATTGAAAACCGATAAGGTTTATTAGGAATTTTGCCTTTTTTGCGAATAGTCACAATGGGCAAATTCGTTTTATAGGCGACAGTTGGGGCAAATAAAAAACCTCGGGATTCTGGGGTCAAAATTGCCAGACTAGAAAATTCTTGTTTTATTTTTTGTACTTGGCGGCAAAGGCTGTTAATGACTTTATGATAAACAATCGGATGAGCCAAAACGCCGTTTATATCAATAAAATTAACCCCTTTGATTGGATAATCTTTGACAAATGTCAATTTGCTGTCTTCTATTTTCATTTTATATTTCTCGTTGTCTAAAAAATGTGGTGCTTATTAAAACTATAAATTTGGTTTTTGCTGATAATAATATGATCAAGTAAGCGAACATTGATGCTGTCTAATGCTTCTTTTAACTGCTTGGTCATTGCAATATCTGATCTGGAGGGTGTAACATCACCTGATGGATGGTTATGTGCCAAAATAATGGATTCGGCATTTTTCTTTAAAACCAGTTTTATGACTTCTCTCGGATGGATGGCAACTTGGCTGATTGTACCGCGTTGCACGATTTCTTCGCCGATAATATTAAGTTTGCTATTTAGGAAGAAAATTCGGCATTCCTCAATATCCAAATTTCCCATAGCTGTCCGGCAGTAATCATCTAATCTGTCTTGCGAATCAATAACTGTTTTGTCGCCGCTTTCCAAAATTCGCCAAGTTGTGCGGAGGTTAATAGCCTTCATGATTTTTAAGTTTGTGACTGTACTTTCTTTAATTCCGTCAACAGTCATCAATTCATCAGGAGAAGCATCTTGAAGACCGGCGAGAGAACCGAATTTTTGCAATAATTTTTTAGCAATAGGTTTAACATCTTTTCTTGGAATATAGGTCATAAGCAAAAGCTCAAGAAGTTCATAATCAGGCATACTTTTGCCTTCATCAGCCCAAAAACGTTGTCTTAAACGTTGGCGGTGTCCTAAATAATCAGGTTTTTCAGCAGTCATTAGTCATCTTTTCGTATGGTTTGTAAACAACTTTCAGCTATAATAAAGCCAATTTTCAAAAAAATACAACTCAAATATTTATTTTTTTTAATTTTTTGTTTTAATCGCCCAATTTGAGTAAAACGACACCGGAGACAATCATGATAATACCTAAAAAACGCATCCAGTTTAAGGTGTCAGCAAAAAATAATACTCCGATTAAAAACGTGCAAGATGCACCTATACCGCTCCAAACAGCATATGCCGTACCAATAATAATACCATGTTGTGCCAAAAATAAGAAAATACCGCTCAGTGTCATGGTTAATACCGAAAATGCAATCCAGCCGACTTTATAAACTGAAATATCTGCCATCTTTAACCCCAATGGCCAGCCGACTTCAAAAATGGCGGCAATAATTAAATATACCCAGTATTTCACAATATTGTCCTATTATCTTTTTCTTAACTCCAGTGATATAATATCTATTTAGAGAAAGTAAACAGGAGAGAATAAATGACTAAATACCGAATCATTGGTAATATGACCGGAAATTCCATGGATGCTATTGATTTGGTACTTACAGAGTTTGAAAATGATAAAATGAGAGATATTTGCTCGTTTTCCTGCCCTTACGACCATGATATGCAGCACAAAATGGCAGATTTGCGCAACCAATGTCAACATAAAGTGAAAGATGAAATTTTGGCTTTACCGCAATTTGCCCCTATTCATGATGAATATGTTACCCAGATTGCAGAGAGTATCAAGATAATGCTCCAAAAAAATCATATTCAATTGCATACAATTGACGCTATAGGATTTCATGGTAAAACATTGGATCATAATCCGCCATCTAAATCTGATCATCCCTATACTTTACAAATCGGTTCGGGACAAATGTTGGCCGATTTAACGGGAATCAAGGTGGTATATGATTTTCGTTCAGATTATATTTTAAATGGTTTTGAGGGAGCCCCGCTTGTTTCACCGCACAATGCGCATATTGCTGCTCAGGAAGGAGATGGGTGCTATTATAATGGCGGCAATACTTCTAATTTTGCACTTATTCAAAACAAACAAGCTATTCTTGGGTCAGATGCCGGTCCTTGTAATGAATATATTGATGCCTATATGCGGCAATACATGAATATGACATTTGATCAAGATGGGAAAATCGGGCAGGGCGGAACAATCAATAACAAACTCTTACAAAAATTATTTGAGTTTGGTCGGGAGTTTTATGAAAAGAAACTTCCAAAATCCGGTGACCCTGCTTTTTATCAAAAAGAAAAGATTTTTACTTATTTACAAAAACTTCCTTTGCCACAAGCTGACATTGTGCGAACATTAGAATATTTTGCCGCTTATATCGCTGCTTATACACTCACGCTTATTCCGGAGAATATTGAACTTGGTTCTCATTTTATTTTATTTGGTGGAGGGTGGAAAAATCCCCTGATAAGACAAGATTTCACAAATTTATTACACCATCAGGGAGATGTATTACCGGAACATCGAGAAAAATTTTCTCGATTGGCGAGTCGCACAAAAAAATCTCCAAAAGTTCATGTATCCGCTTTTGGAGATTATATGGAAGCACGACTAATGGCAGATATGGCATATTATCGTTTGCAGAACCAAATATGGCCTCTTCCGGAAGTGATAAAATCGAAAACACCAATTATCAGTGGTATCATTGCTGAGCCAATGCTAAACCGCAAGTGTTATACAGATAAAATCAACCGTGCCGCACAATGAAAATCTTACTCCTTAAGTTTTTGGGAGCTCAATGTTTTAGTTTTTCGTGTAAATATGCCCTTTTTTAGAGTAAGATTCATTAACACCAACATCAATAAGGTAGTTATCTCTCAAGCAACTTATACACCCTTCTTCTGAATATGTAGTGCCGCAAGTTTGTGTTTCTGATGTCATTGTCCCATCTTCATATTCATATATAGTTGTAACACCTCCATCCCATGTATATACCGGATCACTTATACCTATTCGCTGTCTGTGACAGTAAGATTTTACCGTTACGACAGAATCTTGTTCTTTACAATAATAACAGGTGTCACCACATTTATTTGTGTAGGCAACAGAAGTACTATGAGGTCGATTACAATTAGGGTATGGAGATTTTATACAAACAGAATGACATGAATTTGTAGTATTATTCTGCTCCGTATTAACCACTAGAATAGGACGAAGAGCTGACCAGCTACCATCATAGAAAATAGCTCCGATAGATTCAAAACATAAACCTCCTATTGCTCGTACACCGCTTTGCGTCATCATGTATTCCATATCTTTGTAAGATGTCTCATTACCTAAGGTTGACGATAAATAACATATGTTATTGCCATTCATGGCAGCATAATCAAAATCCCAACCTTCACCTTCCATATAACTACCATCACTTAGAATAATACGGCTATTTGGCGACATATGGAAAGTTCTATTATCTATTAATTTTAGACTATCATTGGCAATATTACGAGCTTTCGTTATCTCATCAATTGCCGGTAGAGACCATTTCCCCTTGCCACAAAAGCTGTCTGCTGCACATGCTTGAGGTTGATAGAGTCTTGTTGCTTTCGCAGCCACAGGATTAATATTAACAGATTCTGCTAAATCCATCAATAAATCAGTATTATACTGTCCATCATCTGCAGAAAGGCTCACAGTTAGTATCTCAGGCAAATAGTGTTCATCATATAAAGATGAATCTGAAGATTCTGGACACGGCTCGTCATGACCATCAAGTGTACTATAACCACAACGATAAGACCAAACTAAACTAGTATCAATCCATAATGCAAAAGAAGGTCCAGGAGGCACTTGCCCGATACGTTCAGCACCATTATGGTCAATATCATAAACTCCTACAATTTTAACAATATGGGATCCTTTATCTACCTCGAAAACCACACCGATTGGGGTTTTGCCTGAAACTATTTTTGTATCGCAAGTTCCATCAGAATAAGCAATCTCACCCACCTGACAATTTTCAAAAATATTCATTTTTTGACAGCTTCCATTATTTTCTTTATACCCGTTTTGGCAGCCGGTCATTTTGTATTTTGTGGTTGCGCCGCAAGTTTTGCTTTCACAAGTTGCATTAGCCGGACAGCTTGCTAAATCATAGCCGTCGAGAGAGCAACTTGGCGTATCTATAACGCAAGTATTGCCTTGTTTAACATAGGTTGTCGTTGTCCCCTCCGCGTAAGAGAAGATACAGCGGACAGGGTGATCATAAGCCTTATACTCGAACATGTTGCCTTCAACAGGATTTAAGCTCCACGCATAGACATTATCTTGCTCGCTAGACGACCAATACAGGTTGTTACTTAAACGTATTCCTCCAGCAGCCGCTAATTTGTCATTAAAAGTTGAGTAACCTGTATACATAGGTTGCATCTCACCCACTGCAGGTAAATACCATGTTTTTCCACCGGTTGACATATCATGACAATATTGGGCAGCCGAAAACTCTATATTATTTTCTTCTCCGTAGGCAAGAAGTATATTTGTATTACTTTTTCCATTCACGTCTCTACCTATATCGCCACTTCCAAAATTCTCTAACTGCGGGACATCTGTGCCATATCCTCCCCAAGTGGCAGTAGTTTCATTTAGCGATACAACTAGGTTATTAACAGCATCAAATACAACACCAATTGGGGTTTTAGAATTTACACGAACTGAATTGCAAGTATCATCGCTATAATAAATGTCGCCGACATTACAGGTCAGTTGCGTGCTTTCTCCGCCTTCACAGCTATTCAATGTATACTTTGTTGTTCCGCCGCAGGTTTTAGAGGTGCAAACACCATGCTCAGGACACGCATCTAAAGCATTATCGTCCCAACTGCAAAGCATACATTGTTTACCGTCGGCAAT
>JAFUXF010000040.1 GCA_017477185.1 Alphaproteobacteria bacterium | reverse complement strand
CGATACTTGCATACCCACACCACGTGGTAGCTCAGACGATAGATGCTATGTTGACTTTGTACTACTTCCATACTTTCTTATAGCATCGTCGTCGTGATCATTCAACCCCCATTAAAATGGGGGTAGTCTGTAAGGCATTAATACAAAAAAAAGCACCTTAACGGTGCTTTTTGAAGTGGCGCGCTCCGGGCGATTCGAACGCCCGACCCACAGCTTAGAAGGCTGTTGCTCTATCCTGCTGAGCTAGGAGCGCATCAGAGTAGTCTTTGAACAGATTGCACCATATACTTTTTTTAAGAGATGTCAAGATATTTTTATTTTGTTAAATCGGCAAATCCGGCAGAAATAGCACCTGCTAACTGTTCGGCATTTAGTTCTAACGTCAAACCGACTTTACCGCCACTGACACAAATTGTCTCAAAAAGAATCGCTGTTTTGTCAATGAATGTCGGAAAGTTCTTTTTCATTCCAACCGGAGAACACCCACCATGGATATATCCGGTCAAGGGGGTTAATTTTTTGAGCGGAACCATTTCCAAACTTTTAACATGTGCCGTAAGAGCAGCTTTTTTGACATCTAACTCACAATTTGCAGGAATAACAAAAACATAATGGTTAAACCCATGTTGCTGTGTTGGAGATTCCGTTACCAACGTTTTAAATACTTGTTCTACCGGTTTGTGCAAGTAATCAGCAACTTTTATTGCATCAACCCCTTCTTTAGGGTCGTATTCATAAGCCTTAAATGGTACTTTTACCGTTTCTAAAATTCGCATTGCATTTGTTTTTTGCATTTTATTATCCTTTGACAAGCTTCATCATACGAATTTTTTTGCGAATGTCTATTAAATTACTTGCAATTTTATAAAAATGATTTATTACTATGGGTGTTTCGGGACGTAGTTCAGCCTGGTAGAGCGCTTGCATGGGGTGCAAGAAGTCGGAGGTTCGAATCCTCTCGTCCCGACCAATGTAGATAACAATCAGGAAACGGATACTTTTGAGCATCCGTTTTTTTTTGTTGTCTGCAAGAAAAGTATTGTCGTTAAAGTAATTTCACTATATTAAAAATTTTATGACCATGAGGTCACTTTTGAGAAATTTTTTCGTAAAAACGCTCTTTAAATATAAATTTGAAAGTTGACCATGTGGACAGTTTTCACGCGCCACATGGTATCTATCTTATTGATTTTATTGAATAGTCATAAATATTTATGCTTCTGTTTCTTGACTCAATGTGTGGTGGGGCAAGCTTGAGTCGCGAAACGCTCTTGTCTTTCTTTCAAAAACAATAGGATATCACAATCATATGCTAATAAAACTTGACTTTTATATTTTTCCAAGCGTTATTGTAGTAAGTGTCTATACAGAAAGGAGAACAACATGACTCAAGCCGAAAAACTCGTTAAAATTATCATGCCGGATTTGTTAAGATATTTAAAATTAAAAGAACGTGGTCTTGTATGTCAAAATCGCGTTTTGCAACGAATTCCGCTAGAACAAAGGGAGAAAAAAGAGGAAGAATTTGAAGAATTCAGCGAGGAAGCTAATAAAATCTTAAATAAGTAAAATTTTTATTGCTATAATTTTTAATTCAGCCTATACTCTTTCCTGACCTAGGATACAAAATGAATAATGCATTAATTTTAAATGAAGACTATTTGGAGTTTCATGCAAAGCCTGTTTTGAAATGGGCCGGTGGTAAGGGCATGCTTTTGCCACAAATCACAGAATATTTACCTACTAAATTAAAATTCGGTGCAATAAAGCGTTATATTGAACCGTTTGTCGGCGGTGGTGCTGTTTTCTTTGAACTGGCAAATAATTATAATTTTGAGGATGCTTATCTGTTTGATGTTAATCCTGAACTAGTTATACTCTATAATGTGATTAAAAATAACGTTGAGGATTTGATATCTGAGTTGTCCGTTTTACAGCAAGCTTATAATGATGCATCGGATAAAACGGCATTCTACTATTCTATTCGTGATGAGTATAATCATTTTGATAAAAATGTGGATGCAAATAAATATACAACTGATTTTATTAGGCGCGCAGCTTTAACAGTTTGTTTGAACCGAACCTGTTTTAATGGTTTGTTTAGGGTTAATTCAAAGGGACTGTTTAACGTTCCTGTCGGAAAGTACAAGAATCCGCGGATTTTAGATGAAAGTAATTTAAGAGAAGTTTCAAAAGCTCTGCAGTGCGCAACAATACTGCAAACGGATTTTGCTTCTGCTTTAGACTATGTGAACTCCGATACCTTTGTTTATTATGACCCACCGTATCGTCCGATTAACGCCAGTTCATTTAATTCTTATGCGGTTGGCGATTTTGATGATGATGAACAAAGACGTTTAAAAGATGTTTTTGCTAAGGCAAATGAATTTGGTGCTTTGCAAATGCTAAGCAATTCAGACCCGACAAATTACAATCCTAAAGACATGTTCTTTGATAGTTTGTATCGTGATTATAAGATTCACAGAATTTGGGCAAAGAGAATGATTAATGCCGATCCGAATGGTCGCGATGGTGTAAGGGAACTTTTAATTACGAACTATTGAGAATGAAAGAGATTTATAATTTATATTGTGCCGATTGTATTAAAAAATTAAAAGATTTTCCTGAAAACACTTTTGATATGATTTTTGCTGACCCGCCTTATATGCTTTCTAATGGTGGTATTAGTTGTCAAAACGGACGTGTTGTTTCCGTTAATAAAGGTGATTGGGATGAAAGCAAAGGTTTCAAAGAAGATTTTAAATTTCACAAGAAATGGTTGTCAGCCTGTAAGCGCGTTTTGAAACCAAATGGAACTTTATGGGTATCCGGAACCTATCACAGCATCTTTCAATGTGGTTTTGCTATGCAGTTACTTGGTTATCATATTCTAAATGATATTTCTTGGTTTAAGCCTAATGCCAGCCCGAATATGTCTTGTCGTTATTTTACGGCCAGTCATGAAACGTTGATTTGGGCCAGAAAAGATAAGAAGTCACGACACTATTTTAATTATGATGCAATGAAAGACGGAGATTTTCCGAAAGACTTTATTAAAAAGCCTCATACACAAATGAGAAGTGTTTGGTCTATCGGAACACCAACGCCGAGTGAAAAACAATTTGGAAAGCATCCGACACAAAAACCTTTAGAATTGTTGGAACGGATTATTCTCGCTTCAACAAAGGAAAATGACCTGATTTTGGATCCGTTTATGGGAAGTGGCACAACCGGAGTAGCCGCTATGAAATTAGGCCGGCAATTTATCGGAATCGAAAAGAATCCGGAATTTATCGTGCTGGCGGATAAAAGAATTTTTGATGCATATCAACATAAGGAGAATAAAGAATGAAAAATAATCCAGTTTTCAAAAACATTTTGAATTGCAATAGTGATGATGAAGTTTTTTCATATTTGATTGCCACATTAAAAGAAACAATCAAATCGTGGGATTATTTTGTTAACTGGAAAAAAGTTATTCATAACTATCGTGAAGTTGAACGCTCATTGAATTTGCTTAATACTTTGGTTGGTAAGGAAAATATTGAAGAAGAAGCTCTGGCATTATTGACAGATTACCCTCAAATTATAGGTGTTGTTCCGGCATTATTGGCTGACAGAGATAAAAAAATCAGCTTACTTGTTACCCCTAATAGTTTTGATGCAAGAAGATTTGATTTTTCAAAACCAATGCCAGCAAAAGATGGTGTTCTGTTCTTAAAAGAAAGTGGATTTTTGAAACTCATTTCCGATCGTAGCATCAAAGCAATTCCCGATTACTTCATCGGGGTTGAGGTTGGGCTTGATTCCAATGGTCGCAAAAATCGTAGTGGTACTTCAATGGAGAATTTGGTTGAGTTTTTTGTAAAAGATATCTGTGAACGAAATGGTTACGAATATATTGCTCAAGCTACTGCTGATAAAATTAAGGCAAAATGGGGTAAAAATATTACAGTAACAAAATCTTCAAAGAGAATAGATTTTGCTATCAACACGCCCAAGAAACTGTATTTGATTGAAACGAACTTTTATGGAGGCGGTGGTTCTAAGTTGAAATCAACTGCCGGCGAATATGCCGATATCTATCATCAGTGGACAAGAGATGGACATCAATTCATTTGGGTAACAGATGGATATGGTTGGAAAACAACTCAACGCCCACTGCGTGATACATTCAACACAACCGATTATATCATCAACCTTGATATGATCCAAAAAGGTATTTTAGAGGAACTGTTAAAATGACAAAATTATGGTTAAAATCTTTTAGAATTAAACGTTATCGTTCATTAAAAGATGTCACAATTCAATTTTCAAAAGACTGTCCCGTCATAATTTGTGGAGAAAACAATATTGGAAAAACAAATATCCTGAGAGCATTAAACTTATTCTTTAATTTTGATAAAGATATATTTAATCCTGCAGAAGATATTCCATATCACATCTATCATGGTTCCAGAGGTGCTTCAACTAATGTAGAATTAGAGGCCTTTTTTTCTGATAGTGATGAAAAACATACGAAAATTAAACTTCGGTTTGGAATAGATGAAGTTCGTTATTTTATCAACGGAGAAAAAGTTAATGAGGACGATATCAAAAAGTATCTAGGGCAATTCAAGTATTTCTTTGTACAATCTAGTAATATCAATATTCCAGAATTACTGTCTTCTATGTTAGAAAATGAAGGACTTCTACCATTAGATAAGAAGAGAAAGAAACAAACAGAATCTTTAGAAGCCCTAGACCTATTTATTGAAAAATCTAAAATTGCAGTAGAAAGTATAGAAGATGATATAAATGATTATTTTGCAAAATTTACTGATTTCGATGGATTTTTAAAGGGGAAAAAAATAAAAATTAATTTTGCAGAATATGAAAGATTACGTGATGCTTTAAAAAATATTGTATCTATCACATTACAGGATGGAAACACAAACGGGATTGTTTCGAAGGGTAGTGGAGCTCAAAGAATTGTATTATTGTCTTTAATACAATATATAGCTAATAAATCCGATAAACAAGTATTGTGGGGAATAGATGAACCAGAGGCCTTTTTACAACCCAAATTACAAAAGAAAGTCAAATGTATATTGAAAGATATTGCAAAAAAGACTTCACAACAAATTATATTAACTTCTCATTCACCACACTTTATAGATTTGAATCAATTAGATAACACTTACTTGTTTACTGGAAAATTAGAGCCAAAAGAATTTGCAAGAAAGCCAGGAGAAGTATTTTTCGAAATGTCTGCAATACCTGACGACAGTAGAAATGGAACAGAAAAACTAATTAAAATCAAAGAGCATTTAGGGGTTGATAATAGTGATTCTTGGGTTTTATTTCCATATAATGTTTTGGTAGAAGGTGAAACTGATAAAAAATATCTCGAGACGCTAATAAAGAAAATGGACTATGTATTACCTAATATTTTACCTTTTAATGGCGCAACTAAAGTTAATGGGTATCTTCAATATTTAAATCTTTTCTCAGATGAATTACCATTCAAACCTGAAATTATGGTGGTTTTTGATAAAGATGAGGCGGGAAAAAGTGCGTATAATTCATTAAATCCATCAAAATACAAAAACCTTACTATTACAAAATTGTATATAGAAAGTGTATATGAAGATGTTGAAAATGGCCAAATTGAAGACTTTGTTCCTCAAGATGCGGTCTTCGATGCAGTAAATTTAGTGTTGCGTAAAGAAAAATATAAAAAGATCAGCAAGGTTCAAAGACAAAATAAGAATAAAGAAACATACAAAAAACACAATATTTTGAAATATTGTGAAGAAATATCTCGTAGTAATAATATTGATAAAGAAGAGATACATCTTTGCGAAGAAGGAAGAAAACGTCAAATATGTCAGAAAGCGTGCGAATTAATGGATGAAAGAGAAGAAAGTTATCAATTATCTGAACGTCAAACAAGTTTCTTAAAACAATTGACTTCATGTGATAAAGATAAGAGGAAAGATTAAAAATAAATTTTTATTACCATGTGGACAGTATATGTCATTGTTTTTGAAATAAAAAAAGCACGTGGCTGGTATCCTCAGTTTGGGTGTTCACAATGGTTGCGAAACTGCGATCAAGTGGTATAACTCATTGAAATAGAATAATTTTTAGTCATCAAAAAAAATGGTATCTTTTTCCTGATTTAGGGGTGATGTGCACGACCAAATACAAAAAACCGCCTTTATGGTGGTTTTTTTTGTATCTGAATTTCAGGATTAGAATTCGAACCTCCGAAAAAGGAGGTTCGACGACGAATGAGAGGCAGACTTTAGGATGCCGGTCAGTACGAGGCGTACAGCCGAGAGCTGACGAATGAGGAGGAATAAGCATTGCGTTAGCAATGTCGCAGGCAATCCTCTCGTCCCGACCAATAAGAAAAGGTACCCTTGTGGTGCCTCTTCTTATTGGATTGGGTACTATGTCTCGCTACTTACTACCACAATATAAATATTATGGGTATTTTATCTTTTGCGTTTGTCTTGAATTTTTTTATTTTTCTGTAATTGTAACAGGTTTGACTTTAACTGTGTTTTTTTGTTATTTTGTACCGATTTCGATGTTTTTTGGGGTTTGGGTGAAACCTTATTGTCAGGCATCATATTTGTAACCCGATTAACAGCATTGATATAAACTTGTTTCATACTATCCGGCATATATTTATTACAATAATACAACCTAATTAAAATAAAGTAAAATATTTTGTCGATTTTTAGAAATATTTATTTAATTAAATGGATTAAAAAGGAATAACTGTGGTTGACTTCAAAATCATTCGGATAAGCAAATCGGCGACTAAAATAAATTATGCTTTCTATGTCATAATGATACAATTCATCCAAACTGAGTTTATACTTATTTTGAATTTCACTGGCTTGGGCGGTTAAATCATTCATCATTGTTTGCCCTAACACATTTTTGATCTTAAAGCCTAAATTTTTGCAATGTTCTAAAAACTCTTTCAAATCAATAATCGAAAGATGATACGGATCTTGATTTTTACCGTTTTCATCCATTCGTTCATATATCTGGTTAGGAAATGATAAAATCATTTCCCCCTTGGAGGGTAAAATCTTATAAAATTCTGATAATATTTCTAATGGACAATGCGTATGTTCCAGTGTTTCAAAACAAATAATCTTAGAGATATTGCGGTTTGCTAATTGTTCAATATTTTTTTCTAAATCAATATTAACATAGTAGATATTAGATGCATTGGAATTATGTTTTGCATAATCGAGGTAAATATCTTTATTATCAACGCCGATGACCAACTTTGCTTTTTGCGCCAAAAAATAGCTTCCGTATCCGGTAGCACAAGCAATATCGGCGATAATATCCGTTTTTTTGACATGATCATAAGCATACAGATAACGCCCGCAATGTTCTAATTTCATCCAAAAATTTTCAGGATTACCATCAAACGGATTGCAAAATTCATCACCTAAAAACATCTACTTATATTTCCCACACAGTTTGTCCCTTATATAAGAAATATAAAATCATATCTTTTAAAAAATTGATAAGATTTTTACGCCACCTGTTTAAGATATTTAGAGGCAACATGATAATCATATCCGATACAGGAATAATTAAAGCCCAGTGCTACCGCCTGCTCTTTATTCAGCATATTACGACAATCAACAATATTCTTATTTTTCATACAGATAGATACCTTATTTAAATTTAAAGATTTAAATTCCGGCCACTCCGTTAAAATAGCAAGAGCATCTGCCTTCTCCGTGGCTGAATAAGCATCTGGTGCATAAGAAATTTTCTCTCCCAAAATTTTCTTAGCATTTTCCATGGCTTGCGGATCATAAGCTGTAATAGTTGCGCCATGCGCCAACAGCTCGTTGATAATATCCATGGCCGGACTTTCTCGACAATCATCCGTCCCCTCCTTAAATGCCAAGCCCAAAACAGCAATTCTTGCTTGAGGAATATCACTTATGGTTTCTAAAATACGGTGCGCCATTTGTTTTTTGCGATTGGCATTTTCTTTAATAACATTTTCAATAATGCTCATATTTACACCGTATTGACGGGCAATATACGCCATAGCCATCGTATCTTTTGGAAAACAGCTACCGCCGTACCCCGGTCCGGCATTTAAAAATCGATTACCAATACGTTTATCTAACCCCATTCCTTTAGCAACTTCGTTTATATCTGCACCTGTTTGTTCGCAGAAATTTGCCATTTCATTTATATAATGAATTTTAACTGCCAAAAAGGCATTTGACGCGTATTTTATGGTTTCTGAGGAGCGACGATTAACATATAAAATTTCTGTTTTATCCGCAAAATAGCTGTACAGTTCAGCCATAACTTTTTTAGCTCGTTCTGTGTTGGAGCCAATAACAATTCTGTCAGGATTGAAAAAATCTTTAACAGCATACCCTTCACGCAAAAATTCCGGCACAGAGATAATATCAACATCTGCTGTCGGATTTGTCTTTTTAATAAGAGTTTCAACTTTATCCCCTGTTCCGACAGGAACGGTTGATTTGACAGCAACAACGGTATAACCGGTTAAATATTCGGCTAATTCTTCCGCGGCTGCAAATATATACTGTAAATCGGCTTCTTTGGTAACCGGATGTGGTGGCGTACCAACTGCTAAAAGAACAACATCAGCTCCCTTAATCCCTTCTTCCATTGAGGTTGTGAACTTGATTTTGTTGTTTGAAAAATTTTTTTGCAATAACTCATCCAACCCTTCTTCATAAAGCGTCGCTTTACCGCTTTGTAAGGTTTTTATTTTTGCAATATCTTTATCAATACAAACAACGTCATGCCCTAATTCTGCCAAACCGACACCTGTAGGCAATCCGACATATCCAGTTCCGATAATTCCGACTTTCATATTATCCTCATGTATATTACTATATTAATCTAAGTTATTGGTTGGTTTATCATAAAGAAATACAGAATGCAATCTTTTAATTTGCGAAATATCTAAAAAAAGTCTTGCAAAATAATTTTTTTTTGCTAGATTACAGAAAGTTTGTGAGCGGGACTTAGCTCAGCCTGGTAGAGCGCTTGCTTTGGGAGCAAGATGTCGTAGGTTCGAATCCTATAGTCCCGACCAATAAAAAAAGACACCCTTGCGGTGTCTTTTTTTATTGGCTTTGGGATTTAAGGGTTCGAACCTGCGAAGAAGTAGGTTCGGAATTGCAGTGCACACAGGTATTTGTCTGTGTGCGGTAAAATCGGCGAAGCCACAAGGAACAGCGCAGAGTAATCTTATCTTTATATGTTAATTTTTTTGTTGTATTTTCAGACTTTTTTTGCAACAATTCTGCTTGAAGGAGATATCCGTATGTCAGGTATTGAATATATAAAACAAGCTGTTTCTGAATTGTTGGGACATGATTTAAGCGGGCACGACGATCAGCATGTTTTTCGTGTCTATCATATGGCTATGGATTTTTGTCATGAAATTCCTGATGCTGATCATGAGTTGGTTGCTGCGGCAGCTTTGTTACATGATTGTGATGATTATAAATTATTTGGTGACGAAAGCGCACGCTTATTAACCAATACACGTCGTATATTAAAAAACTCCGGATTTGATGAGGCTTTTGCCAATAAGTGTATCGAAATTGTCAAAACAATTGGGTACAGTAAGCGTCTTAGCGGAATCCTACCAGATTGCATGGAGGGTAAAATTGTTTCTGATGCGGATATGGCCGATGCAACAGGTTTAATTGGAGTTATCCGCTGTATTGAGTATCGTGCCTATCGTTCTAAGGGGGGAGAACCTTTTTTTGATCCCAATTATTTGCCGACAGATATGAATGCTGAGCAATACAAGCAACTAAAATCTTGCCCAATTGTAAACCATTTTTTTGATAAGTTGCTTAGGTTGCGTGATTTAGCCCTGACAGAGCCGGGACGCAAGTGTATCAACAAAAGACATGTTACTATCGTCAATTTTTTAAAAACCTATTTTGACGAAGTTAATGCTCCGCAGATTTGGAAAGATCTGTTGGCAAAATATGAATAAGTTTAGAATGTCGTTGCAGTGTTTTTTTTATTGGATTGTGGAGTTGGGTTCGAATCTATATTAATTAAATGTGTCCTTGTTTTTTTATTTTTTCTGAAATAATATGCCTGTATATTTTATTATACAGGAGAGAATATGTCATCTTTTATACAATTTATTAAATTGTTTATATCCGGAAATACATTAAAAGGGATTAAATTTAGAACCAATTTATCCATCATTATAACATTTTCTATTCTTATCATAGAAATTACTATGTATTACATACATTGGAATTTGATTCCGGATATGATTCAATATGATTATGATTTTTCCGGTACCCCGAATAATATTTGTGCAAAAGAATGGATCTTGGTAAACGTTCTTCTTCAGATGTTTATCTGTGTTTTTGTATTTATCATAAAATATCTATCCTATAAAACTAAGCGTATTCACAATATTGTTTATGACACAAGTAATAACTTAATCCCAATTATAGATAAACGTTTTTCTATGTTTGCATGGGAAACAGCTATGCTTTTTGTAACCACAGAGCAAGGTTATCTTTTTGCTCTTATTGATATTATTAAAGATCGCATGTGCGATGACATTGTGACACTCATATTCCTGTTTTGGCAGATTGTGCTTATTATTGAATTTCGCTCTGATTTAAGAGTATTAAAAAACAATCAAAAAAATTCTTGTAAGACCCAAAAAAGAGCATAACAACTCTTGTTGTCATGCTCTTAATTAATGATTTCCGAATTAGTTACAATAAATTGAAAAGCTTTCCGGAGCGTAAATTCCCATAGTTAACCCATTCATTAAAGAATCATAGAATGACCACCGGGCCTCTATGGCGTTTATCCCTCTTGTCGGACAGACATTTTCTAAATTATAATCTGTTTTCTGCCACATTCCCCATAAGAAAAAATGGCTTTTACCGACATATGACGGCGTCGTTTTTACAGTTGGCTGTTGATTGAGATTAAAACGAATAATATGGTCACTGCCACAAGCAGATAGCGTTAGAGCAAGCCCAATACAAATTAAAAGTCTTTTCATGATAGTCCTCTACAAAGCTTCGATAAAAAGCAACATTTTTCAAGTAATTAATTAAAAATGCTATATTCTCATCTGTCTTTGTAAGGCTATAAAAAATATCACAAACTGTCAACCTTTTTTAGAATCCTTAAATTTTATTCAATTACGCCGCAAGCGATGCGAGCTCCTCCTCCACCCAATGGTAATGGTGTATCTTTATAATTATCACCGCCGGCGTGGACTATGAGTGAGCGATTTTTAATGTCTTTGACTTGTAAATTCGGCATATAAAAAGAGGTTTTGACTTGTCCGTTTTTGTCAGCGGTTAAATAAGGGAGGTCGCCCTGATGTCCTTGTTTTTGGTTCGGTCCTAAGTGATGACCGGTTTTATGCGGATCATAATGTCCGCCGGCTTTGAGTGCCGGCTGCATTTGCCCATGAGCATCAGTTAAAGCACCGCAATCAGGATTTTCGTGAATATGAAAACCATGCTCACCTTGCGGAATGTTTTGCAAATCAACCGTGACCAGTAAACCGTCAGAGGTGTCTTGAAACGACACCTCGCCTATTTTTTGGCCCAAGCCGGCAGTGGTTGTGATGTAAACATCCGAGCGCGCTCCGGCATAATAATCACTACAACCGGTTAACAGCATTATCGCCAAAAACAATGCTTTTTTCATATATATTCTCCTGAAATTATCAACGTAAAAGATGTATGCTTTCTTCATAAAAATTAAAGCCCGTCCTTATGACGAGCTTTAATTTTTTAATATCCATAGCCATAACGCCAGCAACGTGCATAATAACGGACTGTCTTAGCAATCCAGCCGATGACATACGGCAATGCCCAGAGATAGCACAGCAGGCTACCAATCACGCCCACCCAAGCAAAGCCGTTTAGAACCAGCCGGTGATAGCCTTGCAGGGAGGCGACATTCGCTGTGAAAAAGCCGCAGAAAAAGATTAGAGCGGCAATCACGCACAAACCAATGCCCGTATAGAGCACGTTGTTCCACTGAAAAATTTTTTCTTTCATTTTGAATAAATTTAAAAAATTAATAATAAAGTTTACTGTTTATCTTATAATATATTTTCATGCTTATGTCAATATGTTTTGTCTATTTTTTATTTTCTCGGAAAGAAATGATAGCGCGCAATTGTCGATGACGCCATTAAAGAGGCTGAAAAATTATAAAATAGCGGTGATTTGACATCCGGTAAAATATAAATTAAGCTGCACAAACCGCCAAAAAACAAAAGCAAAACCATCCCCGTACTTAAATCCTGCGTTTTACCCTGATGCCATGCATCAACTGCTTGAGGAATGGAATAAATTGAGTAAGACAAAGCTCCTATCCAGCCGCAAATTTCAATAATATAATTCATGATTTCTTCCTTCTTGTTTGTTCTTTTATTTTAATATACAGAACAATCAATGTTCCTGCACCACCACAGATGTAGTTTGGTAAAAGCATATATTTTTCAAGATAAATTGCATAAATTGTACTAAAAAAAGAGCCGGAAAGCCATAATAAAATAAATGACCACTTGACCCCTTGAGCCGTTTGTGTTTTTAAGGAGTGGTAGGCTTGAGGCCATGAACTGAATGCAAAGCACAGAGAGCCTATAAGACCTATAAATTCTTGCATATGTTGCACCTCAATCAATTTGATACGGATATTTATCCAATCCTTTCGGGGAAAGCGTGAAAATCTCAAAGCCGTCTCTGGTAACAGCGAGGGAATGCTCATATTGGGCAGATAATGATTTATCTCTGGTTACGGCCGTCCAGCCGTCTTGTAAAATTAAAGCATCCGGTCCGCCGGTGTTAATCATCGGCTCAATGGTGAAGATCATCCCCTCTTCCATAATCGGACCTGTTCCGGCTTTAGCAATATGCATAACATTCGGCTCATCGTGAAATACCTTGCCGACACCGTGACCGCAAAACATATCGACCACAGAATAGCCGTACTTATGAGCGTACTCAGCAATCACTGCACCAATATCGCCAAAATGTGCCCCCGGTTTAACAACGTCAATTCCCCGCATCATACATTCATAAGTGACATCACACAATCTTTTAGCTTTAATCGAGGGTTTACCGGCAATATACATACGGCTGGTATCGCCAAACCAACCATCCAGCGTCACCGTTACATCAATATTGAGCATATCTCCATTAACCAGTTTACGTTCAAAGCTCGGAATACCATGGCAAATAACGTGGTTAATGGATATGCAGACCGTTTTCGGGTACCCGTGGTAGCCCAAACAAGAAGGAATCGCATTATGCGAAACAATAAACTCATGGCAAAGCTCGTCCAACTCTCCGGTCGACACACCAACCTTAACAAAAGGTGTGATATAATCCAAACATTCTGCTGCCAGTTTTCCGGCTTTTCTCATCCCTTCAAAATCAGCCGTATCATAAATTTTAATGCCGTCTTTTCGTTTAAGTACCATTTTTCTACCCTTCCTAACCTTCCCTATCAAAGGAAGGAATATTTTGCAATATTTTGTTCTTTATACTCCAACTGATTTGAATTGCAAGAAAAAACTC
Organism: Alphaproteobacteria bacterium; assembly: GCA_017477185.1. Taxonomy (GTDB): domain Bacteria; phylum Pseudomonadota; class Alphaproteobacteria; order RF32; family CAG-239; genus Scatocola. Next base: position 20,794 of record JAFUXF010000040.1, on the reverse strand, counting down.
TCTCATTTTTTTGAGAGAGTTTGGGGAGGAAAATTTTATATCTTTAATCTCTATCCCAACCATTGTTTTTAAAATTTTTTGCTTCTTGTTTTTTGAATTCTTTCTTTTGTTTGCGAGACATTTTCTTTTTGACATTCATCGGTTCACGATAAGGCAAATCTTCCGCCCTATCATCAAATAGCGAACCACTACTCGTCACATAAGCATTATCTCCTTTTTGATAAGATAAGACATTAGCTTGTTCGCCGATTTTATCAACCGGCATATACCATTCATCAATATGCCAATATTCTGTCTTGCCCTGATATGGTACTGTCGGATCAGGATTGAGCGGATTATGAAAGACTTTTTTTACCCCAATCCACAACATTTGAACCTTATCATTTAAGGATTCCGTTTTTTCTTTAGCTAAACTCAAGGTTTGTTTGTTAATAGCAATAAAGATATTCATTTTTTTCTTTAATGCCATTTTTGCGGTATGAACAAGTTGGTCCGGATTGCCGTGAATAGGAACAATAAACGCTTGAGGTGCATATTTTTTGACTTTATCCAGATAGTTATCTAATGCTTTCTCATTTAAGTGTCCGGAATCTTGCATTTGAACTTCTTCGGCGTTACCGACTTTACGACTTCCCGGTGTCAGCGCAATCAAAGCTCCTTGTGCTGCCATTCGTTGGTACATTTCTACGCCTTCCGCACCGCAAATATCTTCAATAATACGTTGTCGACCTAAGACCAAACAATTTTTATCTAATCTTATATCTTTGTGTAACCCTAAAGCCATTTTTGTAGCAGATGCCATCGGAAAATTAGAAGAGTCTGATTGATTTAGATTATATTCTTTTAATCCCTGAGCAAAGGCTCCTGTATTGACAATATACTTTGTTTTAATACTTTTATCTGCTAAATATTTGCTGAGCTTTCCTTTATATATAACATCTTCAAAATCTTTGCCGTAACCGCTTAATTCCATAGCCTGACGAACAAGATCCAACCACTTGCCGTCCAAGCAAAGTTTTGTCCCGAGACGGCGGGCAACTTCAATATCTATCGCTATATTTTGCACACTGCGGGAAATAACAGGAGAAATAATGATGTTTCTGCCCGGATGACGATTAATAACATCTAAGCAATTTTGGACAGCCTGCTCAAAACCGATACGTTCACTGCCATGGGGCTGTGTTGAGGTTGAATCGACTAAAACATGAGTTACTAATTTACGTTGTAATAAGTCATCATAGTCTTCATTAGAAAAAGATTCTCCGACAGGCATATTTTCTTCAGTCAAAAAGTCTCCGTTATTGATAATACCGGCATAAGGTTTCCCTCTTAAAGTTGTTAAAGTATGAAAACCCATAGCCCCGATGACACTATGACTAACCATGAATACCTCAACTACCATATTATCGCTTATTTTAATTTCCTGCTTAGGTTTAATGGTTTCAATCTCCGGCGGCTCTAACCCTTCTTGCTTAAATGCAAGACGAACTAAAGCTCTGGTAAATTTGCCAGCCTTAATTGGTGGCAAGCGGTATCCCATTTTTGTATATTCTATCAAGGCCCCGATATGGTCTTCGTGAGCATGCGTCAAAAACAAGACAGAGACTGGTTTAGTGGCTTTTGTGTATTCATCGGTTTCAGGATTAAGGCGGTCAAAATATTCCTCAACATTCGGCAAGGCGGCAGAAAACCCGCTTTCATATGGCGTAAACATCGTGCCTAAATCATACATCACGCGCGTGGTTTTACCTTTTTCGGTGTGAGCAATAATAGAGCAGTTGCCCCCTATTCTGTCACGATTAACACCGCCGATAAATTCCAAAACAGTTCCGGTTTTTGCTTGTTTTTTTGCCATGAGAAAAGCCTCCAAATATAAATTTGGTAGGGTTATAACATACTTTTTGTCAAAAATCAAGTGCAATTTTGTTTATTTTGTCATTTCTTGAAGTTTTTTGTTTCGTTATTATATTAAAAGAAAATTTTTAGGAGAAAAGAGATGTCAGAAAAAGCTAAAAATATATTACTTACAATTATTCCCGTCATTATAACTGGTTTAATTTGCAGTTATTTCACTCGTAGTGGGGTTGCCGGTTGGTATGGCAAAATGGCAACATCTGCTTTAACACCGCCGAATTATGTGTTTTCTATCGCATGGAGCATTATTTACATCTGTTTAATGCTGTCTTTTTATCGTATTCTGCAATCGCCCAATACCAATAAATCTTATGCGACAAGACTTTATTGGCAACAACTTATCATTCAGGTTTTATGGTGTGGCTTGTTTTTTGGTGCTGAACTTCCATTAACTGGCGGAGTTGTTATTTTATGGCTGGTCTTGACAGTTTTTCAAATGATTTGCACATTTTGGAAAATTGATAAACCGGCGGCTTATTTAAATATCTTTTATTTGTGCTATATTTGCTTTGCCAGTTATTTAAATTGGTCTTTTTTATATGTCAATAATTTGGTAACGACATTCTAAGTCATGTGATTTTTTACTGGACAGTCTCGAAAATATGCGTTAAAAGTGTGAGGTTAAACAGTTTTAATTTGTATTTTTGGGAAGAAAAATGACAACAACATTAAAAGATATTCGTAGTACGTTCTTAAACTACTTTGCTAAAAACGGGCATAAGATTATTCCGTCTTCGTCCTTGGTTCCTGATAACGATCCGACCCTGATGTTTACAAACTCAGGCATGGTGCAATTCAAAAACATTTTTACCGGTAATGAAACACGCGACTACAAACGAGCGACAACTTCCCAAAAATCTGTTCGAGCCGGTGGTAAGCATAATGATTTAGACAGTGTCGGTTATGATGTCCGCCATCATACCTTCTTTGAAATGCTCGGTAACTTCTCTTTCGGTGATTATTTTAAGGAAGAAGCTATCAATTACGCTTGGGAAGTCGTCACCAAAGAATTTGATATTCCTAAAGACAGGTTGGCGGTTACCGTTTATCACACCGATGAAGTAGCTCGCAATATTTGGAAAAAAGTTTCCGGTTTACCCGAAGATCGTATTATCAATATTGCCACCAAAGACAACTTTTGGCAGATGGGCGATACGGGGCCGTGCGGTTATTGCTCAGAGATTTTCTTTGACCATGGCGAGCAAGTTTGGGGCGGTCTTCCGGGGACACCGGAGGAAGACGGTGATCGTTGGATTGAGATTTGGAACCTCGTTTTTGATGAATTTGAGGATTTACCGGATGGCTCACGCATTGAATTAAAACAAAAATGTATTGATACAGGTATGGGGTTGGAGCGTATTTCAGCCATTTTACAAGGTGTTCACTCTAACTATGATATTGACTTGTTCCGCAACCTGATTAAAGACATTGCCGATATGGCGAATTCTGATCCGACAGGTGAGTTGCAATCTTCTCATAATGTGATTGCCGATCACTTGCGTTCAACCTGCTTTTTGATTGCTGATGGTGTTTTACCGTCTAACGAAGGGCGCGGTTATGTACTGCGCCGAATTATGCGTCGGGCGATGCGTCATATTCAACTTTTGGGCGTTAAGGAACCGATGCTTTATAAATTAGTTCCTTCTTTACAACGAGAAATGGGCGAGGCTTACCCTGAATTATATCGTGCACAGGCTTTAATTACCGAAACCATTAAAACAGAAGAAACACGTTTTATCAAAACATTAGATAAAGGTCTCAAGATTTTAGATGAAGAAATTTCTCATTTGGGGAACAATAAAGTTTTATCCGGTGAGACAGCTTTCAAATTATATGATACTTACGGATTTCCGCTTGATTTAACACAAGATGCCCTCAAACTCAAAAAGATTGAAGTTGATGTTAAAGGTTTTAATGCCGCCATGGAAAAACAAAAAGCAGAAGCTCGTAAAAACTGGGCCGGCAGCGGTGATGAAGGCACTGAAAAAGTTTGGTTTGAGGTTCAGGAAAAAGTCGGTGCAACCGAATTTTTAGGCTACACGACCTTAAAAGCTGACGGACAAATTACTGCACTTGTCTCCGGCGGACAGATGATTAATGCTGTTTCGAATATCGGTGGAGAATTTTATCTGGTGGCAAACCAAACTCCTTTCTATGGCGAAATGGGCGGTCAATGTGGTGATATCGGTATGATTATCAATGAAAACACCACTATTCAAGTGACCGACACCAAAAAGAAACTCGACGGAGTAACCGTTCATTGCTGTAAGTTAATCAAAGGCAGTGTAAAAGTCGGTGATACGTTGACATTTATGGTTGCTGAAGAATATCGCAAAGCTATTTGTGCCAATCACTCGGTTACACACTTAGCGCATCGTGCGTTGCGTGATGTTTTGGGCGACCATGTTGCCCAAAAAGGTTCTTCAGTCGGACCCGACAGAATGAGATTTGATATTTCTCACCCGAAACAAATTACTGCAGAACAGCTCCGTCAGGTTGAAAACATTGTTAATCAAGCCATTCGCAAGAATTACCCTGTCACAACCGTTTTGATGACCCCTGATGAGGCCATTAAAGAAGGGGCAACGGCCTTATTTGGCGAAAAATACGGCGATATTGTCCGTGTCGTTACTATGGGAGATGATAAAACCTGCTTTTCTCGTGAATTATGCGGTGGAACACACGTTTGCTCGACCGGTGATATCGGTTACTTCAATATTGTTTCTGAATCTGCTGTCGCTGCCGGTGTTCGTCGTATTGAGTGTGTTACAGGTATCGGAGCAGAAAAGTTTGTTCAAGATGTTGAAGATAAGCTTCATGCAGCGAGTGCTCTTCTTAAAACAAATCCGAATGACTTGGAAAATCGTATTAAGCAACTTTTGGAAGAAAAGAAAAAACTTGAAAATCAACTCTTAGAGATTAAGAAGAGTTTTGTTGCTAACAAAGCCGCTGATAATCAAGATAAAATTGAAACAGTTAACGGAATTAAATTTGTCGGAAAAGAAATTCCAAACGTTCATCCGAAAGAGCTGAAATCCTTTATTGATGAAATTATGGCTTCTATCGGTTCCGGTATCGTTGTTTTGGCAACAGCCAATGAAGAAGGCAAAGCCTCTGTCGTTGTCGGGGTATCAAAAGACTTAACCGCTAAATATTCAGCCATCGATTTGGTTAAAATTGCCTCAAGTGAACTCGGCGGACAAGGCGGCGGCGGTCGTTCTGACATGGCTCAAGCCGGCGGTCCGAACGGTGCTAAGATTGTAAATGCTATTGAGGCTGTCAAACAAGCTATTTAGAAAAAATACGCTCTTTGGGCAACTCGTACTGATTTATTAAAAAGGAGAGAACATTCTCTCCTTTTTTACTTGCATATCACTTTTTAATCTAACAATCTGACTTCAACTTTACAACGATAATACTTAAACAAACGATTACATTGCCGCCAGCTGATAGGCTCGTTGTTTTCTACACATCTTAGCGCATAGTGGGTTAGCTTGGGATTTTGTAGTAATTCCGCTAAAGGTATCCCTCTTCTCTCACGCAGCTTAACAAACTCTTGCGCTAATTGCCTCTTGACTTCTTGATTACATGACATTTCATAACTTCCTTCCTTAAAAAAAATCGCCCTGATGAGAGGCGACCGGAAGTTGGAAACTATCGAAATAAATAGTGTGATATATTGGCTATTTTATCACCTTCCGGTCATACCGGAAAGCACATAAAATGATTATGTTTATATTATATTTCGAGAGGTTTCCACACCTCACAACAGTCATCAACTAATGCATTTGTAAGATATGAAAAATTTAGTTAATTGTCAAGTATGACACGCATAAAAAAAGGAAGAGACTTTACATCTCTTCCTTTTTTTGTTTTAAGCCTCTCTTTGATTCTGTTTTTACCTCTTCTTGCTTGTAAGCTCGTTCCTCGCTAACTGCGCTTCGGTCACTCGTTTTTCAGCATTCGTTGCGGTCGCTGTCGCTTCCCTTTCTCAGCAGAAAAACTTCGCCTTTCGTTAAAAATTGCTCCATCAGGAGCAATTTTTTACCTCAAGCCCATAAACGCCATCGATAACAAACCTGCTGTAATCAATGCAATCGGTGCACCTTTTAAGCATTCCGGAACCCCTGCTCTATCTAATCTCTCTCGCATACCGGCAAACAGCACGATTGCTAACGTAAACCCCATAGCATTAGCTAAATTATAACAAACCGATGACACCAAACCATAATCTTTTTGTATGGCTAAAATAGCAACGCCCAATACTGCACAGTTAGTCGTAATCAACGGTAAAAATATACCTAATGCCTCATATAACGCCGGAGATGTCTTTTTAAGAATAATCTCGACCATTTGTACCAAAGCCGCAATAACTAAAATAAAAGCAATTGTTCGCATATATTCCAAATGAAACGGTACTAATAATTGATAGTAAACCAAGTGAGTAACAATGGCAGATAAAGTCATTACAAACATAACCGCCATTCCCATCCCCAAAGCTGTTGAGATTTTTTTTGAAACGCCCAAAAACGGACATATTCCTAAAAATTGCGATAAAACAATATTATTTACAAAAATAGCGGCAATAAAAATCGTCAAATAACTCATTATTTTTGCCCTTTCAATTTATTGAAACTTAACATTAATCCTGCTAATGCTAAAAAAGCTCCGGGAGGCATAATAAACAGCAATATCGGTTCGGCATCTGCAGTGGCAAATGAATACCCAAAAACAGAATATGATCCTAAAATTTCCCTCATCATACCCAAAACTGTCAGGCTTAATGTAAAACCTAACCCCATACCGATAGCATCCAATAACGATGACAAAACATTGTTATGTGCGGCAAAGGCCTCTGCTCTGCCTAATATCAGGCAATTAACTACAATCAGGGGAATATAAAGCCCTAATGCTGCGTACAAATCAGGTAAATACGCAGCCATAACCATCTCCAGTATTGTCACACCGGAGGCTATAATCACAATATAACAAGGGATTCTGACAATATCAGGTATGACCTTTTTAACCAAGGAAATCGTTATATTGGAAAATATCAGTACAAACAGTGTCGCCAACCCCATACCCAAACCATTGATAGCTGAGGTTGTCACGCCTAAGGTCGGACACATACCGAGCATCATTACGAATATCGGGTTTTCGCGAATAATGCCTCTGGTAAGGTTTTGCCAACTATTCTGCTTCATGATTTACTCCTGCGTTGAATTTTTGATAGCCGTGATAGGCCTTTTGAATAGCATCTATCAAAGCTCGTGAGGTAATTGTGGCACCGGTAATAGCGTCAATCTCGCCACCATCTTGTTTAACCTTAAAGCTCTCAGATGCCGGATTTTTACCGATAATCCCTTTTTTGAAGCTTTCATCATTAACTTTTGAACCTAATCCCGGTGTCTCTTGATGTTTAATGACTTTATAGTTGCCAATTGTTCCATCAAGTAAGAAACTAACCAAAACATCTAATCTGCCGCCATAGCCTTTATTAGAAAAGCTCTTCATTGCAATTGCCGTGACATATCCTTCAAGACGTGCCGGATATAATGTAAATCTTTCTTTATCTTGCTTGAGCGTAATTTTTTCAGCAAACGGATTATTATCAAATTCTGAAGGGATAATCTCCTTGATACTTTCGGCAATTATTTTATTTTGCGCCTCTTGTATCGGCTTTTTCGTCACATGATAAATACTTCCGACAAAAACTGCTGTCAAAAAACTTACCACAAACATTATTTTGAAGATAATAAAAATTTGAGAAGACGGCTTAGCCATTTATTTTCTCCCTGTTCCATATATATACTGAATAAAATACCTATCAATCAGCGGCACAAAAGCATTCATGATTAAAATAGCAAAAGAAACACCTTCAGGATATGAGCCGAATACCCTGATAATATAGGTTATAACCCCGCAACCGACAGCAAAAATAATTTTTCCTTTTTTTGTCATCGGGGACGTCGTATAATCTGTTGCCATAAAAATTGCCCCCAACAATAATCCGCCGGATAAAATATGCGCCAAGACATCGAAACGTGCTGATCCCGTCAGTAACGCTGAAATAAATATACACACGGCAAAACTCCCTACATAGCAGACCGGAATATGCCAAGTGATTATTTTACGTTTAAGCATCCAAATAAAACCTATCAACAACGCCAGAGCTGAAGTTTCTCCCATGCTGCCGCCGATATTTCCCAAAAATAAAGACAAATAATCCGTATTGAATTGTTCAGCTACCGTTAAGTGTTTTAAGGAAGCCAAAGGAGTCGCAGCCGTCGCGGCATCAAGATTAAAAAACTCCAAAACATGCGGCTTTACCCATGTGGTCATTTGTACAGGAAACGAAATAAACAAAAAGACACGTCCGACCAGAGCCGGATTAAAGATATTCTTTCCTATTCCGCCAAAAGCCATTTTTGCCACACCAATTGCCATAAATGCCCCTAAAATAGTCATCCAAATCGGCATCGTTGCCGGTAGATTCAATGCTAACAACACGCCCGTTACAATGGCGGATAAGTCAAAAGTATTATTTTTTAGGCCTAAACGTCGGCTCAAAAAATATTCAAAAAAGACACAAGAACTTACGGATGTAACCAGTACAATCAAGGCATTTATTCCAAAAAAGCATAGAGCGGCAAAGATAGCCGGAGACAACGCAACAATCACATCACGCATAATTGTTTGGGTTGTTTGTTTGGAGTTTATATGCGGAGAAGTCGACATTTTAAACATGGTTTACGCCTTTTTTTGAAGTTTAGAAAGTTCATATTTTCCTATTTTACAATAATCTAGCAGTGGAATTTTTGCCGGACATACATATGAACAGCTCCCACATAAAATACAATCCTGCACATGCAATTGTTTTAAATTTTGAAATTCATTATGCTCAACCGCATCACGGATATTTAACGGCATTAACCCCATGGGGCAAGCATCAACACATTTACCGCAACGTAAGCATGATGTCGTCTCCGGTTTATAAGAATTTTCCTCTAAAAATACGGTAATACCTGAAGTTGTCTTCGTAATCGGAGCCTCTAATGATGAAATCGTTCGTCCCATCATCGGACCTCCGCTGATAATCTTCCCGACTTTTTCTAACGGGATATTGCTCTCTTTCAAAACAAAAGATATCGGTGTACCAATCCGTACCAAATAATTACAAGGATGAGAAATATTGCCACTTAGTGTTACAACACGTCGAAATAAAGGAATATGTTTCTGTACTGCCTCATAAATTGCGTAAACAGTTGCTACATTCTGGACAGCACAATTCGTATCAATCGGTAATTTTCCGGATGGCACTTCACGTCCTGTAATTGCATTAATTAATTGTTTTTCTCCGCCCTGCGGGTAAATACTTTTACATTTCTGGACATTAACACCGACATATCTTTTAGCAATACGGTGTAACCGCGCAATTGCCCTCGGCTTATTCTCATCTATCGCAATAACGGCGTTTTGAATTCCTAAAATTTTATTCAAAATCCGTGTTCCGATAATAATTTGCTCTGCTTTTTCAATCATTAAACGACCATCGGTCGTCAAATAAGGCTCGCATTCTATACCATTAACAATCAAGGTATCTACTTTTTTGCCTTCAGGAATATTATTTTTAATCGGTGTGGGGAAACCGGCACCACCCATACCAACAATACCGGCGCGTGTAATAATTCGTAGAAGTTCTTCTTTATCATCAAGAATATCCGTGATAAGATTATCTGTTAAATCCATCCCCTCTTCAAAAACGTCTCCCTCACGTTTGATGGTAATCACTGTTTCAAGATACCCCTGTCCGTTATTTATTTCCTCAATCTTGGCGACTTCTCCCGAAACGGATGAAAACACATTTGCAGAAAACACGCCATCAGCTTCAGCTAATAATGTTCCGACTTTTACTTTATCTCCGATTTTTACAATAATTTTTGCCGGAGCACCAATATGTTGCTTAACCGGAATATAGACAACATCCGGCAAAGCCAACTCAGTTATTTTTGTATTTGCAGAAAGTTTATGTTTATTGATATGAATACCGCCAATTGCAAAAGTTTTAGCCTTCATGACTTTCTCCTTTGACTATATCTTTACGGTAATGAATGGCTTTAACAGGACATTCATCAGCTAATTTCTGTCCATATTCAATCGGCGAAACAGATGCCGGAATATATGCTAAATTATTTTCAACAACAATCTCGGAATTGAGTTTTGCACATTTACCACATGCAATACATGCAGACGTACAATTTTTACGCGCAACAGATCCTTTTTGCTTATTTCGGCAAGCCACATAAACTTGCTGTCCTTTCACAATCGGACGAATCTCAAACAAGCCGCGCGGACACCTTTTAACACATGCGCCACAAGAAGTGCATTTATGATAATCTATTTCAGGAATGCCGGTTTGAGGGTTAATACGCAAGGCTCCAAATTGACAAACCTGAACACAATCACCTAAGCGTAAACAACCATTCGGACAACCGCTTTTTCCGGACATAATATCATTAGCAACACGACAACTTCGTAATCCGTCATACACCATTTTATCCGGTGCATTTTGACAAGTTCCATTGCAGCGCAGTACTGCACATGTCGGCGCAATAGAAAGTGTGCCGCTTCCTTTAAGTGCGGCTAATTTTTGCATAACTTTCCGCCCACCGACCGGACAATAGAGATTTTGCAGTTCTTCGGTGCCTGCTTGTGCGTAGGCTTTGGCAAAATCCTGACAGCCGGCTTTACCGCAAGCTCCGCAATTGGCATGAGGCAACACCTCAAATACCGCTGTTTCTAAAGCTGACTGTTCAACCGCAAATTTTTTTGAAACCATATATAAAACAACAGCGGCCAATGCTGCTATGCTGCATAATGTGACAATATTTAGTATTAAAGCGGTAATCATATTTGTCCTCTCTATCCGTATGTATAGAAATTAGCATATAAAAAAAAATTACCAAGCATTTTTTCCGATTTAGAGAACTAATCCACAGGATTTTCAGATATCAGAATCATAAAATATTTTTTAAGATATGAATTAAAAATAAATAACAGAATATAATATGGAATTAACCCTGCCAATGCCATTATACCTATTAAGGTATCTGACCAGTTTAGCTTTATTCCTAAAAATACTATTCCTAACATTAACAATAAGGGTATTCCATACGCAAATAACAGGCTTAATACCATACTTTTTTTACTCAATGACAAATAAACTTCTTGTCCAATTTTGTAATGTTTTGCATTTAATTGCTTGATAGTAATGCTTTTTTCTTTTATATCTATCGGACAAGTATTATGCAGCGAACAATGTACGCAAGCCGATTGACATTGTATTCGAATCGTTATGTCTTTTCCTCTAATATTTGAGATAATCCCCTTCATCAATTCTCTTATTCCTGAAGTGTTTCTTTTAAGGAAATTTTTTGTAATAAGTTTTTTCCCTCATTTGACATAACCGTTTGAAAACCATCATCTGAGTGAACAAATAAAATAACCGGAATTTTATGTTTATTGGCAAATTCAATACCCTTCTTTTCTCCCATCGACATAATTCCCGTTGCCAGAGCATCAGCACGCATACATTCTTTATCAAACACCGTTACAGATGCCAAATTGTGTTCTACCGGATACCCCGTTTTAGGATCAATCGTATGTGAATAGCGCTTCCCTTCCATATTGAAATAATTGCGATAATCTCCGGAGGTTGCAACCGACATATCAATTAAACGAACAGCATAAGCATAATTCCCCACCGTTTCACTATCCGGACGGGCAATCGCTATATTCCAACCCGCCTCATTATTACTACGTCCTCCTTTGGTACGGATCTCTCCACCTATGTCTACAATATAGTTTTGATATCCTTGTGCTTCCAATAATTGCGCAATTCTATCTACAGCATACCCTTTGGCGATTGCTGACAAATTTAGGGATATATTTAAGTTGCTTTTTTTGGCTTTACGAAAATCCCTGCTGAATGTTATCTTATCTAAGCCAACATTTTGTTTTGTCGCTTTAATTTCTTCAGCAGAAGGAATTTTATGAGTTTTATTAACACCAAATCCCCAAATTTCAGCTAAAGGACCGATTGACGGGTCAAAATAACCATTCGTTTGATTATATATCTGATAAGAGGCTTTTAAAACAACTGAAAGGTTCTCAGGAATATCAATCCACTTCTCTTCCGTATTTTGGTTAAATTGTGAAATATCAGACATACTGTCAAAAACAGACATTTCCTTATTGATTTGCAATAATTCATCTTTGATCATATTGTGCAGTAATGTGTTTTCATGCCCGTCACGAATAACTATGCGATAGTATGTATTCATGGTCTCTCCGGTCATTATTTGTGACGGCTGCGAATGGTAAAAATAATAAAATATTGCCGCACCGGCAATCAAACTAATCAGAAAAATTTTTAATACTTTGGCTTTCACTGTTTTATACCTGTTAAAAATAAGTTATTGGCGTTTACTTTTAAATCTAAATGTATTAAGTTAGTCTTATCATTTTATGAAAGGTCATGCCATGTTTAAATTTGCTGATTTAAAATCTAAATTGTCTAATGAAAAAATCAACAGCTTTTTTAAGATTTGCAACAAATCTTGCACGAGAGCATCTCGTTCTCTTCATAAAATCATTCAAAAAACAGCAAAATTAATAGCTAAAAGCGGTATTTCTGCAAATATGATTACATTAATCGGTTTTGTTATCGGCTTGTTGGCTATTAACTTTTTAGCTATAGAACATTACGGCTATGCTTTGGTCTGTATCTTAATCAACAGATTATGCGATATTTTGGATGGAGCCGTTGCTAAACTAAATAAACCAACAAAATTTGGAATATTTTTTGATGCAACCCTCGATTATGTTTTTTATGCCGGTATTATTTTTGGGTTTGCATTGGCTAACCCCGAGCAAAATGCTGTAGCTGCAACCTTTTTATTGTTTGCATTTGTCTCTTCAGCTTGTGCTCTATTGGCTTATGGTATTGTTGTCGGCAATGAAAAAGATGAGTCTCATCTGCAATTGAGTGAGTCTCCTTTTTATCTCGGTGGAATAGCACAAGGTTTTGAAACTTTTACAACCTTGTTTATTTTATGTATTGTCCCGAGATTGTTTATGCCGTTGGCTGTTATTCTTGGAATTTTCTGTTTTGTAAAAGCAGGCAGCGTCATCATATCTTCTTATTATGTTTTTGTTATTGCTGAAAAAAAATCCTCTAAGGGTAAAAAATAGAATGTCTCTGAAATATTTTTTTATTGCGCTATTTAGCATTTCTTTGCTTGCGACTCCGGCGTATGCAAAAGAATCTTACTACACACATACACAGGTTGACCTTATTTCTCAGTATGAAGCCGTTGATTCTCAAACGCCTTTTAAGGTTTTGGTTAAAATAAGACCGCAAGCAGGCTGGCATATTTATTGGAACAACCCCGGAGATACCGGTACTTCAACTAAAGTTCTCGTGGATTCTGATCTTGCTACTGCTCAATTAAAAGAACAAAGTGTTCCTAAGCATTTTCATCTTCACAAAATGATTACGCAATATGCTTATGATAAAAAAGCCTATTGGTTGTTTAGTGTCATTCCTAACCAAGACCTTAAAATTGGCGATACTTTACATATTACAGCTGATGCTGCATGGCTTGCCTGCCGTGAAGAATGCGTAGAAGAAACATTGACTCTGTCCTTAGATGTGCCTGTCGAAGACAGTGTTATTATATCTGATGATTGGAAAAGTGAGTATACGAATGCTCAAGCAACATTTCCGCAACAATATGCAACCGGTTCTTTCTCGGTACGCCATGGAAAATTACAAATTCAAATTCCTGATTTAGGTAATATTTCACCATCTTCTCTTAAACTTATTCCTTTCGAAAAAGGATTAATTATCAATAACATGCCGAATAATTTTAATGTAACAGATAATAATTTATTTATTGACGCTTCTTTACAAAAAGATGTCTCTGTACCCTCCCAGTTTAAAGCAATTATCTTGAGTAATGCCGGTAATTTTGAAGTATTATTAAAAGAAGCGGAATATGCTGTATCTTTTCCATCTTCAAATTCTTTTATTCTAATGCTGTTGATGGCTTTTGTCGGTGGAATTATTCTCAATCTGATGCCTTGTATTTTTCCTATTCTTTTCATTAAGTCTTTGAATTTATTAAATAACATACATTCTCATCGAGGCGTTGCCGTTGAAGCTCTGTTTTATTTTGTCGGGGTTGTTATATCCTTTATGATTATAGCAATGATTCTGTGGGTCTTGCGTCTTGGCGGAGCTATGATTGGCTGGGGATTCCAGTTACAATCTCCAATTTTTGTGGCTTTTCTTTGGTTGTTATTTTTCATTATTGGTTTAATGTTTTTAGGTCTTATTCATTTTCATATGCCATTTTTTAACAGATTAGGAGCTGTTTCTCTAAAAAAACAAAAATTAAATTCGTTTTTTACGGGGTTGTTATCTGTTTTAATTGCAAGTCCATGTTCGGCTCCTTTTATGGGATCAGCTATTGGTTATAGCATGACCCAACCTCCTTATATTTATTTTCCGATTTTCTTAGCTTTGGCAATCGGTTATGCCTTACCTTTCACACTTATCGGTTTATTTCCAGATACTTTTGCTAAAATGCTTCCCAGACCCGGAAAATGGATGGTTGTTCTAAAAAAATTGTTTGCAATTCCTGTTTTTGTTACATGTCTCTGGCTCGGTTGGGTGTTTTATAATCAGGTTACTCCTGCAACGCCGGCTTGGCAAGAACCGGATAGTTTAGCTTGGGAAACTTTTTCTCCGGAAAAATTATCTTCTCTTCAACAACAAAACCGACCGGTATTCATTGATTTTACCGCTAAATGGTGTTTGACATGTTTAGTTAATGAGAAAACGGCTCTGTCATCAAAGGCATTTAAAAGATTAGTCAATGAGCAAAATATTACCTTATTAAAAGCTGATTGGACCTCAAAAGACACATATATTACCAGTGCGTTAGCTCAATACGGGCGTAACAGCGTACCTTTATATGTTTATTATGACGGGATGAATCCTCAACCGACAATTTTACCCCAGCTTTTGACCGTTCATTTATTGAAACAATATCTACAAAAAGATTAAAGTATTTGTTTAATATATTTGTTATATCTCTTTGTATTTGTTGTTTTATAATTTATGGCAACTTCTTCTTGAATTTTGTTTTCATACATTTTTAAGAAATAGTCGTCGGCTGTTACGGATAATTTTTGTTGTTGCTTATCATAAGACAGAGTCAGACCAATCAGTGGTGCCTGTATCGGGCAATCTGCTATTTGTTGGTAATACTCTTGGGCAATTTCAAAAGTGACAGGATTTTTTTTATTCTCGCTTGAAATATAGTGAGCTGCTGTCATCAACCGGATATATTCTTCTAGCAAAATCGGGGAAAAAACCTCTGTTTCCGGCAATATATCTTCTGTCATGTTTTATCCTTTCTTTCCGAAAAGAGTAGCTTTTTTGAGCTCGATTTGCAAGTTTGATCATAAATTTATCAACGATATTGTTTAAAATAATTGTTTTTATTTTTAATGATATTATTATAATGCAGGGATTAGAAAATTTAAAGTAATGTTATGAAGAAAAAGCAACAATTAAAAATTCTCTCTGAAGGAATACAAATTCAGCATGATACAGAAAATCTCCTGATTATTTTATCCGGAGATCTCCGGAGTTGCGATTGTGTCCGTATTGTTACTGAGGTGCAGGAATATCTTACCTCTTCAATCAAGAAAATTGATTTTATTGATGATGGCCTGCAAACTTGGGATTCATCATTACTGTTAATTCTGTATGATATTTTGCGTTTAGCACGCCATAATCAGGTTTCTTATGATTGTTCCCATCTTCCGCAAAACTTGCAAGATTTACTTGATTTGGCGTTTGCTGTTGATCGCCGACCGCCACAAAAAACTTCAAAAAAACAAGATTTCTTAGAGAATATCGGAGCCAAATCGTTGGTCTTTAGAGATATGATATTGCACGTTATACAATATATCGGTGCTATCTGCGTTGCGTTTTGGCGTTGTTTGACTTCTCGTTCGATTATGCGATACATTGATTTTTTGTCGGCCTTAGATGATTGCGGTCCAAAAGCTTTAGGAATCGTTGCTCTGATTAGCTTTTTGGTAGGATTAATCTTAGCTTTTGTCGGCGCAGTTCAGCTCCAGACTTTTGGAGCGCAAATTTATGTTGCCAGTTTGGTTACTGTCGGTATGTGCCGCATTATGGGTGCGATTATGGTGGGGATTATTATGGCAGGACGCACCGGTTCTGCTTATGCAGCCACTATCGGCACCATGCAAGTCAATGAAGAACTTGACGCACTTGAAACGATGGGCTTACCTAAGATTGACTTTTTAGTTATGCCTCGTTTATTGGCTATGTTGCTTACTATGCCGATTTTGACTCTTTTATCTGATGTAATGGGAATGCTTGGCGGTGCCTTTGTTGGCGTGGTGCTTATGAATTTACCTTATCAGGAATATTGGAAATATGCTTTTGATGCGTTTACGCTCAATAATTTTTTGGTCGGAATTTTTCATGGTTTTTGTTTTGGTTTTATTATTGCCTTGTGTGGTTGCTATTGTGGCTTAACCTGTGGACGTAAAGCTGATAGTGTCGGTATTGCGACAACGCAATCAGTAGTTAATGCTATTGTTTGGATGATTGTTGTTACGGGTATTATTACCGTTATTTGTCAGGAGTTGGGCATATGAAAAAAGAAATTGCAATTGATGTCCGAGATTTGACTATCGGTTATGGAGATTATGTTCTTTTACATGATGCCAACTATCAGGTTAATAAAGGTGATATTTTCATTATTATGGGTGGTAGCGGCTGCGGTAAAAGCAGTATGTTACGCGTTTTAACCGGATTACTTTTACCCAAAAAGGGAACAGTGATTATCAATGGCGTTAATATGGAGACGGCTCCGCAAACGGATATCCAAAAAATCAGAGAAAAATCCGGAATTTTGTATCAAAGCGGGGCGTTATTCAGTTCTATGACTTTGGCTGAGAACATTGCCCTTCCCTTACAGCAATATACAACCTATTCCCCTGAAACTATTCGGGAGTTGGCTCATCTTAAATTGGCATTGGTCGGTTTGACCGGATTTGATGATTTTTATCCTTCAGAAATTAGTGGCGGAATGAAAAAAAGAGCCGGTTTAGCGCGCGCTTTAGCTTTAGATCCTGACATTGTTTATTTTGATGAACCATCTGCCGGCTTAGACCCTATCAGTTCGCATCATCTTGATGAACTGATTATTAAAATCAATCAAAGTTTAGGAACAACAATTGTCGTTGTTACGCATGAATTGGCGTCAATTTTTGCTATTGGAACAAATTCTATCTTTTTAGATGCGAATACTAAGACGATTTTAGCTCACGGTCGCCCTCAAGAATTATTAAAACACCCGCCTCATCCTGAGGTTTATCAATTTTTAACACGCGGAGAAAAAAAGTAAATGCAGCAAAATAAAAAATATAGAATGGTTGGTTTGTTTGTGATTGTCGGTCTTGCCTCTTTGTTGGGAATTGTGCTGAGCAACATAGGGCAAAAATTTACCTCTGATGATGATTTCGTCGTCATGTATTTTGAAGAATCTATTCAAGGCTTGAGTGTTGGTTCTTCAGTGATGTTACAAGGTGTCGAAATTGGTCAAGTTAAAAAGATTAAGTTGGTTGCCAATTTAGCAGAAGGTTCTTTTTTAGCACCGGTGTATGTTGCTTTTGATAAAAGGAAATTATCGGCAAAGAATAAAGATCTAAAAGTTTCAAACCAACAGCTCTTTCAAAATTTGATTGATAAAGGACTGAGGGCAGAACTAACCAGTTCTAATCTTTTGACTGGTCAATTAATGATTGCTCTTGTTATGGATCCTGAACAACCTATTGTTTTAAAAGGAGATGGTAAATATCATGAAATTCCAACGACATTGTCCGCTTTTGCCAAATTTTCGAAAGATTTGAATAAAATTCCGCTACATGAGAGCTTAACCCAACTTGGAAATGTTTTGGTTGATTTAGATGAACATCTCCCGACAATTTTGAGCAACACAGCGCAGATTACACAAAAACTGGATACAATGTTAGATAAAAGATCAGGAGAATTTTCAAAAACAATGCAAAATATCAATACAACAATGGAAGAAATCTCTAAGGCTAGTCGGTCAATCAAAAATCTGACAGATTATTTGGAGCGGCATCCGGAGGCTATTCTGCGAGGAAAGGAGAAATAAGATGAAGAAATTGCTTTGTTTTTTGGTTGTGATTATCGGAGCATGCAGTTGGCGGTCTCCTGACTCATCATTTTATATGATGAACAGTGAAGGATTATCACCTTTATCGCAGAAAAAAATCAATATTGCCGTCGCAAAAGTGAAAGTTCCGGATTTATTGGATCGGGCACAAATGGTTGTCTATGAGTCTGGTAATGATCAGGTCAAAATTATGGAGTTTAATCGTTGGGCGGAGGTTTTGCCTGATGTATTGCAAGCGACGGTGGTGAATGACCTGATTGCTTACTTGCCGCAAGCATTTGTTAAACGGACATATTTTGACAGCCAAAGCGCAACATATAATGTGAATATAGAAGTCAATACACTTAAGGCTTATCGCGGAGAAAAAGTGTTGTTTGCGGCATGGTGGAATATTACAGATGCTAAAGGCAAAATTTTAATGAGAAGACAAGGTGTGTATGAGGCAAAAGTCAGTGGGAATAGTATTGCAGACTTGGTAAACGCACAAACACAAACTGTTCATCAGTTAGCCAAAGATATCGCCGAACAGTTGGTCAAGATGTAGGAAGAGAGTTATTTTAACTTATTTTTTTAGTATTTGCCGGATGGCTGTGGTTGAGCGGACGGGTAATAAATCTTTCGGCAGGCGATTACTGACGACATAACGAACGCCTAAACTCTCAACAAAAGCACGTTTTTCGGCACTGTCGCCATCAGAATTCACAAAGAACATACCCGCATTAAAGAATTGTTGCAACAAAACATTTCTAAGGCTGAAATCGCCCGCTTGATGGGGTGCACATGGATAACATTACATCGCTATATAAGAGATAATTTTTAAGATAAGATTTATACTCTTTTATTAGTAGAAACGTTTTTTACTTACAAAAAAAGCCCGCTAAAAAGCGGACTTCCTTTATTGGTAGGCGCGTGGGGGTTGACTTCGTTTCACTTCGCCGTACAGGCGCTCATCGGCTTTGCCGACCGGCGTTCTTCCGCCCGCCTTTCGCTGGTAGTCGAACCCCTCCCTCTGGGGTTCAAACCACCTCACGCTTCTATTTACCAATAAAAAAAGCCCGCTAAAAAGCGGACTTCCTTTATTGGTAGGCGCGTGGGGGTTCGAACCCCAGACCCACTGATTAAGAGTCAGTTGCTCTACCAACTGAGCTACGCACCCATTCTTAACCAGAACATAGCGGACTATACCCCCACTCTTTTTTATTTGCAAGCATTTTTTTTATTTCTTTATAAATTTATCACATCTCTATTCTTTTTGATTGACTTTTTATATCAGAATCTTATTTTATTACATGAAATTTTACTCATTTATAAAGGATAATACAATGAAAAAGTTTTCCATTTTCTTATTAATTCTGGTTATTCTCGGAGCTTTGCTCTATTATTTCTTCCCGTTAGAAATGCTTGTTAAAAAAGCCGTTAATAAATACGGTAGTGAAGTAACCGGTACCTCAGTTAATCTTTCTGGTTTTCATATCAACCTTAAAGATGGTGAGGCTGGTGTTAAAGAAATTACTATCGCTAACCCATCCGGTTATAAAACCAAAAATGCTATTGAACTCGGTAATGTCGATGTTAAAGTTAACTTGAAGAGCGTTACAACCGATACAATCATTATTGATCAAATTGTGGTTAATAAACCGGTTATCTCTTATGAAATGTTATCTTTAACACAAAACAATATCTCTGATATTATTAATAATGTTAATAAATATACGGCATCTTCCGCTACTGAGCCTAAAGAAGAAGCTAAAAATGATGACTCTTCTAAAAAAGTTATCATTAAGAAGGTTGTTATCAGCAATGGCGAAATAAACGGCGCGATGACAGCTGCTCCTGATGTTGTTTCTGCCGCTATTCCTTTACCAACAGTTACTTTGCAAAACATTGGCGAAGACTCTAAAGGTACAAGTGTTGCTGATTCTATTGCCTTTATCTTAAATAAATTGTTATCTTCCGTCTCGACAACTGTTATCAACAGCAATTTAGCTAACTTAAAAGATGCGGCTGGTGCTGTTGTTGATACCGCGAAAGATACAGCTAAAGAGGCTGTTGATACAGCTAAAGATACAGCCAGTGGAGCGGTTGATAGTGTTAAAGATACATTAAGCGGTTTGAATCCGTTCGGTAAGTAATCTTTACATTTTGCAAAAAAAAACTCTTGCTTATCTGCAAGAGTTTTTTTTTACAATTTACCCACCAAACAACCGGTCGGAAATTTGTTGTGTACTGAGGATAAGAGATGAAATAGCAGTTATTATTTTTTTATGCTGGTTATTGCATTTTAATGAAAATATGATATATTTAGTTTATCCTTAAGGTATTTCTTACCGACAGGAATGAAACGGAAATCGCCTGTTGTGTATCTCTCTCTCGCGAGGAAGCAGAGAGTAGGATTAAGAAAGGAAAAGCCCTCATAAGAGGGCTTTTTTTATTTTTTAAGATAATACATGGAAGATACCGTTTGACCATATTTTGTCGGAGATATAACTATTCTTATTTTTCCATTATCTAAATTATGTTTTCTTTATTTTACTTTATTTGTTTCCTGTCATAACTATTATAAATTT
>JAFUXF010000004.1 GCA_017477185.1 Alphaproteobacteria bacterium | reverse complement strand
GTCTGGGAATTATGGCATAGCATGCAGAAAAGATGGAAATAAAGCAAGGTGTTTTACTTATTACGGCTATGAGGCTTGGCGTGATTTCAAAAATAAAGATGATGATTTTCAAAACTGTGTAGGACTAGGTTTTTAATCTATGATAATATCCATCGCAAAGATGTAGGTTGGGAAAGAAATGATTGGGCAGAAAGAATGTCACGCTCAATCAGATTCTGAGTTTGTATCATTTAGTGGGGTTATACAGTAAGTTCCGTAAGAAGCTCGTTTGGGGAATTCTTTAAGAGTAGAATAATAATATTGTTCAATAATTAAACAGGTAGGGCTTAGCAAATCTGTTATTACATAAGTAAAGTAACTATTGGATTTTGCCCCATCATACCATTCACCTATGCATTTTAAGGTAATGCGGTCTTGTTTATTTTCAACAAGATCGCATTTACCTTGTGTATCAATTTTATTTTTATCTAATGGCGTCATTGAAACATATGATGTTGGTGTCAAGTAAGTCCAAGTTGATGTCTTGCTTAATGGTCTCAATGGTTGATTGAAAATAGGATTTTTAAACTCCTTATCATAACCAAATATGGAGCTGCATGCTGTTAAGAAACAAATAAAACTTAAAACAACCTTTTTCATTTTACCACCTCATTAGTGCATTATACTGAATATGAGTTAATATATGTTAAAGAGAAAATATTTCAGCATTATTGAAAGCATTTTAATCTGGTCGCCATTTCTTATTTTTGTAATGAAAGCAGGGTTTCGATACGGGAGAAGTGGTGTCCAGATATGGGTAATGGTCCGGACAATTAGAGATACCAATGGTTAGAATAATTCACAAAATGGCGCAAAAGTTATCCGATTTCGCCTTTTAATATCCTATCCACCACCATATAAAAAATCCTACCCTGGCGGTAGGATTTTTTATTGGTAAGTTTTGGCTGTGCGCCTCGCACTCGAACTTGCGAGAAGCAAGTTAAACAAAAAAGTTGTCAATGGCTACAAACTGAAATATAAAAGCTAAAAAGTGGAGCGAAAAATGGTCAAAGTTTTGTTTGTATGTTTGGGGAATATTTGTCGGTCGCCGATGGCGCAGTTTGTGTTTAAGCAAATGGTTGAGGAACGCGGTTTGGCAGACAAATTTGAAATAGATTCTGCCGCAACTGAAAGTTACAACGAGATATGTCATGCCGGCATTCATTATGGCACACGCGAGATGCTGAAATCCATGCATGTACCGTTTGATGAGCATTATTCCCGTCGCATTCGACCAAACGATTATGCATATTATGACTATATTCTGGCGATGGACGACAGCAACATTGAGGACATTCAATCGCTCGTTGGTCCGGATACGGAAAACAAAATCCATCGCTTGCTTGATTTTACCAATAATCCACGCAATATCCGCGACCCATGGTATACCGGCAATTTTGACGAGAGCTATTGGGATATTTATGAGGGCTGTCAGGCATTTTTAGAGCATCTGAAGATGTAAGGCTTGAATTAAATATACTTGGCGAGGTTGATTATTTTTTTATCGTGTTTTCTCGCAATTTCAACTGCTTTATAAGCTCCGCCTGATTTATGGTTTATATAGCAAACGATGTAATCGGTATTTTTAGCAATATATTCGTTGCGACGTAAAATAGCAACCTGCGGTGGTGCTTTTGCCACTTCATCCGGATACATCAAATCATAATCGTTGTCATACATCCAATCGAGCTTAGCGTTATTAGGGTAATATGCCGGGAACAGGCAAAGGATAATATTTTCAAATTCTTTTTTTAACTCTTTCATAACAAGGCGGGCCAAACAATCAAAAGCGCCTTGTTCGCAAAGCCAAAACTCATTTACATGATGGTAAACAATTAAATTCCTGGCGACTTCTGCCAGATGATGCTCTAAGGAAGATGATATCGGGGTGTCGCGGTGGCCGAAAAAAGCACATACAGTCAAAAAGCTTTTACCTATCAGCCCAACCAAATTCACCCACCTTGTAAGGTGGGTGGACGTTGACACTATTATCAGTACGAAAAATAGCCCAGCTATTGGGTATATGCCTTATTCACTGGCATCCACCCGTTACGGTGAGATGCCCAATATGGCAATTGTCTTCTGTATTACAATGTAACACAAAAGCTATGTATTTTGCCCGTACTGATAAGACTGTCAATGTCCTGTCGGAACTTGGGCTGTTCCAACGAAATTACTATAAATAAAGATGATTAAAAAAACAATAACTATTTTTCTTTCTGTTTTTGATACTGAATATGAAGCTCATTTTGGCATTGTTTATACCGGGCGGTCATTTGTTCGAGTTTGAATTGTAAACGGTTGAGGCGGTCGCGAGGTCTGACCGGTAACGTATTTTTTTGACATTTAATAACTTGCGATATGGGGAAAAGTAGGATGGATATTCACATTAACCTAACTTTTAACATTTTATGGCTACATACGAAAGAGAAAATGGAGAATAAAATGATAAAGTTTATCAAATTTTACGCTTTAGAGATTTATACGGTTATATCAATATCAGCCCTTGTTATTGCAGGGATTGTCGGCGATTTATCTGTCATTCAAAAATTTGTGTTGGTTTATATATTTTTGTTTGTTTTACACGAATGGGAAGAAATGAAGTATCCGGGCGGATTTGCTGATATGATAGCAAAAATGATTAAAGTAGATATAGATGAGAAGATGAAACGTCAAAGTCGTATTCCGACGAGCATTTTGCTTCTTACTTTTACTTTGACACCTTTAGTTTTCCATCAATACCCGATAACTGTTTTACCGCTTGCTTTTTTAGGTTTATTTGAGGGATTTGTTCATATTTTTGCTATACGTCTGTTTCGTTGCCAGAAATTTTATTCTCCGGGACTTGTAACTGCAGAAATCCAAGCAATTGTGACAATTGTTTTATTTAGCTATTTAATTAAAAACAATATACTATCAGGCACTGATTATTTAATTGGTGCATTGATTATGTGTGCATGTTTTGTGTTGATGCAAAAAACAATAACCCAAATGGTTGGAATTAAATACAGCGATTTGCCAAAGATGCTCAAAAAACAATTAGCAAAGAAATAACGATTTTTATTGGTGATAGCACAATATAAGCCGAGTTGAACGCTCGGCTCTTGTTTTGTGTAATCGTTCGGTCGGCTGTTCTTATTTTTGTAACGTTTGATAACTTGCAATAGCCTTCACACGCCTGTCTTAACAATCCCTTTGCCGAATCTGGCTTCAAGTTCGTCAACGAGGTGTGAGAGTTTGTCGTCGTGAGGTTTAACTTCCTCAAACAGCGATTGTTGCACTTCGCCGTAGGTCAGATGTGACAGAGTTACGCCGGTTGAGCGATAAATTAAATTCGGACGGTAGAGTTGCTTTAATAGGCTCATAGCGGTCATACGCACTTCTTGGTCGCTGTTGGTCGGATTGGGAAATTTTGCCTCAATAGCGAGATATTTGAAGTCTTTGGTGCGGAGCATAACTTCCACGCCTTGGCAAAAGCCGTTCCACCGCCTGAGTTTCTGACAGGCCTCGTGAACATGCCGGTTCAGTTCGTGTTCTAAATATTCCAAACTCTGCGTAAAATCCTCAAAACTCCGCGTGACTTGTATGCTCTGCGGAGCGGTGGGCTCGTTATTAACCAACGATGTGGCAATTCCTGTCAGCTCACTTTTCAAATTTAATCCGTTAATCCCGAAAGCTTTTCTAATCCAGCCGTTTTCTTTTTCTACGAAGTCCTTAATCGTAAAAATGCCGCTGAACTTCATGTGCTCGCTGTTTTTGCGCCCGATACCGCTGACGTCTTCAATCGGCATGCTACCTACAATATCCAAGATTTTATTGGGCGGAATAACAAATATCCCGTTGTTGCTTTTTGCCTTGTCGCTTGCCAATTTTGCCAGTGTTTTAGAAGTTCCCAACCCGATGGAAACGGGAATACCGACCTCATTCCACACCGTCTGACGGATATTTTTGATAATGTCGGTATAGGTGGAGTGATAAACTTTGTTGAGGCTGGTCAAATCAATAAAAGCTTCATCAACCGAAGTCACTTCCACATCCGGACTGAAAGTGCGAATAGTGTCCATCACAACTTTTGAAATTTCGGTATAGCGGTGGTGGCGCGCCGGAACACAAATTGCGGTCGGAAAATTCGGTTTAACCTGAAAATACGGCTGTCCCATTTTAATTCCGAGTGCTTTGGCTTCCTTTGAGCGGGAGACAATAATTCCCTTTGAACCGCCGCCGGTCATCACGCACACCGGCTTTCCTTGCAAATCGGGGTTATCTTTTCGTTCGCAAGAAACAAAAAAGCAGTCACAATCAACAAGTGCAATTATCCGCTGGCGCATTTTACCTCTATAATGTTCTATTTATGTTCTATTATTAGTGTGGAAATTTTACAGAGTCAACAATTTCATGAGGGATTTTACCATATAATTGATATTTGATGTGATACGAAAAATAAACTGCTTTTTGAATTTTTATCTTTATTTTTGTAGAAAAATGGTATTTCTACAAAAGAGAGGTTTAAATGTCAGTAACTATATTGGCAACAAGGCCTTAGAAACAACATTACAGAAGATTTAATTAGTCTTACATGAGTTACAGATGACAACAAAAAAACATTACAAACAATTAAGTCGGCAATGTTTTTTTGTTAAAAGGTTAGATAGGTGTTTCAGTCAGGTAATGAGCGAAACTTATTATATTAAGAAATACGCCATTGATATTATAATCTCTGTCCCGATAATTTTCGGAATTAAGATCGTGTATGCCATCTCCATGAGAAAAGATAAGAATATCTCTCCGTTCTTTTATTTTATGTAATATGTTCTTAGAAGATAAAAGAACAAATACATTATCACAGTGATATAATATTCTTACAAATTTTCTCAGACCGAAGCTTTCTACCACACTCGCAATGATAGGGTTCATTTCTCGGTATATAAAACTATATATACCTAAATGACCTCTATTTCTATATTGAGATTGTAAAAATACTTTGAAAGGTATTTCTACCTCAAGGTAATAGTGCGCCTTACTGTGCTTGGTTCTTAAACAAGACACTTTTACTTTAGGCAAATCATTTTTAAGTTTTGCCACTAGCTCGTCAATTTTTTGTTTCATAATATCTAATTACTCACGCCTTGTCGTGAGGATTTTTAAGTAATTTACATCATAATTTCATTTATACAAAAGATATACAGTATTAATTTTTGAGAGTCAATAATAATGATGTTGTCTTGCGTTGCTTTTTACATGACCATGAGTAAGAGAGGTGTTAAATGAACAGAGTTAAAAAAATAATTTTATTTATTGTCGGATTATTGACTATTCCGGCAATTGTTGCTTGTTCAACAGCATTTATTTTTTTATTATAAGTATAGACTTTTGAACACTCTTTTCTATTATTTCTCCAACATACCGATACCGCGGAGGATACCAATCATCCCTTCGGTGGCGATGTCGTTTATGATTTTACCCTCGTCGTTAAAATAGTAAAAATTCATTACTGAAGTGGAGATATGTTTGCCGGTGGCGGGCATTCCCATAAACTCGCCTTTATGTGTGCCGCTCAATGTCCAACGGACAGCGACAACATTCCCCTCAGCGACCATTTCCTCGAGCTTCCATTGAACATCGGGGAAACTTCGGCGCATCCAATGAACAACGGATAAATACCCTTCCCCACCATATAAAGGCGTCGGTGATGCCGGTGTAAAAAACGGCGCATCATCAGCAACCAACTCTTTCGCGATACTTGAATCGGCAGTGTTAATCATTGTTTCAAAGCGTTTCATTGCCGCTTTGTGGGCATCAATCTTTTTCATTTCAATCTCCGTAAATTTGCGTATATTTATCGTATTATTCAACATCAAAGTCAAAATATGTGTCCGGATAGGGTTCATCTTTAAGCGTAAAGTGCCACCATTCGGAATCAATTCCCTTAAAACCGGCTTTAATCATGGCATCATGCAAAATTTGACGATTGCGTTTTTGCTCATCGGTTATATTTTCATAGTCAGGATGAGAAACCTCACTGAACAAGTCAAAAGTTCCTCCCATGTCAACAAAACCACCGTCTTTTTTGATAATGGTTAAATCAACGGTGCTCCCTCTGGTGTGTCCGGATTTAGCCATAATATAATTTCCGGCAAGCAAGTTTGATTTTTCTAACTCAGGATAAAAGGATTTGTCGCCGGGGTCATTTTCATCATTTATCCATTTTACAAAATTATCGACAGCCTTTTGCGGGCGATATGAATCCCATATTAATAGCCGATAGCCTTGTTGACGCAAATCATCAGCAGCCTTTGCTAAAGCGGCTAAAGCTTTTTTTGTTAAATAGGCACGAGGAGCTTTATAGCCGTTAATTTTATTGCCGGTAAAATTATTCGGAGAATAATAACGAATATCAAAGGCGGCATCAGTAATTACCGAGCTGATTTCCGCAAAATCCGATTTATCGGTTGAGATGGTTTCTGCCATTGCCGATGACACAAAGCTGATAAACAATCCCAACACAAATATCAATTTTTTCATTTTTAATCTCCTTAAAATTCTTTGATTTACAACTTATCGCAATTTATTTGAAATGTCCAGAAGTTAAACGAAAACAAAACTTATTTACAACCCGAAAATATCCTATCAAAACTCTTGAATTATGATAAAAAATATACTAGTATCTCTACAATTTAAGAATATATATAATAGAGTTTACAACAATGATTAAAATGATTAAACCGATTGTTAATTTTTCTAAAATTGCAGATAAATATAATACGGTCATTCTGGGTCTGCGTGGTGTTTTAACAGACGGACAAAGTATCAAGAAAGAAGCTGTTGAAGCCCTGATTAATATGAAAAAACGCAATATGCATATATTTTTATTATCAAATACCTATCAGCGTGTTGAGACAGTTATCCGTTTTCTCTATGACAACAATGTTCCTATAGCCGTTTTTGAAGGGATGATGACCGCAGGAGAAGCAATTCACTATCAACTCAAAGCCCAAAACGGAGAATTTTCGCGTATTGGTCACAAATATTTTAAATTAGGAAAAAAAGATTATAAAGGCATTTTTCATCAGCTAACCAATTATCAGGAAACCTCATCTCTAGCTCAAGCTGATTTTGCATATATCGAATCTATTGCCAACAGTGACGATACGATTGACACTTATATTCCTTTACTGGAACATGCTTCTAGCCTTAATATGCCTTTAATCTGTGTTGGTAATGATACCTCTACTTATCATGACGGAAAAATCATTTTAGGAACTGGTGCACTTGCTGAGCAATACGCCGTTCTGGGAGGAAAAATCATTACTTACGGCAAACCGGATGTCAAACTGTTTGCGTATATGTTAGATAACCTAACAGACATAAAAAAAGATAAAGTTCTGGTTATTGGCGACAGCTTGCAAACAGATATCAAAGGCGCAAAATTATTAAATGTGGACAGCCTGCTTATTTCAAAAGGCGTACACGTTAATTTTTTGGGAGAAGGATATATTCCGGATGTTGCCAAAACGCGTGAACTGGCCGCCAATTATGATGTAAGCCCAGACTATGTTATTTCTAACTTACGGTGGTAAAATGAAACTTTCCACCAAATTAAAAAACCTTGAAATTAAACCTATTTATGTAGTTTTTGCGGTAATAGCGGCTGTTATATTTCGTTTTTGGGGTGAAAGTAATGTCACAATGCTTCAAGAAGAAGTACAAAATGCCAATACAACCGAATTTTCAGAAGATGAATTTTATCGTTATCTCAATGTAAAACAAGCATTTATTCAAGAAAATTATCATCTTGATTGGGAGTGGGCACTCCGTTCTGATTTTGAAGAAACCTTAGATAAAGACATTCACGAGTGGTTTTTAGTGCGCAATTGGCGTCCTGCTCGCTTTGTTTATGTGCAACATCGAATTAAAGATACTCTAAAATATATTCTGCAACGAGAAGAGAAACTTCGTGAAGCTGACGAATTAGATCGACAGGCCATCCAGTTTGAAAAAATATCAAAGAGCAATCCTCAAAATGAAATTGCCGAGCAACAGGCAGCTCAACTTCACCAACGTGCTGAAGAAATCAGATATTATCAAGACAGAGAAATAAGGTACGCCGGTATTACCCCAAAAGAAGAAACTGTTGTACTACAAAATCGCCAAATTTTAGAACAAATTATAAACCAATAATAATTCCATATATTATGTTAGCTGTTCCTTCAGCTCTTGAATTTCGAACCATTGATTTTCTTTATTTTCAATATCTTGCGTAATTTCCGTATAGCGTAGGGTCAATCGGTTGAACTCCTCTGGCTGTTCAACATATAAATCAGCGTCATTCAAAGCCTCTTTAACAGTCTCCAACTCTTTTACCAATTGTTCTATTTCTTGCGGTAAAACTTCCAGCAACCTTTGTTGATAATAACTTAATTTAGCATTTTTAATTACTGTGCGAGAACTTTCAGGAATTTTACTGGTTTGAACTTTCTTTTTATCTGCAATCTTCGGTAAAACATTTTTTTGTTTTGCCAATAAATCAGAGTAACTGCCGGCATACTCCGTTGCAGTTCCGTCACCGGACATATAAATAATAGATGTAACGACTCTATCTAAAAAATCGCGGTCATGACTAACAATCAAAACTGTCCCTTCATAATCAGATAAAACTTCTTGTAATAAATCTAACGTATCCATATCTAAATCATTAGTTGGTTCATCCAAAACTAAAAAATTAGATTGTTTAGCCAAGGCAACGGCCAACATCAAACGATTTTTTTCACCACCGGATAAGGCCGACACTGGCATTTTCGCTTGATCCGGTTTAAAAAGAAAATCTTTCAAATACGCAACCACATGCCGATAATGTCCATGCACAAAAATATGATCTCCCTTATCACATAAGGTCTGCCACAAAGTTTTCTTAGGATCCAAGGTGTCTCGATTTTGATCAAAATACGCCTCTTCCAAATTTTTACCAATACGCACAAAACCACTGTCCGGCACCAACCTTTTTGTCAATAATTTAATCAGAGTTGTTTTTCCGGCGCCATTCGGACCGACAATACCGATTTTATTTCCTTTAATAACGCGTATCGAAAAATCTTTAACAATAGTCCGTTCCCCATATTCTTTAAAAATATGCTTAGCCTCAATAACCATTTTAGAGCGCAAATCAGCATTTTCCACCTCTAAATTGATAGAACCGACACGTTTCAGTTGCTCTTTTCGCTCTTGTCGTAACTGTTGTAAACGACGCAACCTTCCCATATTACGCTTACGTCGTGCAGTCACACCTTTATGCAACCATTCTGTTTCTTCCTCTAGTTTTTTATTTAAATATTTTTGCTCAATAATTTCCTGATTAATAACCTGCTCTTGCCAATCTTCAAAAAATTCAAAACCTCTGTTATTTTGGCGCAAAATACCGCGATCTAACCAAAACATCTTTTCTGAAACATGGTTCAAAAACATGCGATCATGGCTGATAACAACCACCGCTCCCTTAAAATCCCGAATAACATTTTCCAATTTTTCAATAGTCGGCATATCTAAATGGTTTGTCGGCTCATCCAACAACAAAATATCCGGTTCACCGATTAAGGCTTTTGCCAAAGCTGCTTTTTTACGCTCACCACCGGAAGATTCTTGAGGAGATTGCCCTTCCCTAATTGCCAATTCTCTAATTAAAATATCCGCTTTATAATCCAAATTATCTTCACTTTTCGGAAGTCCGGATAAGACAACATCGCGCAAAGTTTTATATTTTGAAAAATCTGGCTCTTGCGGCATATATGAAATTTTTGTATGGGGTTGCACAAAAATCTCTCCATCATCAGCCTCCTGCACACCGGAGATAACCTTTAATAAAGTTGATTTACCACTTCCATTACGCCCAACCAATGAAATTTTATCACCACGATTAATGGCGAACTCAACATTTGAAAATAACTGATTTGTACCAAATGCTAATCGAATACCCTTAACTGTTAAAATGGGCGGTTCTGTATAATTCATATTATAAATCTTCTTCTACGAGCTGAATACCTTCTAATTGCCACTCAATTCCCTTAGCCGCCCAAATAAAGAAATCTCCTACTTTTTCACTACTAATACCTGAAGACTCGGCAATTTGATAAATATCTCGAATTTCATCATCTGTAACATCTTGGTCTGCAAGAGCTAGCATAACCATCTCTCTGATAATAAACCTTTGCGCACGCAAATTATCCAAGCCTCTTATATTATCAATCAGCGTTTCTATCTTACAAGCTGATTTTACTGCTTCATATTTTTCCTGAGAAATATTTGCTTTTTGCAATTGTAGCAACAAATATTCTCGCTTAATTTTATTCTGATTACTCAGATTGAAAACATAAACCAAGGCCTTTAAATAAACGGCTTTTTCTTTTGCATTAAAATTTTCAGGCACATAAAGCATAATCTGTTCCTCAACAACTTCACCTACAATATATATACAAGAGAAAATTAAGATTTGCAAAAAAAAATAAAAGTTATATATATAATATTATCGCATCACAGAACAGGAGAATAAAAATGCCTTTAAAAATAGAACTTAAACCCCGTGAAAGTATCATTATCGGTGATGCCCTCATTACCAATGATGATGAAAGAACACGCTTCTACATTGAAGGTAATGTCCCTATTCTGCGTGAAAAATTTATTTTGCGCGAGTCTGACGCAAATACCCCCAGCAAGCGCATTTATTTCATTGTACAACAAATGTACTTAGCCAAAGACTCTTCTAAACTAAACAAATTCTATATTGACTATGTCAGAGACTTGCAACAAGCCGCCCCAAGTCTAAAACCTTTAATCGACCCAATCAGCGAGTCGATTCTTAAAGGAGACTATTATAGTGCCATAAAAAATGCGGCTGCATTAGTTAAAAGAGAAGATGAAGTTTTTGGCGAACTTTTTAACCAATTGTAAATATTTAAGATTTCTTAAAAGTATGTTCGTTTTTCGGTAGACTCGTATTTTTTTGATTGTACGAGGGTGCTTTTTGTGGTATATTAAAAAATGTACCGATAGTAAAACGGTATGTAACGTCCACAGAATTAGGAGAAAAACCATGTCTAATATATCTTTAACCGCAAGTATGCGTTCTAACTTGTTGTCTTTACAAGGCACATCTGATTTGATGAGCCAAACACAGGAGCGTTTAGCAACAGGTAAAAAAGTCAACTCAGCTATTGATAACCCAAGTGCTTACTACACCGCTCAATCATTGTCCAATCGTGCGAATGACTTGAGTTCTCTGTTAGATAGTATGGGGCAAGCTATCTCCACCATCAAAGCTGCAGATGAAGGTATTGAAGCGATTACTTCTTATGTTGAACAAGCCAAAGCTGTTGCAACTTCTGCTTTAGACACCACAGATGCAACCGCTCGTGGAAAATATATGGGTCAATTTAACAGTATTCGTGAACAAATCGATAAATTAGCTACTGACGCCGGCTACAAAGGAATTAACTTGTTAAAAGGCGGTTCATTAACCGTTACCTTCAACGAAGGACGTGATAACCAGTTAATCATTAATGGTGTCAATGCCACGACTGGCGGCGACTTAGCTATTGCTGCAGGTGCTGCATGGAATACCGGAGAAGTTGCAGATCAGAACACTGCTATTGGATCTGCTATTACAGCAGCAACAAACGCTATCAGCAAATTGCGTACTTTCGCTTCTGACTTCGGTAACAACTATTCTATCGTTGAAACACGCGAAAGTTTCACAACAAACTTAATTAACGTGTTAGAAGAAGGTGCTGATAAGTTGACCTTGGCTGATATGAATGAAGAGTCTGCTAATATGTTGGCTCTCCAAACACGTCAGCAGTTGGCTATTAACTCTTTGAGTTTAGCTTCTCAGGCTGCTCAATCTGTATTAAAGCTGTTCTAAAATAATATATAGACATCAAAAGCCGGACATTTTGTCCGGCTTTATCTTTTTCAATAGGAAAATTATTTAGCTTTTTTCTTAGGTGCAGCTTTTTTTGTTGTCGCTTTCTTAGCTGTTGACTTAGTCGCAACCTTCTTTGTTGTCGCTTTCTTAGCTGTTGACTTAGTTGCAGCCTTCTTTGTTGTCGCTTTCTTAGCTGCCGCCTTAGGTGCAGCCTTCTTCGTTGCCGCTTTTTTAGCTGCCGCCTTAGGTGTAGCCTTCTTTGTTGTCGCTTTCTTAGCGGCTAATGACTTTTTCTTCTTTATTGTTTTTTTCTCCTTTGCTTTGAGAGCATTCTCTGCACGAGTGCGACATAACGTAATTGCTTTATCCAAATCCTTCTCCGAACACAAACCTATAGTAACAGGATTCTTCGGACGAATATTAACCATATCACGATGTGTCCCTTTACGAATAGCATCAATTGTCGGTTTTGTTGTCCCAACCAGTTTGCAAATTTGAGCATCAATGACTTCCGGACAATTCTTAATAATCCACAAAATAGCACTAGGCTTTTCACTACGCTGTGTCGGCGACAACATTTTTTTAGCTTTAGTATTTTTAAGCTTTACATTTCTTTCCAAAACATTAGCCACCAATTTAGCCGAACTATCAGCTTCACAACGCTTGATTTCCTCAAGAGTTAACTGATTGTTATCAACCGGACTCAATCCTATAATATTAAAAGAAACATCACCATCTGCAATTGCCTGAATTTCCAATTCATGCAGTTCACAGAAATCTGCAATTTGTTTAAACGTTAACGTAGTATTTTCAACCAACCATACAGCCGTTGCTTTAGGCATTAAAGGTGCTGTCATAATCTTACCCTTTCATAATTACTAAAAATAACAAATCTGATTACCGTTAGGATAAGTTTTATTCTGAGAATATACAAGTATTTTTTTCAATATTTACTCAGTAAAACCACTCATTTTATACAAGGAAACCGTTTGTTCTGACCGACGCAAAACTTTATTACCCAAAAGTTCAAAATGATAAGGTGTATTGGTTAAATTATTTTTGATAATTTCATTAACAACAACCTCTTGCTGACAACCATAATCTAAAACATCCTCAATATAATTATTCAAATTTATTGAGTTATCTGAAGGAACATCCAATATAGCAGCTTTTTCATCAATAATTAAATTATAAGAACACTGGTTATCTTTATAATCAAACAAATTTTTATTAAAAGCACTCATGAACTGCACCGCTTTTCCTAAGTTACTAAAGTGCACAGAGGTTAAATACCCCTCCTCAATCACACTATCTCCATAATATTGAGCCACCAAACGAGATAAGATTTTTTGAACATCACCATACACCTTATCCTGTTCATCGCTGCCAATAATTTTTTCATCATCATAAATATTTAAGATTAAACGGATATTAACCAAACACTCAAACAGAATACTTAACCCTTTCTCTTCACCATCCGGCACAGCAATACTAATTTCCGTATTGGTTTCAGGATGTGTATTGGCGGCTATCCATTTTTCCATTGATACTTTTAACACAGAGGCATCCATCGGCACTCCGTTAATAACCTGAGACATCAGATAAGAACCGACACCGGTTAAAAAAACAGCAATTTTACTGTCAACATACGTTCTTTTGGCATCATAAAACCCCTGTAAATCAACTTGCTTTCCTTCTAAAATTTTAAAAGCTTCATATAAAAGTGAATTAGCTTCTGCCCAAACCAAACGTCCATACCTCGATAATTCTAAGCAACCGCCATAAACAATCAATTCCACTCCTAACCGATTAAATCCGTCACTTAGTTTGATTTTTGCGTCTAAATTATTGAGAATCTGAGATAAATAATCGACAATATATTCTTTATATTCCAAAGGAGCCTCAGGAAAAGACGGCGTCAAAACTTCCCGACCATCATCATTAAGCGTATAACCTTTCATTAAATTTGTAGCACGACGAAAAATCTTCCGTTCATTAACAAGCTCTTTCTCTCCTTTGCGTAAACTGTAAAAAACATTCCACGGAACTTTATAGAAAAGTAGTGGCGCAGCAAACATCACAAAAATAACAAAAAAAACGCAAAATAAAACACTCTTACGTTTTTCATCCGGCACCATAAATTCTATCAACGGAACGGCTAAAGAAGTGATAATATTTGCAAAAAGCAAGCTCAAAAACACGATAACAACCAATTTCATAATAGCTTTTGAAACTTGATTTGATGCCAATAACTTAAAAGGAGTAACCTCAACATTATACTCTCCTTTTAAATCATCAAAAACTGCCTCTTCAACCGATTTGATTTTTCTTTTATTTTTCAGGCCACCAACATACTCAACGGACTCATGAAATGATCCGTCATCTGTCTCATAAATCTCACGAACAATCTTAACAGAACTACCATTTTCTTCTGCATCTTTTGCACAAAAAGTTGCACTCTGACGATCTTCTGCTGAAAATTGGTCAAGTAAACGCCATCCTGTTCCTTTATCTGCATAAACCTCATATCTTATTATTTTTACCATTGGTAGCCCACATACAAAAAAAACCTGCCTTGAGTATAACTCTTGGCAGGTTAATAAAATACTAAACCCAGAATTATTTACTGGTATCTTTCTTCAAACCAAAAGCAGCAAACTTACTGTTAAATTTAGAAACCTGACCACCGGTATCAACCATACGATGAATACCAGTCCATGCCGGATGAGATTTCGGATCAATTTCCAAAGTCATTTTGTCTCCGGCCTTTCCCCAAGTCGATTTAGTCTTAAACTCAGACCCATCTGTCATCACATATGTAATCTCGTGATAATCAGGATGAATATCTTTTTTCATTATTTTTCTCCAAACTTTATTAAAATGACATAAATTTAGTATGCTTATACATTACACAAATAAATAACGCAAGCATTAATTTAAATTTTTTTTTAATTTTTAGTTTATTTCCTCAATCTCAACTGTATTTTTATCTTCATTATCTACTGTTGTATTGATGATTTTTATACCAAAATCCTTAAATCCTCGATTTAGCAGATACGACCGAACCTGCGTAGCTCGCAATAAGCTAACTCTCTTCTTACGAAAAGAATTCACACCATCATCATAATTGTAAGCTTTTATTGATATTTTTTTCTTTTGCTCTTTATCAAAACTCCCGATAACTTCATCTAAATAGCGTATATTTTCTTCAGAAAGCTCAGAAGAATCAGGTGCAAATGAAATTGAATAAACCTCACGCGGCAACGCAGCACCCTGACTATTTTCGATGACATCAGAACTTTTTGCCGATAAAACTTTTGCATCACCTGTTTGTGAAATGTCCTCACTCGTCATAACCGGCTGTGGTAAAATAGAAGCTGGATTAGCATTTTCCTTTGCAGTTTTTGTAACCTCTTTCACCGATTCGTTAATAGCAACAACTTCCTCATTGGTAACATCTGCAATGTCTCTTTTTTCCTGAACATCAGACATAACGACCTTATCTTCGGCAATATTTTCTTGAGGCAGGACCTCCGGAAGTTTTTCTGAAGAAGACTCGATTTTCTCCGGCAAAACAGACACAACATCTTGCTCCGGTTTTTCTTGTAAAGTACCCGTAGCAATCTGCTCAACATGTTGAGGTTTTATCGGTTGAACAACAACAGGATTCTTTTTTGTTTGTTGAGTTTTCGGACGCACTAAAACCGTTTTTTTACGAGGTAAAACAACCGGTTTTTTATACTCAGGAAAAACCGGAGAAGAATCAACAAAACCGACACTGTCTTGAGGAATGGTATCTAAGACTGATAAGTCAACATAAACATCATCAGCAGCCTGACTTTGAAAAGCTACGAATGAACAAACAACAGAACACAGCATAAGTTTTTTATTCATCTCTTTTTCCTTTTTACTCAATCATTTAAATAATTCACAAACCTTTTTACCCAATTCGGCATTGGTTGCAATAAGATTACCGCTATGTACAACAACATCAAGATTTTCCGAACGAATATCTTTTTGATGAACATCATACACATAACCCCCGGCTTCTTTAACCAACAACAAACCGGCAGCATAATCCGCTAAATTATTTTTTAAACTGACATGAGCATCCAATTTTCCGGCAGCGACATAAGCCAAATCTAAGGCACAACTCCCTGAAATACGAATATTATCACAAGCACCAACAATTGCTTTTTGGATTTTTTCATATTCCGCCACACCTTTATCATAGCTGACTAATGTACCGATTAAAGCATCCTTCAAGTCTTTACGAGCTGATACCCGTAAACGCTCATGATTACGATATCCTTCTTTGAATGCACCTTTACCTTTTTCCGCAAAATATAGAGCATCAGAAGCCGGATTATATACCACAGCACCGATAATTTTGCCATTTTCATATAAAGCAACCGAAACCGCAAAATGAGGAATACCATGAGCAAAATTAAATAACCCGTCTATCGGATTGACTAACCAACAACCACCCGTTGCCGGTAATTTCACTGCAGTTTCAACAATCGGGTAATCCGGATGAATTTTTCCCAACTCACTTTGCAAAATACGCTTAACTTTATCATAAGATCCCAGAACAAATTGCTTATATCCTTTAACAGAAGACTGCAATTGTTCAATTTCATTAAAATCTCTGTCTATACTGACTGAGGCTTTTTTAACAGCCTCAATCAACATAGAAACTTGTGGTGAAACGTAGGCAACCATTATTTTGCTCTTTCAACATAATTGGCTTCAGCTGTACCGACAACAATTTTATCGCCCACACCGATAAACGGAGGAACAGTTGTTCTCACACCATTATCAAGAACAGCAGGTTTATAAGAGGAAGAAACCGTTTGCCCTTTAATAACAGGCTCTGTATCAACTACTTCACAAATAACCTGCAGAGGCAATTCAACTGAAATCGGCTTACCATCAATAAAGCTGATAACGACAGTCATACCATCTGTCATAAACGGACGGCTGTCTCCCAAAATATCAGCCGGCATATTAAATTGATCAAACGTCTCAGAATCCATAAAAGTTAAACCGGTAGAATCCTCAAACAAAAATTGGCAATCTTTTTCTTCAACCATCAATTTCTCAACAGTATCTTCCGTTCTGAAACGTTCATTTGTTTTTGTTCCTTCTTCAACAGCCTTCATCTCAACCTGCATAAAAGCACCACCTTTACCCGGTTTAATATGTTGAGCTTTAGTAATTGTCCACGGCTTGTTTTTATATTCAATAACCCAACCGATTCTGATTGACCCCGCTAACTGTTTCATTTATTTTTCTCCATATTTACAATGTTAAAAATGATTTTTGATATATACGACTTTTTTGATTAAGTAATAAAATACTTTGACAGGAATGTAACCCAAACTTTTTATTTCCGCAACAAAAATTTACATAAAAAAATCATCGGCACTCTTTTTTGTAATGATATTTTAAACAAAACATGTTACAATGAGTAATATTAAGTAATAGAAAGATAATAACGACGATGACTGAACCTAAAATTTTTTATTACCACTTTAAACCTTTTAATTTTTGGTTATTTTTTAATATCCTTGTTTTACTTTTTATCCTTGGAAACTGTTTGTGCTGTCCGTTTTTATGGCATTGGCCGCAAACCTATATTATGCTCATAACGATTCTTGCGTCATGGGGACTGTGGATTTATAAACACTGCGTACAACAGATTCTCGCTGTAATTACGGATGAAAGTATAAAAATAGACCATTGCCAACCGCTTTTATGGAAAAACGTTATTTCTGCAGAAGAACGCATTGTTTGGTGCGGAGTTCGGAAACTGAAAATTATAATCTTCAATACACGCGAAGATATGGACTATCGCTATAATTTTTTACAAAAGCATAATGGCGGATTTACCCCTTTTTCCATCCCTTTATATGATGTTGTTCCCACCTCAGACGCCGAACAAATCAAAGCTGAAATTATCAAAAGAGTTCCCCTGAAAAATTTACCGGAATCAAGTAATGATAAATGAGACTGATATTGAAAATTTAGCCGCTCAAATTCATAAAATTTGGGCTCGTTGGTTTTTACACTACAACCAAAATGCAACTCCGCAAAACATCCACCGTTGGACTATATTAGCACATACAGATTACGACCAACTTCCGGAAACGGAAAAAGCAAAAGATCGCGCAATTTTACAAGAATTACTTTCCGTAATTTCTGATAATCAAGTATAACTTCCATAAAAAAAACCGCCCTTTTCGGAGCGGTTCAGTCTCAGACTTTGGAGTTAGTTACTCTGCTGCACAAGCACAAGACATCATTGGTGTATGATTCGCTGTCGCTTTGCTTTCACAAAAACAAACGCGAGAATAAAACTCTGATTTTTTACCTTTATTAAACTCAGATACCGGACGATGATATCCCATCACACGCGTCCAAATCTCGCATGGCTGTCTTTCTTCATCACTTAATTTAATATCTTCTATATTAATAACTGTCATTTTTAACATCTCCTTTGCTTGTGTTTATTTAACTAAAATATACTATATATTGCGTTAACAAAAAGTAAACAAACAATATATAGTATCCACATCTTTTAAAATATAGTGTAAAATGAAGAGGTTAGAAACTCAAAATTTTTCACTTTTTTTCAGACTCGCATAAATCCGCCGATAAGGTTCTATATACCAAAAAATTTCGTTGCATTTCAGTGAACTGGGAGCTATGATGCACATAAATGGAGAAAATAATGACGGAAATTGAACAACGTTTTATAAATATAGAAACCGCAATTGCTAATCAGGATAAGATCATTGATGACTTAAATCAGGTTGTAATTATGCAAGGCAAGCAAATTGATAACCTCATACGCCAGAATCAATATTTGCTATCTGTATTGGAAAGCGATTCGGTTAAACCGCAAAGCGAAGAGACTCCTCCGCCACATTACTAACCCTCTTGTTTTTCAAAAAACATATCTTATATCTTTTCTGATCATATTAACCCTAAAAAGGAGAATAATAATGTCAGTAGAAAAACATTGGGTTTGTAAAGTATGCGGTTACATTTATGAAGGAGAAATCCCTTTTGAAGAATTGCCTGAAGATTGGGTTTGCCCGGCGTGTGGTGTTGGCAAAGACGAGTTTATCTACGAATAATTTTTTAATTTAAACTTTGAACATATTTCCAGTTATTGCCATCATACTGAAGATGGACAATCTCCCCATTATCCAGCTCATTTTTTGCGATTTGCAAACTATGCAAGGCTTCGATAATAGAAAAATTGTGACTGGAGACAGCCATATTTTGATAAGGACTATTGGCAAAATCTTGTAAAGCAGCGAGAACCCTTGTACGAAGTTCTTTCCTGCTTTCTCCTCTTTCAAAACGTGTATGATCATCTCTGCTTTGACAATCTCGCCATTGGCGCAAAACATCTGCATTTTTCTTTGATAACTTATTAATAGGCATCCCATCAGCGACTCCGAGATTAGCCTCAATCAGCCGGCTGTCATATTGAATCTGTTTATTAAGTGTTTCTGCAACGATACGCCCTGTCTGCTTAGCACGCCGTTGCGGACTGGAAATCACAATATCAATATTTTTATCCTGAAGAAACTTCGCGGTACCGATTGCCTGAGTAATACCCTTTTCTGTTAAGACCGAATCATTACTTTGCCCCTGCAATCTACCGGCAAGATTATATGAACTCTGACCGTTACGGAAAATATAGAAGTTTTTAAGCATTCTTTGTTCTCCTTACCGTTGATTTATGCCAAAATTAACACATTTTTAATAATTATTCAAGACAAATTACCGATTCGCTTTTTTCTATTCTCCTAAAAGACCCGCCTTCTGCAATTTTTCCGAATCGCAGAAATAATCCGTTTTAGCAAAAATTTTCTCTAAAATGGGGGTCTCAACCCTTCAAAATTGTCCTAAATTTCAAAAAATTTCTTATTTTTAGCTGAAAACTCTTTATTTTGTTTGACTCTCAAAATTTTTAACGCTTAAATTTTCTTTGTAAGGGCGGTAAACCTTGCCACTCTTGTTTTTTTAATAATTTTAGAGGGAGACCTTAATAATGAATAAAAATGAATTGATTTCTAGCATTGCTAATGAAACAGGTTTAACCAAAACAGCTTCAGCAAAGGCATTAGATGCTTTCTTATCTTCTGTTTCTTACGCTTTGAAGAAAGGTGATGAAATTCGTTTGGTTGGTTTTGGTACTTTTTCAGTTTCTCAACGCTCAGCCACAACAGCACGCAATCCTCGCACAGGTGCTACAATTAAAGTTCCTGCTCGTAAGCAAGCTAAATTCAAAGCAGGTAAAGCTTTACAAAATTCTGTAAACAACAAGAAATAAGGTTTCATCCCAGTACAGGGCTGATTATTGTCTGACGGCGGCTAAATAACCGCCGTTTTTTTGTGACTGTTCAGAGAAAAATAAAATTTTATATTTTTTTACTTGATTATTTTATTTTAAGAGTGTATAAGCATTTCTGTTACAGAGGATGGGCGCTTAGCTCAGCTGGAAGAGCATCTCGTTTACACCGAGAGGGTCGGGAGTTCGAACCTCTCAGCGCCCACCAATTCAAGTCCTTGTAAATCAAGGGCTTTTCTTTTGCCTAAAATCAAATAATCAGTCCCGCTTTTTATAAAAAACTGAATTTAGCCCCGCCATAGCCCCGCTTTTTATTATTAAACTGTGTGAAATTATGTGAAAATAAAAGCCCTAAAAAGGGCTTTTACTTTGTGCATAAATGAGCAGAAATTTGCATTGTATATTATATAGAATCGTTGCTGATTAGAAGCTCATTCGCTGTCTTGCCGGTTTGAGTGCCTGCTGTGTAGATTGTTTTGACTTCTTTTATATGAAAATCCTTAAATATTTCTCGGATTTCCGGAACGTCATTTATACTCATTATAAATTTGCCTTTAATATCCTTAAGAATATTGGCCAGATTAGAAAAATCGGATTTTCCAAATATTCCTTTGCCATAATCATTTTCACAATTCCAATAAGGCGGATCAAGATAGAATAAAGCTGTCGGCCGGTCATAACGCCGGATAACTTCTTGATATGGCAAGCATTCAATATAAACATCTTGCAATCTTTCATGCAAGGCCTCGATTTGCTTGGCGACTTTGAACGTGCCAGTCGATAGCGATAAGACTGGTAAAAAAATCTTTTTGAGTATCTAAATATTCTACCATAGTTCTTGGTCTATCAAAACACTGAATCTGTTCTAAAAATATGCGAACTATTTTATCAGGCAATATATTCCATAAATCCTGCATATCTTTTTCGTTTTTAATATCAAATATTCTCTGTGTCATTTTCTAATTGCCTCCCATTTTCTGAAAAGCTCATCGAGCTTTGTAAAAGTTTCTTGATAAAGAACATACTCATCTTGTTCTGTTTCTGATTTATTTATTCCCACTGAATAAACACCGTCTATTTCATTAAGCAATTCTGTTAAGTTCTTAATCATCTGCTCTTTAGCCTCTAACTGGTCTCTCAGTTCCGAGATTATGGCATAGCTTAATTCTTCAAGGTTACTCATCTAATAGCTCCTTGTTTTCGTGAATATTGCCTACAATTTCACATTCTTTGTAAAATTCGGCGTGTTCTAAATCCATTGCCTCGCTCGGCAAGGACTTTACCCACCAAAAGCCGTTAAACCATACGACATAACAGTAAGAGCCGTCTTTTGTTTTTAACCAATCGCCCTCAAAAATAGGTTTATCGTTTTTATCCTTTAAGCCGGTGCATTGCATTAAAATGCAATCAGAAGTTTTAAATGTTCGTATTGAATTAACACAAGTATTTATTGGATTTGCTTTAATAAAATTTTTGTCAAAACTATAGACATCATATATTGTATTGTCATTCTTGTTATAACATCTAAACTTAAATCTATCGTTCATTATGTTCTCCGAAATAGCATGTTTCACATTCTGCATACCCAATTCCGTCCTCTGTGTGAATATGTCGAGATGTATAACTGTCATTAAATTTTATTTTCTTGCCGCTACTACAACAAGAAACTTCTGTATTAAAATCTTCCTCATAAAGACTTGCGCCATCTGGTAAGTCGTAAGGAATATATTTTTGACTATTTTCAATAAATTTTAATGCTTTAGTCATTTTTCACCTCTTATAATAAAGCCGGTGCAAAATCCAAAGAAAAAGCCGGTAATTAGTCCCCATAATATCATCATTGTTCCTTTTTCTCCTTTCCACAATATTGGCATCTTGTTATTTCTTTACATTTTGTTGATTGCAGGCAACCGATATAAAATCCATCATATTCATAAATTCTTAAGTCGTGCCATTTATGAAATCCCAATAAACAAAGTAATCGCCGGATCATTTTTTCTTTTCCTCTATCATTTCTAAGGAATAGCCGACAATTTGTTGCACTTGTTGAATGCAGGCCAAAGGCGCGTAATGGACGCCCTGTTTGGCTGATTTTGTAAGAAGATCAATTTCAGCTAAGGCAACTAAAGCGGTGTCCATAATTTTTCTTACTTTGCCAAGTTCGTCGGTTAGTTTTAATTTATTTAATTTTTCATAAATTAAGCTATGGCGTTGGTCGTTTATAGTCGCATTCAGATCGGCAATTATATTTTGCAAATCGTCTATTGTTTCAGATGTTTGTTCAACCATGATTTAATTCTCCTTTACTATTTCATAAGTGCTTGCAGTATGATCCGGATATTCAAGCGTTGCTTTATTTCCGGAATAAATATCTTTGAGAAATTGCTCAGCCGTTACATTTGGAAAAACATTTTGACAGCTTTCAGCAAACAATCGCAGACATTCGTCTGTGATATTTACCGTTGAAGTGACAAGAAGTTTTGGCATGACTATTCCTCTTTTTTGAAACCAAGAATTTCCAAATCCTTGGCGATGTGATCAGGTATTTTCGCGCCGGCCAGATATGTAATGCAGCCGAAAATATAAAAAATGACATTTAGCAAAGCTGATTTTTCTTTTTTACTCATCATCGAGGCGGTCCTCCCAACTAGCGACAAATATTTTGTAAAATTGAAGTTTTATCTTTCTGAATAAGTGTTTCATTTTAAGTCCTTTCTTGGTTAGTCTTCAGGCATATCCTTAGCAATAACGCCTAAAGAGATGTTATAAAGTTGGTT
This sequence comes from Alphaproteobacteria bacterium, assembly GCA_017477185.1. Classification (GTDB taxonomy): domain Bacteria; phylum Pseudomonadota; class Alphaproteobacteria; order RF32; family CAG-239; genus Scatocola. The sequence goes on along the minus strand of JAFUXF010000004.1, from coordinate 99,878 downwards.
GCGGTGGATAAAATCTCGTGCGGCTGCTAAATGAAGATCAGAATCCGGAATATTGGCATTTTCGAGTTTGTGCGTAAGTTTAATAACAAGGCCGGATGCTTCTAAAAATAACCGGATTAATTCTCTATTGGCCGGGGATGATGTCAAACTGTCCATTTATTTTGCTTTCAATAATTTATATTGTCGGTTATATTCATTATTAAGAATTCTTTCGTAATGAGATTGATGAGATATAGATCTATCAATTGAGCGAGCGTTTACGGCTTTTCGGTGAAGCATATCGGCATTTCCGGAAATTCTCAGGGCGTTTATAATTGCCTGACGATTAAAGCGAGTTCCATATTTTTTATTGGCGTCAGCTAAGTAAACGACTAAATCACTTCTATATTGACCATTTAAGGCGGGAAACGCTTGTTTTATAATGCCAACAGCGAAATCAAGGTCATTTTCTCGATTGGTCCGCAATAATTTTTTGAAAGTGTTTATCGCTAGAACGATATTTGGCCGATTGGGGATAGATCCATTGGGCGAAACGATTAAATCATGCATAAGGCAAAAATCATTTAATCTAACAGCTTCTTTATCTCCGGAGGCTAATTTTGCCTTGTATAAATCAAAATTATTGACGCAAACACGATTTTGGTTTGTTTCTGTAAATGTTTTAGCTTGTTGCTGAATAGTTTCTCCGGGAATTATATAGCAAGGAACATTTTTAATATCGCCAAGTCGCTTAATGGCTTCAAGTCTATGCTGGCCATCAATAACGGAAAATGTGCCGTTTTGATTATCATTAACGGTAAGTGGCGCAAACTTACTCCAAGAGAAAGTTTCCATGATTTTTATTATATTATTTTCAGATCTACGGCCTTTAATATCTCTTTGATAAGTACCGTCAATGATTAGCTGTTCGATTGGCAGCCAATCCATATCCGGTAAAATGCCGTATTTTTCCTCTATAATTTCATTTTCATTATCCATCTATATTCCTTTCTTATATAAGGTGGGGCGGTGGAGTGTATTAAGGGGTTTATTAAATGAATAAAAACGATCATAATAATACCCGCCCCGGTAAATTCATGAGGTAGGCGGCTTTGTTAGTCATGGCTGTGGATTTAACCTAAATTGTCGCCGATAGGGACGATAATTTATAAGCCGCCTATGAGGTTAATTGTTTAGATCAATCGTTTCTTTGACGATGACTTTATTCATAACCCAATCAATCAAATACGGTTTCAAATAAGAAACGCGTCCGCCTTGGCCATAAACCGGATTTTTAGGTCCTGTTCCTTTGCTGTCCTCATTGGCCAAAGTTCCTGATTGATATGTGCCGCCGGTGTATTCGTCGATTTTGCTGCGTGCAATAATCGGCGGCCATTCCTTATCAAGAAGTTCTTTGAGTTCTTCCAGGCCCTGTTCGGATAATACTTTTTTGATTTTTGGCATTATTTCCCCCTTTTCTTGTTTTTGTTTTTGAGTTTGCGCTCAGCTTCGCCGATTGCGAGCCGCAAATCAGCTAAAGCGAGTTGAGTTTCAAGCGTTTGTTTGTCTGAATATGAAAATTTTGTCTTGGCAAGCATTGAGGCTTGTTGTAAGCGAATAAGTGCTAAATTGCTCGGATCGAAATTATTCTTATTGTGGTCAATAAAGATAACCGAACAATTATCCGGAATTTTTCCGTTATATTTTTCCCAAATAACACGATGTTTTAACTCCCATTTGTCGTTGGCAATTTTAACGTATGTAAAACCTTGATTTTTTCTTTCAGTTCCAAGAGGATAGCTTTTTTGCTTGGCCAGATCTTTGAGATTTTCTCCATGTAAGCCATTATAAAATTTGCGGCTTTTGCAATAGGATTTAATTTTTTGTAAAGGATAGTTTGTTTTGAATGTTTCATTAAAACTATCGGTTAAATTTTGAAAAGATGTGTTTGATACATTCTTTTTTAAGAAATTTATCTGTTTTTTAGATAATTTATTAATTTTTGGCTTTAATCTTAATTTTTTATATCTGATTACAGCTTCAACGGAGTAAACTGTTTTACTCGTGTTAAAATAAATATTCAATTCGCGAGTTATTTCAGGAACAGATTTATTGCTTAAAGTCTGTTCTCTGATAAAATTTAACATCTCATCATTATAATGATAATCCGTTTTTGAAAGATTGTAATATTTTCTAAAATCGTAAATGTTTCGATCTTTTAATTTCCTGCCGAATTTTTCAAAAAACGATGCAATAATCTCTTTTGTTGCCGTATTATTGACAATGGCATCTTGTAAAAATTCTTTTTCTTCTTCTGTATAATAACGCTTATTCATATTCGTTCTCATCGAATTCCGCAGTAATGGTTTTATAATTTGGTTTTTTAGGTGCTAATTTTTGGGGCCGTTGGGGAATAGATTCCAAAAGTTCCGGCATTTGCTCAGGAGATGCGTCTTGAGCAGCAATAACGACAGCCGCTTTAAGTGCTAATTGGCCGGCATTAATTATTTTTTCAGCCGTACCCGCAACAGCGCGAGTTCTTTCAATTTCTATTTGGATCTCATCTTTATTGAGCTTATCATCCATTACTTTTCTTAAGGACTGAAACAGAATGTCGTTTAGATTATCCAGGTTATTGGCCATTATATTCTCCTTTTTCTAAGTTCTTTAATGTGCTTAAGATTCGGTCTAAACAAGCCAATTCAAAGTCTGCAGTTCCTTGCGTCATGCGCCCTCGAATGACTGAGTGGGTGTAAATACCACCTAAACGATTGATAATTGTTTCAAGGGCGCGAATTTGGTTGCTAATACTATTTGGATCGAACGTGTTTAATGGCATCGGTTAAACTTTCTATAAGCGTCAATTGGATTAATGTTTTATCTTGATGTTTACCAAAGCGGACATGATCAAGAAAATTCTTGTAATCATCTTCCGTTTTGAAATAAGGGCGTAAAGGCTCGCCAAGGAAAGCGATGTTATTTAAATCGATTTCAGGATGTTCCTCGTAATATTCTTTACGGATTTGGCTTCCTTTTTTATAAACAACGCCCATTTTCTTTATTCCTCCGGTCGAGAAAATGCCGTCCATAAACATATTTTATCGTCACGAGTTGCGAATTTATCGCCTAACCAAGTGTCTAAATCAAATATGTATTTTGGCATATTGCGGTTCAAATTGGCGAATTTGCTCGAATAAAGCCGAGGATTCTTAAATGCAATAAGAAACTCTTGATATTTTGCCGCGTCTGCCGGCTTACTATCAGGATATTTATTCCATTTATTTGTTGGCATTTTCTCTCCTTATTGTTGGTTATCGTTTGAGATTTCAGTTTTTTTATAAATGAGATCAATTTACTCAAAATTCGGATTCATCTTGGATTGTTCCAAAATTTGGCGAATAACGGCGAGATTTTCTAAGGCTTTTGAATTTGTATCCATTTTATACCTCTCGTTGCTATGTGGTGGAGTAAACAAGGGAATTATCGGGATAATGAGGCAACGTCCCCTTGCGTTTATTTCTCCGGCGATACCGTTGGCCATATTTAGGCCATAAGATAATTTCTCGGATGAAGTATCAGCCGCCCAATAAAATTCGTCTTTAATTTCCGGAAGTCCGGCGGTGGTTAATTTTTTGTTGATTGCTTGCTTATTAAGCCAAATTCCGCATAATTCCCGCCGGGTTGGTGCTTTGCAGTCAAACATTGCACAAAAGGCTTGTGCTTCTTCCCATTTTAATTTTCTCGGAGTTTCTATCGGCTTAATGACAATGGATTTTATTTCTGTTATCCGACAGAATATTCCAAGCAATTTTTTATTTGCATTAAAGCGGTGGGAAGCTGTTTTATCTGTATAGATATATAATCCGGTTTGCATGAGCATTCCTAGCGAATGAGATATTGCCAAATTAGAAGAATGATCATTGATGTTATAAGCATAGTGCCGACAAACTCAGTAATTCTGTCAGCGCGTTCTATCCATGCGTCAATTTTTGAAATTTGTTCGTGTGAATTAAAAATATCGTGTTCTTTCATTTGTCATCCCCTTTGAATAAAAATTACGAAAATCGTAATTTAATTATTACGTTTATCATAATTTAATGTCAAGAAAAAAATTACGAAAATCGTAATTTAATTTTATGCAATTTGGGAAAATCAAAAAAAATACGGTCTTAAAAGCGGTGGATAAAGTGAAATGATGTGAAACTGTGTGAATAAATTATTTTATATGTGCAAATTTAAAAAAATTGGAAATGGTTACAATATAGAGAACAACCGAATAAATATTGTTTATGAGGATTTTTCTAACCTGTTAGAAGAAGAAAAAAAGCTGATCTGTAACTTCCAAAAAATCAAAAGAGGCAGGTAATTTTTCATTTACTACAAAAGATAAAGTCAGTTAATGATAATGAGGTAAGTTTAATTAATCAGGATTATTGATAATATTTTTATATATGCTTTGCAATTTTCTATCACTTAAAGCCTGTTTTTTTATTTTTAATAAAACGTTATTGGGTATTTTTTCTCGCTCTGTTGAGTGTGAATATTCACCGCTCTCAATAATCCTTGGTTTAGCAACATTGATGTAGGAATCATGCACTAAAGCAACCAATAAGTGTTGTTCCAGTATAACAATATGCCCTTTTTCGTGTTGGTATGGACGCACCTTGTCACACGAATTGATTAAATAAAATAAGCTATGTGTTGCTGACATACAAACCGCTAACTTAGGCTTAGGCGGAACAGAGGCCTGGCAAGGGTTGATAAAGTATAAATATCCGGTCTTAAAAGCCATTTTAGAAAGCCATCCACAAACTATCTTCTTTTAAATCCTGAATAATTTCTTCTTTGTAAGGATTATCATCATCTAAAAACAATTCATAATCCATACAACCGTTAATAGAAGCTTTTTTCCATGCTTTTTCTTCGTGTGTAATTTCTTTTAAATCATCAAAATTTTTATCTTTGCAAAACTTAATTGCATTATCCAAGCATTCTAAATCTGTATCGGAAAAAAAGCTCAAATCTGGCTCTCGTCTAGCTGTTATTGTCTGTTTTTTATCCGAACCGACCTCTAGAGCCGCTTTTGCTTTCACAAAAACATCAAAACTTATCTTATCTTCTTTCAGATTGATTATGTCAAGAACATATGATGGAACCGGACCATTTCTCATCCTGATATATGTATCACCTAAAATAGGTCTGGCATATCTATTCAAATGCTCTTTATCAGCAAAAAACATGGTTTTAACGACGTGGTATTTATCCACACAACCTAATTTATGAGCAATATAAACAATCGCTTCAAGTGCTTTGTCTGGATTTACTTTGAAAGCAATATTTGGCAATTTATCATCTCCTCTAATGGTATAATACCATATTAGGAGGAATATGTAAATATTTTATGAATATTTGTCAATATTTTTTATTAAATAATTTTTATACAGTGCAGTTTGTAAAAAATGAAATATTAAGGAAAATCAAGGCAAAAAAAATACCGCTTTGCAGCGGTGGATAAAATGAAGCTAAATGAAGCGGAGTGAAAGTTTGTTATGGATATGTGCTTTTTATTAATTGACTGTTAATAAAAAATATGATATATATGACACATAGGTATGTAAGATTTTGAACTGTTCCCGCTCTGCTTTTAGCATCGGGCTTTTAAAACCTCGACATCGGTCGAAGGTCGCCATGTACGGAGATACCAATTGGTACATGGTGTTGTTAAGGGGCTATTTTTAGCCCCTTTGTTTTATTCCTAGTGCGATCTGAATTTTAGATTCTAATTCAGCTAATTGCTCCGGTGTAGCCTTTTCTTGATAATATTTTCTTTGTCCGTTAGGTAAACGTCCACAGCGAATAAGAGATAATCTGTCCATTGATACAGTATTAATCATATCTGCTTTTATCCAATGGAATGGGGCATTAAAAGGTTCTGGCAATAAACGAGGAAATGAAATTGTCATATGAAAGGATTCTACCGGATCCGGTGCGGTTGTACTTAAAGGAACAACAGTACATAATCGAGGACGAGAACGAAAGCGTGGAGATATAACTATTACCGGACGAACTTTTACCATTTCCGGTTCTTTGAAGCCGCGATAGTCACATAATAAAACCTCTCCTCTATTTGGATAATAATGCAGCATTTATGTATCTTTCTTAGTTTTGTTGGCAGCTTCCTGTTAATCCATTATGTTGACAAGTATAATCTAGAGAAGTATCAATAGAAAGGACATTTTGATTATAAATATCTTGAATATAGCTAATAAACTCATCATCATTACTATAGTCATCAACACATATTCTACTTTCGTGAACAACAGGAAGATTGTTAAATTTTGTCGTATAATCAAATTTTCGAATGCTAACATAAACACAGCTTAAAAAATTATTTACAATTCTATTTTGGTATCCTGTTATTCCATAATCATAATTTATTTTCGTTGTTGAATTGCCATAATAATTTGTATTGGCATAACCATTAAATGAGCCTGTTTTAGTATAGCCGCCATAATTATAATTTTTATTTGAATTATAATCTCCAGATATGTTGGTATATGCTTGTCCATTTGATGTTGTATTTATAGAGTTGATTCCTGTTTTTCCATAAATAGGAATTGTTTGTGATGTTTGATAAACATTTTTTACAATATCAATAGTGGCGATATAATCATATTTTTTTACTTTTTTCTTACTGATTTTATCAAGAGCTTCCTCCATAGGAATGGATTTCATACCATTGTTTATTAAGATATTATGAAGAGTTGCAACTAATTTTGCGTTTGTAATACTTCCTCCATTTTCAAATATTACAACGGTTTTATCTTTTAATGTTGCTCCTGTGTTACGAGAAGTATAGCGATAAGTAGGGATTTGACAGGCACATAGAGAAAAAAAGAGAAAAGTAATTATAAGTTTTTTATTCATTTTTGTGTCCTTTCAATATGTCCGCATATCGCCAATAACAACGGCGGCGATGTCATATTCATTATTATCCGGATGAATAACAATAGGCTTGATTTCCGGATTTGAGGATTCTGCGACAAGAATTATCGTGTTATCATCTATTTTAGCGTATTTCTTAACAGTGGCCTCGCATAAGCCATCTGCATTTTTACGATACGCAATTATATATTTACCCTCAATGTCCTGATCCGGGTTAGATTCCACCCATTCAGCATAAGGGCAACAAATTAAAGTCGTTTTCTCAGGCGGAAAGATTAAATTCATGCTGTCGCCGAGAACGCCAAGAGCGAATAAATGACATTTTTTGTAATTATCATTGACAGGATAAGGGATTGCTTCCCATTCTGCCTCCGGTAATTGACACGCTTCATTAAATTTCCCTGCTTGGACATAGCCAACTCTATAAATCGTATTGATATCTAATGGCAATAGTTCTTTTGTTTTATTTTCTCCTGCGATATAGCGAGCAAATTCTTCTGTATTGATATTGAGAAAACGAGCAATTGGTGCAATTTCGCTTGCTTGAATACGGCGAATTCCCTTAAAAATAGCACTTAAATGAGGCGTTTGAATATGAATTGCCTCAGCAAGTTGCTTTTGGGTTTTCCCCATGTCTTTTAATCGTGTTTTGATAAATTCGTACATTGTCAAGCCCTTTGTTTTCTTTAGTGTATTACGAAAATCGTAAAAAGTAAATTACGAAATTCGTAATTTTATGCTTGACATCTTTTTATTGAAATATTACGATTTTCATAATTTTTAAGGAGATAAATATGCAAAATGTAAGTCAACTAATTCAGGCCTTTGGCGGACTAACTCAAATGAGTAGAGATATTTCTGTGCCTGTGTCAACGATTCAGGGTTGGGATAAATCTAAAAACATTCCTAGTTGGAGAATTGATAATATTCGCCATATAGCAAAAGAAAAAAACATAAATCTAGATAGTTTTATTAATCCATCACCGGAGGCCGGAGCATGACAAGCGGAACGATGGTCGCGGCTTTTATAACTTGTTATGTCACTTGGTGGCTTATTTTCGGAGAATGAAAAAAATGAGATGGGATATAAAGAAAATTGTTAATTGGTCGCAAAGAAAACTCAAAAATTTAACAGCTTGGGAACAGCGGCGAAAATCTGATTTAGAGGCTTTAGAATATTTGGAAGCCTCAAGTATGCCGGATCAATTGGAAGAATTGGCCGATTTTTATATTACTCAGGTCATTTTAGCCTATCGGTTTGGCAATCCTGCTGCAAAAGTTGTCTGTTTGCTATTTCAATGGGCCTTTATGAAAGATAAAGACAGCGATTTTGAAAAAGCGGTTGATATTAAAATGGATATCAATGAACAACGGACTTTTGTAAAAATCAATGGCGAACATCGCCATATCAGATCTGAAAATGATTATTTCTTAACAACCAACGAAAAGGAGAAAAAATGAACAATAACGAATATGGGGCTAATTTAGCCAAAGAAACATTAACCGGTGATATTGCTGCTTTTTTGATTGATAGATTGCGGCAATTTCCAAAGACTTACCAAGAAATGAGCGAGGCCGAGCAAACAGAGCAAATCGAGCAAGCGAGATCTGCTGCTAAAGAATTGGTCCATAAGGCTGTTAATATTGTCGCTTCCGGTGGGCGAAAAGTTGTCCAAGCCGAACTAGGTAAGATTACCATTAACAACGGCCTAAAAGCTGAAATTAAAGCAAATACGGCTTCCGCTGATGAATTGATTTCAGTTCAAGGTCGGCCGATTTTAATTGTTACTAACGGAGATGATGAATTCAGCGGTGGGGAAGATAAGCTCAAAGCAGATCCGGATCAACGCGAAATGTTTGAAAATTGCAATGAGGAATATCAAGAAGCAGACGGCAAAGGTATTCCGGAGCAGGTCGCTTTGTTGCCTGCTCATCATAGCGATATTACAGATGCCGAATTTGAGGAAGTTGACGATTCAGAAGATGAGGACGATTAAATTCTTTTTATCTGCTTAATTATTGTTCCTTGGGGTGTTATCGGCGTTTTGCTTATACCACCTCAAGGGTTTGTAAAGGCTATTATTAACAAAATTTCACATAAGAATGGGGCTATGGCGGAATTTTACAGAAAATTGATTTTAACGCCCGATGTGCTTTTTGATACGTTGGAAGATTACCCGGCCGAAGTATTCGTCGAGGTTTTTCGAGCCGTCCGCAATTATGTGCATTATTGGGATATCCACCGCACCGATAACGGCTTTGATGTGTCCGGCTTATCTCCGGACGCAAGAGCCGTTTTCCGTTCTGTGGTTAAGCAAATGAGGATGGCTAATGCTGATTATTTTGGCCGGACAATATCCGAATTAAATGCCGAAAATGAAATTCAGCAGCAAGAAGAAAATTCCACCGCTTTAGATGATATCAAAACGCCGGAAAATGAGCATATAAATGCTCATGCGGCAGCTTTGGCCAAACGTAAAGCCAAAATTAACCACCGCCGGAAAAAGGATAAAAAACGCGTTCAAAAACATCGTGAAAAAATGAAAAATTTAAAAGCGTTACAAAAACAGTGTTCACGCCTTAGCGGGCAAGAGATTGCGGAGATTTCTGCGGAGGGTAATAAAAAAAGCGTTACAAAATCAGCTTCAAATCCTTGCCCGGTAAAGGATAGCGGAGATTTCTGCGCAGAATTTGAAAAAAGCGTTACAAAAACGACCTCAAAGCCTTATCCGGAAAGCGATAGCGGAGATTTCTGCTCGCGCGTATATAATAATAATTATTATTTAAACACTTACAGTAAGGAATTATTGGATTCAGGAAAAGGGGGTATGGGGGAAAAACAAGTTTTCCACAAATCCTCATCTGTGGATAAAAGCAATAACCAGACAAGCGGTTTGTCTTGCAGTAAGGCAGTGCCGATTGCAGCCGTCCCTGCAATCGGCGGCAGTAAGGAGGAACGGAGGGACGGCAGTCGGGAGGATGGATCTGCGGCAGTCGGGCAGTTGGATAATAATCCCGCTATCGCGGGCAGTAATGCAGTTGGCGGCCTGCGGCCGGAATCGGCAAGGAAAGCAAATGCGGCAGCTCCGGCGGCTAAGAACTTCAATTTGTTATCTGCCCCACATAAGCCAAACGAAACAGAAATTTTAATTACTGATGATTTTAAGATTGATTTGGATGATGAATTTTTTAGTGCATATCATCGAGCGGATAAATTTTTGATCCGGGGTGTTGAAAAATATCTAATCAATAACCTTTGCGGTCGTTCGGTTGAAAAGCGGTGGATTTGTAAACAAATTTATAAATTTGCTGAAAGACAAGGAAAAATAAGCCTTTTATTGGGATTGACGCCAGAAGAATACAAAAAAACAAGACAAGGAGGAGAAAATGCTGAAAATCAAAACTGTTGAAGATGTTCGAAATGAATATGCCCGGTTTATTGCGACAATGCGTTCTATCCCCGAGCCTAAACGTCCGGGCTTAGCTCAAAACGGAATTTGGCGCATGATGCAGAAATATAATGACAATGTTTCTCCGGATGATCTTCAATGGGAAGTCGTAACGCCGGATGACATAACCGATTGTTGGTTTGTCGTTGAGAATTGGTTGCCGCTTCTTAATAAATTTGAAAAAGAGCTTTTATATGCCCGGTTAAAATCTCGGCCAATTCCTTGGAAGATTTTGGAATATAATTTGAACTTTACTCGGCAGATGCTTAATCTATATATGAATAAAGCCTTGCTTAGAATATATGAGACACTTTATCAAAATAATTCTGTTTTGTCTAAATGATATTTTAGACGGAAATATTTTACATCATTTTACACTTTAGCATTTTACATAATTGCATTTTTTTGTTATAAAAATTGGTATAATACGGGGAGTAAGTGTAAGAGCTGCTTTTCGGATTATATGAAATTTGAGAACATATCTAGTCTAATTTCCGCCGGTGGCCAGTATGGCTGCCGGTTCTTTTTATGTAAATACATTGATTTTACAAGGTTTTTTTACTCGAAAACGTGCGCGAAATTTTGAAATATTGCCGCAAGTTCAAGGAAAATAAGGGCTTGCGAGAGGTTAACCTTGCGCCATTAAGAGGGGTTTAAATGGTAAAAACAGCGAAAAAAAGAGAAATAAAGGTCGAAAAAGATGATACTTTGGCTGAAATCCGGCGAAAATACGGATTTTTAGGAGGTCGGCCGGTTAAATTTAATAAACCAGAAGAAATGCTCGCTAAAATTGAGGAATTTTTAGTATGGGCCGAGAATAGAGTTATTGAAAAAATAACAAAAAACGGCGTTGTTAAGGCTAATATTCCTAATCCTGTCACTTTAGAAGCCTTTTGCAATTATGCCGGAATATCAAAAACGACATTTTATAACTACGGCAAGAAAAAAGGATTTAAGTACCTCGTCGATGGCTATACGGCAGCGGTGGAGGAATATTGGGTTCGGCAATGTGCTGAGGGTGTCCCCGGTAATAAAGCCGACTTTATTTTGAAAAACAGCTTTTCAAAGACTTGGCAAGAACACAACGATGGAACATTAACACTAAAACAAGCATTGGTTAAATTTGTCGATGGAACGAGTGGAGATACAAATAGCAACGATATTCCGGCCGCTTCTGATGGAGAAGAAACGCTATAAACTATTTTATGGCGGTCGCGGTGGCGGTAAATCTTTCGCTTTTGCCGATTGTTTATTGGTAAAAGGCCGGACAGAGAAGTTATTTATTGCTTGTGTTCGTGAAATTCAGGAATCGATAACGGATTCCGTTTATAAGCTGCTTTGTGATCGTATTTCTTACAATCAATTTGAAGATTATAAGATATACAGCGACAGAATAGAAAATATTGCAACCGGGACGAAGTTTATTTTCAAAGGTTTGCGCGATCAAGATGCTCAAAAGATAAAATCTCTTGAGGGTGTTGATATTGCGTGGATTGAAGAAGCTCAAACCATTTCCCGGAAGTCATGGGAAATTTTAGATCCGACAATTCGTAAAGATGGATCTGAAATTTGGATTTCCATGAACAGAGAGGAAGAAAACGATCCTATTTGGAAAAGTTTGGGGGCCGCTCCGGATGACCGGACGTTGGTTGTTAAGGTAAATTATTGTGATAATCCGTTTTGTCCGGAGGAGTTAAAAACTCAAGCGGCCAAGTGCAAAGAGCAGAATTATGATGATTATTTGCACGTTTGGTTAGGGGAGCCGAGAGTTCAGGGCGAGCGAAAACTCATAAGTTCTAAAGATGTCAAGGCCGCGATGGTCCCCAAGATGGATAATTCAAGCAGTCCATTAGTTATCGGCGTTGATATTGCTCGATATGGTAAAGATAAAACGGCTATTTGTTGGCGAAAAGGCCGTTGGTGTTACAAATTGGAAGCACATAGCTTTCTTGATAATGTTCAAGTGGCCAATATTTTGACCGGGATTATTAAAGAAGATCGTCCGCATAGGATATTTCTTGATGTCGGCGGTCAGGGTGCCGGTGTTTATGATATTTTACGCGATCGAGGTTTTGGCGAAATTATCAGAGGCATTAACTTTGGCGGAAAAGCTATGCTTGAGGATAGATATGCCAATAAAAGAGCTGAAATGTGGGGCGAGGCTAACGAATGGTTAAGGCAAGAATTACCGGTTCAAATTCCAGATGATGACGAATTATCCGGCGATTTATGCGCAGTTGAAAAGGGGTATGATCATCGCGGACGTTTGAAATTGGAAGAAAAAGAAAATGTTCGCGAAAGAATTGGTCGAAGCCCGGATAAAGGCGATGCTTTTGTTTTAACATTTGCTGAGCCTGTTTTTGATGTTGGCAAGCCGTCAATGTACGGAAATGGCCAAGTTACAATTGAAAGTTTATTTAACCAAAGCAATAGGAGTGATATTGGATGGTAAAACACATTAACGCGATTATGGATCGTGTTTTTATCCGCTTGGAAAAGAAAAAAGAGCATACAGAGGGCGGAATTATTTTAACCGATAACCATGAAGATGAAAAAACAATCGGTGTCGTTGAAAGTATCGGTCCGGATGTCCGGAGCGTGAAAGTTGGCGATAAGGTTTTATTTCATATTTTTGATGAGCTGCCGAGTTATGATCCGGAAGTCGTTATTGTTCGCGAGCGTTCCCTTTTAGGAGTATTTGTTGATGAATAATGTTATAGTAAAAATTGAACAGCCCATTGACAGATCGGAGGAAGTGTCCAAGTGGATTAAAAAAATAAGTAAGGCTGAAAGAGATTATCAGCCTTATTATGATTTGGTTAAGAAAATCCGTGAATATTATCGTAATGATAACAGCACATTTACCCGGCATAATATTTTTTGGAGCCATATTGAAACATTAAAGCCGTTTTTGTATTTCAAACAGCCCCGGCCTTATGTTGAATTGGCCGATAAATCAACAAATCCGGTCAGTTCTTTGGCTGCTCGTTTATTAGGCAAGGCCTTACAATGGGATTTGAAGCGTTTTGACTTTGATAGCGTTATTAAATATGCTCGAAATGACTTTTTGATTTCCGGATGTGGTATTTTGGAGGAAAAATACGAGCCGCGATTCGGAGAGATTGAAACAACCGATCCGAATGATCCGAGCATTACTGTAAAAGTTAGAGTTAAAACCGATGAAAAAGTCGTTACAAGCTATATTGATCCGCTTGATTTTATAGCTGATAATGACAAAGTCGGCATTTGGGAGGATGTTTCTTGGATAGCTCGCCGGATGTATATGACAAAGAAAGAAGCTATTCAATCATTTGGCGAAAATGTAAGAGATTTAATCGTTTCTAATAATGAAATCGATTATGATGATAAGCCGATAAGCGTTTATAAGATTTGGGATAAGCAAGAAAAGGTCATTTATTGGTTATCAAAAGAAGCGCCAAGAGATTTTTTGAGAATTGATGAAGATCCTCTCGGTGTTGAGGGCTTTTATCCAATCCCGAAACCTATTTTTGCGACTTTGACAAACAATAGTCTTATTCCGGTTCCCGATTATACTGAAATCAAAAGTATTTTGAACGAATTTGACGGTGTAACGGATAGAATGAAGCTCATTATGAAAGCCTTAAAGGTAAGCGGTGCTTATGATAAGTCGTTTCCTGAGCTTTATAACATCTTGAATAAAGATGTTTCTTTAGTTGCAGTCAGTGATTTTCAAAAACTCAAGGATTCCGGCGGAATTAGGGGAATTTTAGATTTTATGCCGATTGAGCAATATCTTGAAGCCTTAAAAATATTGAGCCAACGTAAAGAGGAATTGAAAAATCAATTATATGAGATTACCGGTATTTCCGATATAATGCGCGGTAATTCTGATCCTAATGAAACCGCGACAGCCGTCACGAAAAAGACTAACTTTGGATCTTTGCGTAATCAGGACCGGCAAAACGATATGCAGCGCTTTATTACTGATTTGCTTAGAATTAAAGCGGAAATTATTTGCGAGCATTTCTCTGAGGAAACTTGGAAAAGTATTGCTGCAAATATGGATATAGATTCAAATACTTTTATGCAAGCAATAGCTCTCTTAAAACATGATAAATTAAGAGATTTAACGCTTGGTATTGAAACAGATACGGCCTTTAATCAGCTTGCCGAAAATGAAAGAAACATTGAAACCGTTAAATTGATAGGCGAGTTTATGGATAAGGCTGTTCCGGTTATTCAAGCGCAACCTGCTTTATTGCCTTTATATAAACAAATGGTTGCTGCCGTCGTTTCCGGTTTACCGTCTGCACGTCAATTTGATGGCGTTATTGATAGCACGTTTCAAAATCTGCAAAATCAAATTATGCAACCTAAACTTGAGCAACCTAACCCTGTTATGGCTAAATTACAGCAGGATGCACAGAAAAACGCTCAAGACTTTGAGATAAAGAAAGAGCAAAACGCTTTGAAAGCTCGTGAGATTGATATTAAAGCTCAATCCGAACAAAACAAAGTTATGCTTACTCAAAATGAAATTCAGGCACAAGTTGCTTTGAAGCATGAGCAAAATCTTATGGGTAATAAAAAGTCTGATGCAAACATTACGACCGGTTATGTCCCGCCTTTTCAATAAGAAAGGATAACTAAAGATGTTTAATGCATTTGAACTGCCGGACGGCTCAATTGCTGAATGTACGGCAGATGTTGATAAGTTTCTGAGCCGGAGCGGTTGTGCTTTAGCTCAGGATTATTCCGAGCGATACCGACAAAATGTCAATGCTCGGAAAGAAAAAGCTCAAAGGGATAGCCTTTGGGCTGAATTTTTAAATAATTACAAAAGGATGATATGGAATGAATGAAAACGAACAAAACGGACAGATGACGCCGCCCAATGAGGGAAATCAAACGTCCGGAAACAATGGAGAACAAATTAACGAAAACGGCTCAACCGTTGATGAATATTTGACCGCTCCTGCAAGTTATGCAAAAGAATATGCTGAAACTTTTAAGACTTTACCGCCCGAAATGCGGAAATATCTGCATCAAAGGGAAAAAGAAACCGAGCAAGGATTCAGCAAATACAAAAGTCAGCAAAAATGGATTGATGATGCTTATAACTCGAGAAAAGAGTCGTTAAGCCGTTCCGGATATAATAATCCGCAGGCTTGGATTGGGGATTTAGCAAAATTTTATGATATGCTGAATAACGATCCAACAACAATCATTAAGAGTTTAGCAAAAAGCTATAATGTCAATTTTGATGCTGATCCACAAACAGAAAATTCTGCCTCAGATCCAGTTTCTCAGAAATTGGCCTTAATGGAAGAACGGACTAACACATTAGCTCAATATTTGGCCAATCAGCAGCAAAACGCTGCAATGCAAGCCATTCAAGATTTTGTTAATGAAAAAGATGATCAAGGCAATTCCGTACATCCGCATTTTGAAGCTGTTAAGGGAATTATGGGCCAGTTGCTCAATTCCGGTTCGGCTAAGAATGTGAAAGATGCCTATGATCAGGCTATCTGGTTAAATCCGGAAGTTCGTTCAAAGTTAATCGAGGCAGAATTGAAAAATAAAACCGTTGAGGCGTCAAAAGCTGCTGCCGCCGGTTTTGATCCAAAGAGCAAAGCCTCTCCGGATTATAGCGGTTTGACAACTCGTGAAATCTTAGAGAGGGAGTTTGCTAAACACAATATTGTTTAATGAATAACTTTAAGGAGTATTATAATGCCGAATAGCGATTATAATGATATTTTTACGACAACGCTGAAAAATCGTACCAAAACTTTGGCCGATAACGTTTCAGAAAACAACGCGTTGTTAACATTTATGAAAAACCATGGCAATATTAAAACGATTGATGGTGGTTCTAAAATTTTGGAAGAATTAGAATACGGAGAGGGCGATTTATCTTGGTATTCTGGTTACGATTCCATTACTTACAGCCCTAAACAACTCTTTACGGCTGCCGAATATGCATTGAAATTATGTGCTGTTCCGGTTGCTATTTCCGGAGAGGACTTGTTGAAAAACGCTGGAAAAGAGCGGGCTATCAATTTGTTTGATAAGCGCGTTGAAAACGCTTTCAAAACAATGAAAAATAAATTGTCTGCTGCTTTATTTAGCGATGGTACAGGCTCAAGCGGTAAGGAAATCGGCGGTTTGAAATTATTGGTCGCTGATGATCCAACAAGCGGTACTATCGGCGGGATTAACCGTGCAACAAGTGGAAATGAATTTTGGCGTAACAAATCAATTACAGCCTCATCTGCGTTGACCGTTCAAACAATCGGCAAACACATGAATGATATGTGGTTGAAATTATGCCGCAATTCAGAGCGTCCTGATGTAATTGTTGCAAGCAATGATATGTATTCTTTGTTTGACAATTCATTGACACAACTTCAACGCTTTACTGATCCAAAATTAGCCGAAGCCGGATTTGAAAACTTAAAATTCAAATCTGCTCCTGTTATTTTTGAGGGCGATCATTGTCCTGATAAGCATATGTATTTCTTGAATACAAAATATCTCTATCTGCGTCCTCACAAAGATAGAAATATGGAAGTTGTTGGTGGCGATCGTTTGGCTGTAAATCAAGATGCTATGTACCGCATTATTGGTTGGGCCGGCAATATGACATTGAGCAACGCAGAAATGCAAGGTGTCTTGATTGATGCTTAATTAAACTGAAAATACAGAGGGAATTTATCCCTCTGTATTCTTTTTGAAAGGATTATAAATATGGATGATATTGATTTTTCAACATTTCAAAAAATGATTAAACAAGACAATCCGAATGATGGTTGTTTTGCTCGTTTTTATGATAAAGCCGTTAAAACAAACGAAGTTAATGAAAAAGGCTTGCCGGTATTTAAGAATGTGACTTACATTGAAATTCGTTTTGCTGATAATACTACCGATATTTTTAATCAGCCGGCGACAGAAGAAAAGATAAAAAGATTTCCGATTGAATATGCTCGCTATCAATTAGGCAGAAAACAAGTAACAGAGGGACACGAATTGTCACAATTTGCTTTTTTAACAACGGCAGAAATTGAAAGTTTGAAATATCGCGGTATTTTTACGGTTGAAGCCTTGGCCAGTTTGGAAGATGACAAGGCTATCGAATTAAATCTTGCTCGAGAAAAGAAACTTGCCGTTAAATTCTTAGAAGTAAGTAAGAATAATGGTGCTATTGCTGATTTTGAAAAAAAAGAAGCTGAATATAAGGCTGAAATTGAAAAAGCAAAGGAAGAAATTGCTAAATTGACAGCCGAATTAGCAGAAAAATCTGCTAAAATTGAGGCTTTAAGTTCAGAATTAGCAAAAGGAAAAGCCGAATTTGAAGCCTTAGTCGCTGAAAATGAAAAGGCTAAAACATCAAAAAAATAAAAACTAAACTGTTTTTATTATGGGCCTCTTTTGGGAGTGGGGAGGCTCACTTGTTTTTTTATGAGGGTTTACATGAAAAATATTCTTGAAATTTGTCAGGAAGTGGCTGATATGGCGGCAGTCGCTCGTCCGAAAGATTTATTCTCCGGACAATCTGAACACGAAAATATTTTTAAGAGTACCGCAATCGAAACTTTAGATGATCTTCTGGAATATGGCGATTGGCGCGATAGTATTAGACAAGGAGAAATTGTCACAAATTGCAGCCAAAAAGACTATAATATTAAAGAGTTTTGCGATGATTTTTACAGTTTAATGAATGAAACTGTTTATATTAAGGACACACAAGAAAAGATTGTCGGTTCAATCACGCCAGAACATTATTTGAAAGAGAAAGTTTTTAATTGTCCGTCTTTGGATATTAAATTTTTATTCCAAAACGGCCGCTTGCGTTTCTTATCTTTGCCAAAAGGTAATTATAAAATTGTATTTATGTACCGTTCTAATGCAATTGTTTATGATCCAACGCGAGGTTATGAAGAAAAGTCAGAATTTACAAAAAACACAGATATTCCGATTTTTGATGATAATCTAGTCAAAAAAGGAGTTTATTGGCGGTGGTTGCGGCGTAATGGCATGGATTACCAAGAGGAATTTAACTCTTATGAAAGAGCCTTAAATAGAACTTTTGGAACGGAAAGAGCAGCACAAGACATTAATTTGGCCGGAAATTTATTCGATGGCAACGATTTAGGAGGAGTTTACATTCATGCAGCAACGGAATGTCAATCGTGCGAATAAATCTGTCAATATAACTATTCCGGCGCCAATGGGTGGCTTAAATGCTCGGGATAGTTTAGACACGATGTCGCCGGAAGATGCTATTGTTATGGATAATTATTACCCAGGAGATACAAAAGTTACGCTCAGGACAGGTTATACTTTATGGTCAGAATTAAATGAAGAAGTTAAAACTTTAGTCGAATACAAAAGCGATGTCAGAAATTATTTATTGGCTATTGCCGGCGAATATTGTTATGATGTTTCAGCAGCAGAAGCTGAAAAGTATGATAATGTGATGTTCACTAAATCTTATTGTCAAACATTTCAGTATAGAGACAGATTATTTTTTATGAATGGTCAAGATGTGCCAAAGGTTTTTTATTTGGGCGTTTCTGAGCCAATTCTTGAAAATTGGGGATTCTCCGGAATAAATTTAACAGATGAAAAAATTGTTTCCGGTGGTGTTTCAAAATCTCGCGTTTGGTTTATCGAGGCTGGGACATTAAAAATTTGGTACTCATCAACTGCCGGTGATGTGTCCGGAACACTAAAAGCCTTTGATCTTTCACAAGTTGCACGGTTTGGCGGACATTTGGTTGCTATTGCGAATTGGACACAAGACGGCGGTCAAGGAATTGATGATTTAACAGTTTTCTTAACATCTGAGGGAGAAGCATTAGTTTATTCCGGTTATGATCCTGACAATGCGGCTAATTGGTCGTTGAGAGGATCCTATAAAATCAGTAAACCGATAGGCTATAATTGTATTATGCCCTATCAGGGTGATATAATCGTTATTACCGTCGATGGCTATTTGCCATTATCCAGAACTTTACCGTTAGGCCAAGCAAATGCAAGTCAAGTAGCATTTAGTGATAAAATTAGAAATTTGGTACTCGATAGAACGAAATACAGTAAACAAAAAGATGGTTGGCAAGGGATAATTTATGGTCGCGGCGGTTACGCGATATTTAACGTTCCTTATAATGTCTCATATGAACAACACGTTGTTAATCTGAATACCGGGGCATGGTGCAGATTTACCGGAATAGATTCCAGATGTTGGTCGCTTTTTAATGATTATATTTATTTTGGAGGGAGGAATGGCGTTTATCGCTATGATGACGGATATTCTGACCAAACAATGCCAATTGTTGGCCATGTAGAACAGGCCTATACAAATTTAGGAACTCCTAATTTAAAACGTGTTCAGATGCTTAATCCTAGAACATCATCTTTTACACCTTATGGATTAACTACTTATTTGAATGTGGATTATAATGATAGAAATCTTAATTATTTATATAACATTGACGATAGTGCAGAAAGAACGCTATGGAATAAAGCAAAATGGAGTTCGTTAGCTCATCCATCCGGGACAAAATGGGCGTGTTTTAGAGGAACACCAAGAAGCCAATGGATTGCCATTTCAGCGACAGGCTTTAAGGTAAGTATTGTCTTTAAGACAAAGACAAGAGGAAATTCAATATTATGGTATGATACCGGCTTACGCTTTGAGGGCGGCAGCGGCATTATTTAAGGAAAGTGAGGAAAATTATGGCAAAAATTAACCCCGGCTTATTGATGGCGCTTTCTGCCGTTAATAATGTCGATACAAAGAACTATGACAATGTTTTGAAGAATTTTGAAACAAAAGCTAATGAAATGAGCGGAAACTCCAATCTTGGAAACTGGATATGGGGTGTTGATGGCTCAGATGATGCAAGACAAAGAGCCGAAGCGGCAACTTTTCAAGCCTATCTTGATAAAACACAGCCAATTTATCAGCAGCAAAAAGATGATTTGCATAATCGCTTGATAAATCAAGGTTTGTCGGTTGGAAGCGAAGCATACGAGCGAGCTATGAATGACCTACAAAACAATCAGAACGACGCGACCAATCAGGCTGCTTATAATTCTGTTTTGAATGGTCAAAATGCTTTTACACAATCGCTCAATGACAGCTTAAATTCTGCTAGCTTTGCTAATAGCGCACAAACCGGATATATTGGAAACATCTGGAATTTGCTCGCTAATAGTATGAGCGGCTATGATAAGAAAATGGAACAAGCAAACCTTGTTAGTTCGATTTTCAATCAAGCGCAATCGCAAAAGAGCCAAAAAGGCGGTTTAAGTGGGGCATTAAGTGGAGCAACTACCGGAGCAATAACCGGTGCAAAAATAGGTGGTCCTTGGGGAGCACTTGCCGGAGGTGTTGTCGGTGGTATTGGTGGATATTATTCATAATAGGTAAATTTAGGGGGATAAGCCGCTTGCTATATGCTTGCGGCTTTTTTATTGGAGTTTTGAGAAGATGAGAACTTTTAATCGGTCAAATGATATTATTAAAACGGCAGGAATGTACACGCCGCCGGCTAAACAAAGAGTTGATTGGTCTAAATTGATGGATAATATCGGCCAGGGCGTTGAAGATTACCAAGATAATGTTAAAAAACAAGCCTTAGTTAACGCTTTGCAAAGTGGAAATACTGACGAAATTAACGCCGCTTATTCTGCTTATGATCCAACCGGAGCAATGGCCAATAAATTAAAGATGGATCAATTAAACCAACAGCGCGAATGGTCGCTTTCTGATGCAGAAAGAAATCATCAATGGGATTTGGAAGCAGAATCAAGAAAATTTGATAATGCTTTGAAATTGGCTAATTATAAACACTCACTATCAGGTAACAGTGATTTGAATAATCAAGCTATTGCCAACCAATTAGGTATTCAATTAACCGGAAATAAAACCTATGATAATGAGTTGTTAAAAGATGCCGCACAGAGAGCCGGTGGCGAAAGATCGGCTGAAGAAATGAAACCGGCCTTGTTGGATGCTTTATCTCGTGCCGAAACAGCAGCAGACAGTGGAGATGGCTTAGGTTTACTTGGGGCAACGGCTGAAAAGATAGGATTAAACGTTTTTGGCGATTCTGGGAATAATTATGAAGATGTTAAAACGGCTAATGCTCAGATGAATGCTTATTTACGGCAAAAATTACAAGCAACAGGTTTAACAGGTTCAGAATTAAACAGTGCGGCGGAAGCTGAGGCATATCGTTATTCAATAAGCCCTTGGGACACTGAAGATAGAATAAAGCGTAAAATAGCTAATTTTAAGGCTGATTATCTGGGAAATAAACCTAAAAGTGCATCATATTATAAAAATAAATATTCAGGCATGGAGTAAATAAAATGGCTGATTTGGCAAAAATTAAACGAAATGTGGCAAGAATGGCCGCCCAAAATGCCCCTGAAGAAGATATTGACGGGTATATTGCGAGTGAGGGCGTTACTTTTGAAGATCTTAAGAATTATCAAAAGTTTGATGAAGCGGCAACCGGAGCGGTTTCTTCTTTTGCACATGGCGGTTCATTAGGGCTTGCTGATAAGGTCGGCGGTGCAATTTATGGTGCCGGTGCTGCTGCGGTAGATGCATATCATGGCAAGCCTTATATTGAAGCGTTTAAGGATCGTTATAATGAACTTGTAGGTGATTCAAAAGAGCAAAGGGAAAAATTTGCAAATAATCATCCTGTTGCTGCCTTTGGTTTGGAAATGGGAGGAAATGTTGCCGGTGCAGGTAGGGCAATTTATAAGCATTTGGCTGATAAAGGGGTAAAAGGTGTTAGACTTTTGGCCGGTTCTGCAGGTCTTGAGGGTGGTATTCAAAGTGGTGTAGATTCTGAAATGGCAGAAGATGTTCCTGCTAATATCTTAACCGGCGGTGCTTTTAGTGCCGCGTTGGGGTATGGCGGAAATAAAATCTTATCAGGATTAAAAAAAGCTGATTTTGTTTTACAACCTTTTCAGAACAGATATTTGCGGGCAGCTGATGCTATGAAAAAGATTATCGGTGAAGATGATTTGCGAAAAGCCATGGCGGATACAAGGCGTTTTAGCAATGATTTAGCGGAAGTCGGTAATTCTAAAATTAACCGTTTAGCAAAAATCGTCAGAGAACAAACACCGGAAGCAAGTGATGTTTTTGAAAACAGATTGTTAGAAATCAATCAAGAGAATCCTGATTATGCTCGCGGAATTGTTAATTTGACATTGGGTAAAAAAACAAAACTGGGAAATATTGAAGATATTACCACTGCGGCAAAAAAACAGGCTGATCCATATTATAAACAATTGGAAAAAATGGGAGATTTGGAAATATGGGAAATTGGCCAACGCTTAAAAAATGCAAGTGCACAAAGCATTAAAACCATTAAAAGAACACGACCGGAAGAGTATAATGCTTATGTGCAAGAAGTTGCAAAGCGTGAAAAACTAAAATTATTGGGAGATATTGAGCATTTTACAAAAGATGCTAAACGTAATCAATATTTAAATACTTTGGGAAGTACAGCCAAAAATCCGGATTTAAGCGCAACACTAACAGATAAAGACGGAAAAATTAAACAATATTTGGTTAAAAAGTACAATAATCAATTTGGCCAAGATATTTATGATTTGATTATAAAACAAGATGATGGAATTTATAATAAATTCCCGACAAATTTAAGATATGCGGCTAAACAATTTAAAGAGCCTCTTGACGACTTATCCGTCAATGGCACTCAATCAGGTAATATGGGGATAAGTCCCTCACCTGAAGGTAAGTATATTCTATCAGATTTAGGGAGGTTTGTCAATGAAAATGAGTATTTACAGAATATAATAAAAAGGATTAGAAAAAATCCGGTTGTCGATTCTCTTCATCCGGGAATGCGGCAGGCTGCCAATACTGATTTTTCTCTCTTAAATCAGGCTAAAAAAGAAATTGATAGAGAAATTTCTTTATTGGCCAAAAATAGAAGTGCAAATAGGGAATATATTGCAGAAAGAGAAATTGTTAAGAAAAATCTTGTTGATATGATTGATAAAGCAACAGACGGATTATATAGCAAAACCTTAAAGATTTATGAAGATCAAGGCAAATATTTACACGCTCAAAAGATCGCTGATGATATTTTTGATCCGAAAGTAAGTTCAGAGGTTTTTAATAAAAAGGTTGCAGAAATGAGTCCGCTAGAACTTGAGAGCTTAAAAATAGGCTTGAGAGATAATCTATTGTCAAAATTGGATTCTAAAAACAACGAAAATTTAGCTTATAATATCTTTAAGCAAGCCGGTGTCAAAAATAAGTTAAAACAAGTCTTGAGAGAAATAGATTATGATACTTTAACGAAATATGCAGATGCAAGAATAAATAGTTATCGTAATTATAATAAAATCTTAGGCGGTTCTCAAACCTCAAGCAACCAAATGGTCAGAGATGCCTTAAACCCAGATTTGCAAGATACGTTTGATATTGCCGTTAAAGTTGGTAAACAACCGATGGGAAGTATAGGCTTATTTTTGGAAAGACTATCGGCTCCGTGGAAAAATAGCAAGAATAAAGCTATTGCAGAGCTATTAACAGAAAAAAATCCTTATATGCTTAATAGTCGGCTAAATAATGCCTTAAATAAACTTTCACAAAGAGAGCAAAATAAGCTTATGGCTAAAATCTTGTTATCTCCTGCATTACCGGCACTTCCAGTTGTTGGTATGAATGCAGCTAAAAATTAAAGCATAAGTTCATTGACTTTTAAGCTATTTCATATATAAAGAAACAGTCACTTGCGGGAACAAGTGACCGTTTTAACGTCTGAAAGGAGTTGGTATATAACTCTTTCCCGATGGTTATATAGTAGCTTAAAATATTATTCTTGTCAATAGTTTTTAAGCCATCAACTCCTTTCACTTTTAATGAAAGGAGCGTGCTATGGTAATAAAAATAATTATTATCATTCACAAAATCAAGGTTTTCTTGAGCTTTAAGCGAAAGTAATCTTGAGGGCGGTAGATGAAAATCTGCCGCTTTTTTTATTAACAATTAACTGAAAAGGAGAAAAGAACACAATATGCCATTCGATAGTAATGGAAATTTCCAACGATTACACTGTTGGGAAGATGATAGAGAAAATAACATCGATATTGTCGCAGAACGTGCAGATGAGGAGGATAACAATTTTGCGGACGGATTATCCCAATGCTTTCTTAAAAATGGAAGTGTCCAGATGGAGGGCGAATTTAATGCCGGTAATTTTCGGGTTAAAAACGTGGCCAATGCGATAAGCAATTCTGATGCTGTTAATAAATTGCAACTTGATGCGGTGGTTGCAAGCGTTAATCAATGCTCGGCTGCTTTGGATGCTAAAATTCAGGAAGTCAATGCAGAGCCGCAAAATCCGGTTGCCGGTGTTTTATATGTTATTCCGGAGGAACAATGACACTTTGCTTTAATCATAAAAAGGCCTCTGCAATCGGAAAACATGGCCTTTATTTTAAGGCAACTCCGAATTCTCCGCTTAAGGCTGCTAAAAAGGCTTATTTAAACGGAAAATTGGTTTATCAATATAATCCATATCAACCCGGTAGCACTTTGGCCAGTTTTACAAATTCAAGCAAGACTTTAACTTTGCAGCGCGGCGTTTATGATTTATGTCTTACCGGTGGCGGTGGAAATAAAGCGGAATGGCTTGCCGGAAAATATAGTTGGAGCTGCGGCGGTGGATCCGGAGCGACTTGGGAGGGTGTTTTTTATTTACCGCAAACATCAACCGTCACAATAACGGCCGGAGGAAATTGCGCAGCAAGCAGCATTAAACTAAATAATACTATTGTTTTGACTTGTAATGCCGGCGGAAATGCCGGAGCAGGTTCGGCCGGAGGTGGTGGATCTGTTTCTGTTAACGGGTTGGATATTGTTAATGTTAGAAAGTCAGTGAGTGGCAATAGTGGAGCCGGAACGACATTATGGGGAAATGCAGCCGGCGGAGCCTCAACCTCAAGTCATAAATGGGGCGGCGGAGCAACTCTCCAGGGTGGAGCGGTGCAAACCGGAGGTGTTTTATTAAAATATGTTCGTTTAGATAAGTAATGAGGGGCTGAATAAGCCCCTTTTCTTTATGGAGGTTTAAATTGAAGTTTTTAGATATTAACAGAATGTGGTCATATTGCTTAGCAAGCATTATCGGATTTTTAGAGCCGATAAATGTTTTGATTATGTGGATTCTTATTTTTATTGCCTCCGACATGGTAATGGGAATTTGGGCAAGTTGCAAAGAACTGCAGATAATAACGTCATCCGGCTTAGCTAGAACAATACAAAAATTCTTAATGTATTCAATGACGGTTATTCTCTTACAAGGAATAGATGTCCATATGTTAACATTTTTTGATTGTAACTTAGCAAAAATCGGTTGCACGTTAATTTGTGGAATAGAACTTTATTCAATTTTTGAAAATTGTTATCGGATTACTGGTAATGAGGTTTTTAGAGTTCTTACTCAATTCACTGTTCTTAAAATCAAAGAAAAAACAGGAGTTAATATTGATGAAAATAAGCGATCAAAAAAAATTAGAAATAAATGAACTGATGACGAGGTTTATTCTTCACGAGGGTTGTAAGCTGATGCCTTACAAATGCCCTGCAGGATATTGGACGATTGGAGTTGGCCGGAATTTGGAAACTAATCCCCCGACATCGGAAGAATTGAAGATTATCGGCGATTATGAGCATGGAATAACGAAAAATGCCGCTTTATTTTTGCTAAGGCATGATATTGAAAGAGTTGAAAAGGAATGTAAGAAAAACATTCCTTTTTTTAGTGCTTTAGATGACGAGCGGCAATATGCGCTTTTGGATATGGCATTTAATCTTGGAATTAAGGGATTGCTTAAATTCCGGCGTATGCTTAAGGCAATGCGTGAAGAAGATTGGGAGAAAGCTGCTTTTGAGTGCTTAAATTCCATGTATGCCAAGCAAACCGGCAAAAGGGCAAAAAGAATAGCAAACACAATTAAAACAGGGAGATTTGAGATATGATAAGTTCAATTTTTTGGTTCTTATGGCGTAGATTATACGGATGGGGTGATTTTAAGAAGATTTTAAGCCGTACGATTCAGACAATTATTGCTATTGTTGTTTTAGCTTGGCAATTTACGAATGATTATGATTGGCAGACAATTGCTATTTCCTTGGCCTTGGCTACATGGGTTATTATTCAATATTGGAGCCGAGCAGTTGGGGAAATTATAGATGCAGGGCTAAATCCCTGCCAAGGTCGCAAGAGTTATGATATGTGGTTTAGGCCTGTTTGTAATTGGATTGTTGAGTTTTTGAATTGGATCTTGCCGGATAAATTCTATATTCATAAATATTATGGTGTTTACGATTGGATATATAGTGCGATGCGAAACTTTATCGGTGTTTTGCCGACATTGTTTTTATATCCGTCTTGGCTTTGGTGGATTCTAGTTTTTTGTATGTACCCGATTTATTTATTTTGGTACTGGGTATTTGATAAATGCCCGAATTTATATAGCAGCACTATCCTAAAATATATAACACTAAATGAGCCTAAAAATTGCGCAGAAGTTTGCCATGGTGCTGTTTTTGGTTTTGTTGTGGGGTTGCTATGAGTAAAATGTATATTTTAATTATTGCTTTTGCCTGTCTTGCTATTGCTTTCGGCGGTGGGTATTGGGTAGGGAAAAAGCGGCTATTTACAGCAAGCCTAACGCTAATCGCGATCAGCTTTTGCAGCTCATGCGCAAGGACATCTTTTGATTTTTGCCCCACTTGGCCAGTTGCCGGGGAAAAGGTTGCGGCGGAGCTTGAAAGATTCAACTATTCGGAAAATCCGAACACTTGGGAATGGCTTGGTCGTATTGACAAACTCCGTCAAGAATTAGAAATTTGCCGGAAATAGGTTGTTTCCAAAATGGAAATAACCACCGATTTTAAATGACATCTAATGACATATAAAAATCATTTTATTTCAATAAATTAAGCCTGTTTTATACTGATTCGGTGGTGTAAATGACACAAAATAAAGATAAACAATTAAGAATTCCTTTTCCGGATTATCCTCCGGAAGAACAGGAAAGAGATGCTAAACGCCATGAGGAACTTCAAAAGAAAAATGTTTATATCATGCGCGTAAATGGTGTTTGGGATGCATTTCTGCCAAGGCAAAAACATTCTTTATCAATAACCGGGGAACGTGGGGAAGAATTGGCCGATTTTATAACAAATATGAAACTTTCATTTGAAGAAGATTATAAGATATTGCCGCGTTTCCGCTGCGTTATAAACAAAGGCATTGAGGATCATTTAATTCAGCAAATAGAAATTCAAAAGCTATTAGCTTCCGGAAGTCGAGGGAATCGCTAACATATATGAATTATCTATAATTTGCGCAGCCTGATTAAAGTTATCCGGGGCAAGGTGTGCATATCGATCCGTCATTTCATCTTTTTTATGACCGAGCAATTTTTTAACGACATACTTAGGAACGCCTGATTGAATAAGCCAACTTGCATAAGTGTGTCTGAGCGTATGAAAAACAACCTTTTGCCGGTCATCTACAATATTATCATTAAAACCGAGCCGAGCGACAATCCGATAGAACTGATCGGATATTTCCGGAAGCTGTTCCCCATTATTTGCCCGGAATAAATAATCGTTTGGCTCAAGCCCCAGAATATTATCAATACGTTGTTTAAGTAGCGTAAAAATAAGTTGCGGCATTGGAACATATCGACTTTCTTTGTTTTTTGGATCTCTTATGAATATTTGGCCAGTATTGAAGTCAACATCCGAAACAGTAAGAAATCTTAATTCCTTGGCTCGCAAACCGCAAAATAGACTTATTAAAGCCATTTCATAAAGCTGAGATGTTTTGAACTTTTCATAATAATCATAAGCAAAAGCCTTTTTATCCGTTAATTTCATTGTTTTAAGCGCAAAAAGTAATTTTTCAGCTTCCTCTTTTGTCAACCAACGCGTTCTTTTATTGTCCTTTATGACGGATTCCACAAGTTCGGCCGGATTCTTCTTGTCGAACTTATCGAAAGCCGCTGCACGGTTAAAAATGCTTTTAATAATCCCAATTATATAATTTATTGTTGCAGCGGCGTAATTCTTTTGGACCATTTCTGCTTTTATTTTCTCTATATCGAATCGCGTAACATCATTAAGATATTTATGGCCAAGCTCGTTTTTTATATGTTTTTCATAGAGTTTTATTTGATTATCCTTTGTTTTTTCTGTTTTATTGTTTAAGTGATAAGGAATGAAATATTCCTCAAAAAAGGCGTTAATTGTAATGTTTTTGGCTGCGGTGGCATCTCTTTCTGCCTGTTCTTTCTCTCTTTTCTCTTTAAGGCTGAAATGTCCGGATCCTGTTTTAATGTTTTGCTTAATCAAGCAAAGTTCTTCATAAGCTGCGGATTCTGTGAAGCCCTCCGATTCCCAACCGAAACCCTCCTCAATGTCTTTTCCGTTTCTTTTGTACCTTAGAAAGAAATAGCGATCTTTTCTTATTCCGTTTTTTCTTGTGTCGCTTTCTCGATAGCGAATTCCTGAAAATTTTGATTTCTGAATTTTGCCTGCCATTTTAGCCCCGCCATAGCCCCGCTTTTTATTGTTAAGCTGTGTTAAACCGTGTGAAGTTACAAAAATATTTATACGGCTTTTATTTTTTATCTGTCAAGGGTATTGACAGGTTGTGTTAAGCTATGTTAAGCTGTGTGAAACGGTGTTTAATGGTGGTTAATATAATTTACACCGAGAGGGTCGGGAGTTCGAACCTCTCAGCGCCCACCAATTAAAAGAGCCACCGTTAGGGTGGTTTATTTGTTACTAGGGTAAAAATTGGTTTTAGCAGTTCATTTGCATTTACATTATTTTGATATGTGGCCACAAATCAAACAGTTGTTGTCGCATATAGAAGATTATCCTTATGATTTGTTTGTAACCATGACCAAAGAACAGCCCGAGCTTATACAAGATATTAAAAATTTCCACTCAAATTCATGGGTTAAAGTCGTTGAAAATCGCGGTTATGATATCGGACCATTTATTGAATTTCTGCACAACATTGATTTGCAAAAGTATGATCTTATTTTGAAAATTCATACCAAAAATAACGCTCCAGGTTCGGTAACACACATTGGTCCTTATATTATCGGAAGGGAATTATGGGCGAAACTTCTGATACACTCTCTACTGGGAACACCTCAGCAATTTAAGAAAAACATCAAACTATTTGCAAAAAATAAGTCTTTGGGCATGATTGGATCACAATACCTGATTTCTCGAAAAAGCACACCTAATCTTCAGGCGGCGGTAAAACAGGCTATAGAAAAATGCGGATATTCATCCAAATCCATGCCGTTTATTGCCGGAACCATGTTTATGTGTCGCGCTCATTTATTAGAACCGATTAAAAATAAATATCAATTGACGGATTTTGAACCGACAGATGGTAAGGTGCGAGACGGAACGTTAGCACATGTGATGGAACGCTTATTCGGGTGCATTGTTGTGGCCCAAGGGTATAAAATTAAAGGCTGTGACGGAATATGCCCGCAGTTGTTTCTACAAAGAATTTGGCGATTTATTTATACAAACAAAAAAACATCTTCCGGCTATCGCCTTATTAAGATTTTCAAACTTCCTATTTATAAACATAAATGCAATTTCACAACACAAGAATAATTTGTTAGCCATCAAAATCTCTTAGAGAGAATGCGATTGGCAATATTCTTCCAAAGTAATACCGGCAACAAATATCTCTTCTGCCACTTTTTGCCCTACATATCTGAAATGCCACGGCTCAAAGTTAAAACCGGTTATATACTCTTTTCCTTTAGGAAATCTCAAAATAAATCCATATTTGTGGGCATTTGCAAACAACCACCTTATTTCCGCATCATCTTCTTTTTGTTCTTCAATCATTTTACCGTTTCGTCTGAAAATAACATCAAAGGCTAACCCTGTTTGATGTTCACTTCCTCCGGCAGGAGCAACAAACTTTTGAGCGTGCTCCAGTCCTTTTTTTAGGGCGACATCTGCAAATACTTTCTCCTGATACGCATAAGTTCTGTACGAGGAATCAATAAATATCTCATATCCTTTTCTGAGGGCATCTCGCTGCATTTCCTTAAAAGCATTATATGCATTAGCATTAAGCCTGTTAACATAAGTTTTATCTAATTTTGCCCCCATCGGTTCATGAATCTCGACCAAATTTTCAGGCTCATAATCTTCGGATAAAAGATTTTTCTTATTAACAAGTATTGTATAATTCATTCACCCTCACCTTACCGATGTTGATTAGATTTTTTTACTTTATTCTGAAATAGCTAATAATAAATGAAATTCACGCCACCTATCAAAGTATATTTCTGCTTAATTGTCAATAAAGAGAGTGCTTAAAAAATAGACAAAACATATTGACATTTTTGTTTATTTATGACACAATACCCAAAATTTAAGAAAGGAAGGTACAAAAATGTCAACAATTACTTATTGCGGAATATCCATAGATACAGAATCCATTAAAAGCTATTTATACTCGCTAAAAAAGAGCAAAAGCAAATTATCTTATAATGAATGGAGAGAAGAACACTGTTCTCATCTTTTATTAAGTATTTTGTCTAGTATGGCTAACAATAAAGTTGAAGTAAATATTAACGATTCTACCTCTTGCAGTCTTATTGAACAAATCATTCGAGAACTGGGATATGACGAAAACGGTCGATATACAGCCGAAGCCAAACAAGCCATGGCAAATCTCAACAGAAAAAGAGGGCTTGATCCTAATTTCATAGAATTGAATGACATTAAAATCCAAAAAAAAT
Organism: Alphaproteobacteria bacterium; assembly: GCA_017477185.1. Classification (GTDB taxonomy): domain Bacteria; phylum Pseudomonadota; class Alphaproteobacteria; order RF32; family CAG-239; genus Scatocola. Next base: position 68,649 of record JAFUXF010000004.1, on the reverse strand, counting down.
GGAAACAAAAAGTAAAGGATATCGGGAAAAAGATTGCCTCCGCAGGGGCGACATTAGTTCATTTGCCTAAAAAATTATGGGAAAAAGGAAAAAAATACATTTTAGGAACGGTTTTGGTCGGAGCATCCCTCTTTGCCGTAAAACCTGCAATCGGATTTTACAATTCATTCATTAAGCCCAAATTAGAAAAAATAATACCACAACCGGTGCGTACAGAAGTATCAGAAGTATCAAATGATACAACATCGTGGCATGAAGTTACAAAAAACGACACGCTGGCTCAGAAACAATCATCAAAAACAAATTCTGACACACTGGCTACCATTATTAAAAACAAACAAAAATATCAAAGCACCGTAAATACTGAGAAGAAAGCTTCTCAAAATAGTCAGGCTAAAGATAAAAGTACTCAGCAAAAACAAATAGTTGCAAACAATTCTAACAAGCAAAATCATGCAAAAATAAATTCTGACAATCTTTCTATAGAAATTGCACAAAATCTCGAAAAAGCTTGCAATCGAGCACCAACAATTGTCATAAATGACTTACAGAAAAAGGGAATTTTGCCGGCAAATTATCGCAGCAGCACACTTAAAAAATATTTGGAAAAACATCCGAGATCGCACATTTCAGAAGTTCCTTCAAGAATTTTATTAAATGACCTTCAAAAAGTGTACAATCAAAAAGAACATTCACAAACAATAGCAGATTATGTAAACACTAACCAGAAACGTTTTCTATACGAAATGAAAGTTTCGCAAAAAAAACATAATAATCAGCTTCAGAAAATAAAAAATCTGAAACAGCTGCGAGATTTACACAATCGTTAAAACAAAAGCCCTTGATAACAAATCAAGGGCTTTCTTGATCATCATCTTACTGTATTTGGATAATAGAAATCTCGACACGACGATTTTGTTCTCTGCCCGCTGCCGTACTATTAGATGCAATCGGATAAGAGGGACCTACTCCTGCCGCACTGATACGACTTGCCGCAATACCACGGTTAATCAAATATGTCGCTACTGCAGAAGCTCTTTTTTGAGACAAGGTATTATTATATGCTAAAGAGCCGGTAAATCTTTTATCTCATTAAACGAAATTTTTGCAGATAACGGATTTACATAGATTACATCAAATGTATCACCTTCTAAAACAGTCGCTTCTTCACGATGAATTTTTGTAAATTTAATAGCATCTTTTACTGCCTTTTCTTGTAGTTTAGCTTGAGCTGCGTCGTCGCAAGTGCGGCGATACTCCCGTCTCGCCTGCTCCTCCTTGTCAAACAGCTTTTTCGCTGGTTCGAGCCCTAGTCCTCAATCCAATAACAAAAAACACCCATAAAGGGTGCTTTTTGTTATTGGTCGAAGTGACTGGACTCGAACCAGCGACCTCTACGTCCCGAACGTAGCGTTCTACCAGGCTGAACTACACTTCGAATGCGAGTCGCATTAATATCACACTTATTTTTAATATTCAAGCACTTTATAAAATATATAAAAAAGCTCTGGATAATTAAATTTTTTTTAATATATATCAGTATATTATCTAAATTAGAAAAATTATTTTAAACAAAAAATTGACAAATTTGTTTTTTTGTGTTATACACAGCACAGCCTTTTGGAAAATATTTGTTATAACAACCTTATTTGGAGTTAAAAAATGAAAAAATATATAGCCTTAGCATCAATGTTCTTTGTAAGTGCTTGCGCACAAGGACCAATTGTCGGTGAAGAAGATTGCACTTATCATTCTGAACCTCGTAAAGCAGAAGAAGTTCGTCCACAACCTGCTCCGGCACCTGTTGTTGTACAACAACCGACTCCGGTTGTCGTTCAACAAGCTGTTCCTTGTGTTCAACCTGCTCCGACTCCTGTCGTCGTTCAACATCCGGTTCCATGCAATGGTTGCCAACCGACAGTTAGTGCGACTCGTGAACCGGTAGAGATTGTTTACAAAAAAACAACTTACACAACAGTTTATGAACCCAAAACAACTTCTGACATCAGTTATGAACGTGAAGCTGTTAAAGGGGCACCTGTTCAAACTGTAGCTACTCAGCCGGTAACCGTTGCTGCACAACCTGTCACAATTACGACTCAACCTGTTACCGTAGCTCCTCAACCGGTGGAAGTTGTTGTTCAACGCCCTGCTACTCAAGAAATCGTTGTTCAACAACCGACTGTTTCGCATGTTATTGAAAAACAAATCACACAAGAACCGGTTAAAATCTCGGTTGAAGAAGTAAAATAGATTCTCCTCATCTCTAGAGAACAAAGCGAGTCGGCTCCCCATGCCGACTCGTTTTTCATATACAAAAAAATCCCCAAGTCACTAAAACTGGGGACTATTAGTACAAATAGTCATTTATAATAAAGAAATATGATTAGCGGCAGGACGTCCTCTATCATCAAAAATATCAAAACTAACTTCTTGTCCATCCACTAAACGACGCAATCCGGATTGTTGCACAGCCGTTACATGAACAAAAATATCTTTTGACGTATTCGGCGTCTGAATAAATCCATAGCCTTTTTTGACATTAAACCACTTTACAGTACCTTTAAGCATAGTTCATTATCCTTTTTATAAATTAAACTCAAGTTTGCCCAGCTAATCATATGTAGATTATCAAGACACTCCTTAGTATAAGGATACCAGCACAAAAGAAAATAGAGTAAATTTCTGATTAAGTGTCCGAAAAAATAGTACGGTTATTAAATAAACTCGTCGATATCTTCTATAAGCTCATTGTTTTCATAAAGATGCTTAAGATACGGATTACTCGGCCTATCTTCCTGCCCTGAAGAAATACTTTGATTTGCTCCGTAAATACCGACACTACGATTAAGAGCATGATTTTCGGTATCACTATCATTATCAATAAGAGGCCCCCGCATCTGATTGGTTTGAATACCATTATTCAAACCGGATTGAGAGACCGAAGAAACCTGTTTCTCAAAACTTTCTTCTTCTGATTTTTCTTGAGGATAATAAGCATGTTTGCCTGAATTTGCATCATCACTAACCAAAACATTATTGGTAGTATCAATCGTTTCAACAAACGATTGCCGCCCTTGCACTGTCTCATAGCCGCCTTTAACCGGCGTACCATATGAGGAGGAAACTCTTCTGGTAGACGTAACGCTCATGGTTTTTCTCCCACTATATATACAAATATAGCACAAAAAAGAAAACTTTTCAATAAAAAAGCGTATTTTCAAAAAGATAGAAATAAAAACTCTATTAAATTTTTGCCCAAACACCTAATTAAAAAAATTTTGAAACATCTGCATTAATAACCCAAAGAGCGATACCATCACCTTAAAACGCGATATTTGTGGTTAATAATAAGATTTTGAACAAATTGCGAAGTGGAGTGTACATAGAGGTACATGAGCATTTTCTCATCTCGCTAACGACGCACTAGTAGCCCATTATACGAGTTTTTTACTTGAAGGATTGAATGAGAGACCCTGCCAATACATACCATCCATCAATCAAAACAAAGAAAATTACCTTAAACGGCAACGCTAAAACCGAAGGTGGCAACATCATCATACCCATTGACATCAAAATAGAAGCAATAACCATATCAATAATTAAAAAAGGCACAAAAATTAGAAAACCGATTTCAAAAGCACGGCGCAGTTCACTGATCATAAATGCCGGAACAGCAATTTTGAGCGGTACATCTTTAACATCCTCAGCTGGTTTTTCTTTTGCTAAATCCGTAAACAATAATAAATCCTTCTCTCTGGTATTTCGTACCATAAACTCTTTAATTGGCAGGGAGGCTTTTTCCAACCCTTCCATAACTTCAACTTTTTCATCAAACATAGGTTTAATGCCCTGTTCCCAAGATTGCTCAAAAGTCGGAGCCATAATAAAAATCGTTAAAAATAAGGCTAAAGAGATTAACACCGTATTAGGAGGCGTTGAGTTTGTCGCCAACGCACTTCGGGTGATAGAAAAAACAACGACCAAACGCGTAAACGAGGTCATCATAACCAAAATACTCGGAGCAACAGAAAGCACGGTAATCAGCATAATAATATTAAAAATTCTCGCTGTTGCCGAACCATTTGCCGTGACATCATCAACACTTAAAGAGACGGTCTGTGCCATAACCGGTGACACCCAAAACAAGCTGACCAACAACAAAAAGAAAATAAACCAACTCTTTTTCATTATTTTTTACTTCCTTTCGTTGTTTTTAATAATATATTTTGACCATTTCCCACTAACAACAGATATTCTTCATCATCACAACGAGCCAAGACCAAGCAGGTACGCGCATCAACACGCTTAGATTCAATAACTGACAATCGGTTTGAAAGTTTCATTTTTCGTAAAAAGGGATTATTCAAACCTTTACTCTCACAAAACTTCATCAGCCAAAAGACCAAAAACACCAACCCGATAACAAATATCAGTGCAAGTACCGCCTGAAACAATAATGCGAAATCCATCAAATCCTCAAATTAAATATTGTATCACTTATCCCAGCATCACTGATAGCATATTGCTATTTAATTATCAATATGTTACCCCTAAGCTATGAACAATAAAGATGATACCCAAGATATTCGAACCACCAAAGATTTGCAATCTCTTGCTCAGACGCTGATGCCTCTGACTAAAAAGATTATGAGCAAACATGGTTTTATCGAGACAGATATTATAACAAACTGGGATAACATTGTCAGTGAGCAATTGGCACAATATTGTTCTCCGCTAAAAATTGAATTTCCTAAAGATAAAAAAAACAACGGCCGTTTGTTATTACAAGTAATATCCGGCGCATTTGCGCTTGAAATCAGTCATCGTGAAAAATACATTCTTGATAAGATAAATACCTATTTCGGCTACCAAGCTGTCTCTTCCATTAAAATTTTACAAAATAACGAAATGACTGCCATTGTCGAACAAAATAATAAAAATCAGGATTTATCAAAGGGTTATATCAGTCCGGAGGATGAAGAAAAAATAAAAAATCTCACAAAAGATATAAATAATCAAAATCTAAAAGAAATTTTAATAAAGTTGGGGCATAGTATATTCGCAAGTAATTATAAACCAGAGAAGAAAAATGATGAATTTTGAAAATATCATTAGAAAAATCAGCGCATTAGCAGCAGCAATCCTTGTCTATTTTTTATGTGCAGGATTCTATTTAAGTCTGAAGGGATTTGTTATTCAACCTGACGGAAACATTGTTTTGGTAAAACCGGCAAATGCCGCAACCGATATCTCGACCCTGGCAACACCATTAGATAAGAATATTGCTTTAACCTTACCGACCGGACCGATTCTCGGTTCAGACAATGCACCGATTACAATTTATGAATTTTCTTCCCTAAATTGCAGCCACTGTTCTGATTTTCACTTATCAACACTCCCATTACTAAAGAGAGAATTTATTGACAGCGGACATGTCAAATTTATTTTCACCAATTTTCCATTAGATAAAAAATCCATGAAAGCAGCCATGCTGACAACATGTGTTCCGGAAAGTCATTACGGATCTTTTATCACAACTCTGTTCAAAAAGCAGCGTGAATGGATGCTCGCTTATGACAGTGAACAGGTCTTAATCCGTTACGCCATGTTAAACGGCTTAACAGAGGCTCAAGCCCGTGATTGTATCCACAATGATGACTTAGCAAAAGATATCTTAGAGGTTCGTCAGCAAGGGTTAGATAGATTACAAATCAAAGGAACACCTGCATTTTTGGTCGTTCAAAATGGCAAAAAAGAAATTTTGTACGGAGCTCCGGATTATCGTACATTTAAGGCTTATCTGCAATCAAAAATCGTATATTAGGATAACAGGATGACCTCAAAGCCGGACGACATACAACAAATTGAAAAACGGATTCAAAAGCTCAAAACCACAAATGGTAAAAGAGCAGAAGAATCGCAAGAAAAGCAATTTATCTATGCTTATCAAGTCGGATCTCGGATTGCCGCAGAGCTGGTCTCCGGTGTATTGGTTGGAGCCGGTTTGGGATACTTGTTGGATAAATTATGTAACACCGCGCCATTACAGCTCATTATTTTTTTAATTTTGGGTGGTATCGCCGGATTTTTAAATGTATATCGCTTTGTCAAAAACCAAGACAGGAAGGAAAAATAAAATGTCTAACCCTATGGAACAATTTTCAGTAAAGCCGCTTATTCCTCTAGAAGTCGGAGGATATGACATTTCATTTACCAATTCATCTTTATTTATGGTACTTTCAGTTGTTTGCGCCACAACAATTTTTGCTTTATGCCTACGCAAACGTAGTATTGTTCCGACAAAAGCACAATGCATTCCTGAAGGAATATATGCTTTTATCTCAAACCTCATCCGTGAAAATGTCGGCGCCGAAGGCTTAAAGTATTTCAGTTTGATTTTCTCAATTTTTATCTTTGTCGCATTTGGTAATTTATTGGGTTTATTCCCGTATGCATTTACTTACACCTCGCATTTGGCAGCTGTTGGCGGATTATCTCTAATCGCTTTAGCTTTCAACATTTGCATCGGCATCAAGAAAAAGAAATTCGGGTGGCTCAGAACATTCTTCCCTAAAGGTATTCCGTTTGCCTTAGCCCCGTTAATTATCCCGATTGAAACGATTTCGTTCTTATCAAAACCATTTAGCTTGACAGTCCGTTTGGTCGCCAACATGACCGTCGGACACATTATGTTAAAAATTATCGGCGGATTTGTCGTCCCCTTAGGTATTATTGGCGGCATTATCCCATTGTCATTTGATGGCTGCATCATTGTTTTTGAAATATTTATCGCTTTGCTGCAGGCATTTATATATACGGTTTTAAGCTGTATATACTTAAGTGACGCTTTACACAGTCACTAATATCATTATGTTTAACATTTAACAACTATAAAGGAGAAAGAATATGGAACCTATGGCTTATATCGGTGCTGGTATGTGCGCTTTGGCAATGATGACCTCTGCTTGGGGTGTGTCTCAAGTATGGACAACAATCATCAGCACTGTCGGACGCAACCCGCAAGTCAAAAAAGATGTCGATATCTACGGCTGGGCAGGCTTCGCTGCTGTTGAAGCTATTGCTTTGTACGCCTTAGTTATCGCTTTGGTTATGCTCACAGGCAAATAATCTTATCTCTTTTTCGGCGGAGGCTTGTCATAGAGCCTCTGCCTGAAGAGATGTCATTAAAATAAGGAGTTCCCTATGCCGCAATTAGATCCGTCAAGTTATGCTTCACAGATATTCTGGTTACTTATCTGCTTTTTTGCCATGATGTTTATCATGTCGAATTTTATTATTCCTAAAATTGCTGAGACCAGACAACAACGCGAGAATAAAATTGACAGCTATTTGCACAAAGCCGAAGAGCTGCAGCAAAAAACCGAAACAGCCATTAAACGCTATGAAGATGCACTTAACAGTGCTTCGCAACAAGCATCTGCCGCTTTGGAAGAAACAAAAAATGAGCTCAATCAAGTGATATCAAAAAAACAAGCTGAACTGGATAAAAAACTCCAAAAACAGATTCAACTCGGCGAACAGGAAATCAGTTCCGAAAAAGAAGCTGCCCTAAAAGAAATTAAGTCCGTTTCAGCAGAAGTTACAATGGAAATTTTACACAAATTAAACATTAGCAACATCAAAACCGCAGATATCAAAAACATTATAGAACAAGAGGCAAAATAACAATGGCTACAGAATTAAACACGGGTAAAGACTTGATTGATGCCACCCAAAATGCTGTACTTAACGCAGCAGAAAACATGGCAGAAATGATGGAGGAAACAGCTGCTGCTGCGACCGGTCACGAGCATGAAGCGTTTTATCAAGGTGCCGAGTTTTGGGTTGCCATGGCATTTGTGCTGACAGTATTGTTATTGGCACGACCGATTTTTAAGGCAGTCAGCGGCTTAATCGGTAAGCATATTGCCGGTGTGCGTGAGCGCATCGATAATGCTGAGCAATTGCAGCATGATGCAGAACAATTATTGGCTTCTTATGAACATAAGTTTAGGAATGTCAAAAAAGAAGCTGAAACCATTTTGAAAAAATCACAAAACGAAATTGAATACATGCGTAAAGCCTCAATCAGCCGCATGGAGCAAGAAATGGCTCAAAAAGAAAAAGACGTCGCCGACAAATTAGCTGAAGCTAAAAATTCTGCGGTTAAAGAAATTTCAGAAATTGCCGGTAATTTAAGTATCACTGCAGCTCGCAAGCTGATTGCCCAGAACTTGAGTGATAAAGAGATAGATGCTTTAATTGAAAAATCGATCGAAAAACTGGATAAAGCAATTTAAGCTTTGGCAATCTAAAAAAGAGGGATTTTTCCCTCTTTTTTTATCTCTAAAATCTCTTATTCAGCTCCCACTTCCAAGCCGTGGCGATAATATCTTCAATTTTTGTGTATTTCGGTTGCCAGCCCAAAACTTGCCGAGCCATTTCATTCGCCGCAAACAACTTTGCCGGATCACCGGCACGCCGTGCCCCATACTCAACCGGACATTTCTTTCCCGTTACTTTTTCCGCAGCTTCAATCATTTCTTTAACGGAAGTACCGATACCTGTTCCCAAATTGATACAACCACTGAAATCATCAAGTTTTTCCAATGCCAAGCGATGTGCTTCAGCCAAATCTTCAACATGAATATAATCACGAATACAGGTTCCGTCTTTCGTATCATAATCCGTACCAAATACCTTAATACAATCACGTTCGCCTTTAATGGCTTTCAAAATCAAAGGAATAAGATGTGTTTCCGGCGTATGACTTTCTCCAATTTCTCCGTCTTTCGAACATCCTGCCGCATTAAAATATCGCAATGCAATATGTTTTAATCCATAAGCGCGCTCATAATCATTAAAAATCTGCTCTACAAAAAACTTAGTCCGCCCATAAGCGTTAATCGGTGCTTGCGGATGTTTTTCATCCAAAGGCATATATTGCGGATTTCCATAAGTTGCACATGTACTGGAAAACACAATTTTCTTGACCTGATGCTGTAACATCACATCAAGCAGATTCAACGTTCCGACGACATTATTATAAAAATACTTTTGAGGGTTTTCAACACTCTCTCCCACATAGGCATAAGCCGCAAAATGCACCACCGCATCAATTTGATACTTATCAAAAACCTTAGTCAAAGAGTGCTTATCGGCTAAATCTGCCAATTCAAAATCAGGTGTCAAAACGGCTTCTCGATGCCCGTAAACCAAATTATCAGCAACAACACAATGATAGCCTTGTGCCATTAAGTGCTTAACCGTATGTGAACCGATATAACCGGCTCCTCCCATAACTAAAATATTTTTCATTTTTATCTCCTTTAAAACAATAGGCATATTCTCAGAGATATTCCTCAAAAAATCAACCCGACAACACACATAAACACAAAAAAAACGGAGACTGCCCCAAACAGCCCCCGCCTGAATACATATGAAAGGAGAATAAAATGGTTCCTTCACAACCTTCGGAACATTTTTAAATATATCATAAAATCCGATTCGGTACAATAGTTTTTTTAATAAAAAATTTACTTTTGTTTTTGTTGATATGTTCCCAATATTTTAATCGCTTTTTCCTCACTGAAAAAGCGCAATTCCTCAAAAGCATTTTTAAAAGCCTGTGTTTCAGGATGGCACTCCGCTTCAACATAAAATTGTGCCGAAACAAATCTCCCGTTAAGCAAATAACTTTCCAATTTATGAATATTAATACCATTTGTCGCAAATCCTCCTAAGGCTTTATATAATGCCGCCGGAATACTTTTAACCGTAAAAATAAACGATGTCATATATTTTTCATTTTGCAGGAGAGGAACAATATGCTCACGCGAAAGCACTAAAAAACGCGTTGTATTATTATTGGCATTTTCAATATTAGAAGCCAAAATATCTAAACCATAAATTTCCGCGGCCAATTTTGAAGCAATTGCCGCTTTGGCTTTATCATTCCACCGCAACACATCCTCACAAGATTTAGCGGTATCAATCCGCGCCTCAGAACGAATATGATGTCGTTTCAGAAATTCCGAACATTGTGCCAAGGCCTGAGGATGAGAAGATGCTAATACAATATCATCTAATTTGGCTCCTTTTAAGCCTAAAAGTTGGTGTTCGACCCGCAGATAATACTCATCAACAATAAATAAATTCATTTTCGGCAGCAAAAAATACACATCAGAAACCCGTCCGGCATTCGAATTTTCAACCGGTATCATGGCATAATCAGCTTCTCCTTCTTGCACCTTTTCCATAGCGATTTCAAAAGTTTCACAAGCCAAATACTCTGCCTCCGGAAACACATTTTTCGCCGCAATATGAGAATAAGCCCCTTGTACTCCTTGATAAGTAATCTTTAACATAACGTCTCCGGTAATAAATATTGAAATTATTTTTTCTATAGACTATAAGAAAGAAAAAATAAAGGACTAAGACGCATGAAAGTGGATATATTTGACTTTGAATTGGATAAAAACTTAATTGCCAACCAACCGGCTGACCCCAGAGACAGTTGTAAATTACTTGACTTGAGCAATCCTGATGAAATCCATGACCGCATTTTTTATGAATTACCTGATTTACTTGAAGAAGGTGACGTTTTAGTTTTTAATGATACCAAAGTTATTCCGGCAAAGTTATATGCTCGCCGTGGCCAAGCCGAAGTCGAAGTAACTCTTTATCATCCGATAGATGGCATTGAGTGGTGGGCTTTTATCAAAAATGCCAAACGTCTCCATATTGATGATACCATTACTTTTTATACCGACGAAATTTCACCCGAACAATCGGATTTCACGGCACAAATTTTAGAAAAAAAAGCAGATGATGGTGTCCGTCTCAAGTTTAATTGTCCCCCGCAAAACCTAGGTCCAATGCTTGAAAAATACGGCTCTATGCCTCTTCCTCCCTATATTAAAAGAGACAAGCCATCAACTCAAGGAAAAACCTCTCTTTGGAGCCGTTATTCAGATAAAGAAAATTATCAAACCATTTATGCTAAATATGAAGGAGCTGTTGCCGCTCCGACGGCCGGACTACATTTTACCAATCGTGTATTTGAGGCTTTAGATAAAAAAGGGATCAAAAAAGTTTTTCTGACTCTTCATGTTGGTGCCGGTACATTTTTGCCTGTCAAAGTAGAGGACACAGATGATCACAAAATGCACGCCGAATATGGAATAATTCATCAAGAGGCTTGCGATGTCATTAACGAAGCCAAACGCCAAGGAAAGAAAATTGTTGCCGTCGGAACAACTTCTTTGCGCTTGCTTGAAACGGCCGGAGATGACAAAGGTATTTTGCATCCGTTTACCGGTGAAACCAGCATTTTCATTACTCCCGGATACAAATTTAAAATCATTGATTACATCATTACCAATTTCCATTTACCTAAATCAACTTTGTTTATGCTGATTTGTGCCATTGCAGGAACAGAACGCATGAAAGCAGCTTACCACTACGCCATGACACACAATTACCATTTTTATTCATATGGTGACAGCTCAATTTTAAAATGCGTAAACAAAATTTAAACTGTTCTGCTTTACAATACGCTTAAAATAAAACAAAGGTTGGAAGCGTGCGCCGATTTTTAAGAAATCTCAAATTAATTATTCCGCAGATACAGAGCTCTTTACTCCCTGCCCTAATTTTTGCCTGCGCATTTTTAGGATACTTTTTATATGGTGAGATTTCTCCTACGGCACGACACAATTTGCATCTTATTTTTTGGGGAGCTAATCTTCTTTGTCTCGGCATATTATTTTGTTTCAATCGCAGTAAACCGTTTTTCTATATCCTAACCATTATTTTCAGCTATATTATCATTAACCGTCTTAAACGTTATTACAGCCTCGATTACATGAGTACATCCGCATACATTAACTTGTGTTTTTTCGCCCCTCTTAACTTAGGCTTTTTTTATTTTTGGCGCGTCCATAAATTGCTCTCCAAACCGACTGTTTGGTTGTTATTGATTTTTTTTACGGAACTAGCTATTGGCGAATACTTGGATCGGCTCAATTTCGCTATTGCATTTAATAGTAATGTTGACGGTATTAACTTAAATACATTGAGTATTCTGTTGTTTTTAATTGTCATTATCAGTGCATTTATTCGATGCTCTTTAACCGGATATCAGGAAGAAACGGCCTTATTTTTCAGTACAATCAACATTTTTGCCGGATTTTATTATTCCGCCAGTTCTACAGCCCTATGTATTTTTTTCGGCGCAGCAGCATTGACAACCCTCATCGGAGTTATCAAAAACATCCGTTATGCCTTAGGACATGACTTTTTAACCGGTCTCTCCAGTCGACGAGCTTACTTAAAAGAATCAAAAAAATATCCGATGAAATACAGTCTGGCAGTCATTTGTTTGGATAATTACGAACACTTAAGCAAAATTCTCGGCAACACCAAAACACAAAAACTGATAAAAATGCTTGCAATGCGCCTGAGTGAATTAGAAAACGACAATCCTTTGTATCGTTACTCAGTTGATGAATTCATCCTCGTTTTTAAAAATGACAATTTAAAACAAAGTTTCGAAAAACTTGATAATATTCGCCGAGAAATCGCCGCCTCTGAGTTTATGTTTTCTAATCATCAAAAAGGGCTTAAAATCACAATATCAGGTTGTGTTTCAGAAAAAAAGCGAAGCGATTCCAGCGCAACCGAAGTAATGGTTCGCGCCCGCAAAACTTTACAAAAAACCTATCAGTTCACTCAAAATCTTATTTCAAAGGCTTAAAGGCTCTCAACATAACCCAAGCCCCGATAATTAAAAACGGTACAGACAACAACTGCCCCATAGTCACATGAGCAAAAATAAACCCGAGTTGCGCATCCGGCTCCCGAAACGGCTCCATACTTAAACGACATAACGCATACAAAAAAGCAAATGCACCAGAGACAAACCCTGAATGCTCTCGCACTGTCTTAAAGTGCCACAACCAGTTCAAAATAACAAACATCAGGACGCCTTCAGTCATAGCTTCATAAATTTGTGAAGGATGACGCGGTAAATACCCCCCATTCGGAAAACGCACCGCCCAAGCAACATCTGTTACTCTTCCCCATAATTCATCATTAACAAAATTTGCTAACCGCCCCAGAAAAATACCAATCGGAACATATAACACGACCAAATCCGTCACACTCAGAAACGACATTTTAACTTTATAAGCAAAATACCAAATAGCTAAAATGACCCCGACAATTCCACCATGAAAAGACATACCGCCGTTCCAAATAGCAAAAATTTGCAACGGATGTTCCCAAAACATTTCTCCACCATAAAATAAAACATATCCCAAGCGACCGCCCAAAATAATCCCCATTGTCACATCAAAGACTAAATCATCAAGATTCTCTTTTGTGAGCGGAATATTATACTTTTTCACTTGCCATTTAACCAAAAGCCACGCACTGATAATACCAATCAAATACGCCATAGAATACCAACGTATCGCTAATGGTCCGATAGCAAAAATAATCGGTGATATCTCCGGATATGCTAAACCTGTCATCAACACCTCTCTGTTTCAAAAAACGGCGACATAGTCACTTTGAATCCTTTTCCTAACAATATCTTAACATTCTAAACATATCCACATCTAAAATATTTTTCTCTCCGAGTCGAAAATATAACTCATTGAAAAATATAAAAAATAAAAATAATCCACAGAAAACCGACTCGGCATAGTGGAAAACTTTATAAATTAAATTGAGTTCTACGACTCGGGAATTGTATGCTGATTTCAGAAACAAACGCGAAAGAAAAAACGGAGAGAAGTTCCATGAACCTCGCAAAGAATTATATTTCAGAATTTTACAACCCGATTGATACGGTTGAAAACATTTTCGGTGCCCAAAATTATCAATTTGATCGCCGCAGCAACAACGAGGTTGCTATTGAAATTCAGGGAAAATGGAACAACATGCTCCTGTTTTTTGCTTGGGAAGAAAATATGCGATGTCTGCACCTGTCTTGCCTGATGGATATTGAAAGCACTATTGAAGACAGAAGCAAAATTTTTGAGCTTTTAGCTCTGGTTAATGAAGAACTTTGGGTTGGACATTTTTCATATTGGACAGAGCAAAAAATGCCTGTTTTCAAACATTCTCTTATGGTCACGGATACCGAAACCGAATTTGCCGGAAAAATCTCTCAACTTACAGATATTGCTGTTAAAGAATGTGAACGGATGTATCCTATTTTTAATGTTGTACTCACTAAAGGCATGGAACCGAGGCAAGCTCTCTACCCGTTAGAATTTGAAACTATCGGCAGAGCTTAATTTTATTCTGTTTCTTACTCTTTTCCTGTTTTAAAGTTGTCGCTTTTTGCAATATTACCTGCTTGTGACATGGCAAAATCACACAAAGGACTGATTTTACTTTAATCTCAAAACATTAATTTATAAAAAATTCCTTTTTCAAATTTATTAGACGAAATTAAATTGACAAAATTTTGACAGTATGTTAATATTATATTTATTAATAAAGTTTATACTGGGTCTGTATTGGATAAAGGAGATAAACCATGAACATTTTTGAAGAAGCTACCGCTAACCGCCAATATTTAACCATCACTCCAGAAAATCTGCCGGAATTTAAGCAATGGTTGAATAATTCAAAGCAGCCGTCCGGATACTCAAACTTCAGCCTTGCCGAAGATGTCCCCTTTGCTGATATTGTTCCTGATAATCACAATGATAAAAAAAAGATAGACGCTGCTTCTTATATCATTCTAAAAACTCTCTATTCCAATGAAAACCGTATCAAAGAATGTTTTGATTTAGCTTCCACCGCCCCGCAAATTCCGGCGACTGTTTATTATCTGGCAGGCAGAGGTAGCGGTGATATGTATTTTTATGACAAGTTAGGAGAAGCTCTTAAAACTCGCCCGATGTCTGATAATCTGGCAATTGTTGCCCATAATACTTACGATTTAGGAGAATGGCATCTTGCCGGACAACAAGAAGATATCCGAACACTTCCTCCGCAAAAAAGAGAAGATTTGGACGACATTTTAGATGTTTATACGCGTTACGCATTGAGAAATCAAAACGTAACCGGCCCCGGAGCTTATAATAAAGTTCATTTTGCGGAGAGAATTTTCGGTCGGGGTGACTTATTGAACTACAACGGCCTCAGCACCGAACAACGTAAACTAGCGGTAAGTCAATTTATGGGGCAAACTAATATCCGGATTTCGGAGCTTCTGGCTCGCCTCGATGAAAAATACCTGACAGTTGACCTTCTTAAAGACGTTATGATGAGAACAGAAAAAGTCTGGGACAACAAACGTCGCCAAAATGTTGAAAGAAAATACCTAAAAGCATACATAAATACTGAATTTGAGTTAAGTGAGCAAGATAAAAGACAATACATCTCTGCAACTTACCGCCCGAAATCTTCCGGTGAATATGCCCTCAAAGACACATCAAAAGCCAAAACACAAGCCGAAAAAAATGTTAATATTCTCCCCGATGATTATAAGAGAATCCGTGACTTTTTAATTAAAGAATCACAAAAAAGAAATAAAAATTCTGCTAACGCCGGCTTTCAAAGCGTTTGTTGTGAATTGTACGGCGTACAATCCTTTAATGAAATACCTGAAGGCTCTATTATTGGTTTATTGGCAGATGTTAACCTCAAAACCGCACAACACGATATCACCAACGGCAATGCCAAAAATCTCTCTGCACAAGCGATGCAACTTGTTTTAGATACAGATAAAGACGGTTATTATACCCGCCAAGTCACCCAGCAGGATATTGACACCATCAACCGTTACAGCAATTCAGACAAAGTGAACCCGAACTGGAAAACTAAAGGAATTATGGACCGTGACAAAATTCTAAAACCGGAAAAATATGAAGTAGGCGATTTTACCAGCAGTTATGTCAGCGAACATAACAAAGGTCTGACTGGTAAAGAAAAACAAGCCATCTTAGCCCGCTCGGAAGTTGCATTTAAGGCTGATACCATATATTTCAGATTAGAAATGGAAGGACAACCTACGGACAAAACAAAAGAAATGTCTCGCAACTTTGCAATTCTCGCCAGTGATGCCGTTCAGCAAAAGAAAGACTTTACCCCTGAGCAAAAAGCCGAACTCAAAAAACTGACCGGACAAGATTATTCTGCACAAGATGTTTTGAATATTCTTGATATGCGTTATGAAGACGAAAAGCAATTAGCAGGGCAACGTGTAGAAACTTATAAAAAAGTTGAGGTAGTCAAAGAAATTGCCTATAAAGAAAATAAGAGCAAAACAACAGTTAATGAAAAAATCGGAAAATTACAAAAAGCCTATCAGGAAATCCAAAAGTGCAGTAAAAACCAAAATTTTGAAGCCAAAGATGAACAACCTTATAAACCTGAAAATGTTGAACAACTTATTTCCGCTCACTTAGCTAGATGTATCTCCTCCGGCATGATGTATGAAGCAAACGGACTTTCAGATATTGAGAAACCGAGCTTTATGGCATCTATGTTTGCACCGCGTAAAGAAGAGCAACGCCAAAAGTTTAATTATGCGATTAGCATCTTCAATCAGGCGTTAACTGATTTGACTCGCGACTCTGATTGGGACGAATTAAAAAAATATGACGGCAAAATGCTTTCGCCCGAAACAAAAACACAATCGCAACACCAAGCCGATAATGCTAAACAAAATGACGAAACGATCAAAGGCCTGACACAAAAATTTTTCTATAAAAACGGGCATGATGATGTACAAGCTCAGCTTGCCGAGCAAATTTTTACCGCTTCTCCGCAACCGTTAGAAAAATTAGAACTGAAAAATTATATCAATGAGCCTTTCGGTCAAGACCAAATTAAAAAATTAGATAAAATGGCTGAAGGAGAAAAAATCTTCGGCGACGCCAAGATGGTTATGGCTCAAAATCTGAAAAACAAAAAACAAGCTCAGGAAGAACCTTTAGCTCAAGAAGCTCAAAAACAAGCACGACAAAAAGCCGAAAAGGCACAGGCTCGCACCCGTGCCACTCGAGAAAAACTCCGTGCTAAAGGCGGTAATAATACCCTGCTTGAACAAATTGATACCGGTATCAAAGCAAAAGAGCAAAAACGTGCTTCAGAACCAAAAACTTTCGATAAACTGGCAATAAAAGAAGCTCTTAAAAGAAAACAACTTGAGCCATAACGCAAAGCCCTCCTCAAAGAGGGCTTTATTTTTACAGAATCTCTTTTAAATCATGATGAACTTGTGCTAATAATTCATCTTTACTCAAAACAAAACCGCTCTCAATCCACAAATGTTCCAGCATTTTTAAGATTTGCCCGATTTTACGATTATCTTCGACCCCTGCTTTGATTAAATCACGTCCTTTAAGAGGAAACACGGCAATCGGTAATGATGCAATATTATCCAATACTTCATGAAATTCACGCGGAACAATCCCTGTTTCTGCGCATTTTAGGATAAAACGATGATAACAAAATTCACGTCCTTGCTCATATAATAGTTTTTGCAAAGAAATTTTATCCATAAAAGTATTCAGACTAGGATTATAGCGCGCCCAACTGACAAATAACTCCTTCTGTTTTTTACTCAGTTTCAAGCGATTCGCAAAACTTTCAGCCAATTTCTCATTAGGTAAATATAAAATAAAAAGCCGTCGTAATGCCGATTCATCAAGGCTTTCTTTACGCACTAATGTAATAAGCCTTTCTAAACAAGTAAAATGTGGTGCTTTAGGCAAAATATAGCCAAGAATATCATTATCAATAATAATTTTCATTGTTTTAATAACATTCGGCGTAACCATTATTTTAGCCAACTCATCACGCACCCGCTCAATTGAAATCTTCTTCAAACCGGCTTGATTATTGCGACAAGCCGCCAGTGCTTTTGCGTCAATTTCACCTTTACCGAAAATCGAATAGAATCGGAAAAAGCGTAAAATACGCAAATAATCTTCTTGGATTCGATGTGCCGGATTCCCGATAAAACGCACGACGCCTTTCTCTAAATCATCGATTCCGTTATAATAATCAAAAACATTACCTTTTTCATCGGCATAAACGGCATTAATTGTCAAGTCACGACGTGATGCATCTTCCTGCCAATCCGTTGTAAACTCAACTTCTGCATGACGCCCGTCTGTTTTAATATCCTTACGCAACGATGTTATTTCTAAAACTTTATCATTGATAACGACACCAACTGTTCCATATTTAATTCCAATGGGAATAGTTTTGATATTATTTTCCTCACAGGTTTCCACCAATTCATCGGGCGACATATCTGTAGCTAAATCCAAATCAAAACCTTGCCGACCGGCCAAAGCATCACGCACGGCACCACCGACAAAACGCAAAACGCCGCCATGTTTTTCGACAACATCAAATAGTCTGAGAACAGCCTTGTCCGTAATGATTTTTTCCATATCAAGATATTTATCTTTGAACATATGTAGACCTTTTACTAGACATCGTTTCAAAAGTTTGCTACAAGCGTATATATATTTTTTATTTAAGGATGTAAATAATGAAAAGACAAACGGGTATAACTCTTCTGATAACTTTACTTTTTAGTGCTAACGTTTACGCCGCCGCTCCGGAGACTTTAGGCGAATACGGCGACTGGACAGCATACTATTACAAAGATAATCGTGGCAGTATTTGCTACATGGTATCAAAGCCGATAAAAGATGAAGGTAAATATTCCAAACGCGGAGATATTTATGCCGTTGTAACCCACCGCCCAAATGATAAAACTTATGACGTTGTTAATTTTGATGCCGGTTACACTTTCAAAAACGGAGCAGCATTTGTGGTTAAAATAGGTCATAACACAATCAATAATTTCTTTACGGAAGGCGAAAAAGCATGGACATTAAATGATGAAACCGATAAAAAAATGGTTTCATTGATGAAAAGCGGAGAGCGCATGCTCGTACACGGTACCTCAGCAAAAGGGACACCAACCAAAGATACATACTCGCTCAAAGGGTTTACCGGTGCTTATAAAGCCATTTCTGCCAAATGTCCCAGAAGAAAATAATGGAAATTATCGGACTGACAAAACAAGAACTATCTAGTGCCTTAGCTGATATGGGCGAAAAGTCTTTTCGTACCAAACAAATCTGGCAATGGTTATATGGACAAGGAGCCACTTCTTTTGATGAGATGAGCAATCTCTCTAAAGATTTGCGAAGCAAATTGGCAGAAAAATTTACATTGACACGTCCAAAAATTGTTACCGAACAAATTTCATCAGATAAAACCCATAAATGGCTTTTAGAGTTTGCTGACGGACAAAGAATTGAGACAGTTTTTATCCCCGAAGATGACAGCGGAGCTGTTTGTATCTCAACTCAAGTCGGTTGCGCTGTCGGGTGTCGATTCTGTCATACCGGTAGTCAAAAAATTACACGCAATTTAACGGCCGGAGAGATCATCAGCCAATTCATGCTGGTTAAAGACATTTATAAAGAGTGGCCGAGTGCAAGTCAGCAAAATCGCCTTGTTTCTAACATTGTCATAATGGGTATGGGAGAACCGCTGCACAATATTGACAATGTCATTAAAGCCCTCAACATTGCAACCGATCAAGATGGTCTTGCAGTGAGCAAACGTCGTATTACGCTCTCAACATCAGGAATTGTTCCTAATATGGCTCGAGTTGCTCGTGAAACCGGTGTCAAATTAGCAGTCAGCCTGCACGCCCCGAATAACGAGAAACGCTCGCAAATTATGCCGATTAACAATCGTTACCCGATAGAAGAAATTCTCACCGCTTGCCAAGAATATCAAAAAATTGTTACCAGCCGGTACATTACTTTCGAGTACTTGATGCTGGATCATTTTAATGACAACATACAAGATGCACAAGAATTAATTACCCTGATGAAAAAATATAAAATCGGAGCAAAATTTAATCTCATTCCGTTTAATCCTTGGCCGGGGTGCGCGTATAAACCGAGTTCAAATAACCGTGTCCATACTTTTTCACGAGAGTTGGAAAAAGCCGGTTTTGCCGCGCCGATTCGTACCGCGCGCGGGCAGGATATTCTTGCAGCTTGCGGTCAATTAAAATCAAAAAAACAATAAATTAGAAAACTTTTTCTATCATCTGCAAAATTCATCCACACGAAATCTTTTATAATCTTGTTTCATATTACCATACTCATCGCAAAATGGAGATTTTATAGTTTTCGGTCTAGATTTTATACCTCTCATCCGTTCAACGACAGCAGACTTCGAACATGCCTCAGCACGCTCCCAATCCTTTCTCTGTTTATCATCTATAATATATCCACCATTAGATAATGGAACACCTAATTGGTTAGGAATAAAATGTAATTGTGCCTCTAGTTGTCTAGTAATTTCGGGATCTTTTGTCAAAATAAATTCATCCCCACCGTGTGCCATAGCACAAAAAACGCCATTATTAGCCCCTGTCATACCATTAACTAACGTTCCATCTCTATATTTTCTTGCATATTCAGCCATCTCAAGATCAATTGCATCAAAATCATCTTTAACGAAATTATCATTTTTGTACTTAGAACTAGGATGACGATGATTATATCCAAATGAATAATAAGCACTTTCTTCCAGCTCTTCAGGACAAGACCAAACATCATTCTCCCTAACTTTAAGACGAGGACCATTCCTACGAACAACTATATAAGAATCTTTATCAAATCCCATCTCATCAAGAACTTTACTGAGAGATTTTTGTGCACATTTGTTACCATGTAACATATCCCACGCTTCTTTTTCATCCATTTCTTTACCTCCTAAAATCATGATTATACATATAATATATCACAAAAAAGCAACAATGTAAATATAAATAATTAAGGTGCTAATTTTTTCTTGCAAACTCTCTTATTTTATCATAAACATATATCGAATTACTTATTACCTATAAATAATTATGTTATGGATAAATTGTCTTTAATTGATGCGTTGATTAAAAGCGAGGCTTTATCAACCGAAGAAATCGTCAAGCATTGGATTGAAACCAAACGCTTGAACATTGAGAAACTGCAACGCGCATATGCATGTATTGCCATCAATCGTGCCAATCTGGAACATATCCAGTTCGGTATGATTTGGTACACAGATGACACCGTCTCTCGGGAACTTCGCCCCGACAAAATGATTAAGTCTGTTGTTCTTGGGGTAGACTTGGAATTTGGCATCATTTACGGCGACACGTTTTTGGAAATGCTGAACACTTCCAAAACAGAAATGGAACTTTACCTTGATGACCATCCGAATGTCGATTTAGCCAGCGAACAAAAATTCGCTCGCCTGACAAAAGAAAGCCGAAAACTGAACGGCATCTTAAAGCAAATCGGAAAACCGACATGGAAAGGTCGAACCTATTGGTGCGCCGAAAACACTTCTGAAAACGGAGCAATAAAGGGACACAATTTACCATTACACACAAGCCTTTTCATTGATGAAATGGAAAGACATGACTTTCATCCGATTTACGAGTGCTATGTACGTTACTAACATTAAAACAGGTTTAGCTTTTAAGTTAAACCTGTTTTTTTTGATAAATACCTCCCCCTTTACAAAAAACACTTGCAAAATCAAAAAAATATGATTAAAAAGAGTCCGAAACCGCAAAATCGGTTTTATTGTTTTAATTTAATTACACACGCAGGTCTTGCGGAACTCTTGAGTTAAGAGCTTTCGCTCCAGTGTTTCTCTCATGAAATGGCAACCTGCGGAGGTCTAACTGGAAAAGGATTATAAAATATGACACTTCCTACTTTTACTTTGCGCCAAATGATTGAAGCCGGCGTTCATTTTGGTCACCACGCTCGTCGTTGGAACCCGAAAATGGCTCCGTTTATCTATGGCAAAAAAGATAATATTCACATTATTGATTTGCAAAAAACTTATCCGATGCTCTATACTGCTCTAAATGCTGCCAGTGAAATTGCAGCTCAGGGCGGTAAGGTTTTATTTGTCGGTACCAAAAGACAAGCACAAGATATCATCAAAGAGCATGCAGAGCGTTGCGGTCAATACTATGTTAACTATCGTTGGTTAGGCGGTATGTTAACAAACTGGAAAACCGTTTACAAATCAATTTCTCGCTTGGTTAAACTCAATGAAATGTTTGAAAAGAACGAGACAGAAGGATACACCAAGAAAGAATTGCAAGGCTTGAAAAAAGAGCAGGAAAAATTAAATCTTGAATTAGGCGGTATCATGAACATGGGTGGCCAACCTGACCTTTTGTTCGTTATTGATACACCTAAAGAAGATTTAGCTATTAAAGAAGCTAAAAAACTCGGTATTCCTGTTATCGGTATTTGCGACTCAAATGCTGATCCGGAATTAGTTGATTTCCCTGTTCCGGGTAATGATGATGCTATTCGCGCTATTCAATTCTATTGCGAACTCGTTTCTGCTGCTGTTTTGAATGGTATGCAAGCTGAAATCGCTGCTCAAGGCTTAAAAGTCGAAGACATTGAAGCAGAAGAAAAACCTGCTCCTAAAAAAAGAGCTTCTAAAAAAACTAAAGAGCCTAAAGAAGAAAAAGCAGAATCAGCTGCCGAATAATTTAAGCCTTGTGCTCTAAATTAAGGAAAGTGTGCGGCGGTATAATGACATTCTCTTGTATCGCCGCAAATTTTAAGTTATTTTTATAAGGAATCACATAAATGTCAGAAATTACAGCCGCTATGGTAAAAGAATTAAGAGAGACAACCAGTGCCGGTATGCTCGATTGCAAAAAAGCATTAACAGAAACCAATGGTGATATGGAACAAGCTATTGACTGGTTGCGCAAAAAAGGTTTAGCCAGTGCCGCAAAAAAAGCAAGCCGTATTGCTGCCGAAGGTTTAGTCTCTGTTGCTGTGGATGGTAATAAGGGTGCTGTTGTTGAAGTTAACTCCGAAACAGACTTTGTTGCTAAAAATGAAATTTTCCAAGAATATGTTGAAGATGCCGCTAAAGTTGCGTTGATGAATGACGGCGATGTTGAAAAGATGAAAGCTTTCGGTTGTCCGAAGTGCGGTAAATCTTTTGGTGAACGCTTAACCGATATGATTGCTAAAATTGGTGAAAATATGAACTTGCGCCGCGCTCAAGTATTGAGTGTTAACAATGGTATTGTTGCATCTTATATTCACAACGCCGCTCGCCCAAATGTTGGTAAGATTGGTGTTTTAGTTGCTTTAGAATCAAGTGCAGATAAAGCAAAATTAGCCGAGCTTGGCAAACATATTGCCATGCACGTTGCCGCCTCTGCTCCGATTGCTTTGACAATCGCTGATGTTCCGGCCTCCAATGTTGAGCATGAAAAATCTATTTATGCCGAACAAGCTCGCGCTTCCGGCAAACCAGAAAACATCATAGAAAAGATGATTGAAGGGCGCGTCAGAAAGTACTATGATGAAGTCGTTCTAGAAGAACAGGCTTATATCATGGATCCGGATAAGAAAGTTAAACAAGTTGTTGCCGATGCAGCTAAGGAATTCGGCACAGACGTTAAATTGTCCGGATATGTTTGCTTTAAGTTGGGTGAAGGCTTACAAAAACGCGAAGAAGATTTCGCCGCTGAAGTTGCCGCCCAATTAGGAAAGTAACACAATTATAGAAATCAAATGAAAACACAAAAAATACCGTCTCCGGAGGAGACGGTATTTTTTGTGTTCTATAAAAGTTTTATGAATTGGGAGGCAATGAAGTACAGTGCCCCAATTACCATGGTCACGAGAACCAGTGCGATGATAGCAAACAGTATCAACGTCCCTATCCACTGACACTTGAGAGGGCTTGAACAACTTGCCAGGATGCTGAGATCTCGTTTTAACTCAGCGCGATGGTGCCAAAACCATCCAACCAGCATCCACACTGCTAAAACGGCCGCATATACACTTAAAAGTTTCCAACTATGGTTATCAATACAAACCATGACGACGAACAGCGCGGAAACAATTGCTGTTGTCCATAAACTCATATTTTTCATAATAAATCTAAATTAATAAAACGACTATTTTTTTTAATAATCTTTTCTTCGTTTTTTGTCAACTTCTAATATGCAAAATCATCTTGACTCGGATAAAAAATTCTTTTATAAAGCACATTGTCCGAGGCTTTTTCTAGACAGGAAGAGCTCAAATAATCAATAATAACAATTGCCTGATGCGTCAGGCTTAACCGGAGAAATTAAGATGAAACGCACTTATCAACCAAGTAAACTCGTTAGAGCACGTCGCCATGGTTTCCGTACGCGTATGGCTACCAAAGGCGGTCGCAAAGTTTTGGCCGCACGTCGTGCAAGAGGTCGCGCTAAATTATCTGCTTAATGAGCAATGTCTGCTTTTCTGAAAATAAAAAAGCGCAAAAATTTTGTCAGAGCCGCTCAAATCGGCGAGAAAGTTGTTACAACTTCCGTCATTTTACAAGCGGCTCAATCTTTATCTGAGACACCTATTGCTCCAAAATTTGGGTTCACAACAACTAAAAAAATTGGGAAAGCCCATATTCGCAATCGGGCACGGCGGCGAATGCGCGCCGTTATCAGAGAGGTTCTCTCCGAAGGAAAACAGAACACAGAGTATGTTCTTATCGGGAGACGAAACACAGCTGATTGTGATTTTAAGATTTTACAGCGTGATATAATTTATGGTCTTAAAAAACTCAATAAACTTTTGTATGCTCAAGAAGATGAAAAAACTTCTAACAACTCTCCTGATATGGTTGGTTAAATTCTATCAAAAATTTATCTCTCCACTATGTCCGGGAGTCTGCCGATATCGTCCGACTTGCTCTCAGTATATGATTGAAGCCATCCAAATTCATGGTATTTTAAAGGGCATATGGCTCGGAGTAAAAAGAATCTGCCGCTGTCATCCGTGGGGAGGCTCAGGCTTTGACCCTGTTCCACCAAAAAACACACACCAATCAAGATAAATACTTGCAACAACATAAATTATAAGATAAAAATTCTGTTAGATTGATTTTAAGGAGTGCTTTAATGCAAGAAGATATTAAACGTTTATATTTAACCTTACTCGTCGCAATGGTTGCGTTGTTTATTTTTAATAAGATTTTCCCTAAACCCGCACCGGAAACAACAGAAGAAGCTAAACCCGCCGTGGTCGAAGTTCAAAAAGAAACACCGTTAAAGCAAGACAATGCTAAAATTGAAGACATCTCCATGCCGGAAATCAGCGTAGAAAAAGCTCTACAAGGCGATACTCGTTTAACTATTGAAAATGATGATATCCGTGGCTCTATTCGCTTAAAAGGTGCACGCTTAGATAGTCTTTATCTCAAAAAATATAAACAAACATTAGAACAAGATAGTCCTGAGATTGAGCTTCTTACACCGGCCAAAACAAAAACACCTTATTATGCAGAGATGGGATGGATAAGTACTGATAATCAAATTAAAGTCCCGGATGCTAAATCTGTTTGGACCGTACAACAAAAAGCCCTAACACCGGACTCCCCTGTTACTTTGGAATGGAACAACGGACAAGGCTTAAAATTTATTCGCCGCATTTCTTTAGATAAAGATTATATGTTCAAAATTCAGCAAAGCGTTGAAAACAACACGGAAAAAGCAATCACTTTATATCCTTATGCTTTAATCAACCGCAAAGTTGCCACGACTGACTTGCCATCCTCCGTAGTCCACGAAGGCATGATTGGTGTTTTAGATAACAATTTAAAAGAAATCAAATATAAAGACCTTAAAGATGACAATAAATCATTCAAAACGACTGACGGATGGGCCGGTTTTTCAGATAGATATTGGTTTACCGCCTTTATCCTGAATAATGAACAAATGCATAAAATAAAATATGCTCAAACTGCAGAAAACACATTTCAGGTAGATTACGTCGGTGACGCACTTAAAATTGAACCCAAATCTTGCTTAAGTAACGATATTATGTTGTTTGCAGGAGCAAAAGAAATTGAATTGCTTGATAATTATAAGAAAAACTATAATATCAATAAATTTGATTTGGCCGTTGATTTTGGCTGGTATTATTTCTTAACAAAACCATTTTTCTATATTCTTGAGGCATTATATAGTATAATTGGCAACATGGGATGGGCAATTTTATTATTTGCCGCTATTCTTCGTTTAGTTATGTTCCCCATGGCTAATAAATCTTTTGAAAGTATGTCAAAAATGAAAAAGGTTCAGCCGAAGCTGCAAGCCATTCAGGAAACTTACAAAAACGATAAAGCAGCTTTACAACGCGCCACTATGGAATTGTATAAAAAAGAAAAAATCAATCCGGCATCCGGATGTTTACCCATGTTAATTCAAATTCCGGTTTTCTTTTCTCTCTATAAAGTATTGAATATTGCTATTGAAATTCGTCATGCTCCCTTTATAGGTTGGATTAAAGACTTATCAGCCCCTGATCCGCTGGTCATTTCCCAGTGGTCGCACCTGCCGATTCCTGGTTTATTAGATATCGGTGTATGGCCAATTATCATGGGAATTACCATGTACTTACAGCAAAAGTTAAATCCTGCACCGGCAAGCAAAGATCAGGCACGCGCTTTTATGCTCATGCCGCTGATATTTACCTTTATGCTCGGACACTTTGCTTCCGGTTTAGTCATTTACTGGACACTTAATAATATTTTAGCCCTTATACAACAAAAAGCAATTATGGCTAAAAACGGGGTAAAATAATGGGATTTGAGCTTGAGCCATACACTTCTGAGCAACTAGCAAACGGAGCGGCTCTTTTTAAGCCACCGACAACTTTTATGTTAGGCGTAGCTCAATTAGAGCAATTACCATTGACCAAGCTCAATGAAGTCGCTTTTGCCGGACGCTCAAATGTTGGTAAATCATCTTTAATTAATGCAATAACCGGGCAAAAAGGCTTAGCAAAAACTTCTAACACCCCCGGACGCACCCAACAACTCAACTATTTTAGCGTAGCTGAAAAACTTTTATTGGTAGATTTACCGGGATACGGTTATGCTCAAGCCCCGGAAAGTATGGTCAAACAGTGGCAAAAATTGATTTTAACCTACTTACAAGGCCGTGTTAACCTCAAACGCGTTTTTTTGCTAATTGATTCCCGCCATGGCATAAAAAAAGTTGACCGAGAAATAATGGATATGTTGGATAAAGCTGCCGTCACTTATCAGATAATATTAACTAAAACGGATAAAATATCAACTTCTGCCTTAACTCGAATAATGTGTGAAACAGAAAGCGAAATCTCAAAGCATGCCGCTGCATATGTAAAAGTACTGACAACAAGTTCGGAAAAAAATATCGGCATTGAAACAGTTCGGGCAGAAATTGCAGCTTTAATCTAAAAAACGCTTGCATTCTTTAAAATATAAGTGTATAAACTCTCTTGCACAGAACGACTTGGGCTGTTTGGCATGCCTGAGAGTTCTCTAAAATCCGAGTAACTTATAATAAGAAAGGGATTAAAATGCCTAAATTAAAAACAAAGAGTGCGGCTAAAAAACGCTTCAGCGTTACCGGCACCGGCAAATTGAAAAGAAATTTTGCAAAAAAGAGACACTGCCTCTTCTGCAAAACTCAAAAAATGAAAAGACAAGCTCGCGGCACCACGCTTCTTGATGAGTCTGATGTTGTTATTGTCAAAAAGTTTTTACCGTATTTGTAGGAGGATTGAAGAATGTCTCGTGTTAAAAGAGGTGTTATTGCACACGCTCGCCATAAAAAGATTTTGAATATGGCGAAAGGCTATCGCGGTCGTAATAAAAACGTTTTCCGCGTTGCTGTTGAAAAAGTTGAAAAAGCATTACAATATGCATACCGTGACCGCAAAGCAAAAAAGAGAAGTTTCCGTTCTCTATGGATTCAAAGAATCAATGCTGCAACACGCATGCATGATATGACTTATTCTCGATTTATGAGCGGGCTTAACAAAGCCGGCATCGAACTCGACCGAAAAGTCCTTGCTGATATTGCTTTGAAAGAGCCTGCTAACTTCGCTAAATTGGTTGAAGCAGCAAAATCAGCTTTGAAATAAGAATTCGTTTGAATAACAATTTTTAATTTCATAAAAGGGTTAACCCTGATTTTTCGGGTTAACCCTTTTTAATTTTATTATAACAAATATTCAGGAACCGCTATGGGAAAATTTGAAAATATTGATAAGATGTTATCACAAGCCTTAACGGCAATAGAACAAGCCAACGATTCGTCCGCTATTGAAAATGCACGCATAACCATTTTAGGTAAAAACGGCAGTTTCACCCAATTAGGCAAATTCCTCGGAACATTACCTGTTGATCAAAAAAAAGATTTTGGCGCAGAGTTAAACATTGCCAAAAAACAGATTGAAGAAAAATTAACAGCTAAAAAAGAGGTTTTATCTCAGCAGGAACTTAACGAAAAATTGGCAAAAGAAACTTTGGACGTAACATTGCCAATTCGCGATGAGCACCAAGGTCGTATTCATCCTGTTTCTAAAATTTATGAAGAAGTTGTCGCCATCTTTGG
This sequence comes from Alphaproteobacteria bacterium, assembly GCA_017477185.1. Classification (GTDB taxonomy): domain Bacteria; phylum Pseudomonadota; class Alphaproteobacteria; order RF32; family CAG-239; genus Scatocola. The sequence goes on along the minus strand of JAFUXF010000004.1, from coordinate 40,163 downwards.
TCAAATGGGCTTTGATATTGCCGAAGGTCCGGATATCGAAGATCAATTTCATAACTTTAATGCCTTAAATATGCCGGCGAACCACCCTGCCCGTCAAATGCAGGACACTTTCTACATCAAAAATCCGGATAGTGATAATTTTGATGACAGTTATGTGATTCGTACCCACACGTCAGGCATTCAAATTCGCACCATGGAAAAACAGCAACCACCCATCCGCATTATCGCCCCGGGCAGAACCTATCGTTCCGATTGGGATGCAACGCATACCCCGATGTTCCACCAGGTTGAAGGGTTGGTCATTGACAAGAACATTACCATGGCTCACCTCAAAGGATGCTTGTATGACTTTATGAAAGCTTTCTTCGAGTTGGATGACTTGCCGGTTCGTTATCGCCCATCATACTTCCCTTTCACAGAACCATCTGCTGAAATGGATATCGGTTGCCTCAAAACCAAAACAGAACTTAAAATCGGTGCAGGCACGGATTGGCTCGAAGTTTTAGGCTGTGGTATGGTTCACCCGAATGTTTTGCGTGCCGGCGGTATTAACCCCGATGAATACCAAGGCTTTGCTTTCGGCTTAGGAATTGACCGCTTAGCCATGCTTAAATACGGTATTCCTGACCTCCGAACATTTTTTGAATCCGACACACGTTGGTTAAAGCATTACGGCTTTACACCTCTTGATTTTTCATCAATGACAGGCGGTTTAAGCAACACCGGCGGACAAGCGAGATAAGGAGGACAGAGACATGAAATTTACACTTTCTTGGTTAAAAGAACATTTAGACACCAATGCAAGCATTGATGAAATTTCTGAAACCTTAACCAAAATCGGATTAGAAGTTGAAGAAGTTATCAATCCGGCTGCTCAATTAAACGGCTTTATCACTGCCGTTGTTGAGACCTACGAAAAGCATCCGGATTCTGACCACCTAGGGTTATTAACCGTCAATACCGGTAAGGAGAAATTACAGGTTGTTTGCGGCGCTCCCAATTGTCATCAAGGCTTAAAAGGAATTTTTGCCCCTGTCGGCACTCTTATTCCTTGCTACAATGAGGTCTTAAAAGTCGGTAAAATTCGCGGTGTAGAAAGCTTTGGCATGATGTGCTCCGAAAAAGAGTTAGGTGTCGGTACCGATCATACAGGTATTATCGAATTACCGGCAGATACCGAAATTGGTGTACCGGCGGCACAAGTTTTACCGATTGATCCGGTGATTGAAATTTCTATTACGCCTAACCGTGCCGAATGTTTAGGCGTTCGTGGCGTTGCCCGTGATTTGGCAGCTGCCGGACTGGGCAAATTAAAACCTTTGAATATTCGCCACATTAACGGAACTTACCAAAGCCCGATCAGTGTCGAAATCAAAGCATCCGAGGCTTGCAAAACTTATGTCGGACGCTATATCAAAGGTGTTAATAATAAAGCCCAAACGCCTAAGTGGATGCAAGACAGATTGACCGCTATCGGCTTGCGCTCAATCTCGCCGCTGGTTGATGTGACGAATTATATCAACTATGATATGGCTCGTCCGTTGCACGTTTTTGATGCGGACAAACTCAAAGGCAATATTTGTGTCCGTATGGCGAATGAGGGTGAAAAATTCACCTCGTTAGAAGAAAAAGAGTACGCTCTGGATTCTCAATCTTTGGGAATTTGTGATGATGACGGTATTCAATGCCTCGGCGGTATCATGGGCGGACTAGAAAAAGGCTGTTCTTCCGAAACAACCAATGTTTTTGTAGAATGTGCCCACTTTACACCGGAAAACATTGCCCGCACCGGTCGTAAACTCCAGATTGATTCGGATTCCCGCTATCGCTATGAACGTTGGGTTGACCCGAAATCAAATATTTTGGGCTCAGATTATGCCACACAAATGATTGTCGATATCTGCAGCGGAGAAGTTTCAGATATGGTCATTGCCGGCTCTGAAGATTTTGAGCCGAAAACAGCTTATATCCGCCCGTCTCGTATTAAAGATTTAATCGGCTTAGATGTGAGTGCCGAAAAAATCATCGAGATTTTAACCCATCTCGGGTTTACCTGCTCTCAGGAAAATGGTAAAATCAAGGCTGTTTCGCCAACATGGCGTGGGGATATTGAAGGCGAACACGATTTGGTTGAAGAAGTTGTCCGCATGATTGGTTTGGATAATATTCCGGCCGTCTCATTACCGCATGACAAACTCCCGAAAGTCACATTATTACCTAAACAACATAACGCCATGATAGTTAAACATGAATTGGCTAACCGCGGTATGTTAGAAACGGTTACATGGAGTTTTATGGACGAGAATTTAGCCGATATGTTCCGCGCACAACCGGATCACTTAACCTTAATCAACCCGATTGCAACCGACTTGAATGAAATGCGCCCGTCAATTGTTCCGAATTTATTGATTGGTGTAAAAAATAACGTTGCCCGCGGACAGGGGAACGTTGCCTTATTTGAGGTCGGGCCGCAATTTTACGGTCGTAAGCCGACAGAGCAAACACAAGTGGCCGCCGGTGTTCGTTATGGTTTGACAAATAGCAAGCACTGGTCACACAATGAACGACCGGTTGATGTTTATGACGTTAAAGCTGATGCTTTAGCCGCTATTGCCGCCGCAAACGGTCCGGTGGATAGTGCCCAAATCACAACCGATGCGCCGAGTTATTACCACCCCGGACGAAGTGGTGTTTTACGCTTAGGTAAAAATGTATTGGCATACTTTGGAGAATTGCATCCGAGTGTCAGCAAAAAATTCGGCTTAAAGCAACGTGCTTATGCTTTTGAGGTTTTCTTGGATAACATTCCCCTGCCACGGAATACGCAAGGCAAAGCGCGCAAAAAACTCGAGTTATCACCATTACAAGCGGTCGATAAAGATTTGGCTTTTGTCGTTGATAAAAAGATCAAGGCGATTGATGTGATTACAGCTGCTAAAAAGGCAGACAGAGCCACCATCACCGATGTCCGCCTGTTTGATATTTATGAGGGCGATAATCTGCCGGAAGATAAAAAATCTTTGGCTATTACCGTCACTTATCAACCGATTGAAAAATCATTTACCGATAAGGAACTGGAAGTTCTGATGCAAAAAGTGATTGTTGCGGTTGAAAACAAATGCGGCGGCCAGCTAAGACAATAATTATCTTTCATCAACAACAAAAAAAATCCTGAGTTTCAACAACTCAGGATTTTTTTTCATTTATTCCGCCGCCGGCTCAAGTTTGAGTTCATACCCATAATACACAAGCAACTTTTCATATATTCGCCAACTCGGCATAAGCCCGAGTTCTATATTTTCAAGTTGCCCGTTTTTTATATCATTGTCTTGCTCAACTTGTTTTAATGATAAATTTCTCTCATATCTGATTAAGCGCAACTGTAGCCCGATGATGCGTGCAAACTTGCGCCCGTATCCTTGATAACACTTCGGTCTTTTACTCATAATTCTGAACTCCTTATTTTTGTTGTTTCTATAACAAAAAACTCACCTCGTTATAAAACGAAGTGAGGGAGTTCGAAACTGTTAATAGTACCAGTCTTGTCTATTCAATGTATTCAACAAGCTCCCTCGTTAGCAACGAAAGGAGTTATTTACTATTAAGGAGTTTCGATACCCCGCAAGCAGAATACCTACCTGCAAAGATCATATTATAGAAATTCACATAAATTTCAACAAAAAAGAAAGTTCTTTCGAACTTCCTTATTAAAATATATTTTTGATGTTACAAAAAATTCGGAAAATTAAGCTCGACCATAGACGTCTTCATAGCGAATAATATCTTTCTCATCCAAGGTATCACCAGCTTGAATTTCAATAAATTCCATATCCGTTTCCGTATCATTTTGAATCCGGTGTTTTGTTCTAACCGGAATAAAAACCGCATCATTCATTTTTTTTACAAATTTATCTTCCCCTAAAGTAACAACAGCTTCACCCTTAACAATAATCCAATGCTCTGAACGAAAATTATGTGACTGCAAAGACAAGGTCTGATGCGGAGTAACTTTAATGCGCTTAACACAAAATCCTTCACCTGCATCCAAAACTTCCCATGTTCCCCAGGGGCGATTATCTTTATCTCCTTTTCGATATGCGTTACTCATAAAAATACCCTCCATAAGTTCAATATTATGCTTGATGAAAGCGAATATAAAGAATATAACTTAAAGCGCAAGAATAATTTTTAAGATTGGGAACAAAGATGGCAAAATCATTTATAGATAAAGCCTACAACACATTAAATTTATTACAGGAGATTATGAAGTCTTCCGCAACGACATCAGAAAAATTACAACAACTGATAAATACAATCTGTCAACAAACCCAAACCGACGCCGGCATTATTTTTTCTTTGGTTGATGATAATCACTTGCACTCTTTGATTTCAACGGATGACTACAAAACATTAGATAAGCCCCTGCGTATTCGCATCAATGATGGTCTGATCGGTGAAGTTGCTCAAACCAAGCGAACATTTAATTTGGCCGATATGCGCTCGCATCCGCATTTTTTTGACCATCCGCAACTCAGTCTTGAACTTCATGCACTTGCCGCTATTCCTGTTTTGCGTTGGAACCGTCTGGTCGGAATTTTGGTATTACAACGCAAAAAGATAGAAGAATTTTCTTTTTCAGAAATTGAATGTTTTGAGACAATAGCCATCGGCTTAAGCGACATTATAACAAGCGAGGAAATCTCAAATTATCAAAATGATATTCTTCAACAACAAAATTTATCCGGTAGCTCGCGTATCAAAGGCTTAATCTTAAGCAAAGGATACGGAATTGGTCAGGCAATTATTCATCGCCGCCGTCAAACTGTTTCCAAAATTTTTACCGAAAACAAGGAACAGGAGCTGGATCGCTTAAGTAAAGCCTATAACAAGATGAATCAGGATTTGGATGAAAAGTTTACTTCGACCCAGCTTGGTATTGGAGAACATGTTGATATTTTAGAAACTTATCGTATGTTGGCTCATGACAAAGGTTGGTACAAAAAAATTACCGCCAATATTAATGGTGGCTTAACGGCAGAAACTGCTATAGAGCGCGCTTATGAAGATATGTGGAACAGATTATCTGCCACTAATGATCAATACCTCAAAGAGCGTTTACATGACTTGCGCGATATTTCCGATCGCCTGCAAAATTATTTAAGCGGAGATACAAAAAGTTCACAAATTTTAACCGACAGCCAAGATATTATTATTATTGCTCAAACCATGGGACCGGCCGATTTAATGGATTATGATTACAGCAAAATTCGCGGTCTGATTATCGAAGATGGTACACCGACAATGCATGTTGCCATCGTTGCTAAAGCTCTGGGCATTCCGGTTATAGCCAAAGTCCGCGGAATTTTTGACAGTATGAAGAGCGGTGAGTTAATCGCATTAGACGGCTCAGAAGGATATATATATATCAATCCGGACAAACTGACACTTGCAAAAATCCAAGCCAAAATTAGCGAGCGAAAAAAACAAGCTGAAAAACTGGCTAAACTCAAAAAACTACCAACAGAATCTCTGGACAAACAAAAGATCGGCTTATATATCAATGTAGGATTATCATTTGATTTAGATTATTTAGAAACAACAGGATGTGACGGTATAGGGCTTTATCGTACGGAAATTCCTTTTATGACTTCCGAAGCAATGCCTGATGTGGAGAAACAAATTTCATACTATAAAGATTTATACGACAAAGCAGGAGAACGTCGCGTTACATTCCGCAGTTTAGATGTCGGATCTGATAAATTATTGCCATATTGGGGTAAAATGGGTGAAGAAAATCCTGCAATCGGTTGGCGTTCAATTCGCATTACACTTGATCGCCGAGCGATTCTCCGTAAGCAACTACGAGCCTTTCTCCGTGCTGCCAAAGGAAAAACCCTTAACGTTATGTTTCCAATGATTTCAGATTTATCAGAATTTGAAGATGCAAAAGAGACTCTTTTGCTAGAAATGGACAAAGAAAAGCGCAAAGGTTTAGAAGGTCCGCAAAAAGTTAATATCGGACTGATGATTGAAGTACCGGCATTACTGTTTCAATTAGATGAAATTCTACCTAAAGCAGACTTTATCTCTGTCGGTACCAATGACTTAGCCCAATTTGTGTTTGCATGCGATCGCGGCAACCCGCGACTAAGTGATAGATATGATGTTTTATCAGCACCTTTTTTAAGATTATTAAATGATATTATAACAAAAGCAAACAAATATCATACATATTGTTCCGTTTGCGGAGAAATGGCAGGAAACCCTTTAGAAGCCATGGTTTTGCTAGGATTAGGATACAAACACCTATCGGTTAACGGAGCCTCTTTCGGACGTATCAAATCCATGATTAGAAGTACCAATATTTCAGAACTAAGTGATTATGTTCAAAATCTTTTGAATTCATCACAAAAGACACTTCGTCCACAGCTTATCGCATATGCATACGACCATGGTATTGAAATCTACTAAAAAATATGTTTCAATAAGGCTGTTTTCGAGTCTGCTAACAAGTAAAGGAATAAAATTGTGAGTAAAGAAAAGATAAAAATTGAAGAATCAACCAACGAAACGACCTATCAAGAAGGAAAAGTTGGGACAATGTTGCGTGATGTGCGCACTAAAAAGAAAATATCCATAGAGGATGTTGCTGAAAAATTACACATTAAATCTATCTATCTGACAGCTATTGAAAATAGCGATTATGAGAATATTCCGGCTGCACCTTATGGAACAGGCTTTATACGCAGTTATGCATCCTTCCTTGGATTAAACAGCGAGCGCATTACGCAAATTTTCAAAGAAGAAATTTCTCCTTCTGCCTTTGCGTCAACAAATACCTCGAAAACATCTGCCTCAGAAGAGGAAATAATAGCAGAAGATGATACTTCAACCATTAATCGCAAATATATTGCAGTAAGTATTATTCTGTTAGTTTTATGCTATTTGTTATGGATAACCATCACACCTAACAGCAGTAATGAAGTTATTTCGGATGATGAAATTTCCGTAACTGCAGAAGAAGAAAATAATAAACAAGATTATCCTTTACAGGTTGAAAACTTTATATCAGAAACAAAAGAGACCGTTGAAGAAACAGTCCCAGAAATAGAAGAATCTCAACAGATTAAGGTAACTGATGCTGTTTTTGTCGAGGAAGAAGACAATAAAACTATCTCCGATTCCAATAAAACAGCAACATCAAAAACACCTGAGGACAAAGGCGTAGAAGCAGCAAAGTCTCCAACAGAGTCTACAGCAAAGTCTCCGACAGAGTCTATTATTCAACCAGAAAAGCAACAACCTGCTGAGGAAAATAAAATAACAAATACCGCAACTCCCAAAAAGACAGGACGTGTCATCTTAAAAATAAAGAAAGAAACATGGATTGAAGTCAAAGATGACAAAAAGCTCTGGATAAGTAAAGTGCTGCACGCCGGAGACGAATATGTTTTGCCTGAAAATGGGGTTGGTAAAACTGTTTCTTTCGGCAATACAGATGGTGTTGATGTTGAAATTGATGGCAAAATTGTTACGGTTATATCAAACAATAAAAAGACAAATATCAACATGGATGCTTTTTTAGGTAACCATTAGCCTGGCTTTCATAAAAAGAAATAGCAAGTTAATTCTTGCTATTTCTTTTTATTTGTGTATAACAAAACAAACATCATCAAGGAAATAATCATGGCAAAAATACAAAATGTTCGCGGCACATATGATTTATATGGTGAAGCCAAAAGAAAAGCTAAAAAAGTAATTGCAACAGGTAGTGCAACTGTTGAAAAATATGGTTTTGAAGAAATAGAAACACCTATTTTTGAATTTACAGAAGTTTTCTCCCGCAATCTCGGAGACACTTCTGATATCGTGACTAAAGAAATGTATTGTTTTGAAGATCGCGGAGGTGAAAGCCTCACGCTAAGACCGGAAGGAACAGCAGGCGTCGTCCGCTCTTTTATTTCGGAGGGAATGCAACAAAACCTACCCGTTAAGTTATATTATGCTGGTCCGATGTTCCGCTATGAACGACCGCAAAAAGGCCGGCAACGTCAATTCACACAATTCGGCTGTGAATTATTAGGCGTTGAAACACCTCAAGCAGATATTGAGTTAATAGCGATGGCCTATGAATTCGTCGAAAATTTAGGATTAACCGGAAGTGTGACTGTAGAGATTAACTCTCTCGGAGATAAAGAAAGCCGCGATACATATCGCACAAAATTGGTTAGCTACTTAAGAGAATATTATGATGAATTATCCGAAGATTCAAAAAATCGTTTAGAAAAAAACCCACTCCGTGTTCTGGATTCTAAAGAAGAGTGTGATAAGGCGGTTGTTGCAAATGCACCATTATATGCTGATAGTCTTAACGAAAATTCAAAAAAGTTCTTTGATACTGTTCTCAATGGATTAAGTGATTTGGGTATATCTTACCGTGTTAACAATCGCTTGGTTCGTGGTTTAGATTATTACTCACACACTGTTTTTGAATTAGTCACAGATAAACTCGGAGCACAAGGAACAGTGCTTGCCGGAGGGCGTTATGATGGTTTAGTCGAGCAAATGGGGGGCGGAAATATTTCAGGTATTGGCTGGGCTTGCGGTGTCGAACGACTAAGTATGCTGTTAGATGCAGCTCCTGCTTTGCCTCGCCCGATTGCGGTCATCCCTGTCGGAGAAGACACACAACAAGTTGCCCTAAAAATTGCCTATAAATTGCGCCGTGCCGGTCATCATGTTGAATTAAGCTACAGCGGCAACCTCAAAAAACGCATGATAAAAGCCAATAAAGCCAACGCTTACTTAGCTGTCATTATCGGTAGTGACGAGTTAGCCGCCGAACAAGTTACCCTAAAAGATTTAGATAAAGGTGAGCAAAAAACAATTGCGCTTACTGATTTAATTAAGGAAATAAAATAATGGTCGCTTTTGCTGAAAAACTTGCTAACGTCGTTAATCGTTTTGAAGAAATTCAAGCTCTGATTTCTTCTCCTGATTTAAGTGCTGACGACTTGGTCAAAATGAATAAAGAACTCTCAACGTTAACCCCTGTTGTTGAGGCTGTTCGAGAGTACCAAACGGCAGAAAAAAATATGAATGACGCGAAAACGATGATGGACGATTCTTCTCTGGATAAAGAAATGAGAGAATTAGCAGAAGCAGAATACTTTGACATCAAAGAAAAATTACCTGAGATGGAAAAACAAATTAAAATTTTACTTTTACCCAAAGATGAAGAGGATGAAAAGAATGCAATTCTCGAAATTCGCGCCGGAACCGGTGGTGATGAAGCCGCATTATTCGGTGCGGTTTTATTTGAGATGTATCAACGTTATTCTGCAAATATGGGATGGAAATTTGAAGTTTTGGATGCTGATGAAAACGGATTAGGCGGCTACAAACAAGCTAGTGCCAAAATAACCGGCAAAGATGTCTTTGCACGCCTCAAATTTGAATCCGGCGCACACCGTGTACAACGTGTGCCAATTACAGAATCGCAGGGACGTGTTCATACTTCCGCGGCAACAGTTGCTGTATTACCGGAAATTGAAGAAGTTGATATGTATATCAATCCGGCTGATTTAAAAATAGATGTTTATCGTGCTTCAGGAGCTGGCGGACAACATGTTAACAGAACAGAATCTGCTGTTCGTATTACGCATATTCCGACAGGAACAGTTGTCCAGTGTCAAGATGATCGTTCTCAATTTAAAAACAAAGAAAAGGCTATGAATCACCTTCGCTCAAAATTATATGATTTACAAAAATCACAAATTGATAGTGAATACTCTGAACGCCGCAAATTACAAGTTGGTTCCGGCGATAGAAGCGAGCGGATTCGGACTTACAATTATCCGCAAGGACGTGTGACTGATCACCGCATTAACCTTACATTATACAAGCTGGATGAGGTTGTTTCAGGAGATGCGTTAGGTGAAATCATTGATGCCCTTATTACGGAAGATCAAGCGCAAAGATTAGCCGAATTAGATTAAAAAAATAAATACCTCTTCAAAAAAAGAGGTATTTTTTTATTTATAAATCTTTTTTTAAGAATTTCTATTTATAAAGGAAATCGATTTTATTGACTAAGGAGAAAAAAAATGTTCAAAAACTCTAATACCTATAATTCGAATACCTCTTTGAGCGAAAAAGCTATTGCTGAAGCTGCTTACTACATTTGGCAAAATAATGGCTGCCCGGCAAACACCAGTTTGCAAGATTGGAATGCGGCTATCAATCAATTGACTTTAGCATATGCTAAGAAAACTTCTTGCAAAACATCTTCTTGCAAAACTTCTACAGCAACAAAGAAAAGCTCTGCAAAGAAGTTAGCTAAAAAATCTAAATAATAGAATTTAATGTTAGATAATAACCGCTCTTTATTAAGAGCGGTTTTTTTGTAAACTTTTAATAAAAAACTCTTGATTTCTGTAATCTTTTACGATAGATAATATCCTTGTCAGTGCGACCGTGGCGAAATTGGTAGACGCGTAACGTTGAGGTCGTTATGAACTAAGTTCATGGAAGTTCAAGTCTTCTCGGTCGCACCATCAAAAAAGCCTTGTTTTTCAAGGCTTTTTGTGTATCTGATAACTGTTTTTTCTTATTTTTCCAAAAATACAAAATCATTATAAATCAAGCACTTACACTTTTGTCAGAACATTAAAAACAGCGAGGTTTGAAAATGATCAAAAAGTGTGATGCACGACATGGTGCGGACCAACATTTGTGGTTGAGAAATAATATCTTTTATTATAGAGTTGAATTATCAAGACAAGACGGAAAGCGGAGATACAAACGGGTATCTTTGCACACAAGCAATTTTTTGAAGCAAGAGAGAAATTAAGGCAAATGACAAACAAGAGCGATAATTGGCCGTTTAATGAAATTCGGGAGATATATAACCGCTTAAAATTTGAAGAAGTTTCCGGTGCTCATTCCCTGCCGGTCGGAACAGTTGGCTTAAACATAAAAAATATTTTTAAGAAAAAGAAATTATCACAAAATAACAATCTTGATGATGTTAATAAATTGATTCTGTTGAGTTCTTATGCCGAACAACAAAGTTCAACCAATCTTGCTCCGGAAGATCGGCTGTTGCTTCAAGAAATTGTCGCTATGCGTCCTATGTTGCAAGAATTTATTGAGATGGTAAAAATGATGCAGATAAAGCAAGTCCCCTCGCACTCCCCATCTGCACCAACTCGCACAATTCAAGAAGTCTTGGATATGATGTTACTTAAGGGAAATAACTGTAATGCTGAAAAACTTCGCAAAAAAAATGTCATTATTTCACTTCTGAAAGAAGTCCGTCTTACCCTGAATGATGATTATTCTAAGTTTCATAACATTGATATTATAAGTAAAATGGCTCAGCATGTTGTTAATCAAACAGATATAAAAGGTGATATGAAACAAAGACGAATCCGCTATATTAAAGAGCTTGCAACCTGCGGAAGCAATGTTAATCCGGATTTTTATAAGTTAAACGTTGTTGCTAATTTACCTAAAATTGAAAAAACTAAAAAATCTGAAAGAAATCCTCATTTACCATACAGCGGAGTGCAGCTCCGTGAAATTTTCAATCCTAAACACGATTATTTCAAAGAACATCAGGATGCTTTTTATGTCTGTTTAATTGCAATGTTTACCGGTGCTCGTATCAACGCGGCAATAACACTTCAATACGATGACATTATTGAGAAAAACGGTATTCCGTGCATAAATTTCAGAGAAAATCATCCTATTAAACAGTTTAAGAATGAAGCATCCGAACGAATTGTGCCTATTCATCCGCAGTTGGTTAAGCTTGGCTTTGTCGATTATGTTTGTAGTCGGCAAAAGAAACTAAATGCCAAAGGAACAGATTTTATCTTTCCGAAATGTCAAACAGCAAGCGGTGAGTATAATAATAAGTACACCATACGCTATATTTTCAACTTTTTTAAAGAAATTAAGGTTAAGACAAATCCGCATGATGGTTTTGATTTTCACTCTTTCCGAAAAAATGCCAGCATTGCGATGCAAGATGCTCATATTCCGCAAACGTATATCAACGATATCATCGGTTGGGAAGGTAAAACAACTATGGAGCAGTCCTATTCGAACCATGGTTTAGAGCAGATTTACGAGCAACTCTGTACATTTAACTATGACTTTCTTAAGCCTGAGTTTGATCAGTGGGAAAGAATCATCAAAAAGCTTTAGGAATGACACGGCTTTTCAGTAAAAATTACTTAAAAGTCTGCAATCCCTGAGACAATTTTTTAGCGACTTCTTCCGGATCAATACCTGTAATTGTCCTGTAATTTCCCGCACCGATACCTAAATTTTGTATATCCTTAAATAAATCATTGTCGACAGGCTCATTGTTCTCTTCTCCATTTCTGACAGCATAATATATTGCCTGAAGAAGATTCATATCATAATGGGTCATTTTTTGCCAATATGCTCTGTCAACATTGCCAGTATTTATATCATTTATGACTTTTTGAACCATTTTTTGATCTTGTTGTGTTAAAATTGTTTTTGCCACTTTATATTCCTCACTAAAAAAATTGAAGATACCTCTCTCTACACCACTTTTTTCTGTATGTAAAATCAAAAATTTCTCAAATCATATTTTTTTTGATTTTACTTTTATCTCTATAAACAATCGCCCGACCTCCCTCGCAGATGCTATCTTCCCTGAAGTACTCTCCTGCTCGTCCCCATAAGTTATGTCCCTCCTACTGTTCCCTCATACTTTTAATGACATTTAAAAATTTTAAGAGGTCTTTACGTGCGAGATGTTGCTAAGACCTGTCTCGTTTGAGTACTCATAAAAAGATAAACAGTGTTTTTGAGGCTTGTTTGTTGAGTTTTTGATCCTTTGTTGTTCAAAAGCCTGAACAAAAAATGAGTTAAGCCATTATAATTCATATGAAACTGTTGTTTTTTTATTATACTATTTATAACAAAAAAACTCAACTTCAGTCAAAATCAGCGAATTAGTCCATATACGTCAAAACTAATATATCAAAAATTGTATTTTTTACATAAGCGTGATAGCGCAGTTGTGTTTCGTTTCAGAAGATTTTTGTTGATCTAATATGCTGTTTTATAATAAAAAATCAATTTTTTTAAAAAAGTTCAAAAAGTAGAAAAATTTTTAACAGTTCTATATACTGTAGGGAGTTTTTTCCTACAGATTTAATTATAACAACCAGCAATGACTCAGGTCAAAAAGATGTTTCTTCCATGCTGTCATTATCGAAAATGCAACAGTATGACGAAATTCAAAAATAATCTGGGCATAACAGGACAGTTTTCGATAATGAATCCTCAGAAGTTATGCCTTACCCAGATGGCACTTGATGACTTCTGAGGATTTGCTTTTTCTAAAAAGGTATTTTATAATGAAAAATTTTACCGTTGAAGTTAGTCATGATAATGAGACAGAGATTACTCTTTATTGTGCAAAAAATGATATAGAATTTAATTGTGCCAACGCTTATGACACGGTGATGGAGACTTTTAAAATGAAACCAATCATCCATAAGACTTATAATCGGGAAACCGGCGAAGAAACCGTACATAATGTTACAGAAAGAATTGCCAGACTGATTGAGTATCGACCCAGAGACATAGAGCGCATTGCCGAAAAAACTGATCTTGCACGTATAGATATACAAAAGAAAATATATAAGCAAAACACCCAAAAAGCTGAAATATCAAGTCATCCGGATATTGATAAATTGGTTGATAACTTGTATCGCTTAAATATTGTAGACGGGGACAGTTACCTTGCATTAATCTGCTTTTTAATGCAGCTCAAACACACAAGGAACCATGAAATAGAAAACGATGACAAAACCTGTATTTTCTTCAATGGTGTTGCCAGAAACGGAAAGTCGGCAACAGCAAAAGCTATTTGCACTATAGAGGAGCAATACGGAAAAATATTCAAAGCTCAGTCAGGTAAGTTACTGGAATCAACCCATGAGGAGCAAGTTTGGAAGAGTCATCTTAATTATTTTGATGAAGTTAAACCAACAGATATTGACCGAGAATTGCTTTTAACAATCATCAACGGCGGTAACGTAGAACTTAACCCCAAAAACAAAAAACCATACAACTACCCTGTTAATACCAATAACATCTTTACTTCAAACGACCAGATTAACTTGATGCAAAGACGTGTTTCTATTATTAAATTCGGAGATAGGCTCAATGGTAGACCTCTTGGTCAAAGCACCTTAATAAAGATTATGTCTGAGATTATGGATTCGTTACCCTCTTTTGAGCACTATTGTGACTTATATCAGAAAGTTTCAATTCATAACGAAAACAGACTTAATCCTTTGGCTATTGAATCGATTCTAACCTTTATAAGTAAAAAAATTGGTTTTGTTAATGAAACTGATGAGAGATCATTAACTGCAAGTCAAATCTTTGCTCCTCATGACATTTATAATTGTTATAAGGACACATACAATAAGTAGATTATTCCATCTGAACGCAAAGAAGCGATTAGACTGGCTCTCTCGTATTTGGCGGAGAAAAATCTGATTCAAGAGGTCAAGTACCCAAACTGTACAACCAAAAACTATCAGATAACAGGACCAGACTATATCAAAATTATGGAGCAATTTAGTCGCATCAATTCTAAAGAAGAGAACAACACCAAAATTCTTAAAACAGAATTATATACGTTGTTAGCTCCCTACTTTAGCACCGAAAAATCGTCCACTACAGATACATCCGAAGATGATGCTCAACCTTTACGCTTAAACTATATCTTTTCTATAGATTCTAAGCTCATAAGATTAGCTGATACTGTGGCCAGTAATGCCATCCGAACCATTAATAAGCATCCCTGCACAATAACCGCGGATATCAAAGAAAAAGGTGTTCTCCTTTTTCATACTTTAATGAAGCAGCTTGATAATATCAAAAGAGGGATTAGTGAGAAAGAAATTCCTTTCGGAACGATCTGTACCACAGATGATCTCTTAGAGCAATGCGTTACCCCAGAGTTATGTCAGTATCTTTCTTATACCTCATTGGTCGATATCTTCAAAGAGTATGATAAAGCCGACTTTAAGGAAGAACATAAACAAAAACTCAAGGAAATATACATGCATCAATGCGGTTTTAGTGACGAAAACACATTTGAAATCGCAGAAGAATACAAACTTTCTGAGATTCCACACGAATTACCGAAAGGAATGACGATGGACAGTCAGTATACCTATACGAGAAAGCTTGTCGAAAGAGAACACTTAGAGAGAAAAGAAGAAGAAAGACAGCGTCAAAAAGAAAAATGCAAAAAAGACGATGAAAAAATCCTAAAAGAGCTGCAGAAACGCACTCTTAAAAAAGAGAACAAGACCGCGTAAAAAGCGCAATAATTTGTCTTTCTAAACAGCCCGTGATAAGCATTAATTTCAAAAATTAATAAAATTTCTGCTTGTCACGGGTTAATTTATGAAGCCATCTCTTCCAATCTGATTTTATCTTGGTATATCGTGAGACAAAAGAGCTTATTTCTCTGGTTTCATAAGATAAATTTTCATCATCAAAAAAGAGTTCAACCTGTAGAAATGGTCTTAAAAACGAAGGAAAGTCAACATTATTAGGATATTTGATGTATAAACAACAAGCTTTTCCTTCATTTCTGACCTTAATATTCTCATCTGTGACCTGAAAATCTTCAATTTGCTTAATACAATCAACAAATTCTTGCCGAATATTTCTTCTTTGATCTCGATTTAAGGAACGAGCATTGACAATCTTAAAATCCAAGTCTTCAGAAAACCGTTCAATCAAGCTATATCCTTTAGAAAGACTTGTTCCTCCGGCAAAAACAGGCTTATATCCCTTAAATTCTTTATTTGACAAAGCCTCTATAAGTCTAACGACATACCAATCTTTTTCAATAAAGGCTGGATTAACACCAAGTTCTCCGGCAATTTCTTGTATGACATCATTAGATATTGGTTTGTTCATAGCTTATAGACCTTCCGTTATAAGAGATTGTTCTGGCAACACGTTTATTAACGGCAATTCTTAAACCTGTCGGAACTTGCGTTGATTTACCGGAATTATAATCTTGTTCGGCTTGAGATGGAAATATCTTAATTTTAAGTTTTTTTAAGGCTTGTTTGGCAATCGTAATAAAATCTGTTTCTAAGATACGTTTACCGGTTAATTTGGATTCTTTTGTTTTGGCAAATATACCTTGTCCCAGTTTAATCAAAAATTCTTCTTTAACCATTTTACGCAAAACACGACCAACCTGATCTCTATCACTCAAATCATAGAAATCAGATGATATAAATGCAGATATCTTGCTTTTATTAATACGATATCTCATTTTAGCTTCTAACGTGTTTCCTATCGGCATTACTACTCCTTAAATTACAAAAGTACGACATTTAATAACACAAATATACGACATTTTATTAGAAAAGTAAATAGATAAAATATATTAAATATAAATAATTAAATAAACAATATATGAAATAACGAAATGAAAATAATAACATAAACTAGAATTTTATATATCTCGTAAATTACACTTTTACAAAGGAGTTTTGCTTCTATTTTAAGAAATGTGCAAAATTACATAAAATTTAAAATAGAAACATTTCACATTGTTCCATAAATGACCCACAGCAAGAGAAAAGCCTTGAAGATAGCTAGTTATAAGTCTTTTAGGTTAATGCTTGCCACGGGTCAAATTATGAGTCTTTCGAATTTGTGTCACCAATGTCACATAATGGAAAAATTTTGAAAAAAGGTTTTAGATTTCAAAAGAATCACGACATAACAACACTATCAAAGCAATTTGGGTGTTATAGCACATTGTGAATACGTTTTTATGTTATACACGGAGAGATAGCTAATAAAGACAGCTGAGAGACAAACTCTTCTCTACATGTATAAAAAATTATAAATATCCGACAGGAACAATCGTAACATTCTCAGATAATGGCATATACGTATTGGCCATGCAAACAACGGCTCCTTCACCGCATTTTTGTTTTAAGACATTCTCTATAACCTTAAATGCTCTAATGTCACCTTTATCAGGATTGCTTTTCTTTTTAACTTCTATTGGATACAAAACGCCATTTTCTTCTATTAAAATATCAATTTCACGTTTATCTTTATCGCGGTAATAATAAATATTTGGTCGCTTTCCATTGTGCCAATAGCTTTTTAGAATTTCAGAAAAGACATAACTTTCCAACATATTGCCAGCCATTGCACCATTTTCTAATGTTTCAGGAGAATTCCAACCGGTTAAGTAACAAGCCAAACCGGTGTCTAAAAAATGTATTTTTGGTGATTTAATCAATCTCTTGCTTATGTTTGTATAATAAGGCTCTAAAAGATAAATCACACCAGTTGTTGCAAGAATAGACAACCAAGATTTTACCGTTGGAACAGAGATTCCTATTTCATCAGCAATGCTTGAATATTCTAACTCTTGAGAAGTTCTGGCCGCTAATATTTTCATAAATTTCAAGAAATCTAACTCATTTTGAACAGACGTTAAGGATTTAACATCTCTTTCCAGATACGTTTGAATATATGAATCATAATAAACAGACCAAAAATCATTATCAGCCTGATATAATTTTGGATAGCTTCCTTTCCATACCATTTCATAAATTTTTGGTAAGGTTGTTTCAATAGCATTTTTCTCTTTTGTCTTTATATATTCTAATGTTGGCAAAAACGGTTGAACATCAGGATGACTGCTTTTTTCATTTTGAGATAAACCTTCCAAAGTTAAAATACCGACACGACCGGCTAAACTCTCAGTTACATTTTTCATCAAATGAAACTGCTGTGAACCGGTTAGCCAGAATAATCCATTTTGCTTTTTTTCATCGACTATGGCTTTAATATAAGAGAATAATTCCGGAGCATACTGTACTTCATCAATCAAAACTGGTGCCGGATACTTATCAAAAAATGCCTTAGGATCAGATTTTGCTAATTCTCTGATAGATGGAATATCCAGAGAGACTTTCAAACGTGGCTTTTCTTCACAATTTTCAAATACGGTTGTTTTACCGACTTGACGAGGTCCGCCAATAAAAACGACTGGAAAGAATGAACTTAATTTAAGAATTTCTTTTTCTATTGTTCTTTTAATATACATACAAAACTCCGACCAAAACGAAAATCATAATTTAAAATAGTCTGATTTTATAAAAATGTCAATACATATTAAGTATATACAAACAGGAATCCATAAAACGCTGCTCATTGCTTCATAAATGACCCACAGCAAACGAAAAGCCTGGAAGATGGCTAGTTATAGTCTTTTACATCATCACTTGCCACAGGTCAAAATATGGATTCTGGTTAATTAATACTCTTCTGCAAGCATGATTGTCATAACTCTGATTGTCTTAGACATGTCTGCTGGGTCTTCTGATAAATATTGCAGATTCCTATCATAATAGTCTATTTTCCAGAAGATTCTCTGTCCTTTGTAATCAAAACTCCCAAAATCATGTTCATTGTATGGATCATTTGCGGTGGTAAAGTTTTTAAAATTGCGGACACGTGATAATATTTCTGCGACATCATCAGCCGGTAAAGCATTAATTCCAGCTGTTAACATTACTCTACCACCGCTAAATGTCTTGCGGAAGTTATCATTTAATTTCTGAATAGCATTAGTCATTAGTTTGTTCCTTCTGCTAAAAATTCAGAAAAACGACGTAAAGCATTCAAAACAGATGAGTGACTTCTTTTACCATGAGCGTGTTTTTTACCTGTTTTCTCATATTCTGGCAGGATAGATGTGATATTTTTGACTAATGTCTCTAAAGTTATTTTTTCTTTAATCAGAAGTCTTTCAATGCGTCCTTTGTAATCCTCTGCTGTTAATGGTTTGTATTTTTGGCCCAATAAATATGATTTGAAATCATTTAACATGGCTTTTTCCTTTCATTATGGGTTTAGCCTTGAACAATACAAACGGTGTATTGAGCACAAACTCTTTGCAATGCAGCACGATTAGCTTCTTGCCAGAGAAAATAAGGCTCAGGCAATCTGATAACTGTTCCATTGGTATAGTGTAATTCAAGATAATACATGGGTTTGAGCTCCTTTCTTGTGTTGGTTTATTCTCATTAACTATTTACATTATATAGTTTATCGTGAAAAAACACCGTTGCGAGCCCCATTTTTTCTAATTTTTACTCACATTTTGCTACGATTTGGACGGAATTGCTAATGAACAGACAAAAGAGTTTTTTTTGAGAAAAAAAGAAACTATAAAACTAAGGAATATTTTTTTCTTTTAAGATAAATTCTTTTCCAAATAAATTTAGGCAATAGGACTTTTTACCAAAGAATTTTCGTTTATAAATCTGTATGAATCCTAAGTTAAGGTAAATTTTTGATATTGTAGCTTGAATAAATAGTTTTCGTAATTTTGGATTGCTTAGAGATAGTCTTTCTTCATATTCTATTGTTTTTTGTGACATTTTCCAAAGATATTGCTTGTCTTCAATTGTATTATTTCTATGCAAGCGGTAAGAAAATAATACCTCATCCACAAATTTATATCTTCCTATTTTTGAGAGTTGCATATGCATATACCAATCCTCCAGCGGAGCTTCTGCATTATATTTGAATTGCTTTAAGGCTGAAGACAAGATAAGTAGCCCATTAGGAATGTAGTTTCTTTTCAAAAAAGAAGCATAACAGCCAAAATTCTTGGATTTATAGTTTATTCCTGCTTCTCCGCTATAATAATCACAAAATGTTTTATATTTTGCGTTAACCAAGGATTGATGTTGAAATTTTTCATCAATGCCTATTTTTTCACTATTAGAATCTATAAAATCTTCGTTACCAACCGCTAATACATATTTTTTTTCACTAAGTGACTTGTGTAAAGTTTCTATAGCCTGAGGTTTTGCAATATCATCAGAGGCAATCATATAAATGTACTCACCTTGAGTTTTAGAGATTAGCTTATTTTCAGTTTCACAAATTCCTTGGTTCTCTTGCGTCGAAAAATCTGCTCTGACAAAGCGTTTCTCACAGTCCGCTTTCATTTCTTGAATTTTTGCCCATGTTGAATCTGTTGACCCGTCATCTATGATGATTAGCTCAAGATTTTGATATGTTTGATTTATAATTGAGCGAATTGCTTCTTGAACAAATCGTTCGTGATTATAAGCGGGCATAAGTATAGATATAAGAGGTCTATTACCACTCATTAACGACCTTTACAACTTTTCTAACTTCTTCATCTGTCATCATCGGAGAAATTGGCAATGAAATAACCGTCCTATGAATTTCTTCGGTAATCGGATATGAGCGATTATTCCACTCCTGATATGCCAATTGCTTATGTGGCGGTGTTGGATAGTGAATAATCGTCTGTATTCCTTTATCCGTCAGATATTGCTGAAATCTATCCCGTTCTTGTGTTCGAACCACAAAAACATGCCATACATGAGCTAATTCATCATACACTTTCGGCAAAATAATTTTTGCATTTGTGATATGCTCACGATAATATTTAGCAATTTCACGCCGGCGTGCATTATCTTCATCTAAATACGGCAACTTCACATCTAAAACTGCCGCCTGTATTTCATCTAAACGAGAATTCAAGCCTTTATAAATATGATGATATTTTCTATCTGAGCCATAATTTGCCAACGCTTTTACCTTATCAATCAATTCTTTATCATTAGAAACAACTGCGCCTGCATCACCCAATGCGCCTAAGTTTTTCCCTGGATAGAATGAGAAAGCTGCCGCATCCGAAAGACTCCCAATACGTTTACCTTGATAATATGCACCATGTGCTTGCGCGCAGTCTTCAAACACTTTAAGATTATGTTTTTTAGCAACCGCCCAAATTTTTTCCATTTGAACAGCTTGTCCGTAAAGATGAACAACCATAATCGCTTTGGTTTTAGGCGTAATTGCCACCTCAATCAAATCAGGATTAATATTATAACTGTTAATATCCGGCTCAACCAAAACTGGCGTACACCCATTGTCAGAAATGGCTAAAATTGTGGCAATGTAAGTATTAGCAGGAACAATAATTTCATCACCTTCACCAAAACCTGAAGCCTTGATAATAAGCCTTAAAGCATCTAGACCGTTTGCCACCCCCAGCGCATACTTTGTGCCGCAAAAATCTGCAAAATGTTTGGTAAACACCTCATTTTCTTCGCCTTGCAAATACCAACCTTTATCTAAAATTTTTGCAATCCGTGCATCCATCACATCACGAAAGCGATTATTAACTTTACCTAAATCTAAAAACTTTATCATAACTTATCTCCAATACTTATGAATTTTGTTAAGAATATGCTCTCTATTCTTCTTACGTACTCCTAAATCCAAAATCGGAATCTGCCACAATGCCAATAACAACAAGTTAACAAATAATTTGAATCGTTTTTTCAAGTTCAGCTTGGACCCTTTTTTCTTAGATGATTTATCTTGATATTTATCGCCTTCTTGCACTTCCGCATTATTAAGTTTCTTTCGATATTCTTCAAAATGCTTATACACACTTCCCCTTGATTTATCTTCTAAATCAAATGGAATATTTAGCATTTCGGAAAGCCCTTGTATTTTTTTCTCAAAACGGCAGTTTTCATCAACCATTTGCTGAGAAGCAGCTACAATATCCTTACGATAATTAGTTTCTTTTAATAATTTTTGAGATATTTCTCTGGCTTCCGCACTTGAAGTAAACATAGGGAAATTCTTAAAATACGGTTTCATCAACAACCCCAAATCCCGCCTGTAATCAGAAAGTAAACAAGCATTTGAGGCCATAATTGCACATACACGGCACGAAAATCCGACTTGTGCATGAGCATGGGGCAGGTTCAACGATATTTTAGAACGATTGAAATTATATTCGGAATCCTCCAAAGAAACAGATGGCGTAAAGTCAAAAGCCTTTGCTAAATTTAAATCCCACCCGATAACATCAATAAATTGCGGATAAGAAAAGACTTTTAATCCCAAATCTGCCACATTTCTCAAAACATCAAATCTTTTGAGAGCGGTTAAATTAAGTATTGTAGCTTGTCTGTAATCTAATAATCCTAAATTTTCCCAATTATTCGGAATTTTTTTGATAATTTTAAGATGATTTTTGCCCAAAGCCTCCATATCTTTAATGACTTTATTTTTAACATCATTCAGACTGAAATCTCTTCTTTCATAATACATTCGCATAAAATAATTCGGCAAAGATCTGTTCCAGTTTCCCAAACCACCGATAAAAGAGATATTAATATTTTGCGGAATATTTTTTTTGCGTAAATCAGAGGCATACCCGAAGATAAAATGGTGATATTCCGGCGCATCAGGCAACAATTTATGAGATTGCGAGTAGGTATCTTCACCGTGATGAATAAAATAATACCGATCATAATTTTTCCGCACCAGATCAAGATTCTCCCAAAAAGAAGCACTATCATATCCGAAAATACATACCGGACAGGAAACTGCTTTAAATAACCTTTCCCGCATAAATACATTATTAAAAGAGATAATGACATCCGGCTTAAACTTTTTAATATCTTTTTCGGCATCTTCTTCCAAATACGGAACAATAACATAACACCGAACCTCATTTCCCATTCTGGCAAAAGTGTTTGCAAAACCCTCGATAAAACCGTCCTGAACGATTCTATCGGTAAAAGAAACATTAGAAATTGAAATGATAGCAACTTTTGACATTATTCCATCCTCGATATTTTTTAATTATTGCCAAGGGTTAAATATAGGGGTAATCAATTTCATCTGGTTATCTTCCAATGAAATTTCTCCTATCGGTGTTTCATAATACTTATCATTCATTTTACACAAAAATTTCATATTATAAATCCAATTAGGAATATAATCAGCCTTAAAATTAATCGTCGTTAGAAGATAATCTCCGGTATCATTGTAAAAAACAGGCATTTCATGCGGTAAACTCAAAAAATACTTAACCGTACTATTTTCCATCAGCAAATATTTCTCACAAATTTGAAAATCTTTAGGAAACATCAAGGTAATAGTTGCACTTCTGTTAACACTGAAGTAAGTAAAAATTTTAGACGGAGAAAGTTGTTCTGCCGTATAGTTCATTTGCTCCGGTGACATTTTGTTAAATTGCAAATCTTTATAGTTTTTCAGATTTTCATGCCTTCTGGATGTCAACAATTTTTTATAATACTCGGGTTTTCGCAAATTCCATTTTTTATCGGTAATGCCGGCAGAATATAACACCAAATCAGCAATATCAATAATACCGGCATAAATATTTTCAATCGTTTTCATTTCATCTTGTTTGGTATTAAAATTCTTATATAACAATAATGAATTTTGACTGAATTCTTTTTCGGTTTGTAAAGGCGAGATAAATCTCCCAGAACCATGATCACTC
The DNA here is from genome assembly GCA_017477185.1 of Alphaproteobacteria bacterium. Taxonomy (GTDB): domain Bacteria; phylum Pseudomonadota; class Alphaproteobacteria; order RF32; family CAG-239; genus Scatocola. The sequence continues at coordinate 16,726 of JAFUXF010000004.1, read as the reverse complement.
ATTAAAATAATTGCCGTTTTATCATAAATACCGGCCTCTTTCAGACGGTTGATATAATTTTGCAGCATTGTCATATACAACTTGGCGGTTGTCTCAACCGGATCACCTTCTTTTAATTCTCTGACCTTAAAGTTTTCATCGAGCATAAAGGGCTCATGCATCCCTCTTAAGTGATAAAAGTGAAAAACTTTTTTTTCATCATTGGTCTTAATTGCCGTTAAGAAATGTTTATAAAAATCATCTTCATGAAAATAATCATTAGGGATTTCCAGCGAATTACGATTCATGGTAATTTGAGTTAAATAATCAAAAGCACCTTTTTTCTTATAAAAAGGATAAGCATAAAATCTGATAACATTACCAATCAGACGATTATACGTCGCATCAATGACATCGTAATCGGTTTTATCCTTGATATTATCGGTAAAATCGGAATTCAAATACATCAGGTTAGTAAAAAAAGGATAAACATAATTACGAAAGCCATGCTTTTTCAACACATTTAATAAAGCATCATCTCTGGAAAATAAATCCTTTATTTCTTTATAAGTTTTTTCGTTAAAACTGGCTTCTGATGGTTCTTGACGGGTAAAGAGTGCCGGAATGGCAATTGCCGTAAAAGCTCGCTCACTTACAGTATTTGGATAAAATTCAAAATCCTTAAAAATCTTCTTATATTCTTGGTACTTATTGATAAATTCTTCAAAAATTCCTTTACCGAAACCATCCATCAGTACAATGGCAATATTCTTATCTTTTGAATAAACATTATACTTATCAAGTTTAAGAGAATGATGCTTAAACCAATAAACATCTTCTTTATTCAAAATCGTTGTTAAATATTTTTTCCCCTGAGGAATAAAAAATACAACCTGAGCAATAAGTAACCACAAACAAACTTTATAAAGAGTGGTTAGAAATATTTGAGATTTAAAATAATAAATCAGAATTCCTGCCACTGCTAATGAAAACACAGCTTCCGCAACATAAATACCTTGATTTGCCCGAAACGGCGTGCCATCTAATTTTCCGACAAACCCCATAATAAATGTGCTTTGAAAAAAAGCAAAAATACCGATAAAAAAGATAATCGACAAATATACTTTTTTAAAAATATCGTCATTCCAATTGCCTGTATAAGGTGGTACCAAACAAAGTACAATCCCTGCCAAAACCGAAATGGCAAGCAATTTTTTAAGAATTATCGTCAAATTTATATCTAACTCACCGTAACTTGAGATAAAAAATGTCATCGGCGTAAAGAAACAAATGCTTAAAACCGTATATAAACAAATAACAATCTGTTTTTCCATTTTTTTACCTTTCTTTTTATCTCACTCAACCCCTGCATCGATGTTTATATTCGTTTGCTAATCTATGACTTTAAACAAATAAAGCGTGCGTACCGAATTACTGACAGTCTCTTTGTGAATGATCTTAAAATATTTACCAAAATCTGCTTCAAAATGTTCAATATCATAACCAGGAAAAATATCCTCTCTGGTTGAGAGTAATTTTTGTACCTGTGAATCATTTTTAGGAACAAATTCGATAATCAAATTTTTACAAATCGCAGCTAAAAACTTGGCAATCATCTTAAAGGGTAAATTATTGGAAATCGCTAAATGATGAATCAAGGCCAAAGCCATTACTGTATCAGCTTTTCCCCTCTGAACAACAGAACTTCTTTCCTCCAAATTCCAACCTATTGCCGGCGAAGGATTAGTCAAATCCATAATCAACGGCAAAATATTTTCTTCTTTATTTTTCTTAACCTGACGATAATTCTTTTCCACCGCTATCGGATCAATATCAAAAGCAACCGTTTTAATTCCGGTATCAGATGCCATACGCGAATAATATCCGTTATTGGCTCCGATATCCCACAAAGTTAAGGATTTTGTACGTTTGATAAAGTCTTTTACCAAATTTTCTTTACTGTTTTGTGCTTTATCATCATAATTGGTAAAAGTATAATAATCTCCCCACTCGGTATCTTTAGTGGCAAACTTTAACGATTCGATTAAACTGATTAATCCGTTAACAATGGCCTTGTGGTAACTTTTTGAAAATTTAAGCTCTTTTACCTTTCCGTCATGAACACTCTCATATTTTTTCTGACTTTTGGCATGTAGATGAATATTCATATACAGCCCAAAACCGGAGAAGCAAGGCAACAACTTATCCGCCAAATCAAGCGGTATTCCGTCTATATAGTTTTTCATTAAAGAACTCAGACGAATGTCTTGTTTTGCCATTAAAGCAATCGGTGCTAAAAAATGCCGACAAAATTGTCCGTATGCAACCCATGGTTTTTTCTCATTAAGAATCTCAAACGATAAAGTATCAATAAAAACAGGCTTGCCTTTATGAAATTGGACATTATAAGCACTGGCATCCTTGAGCGACATCCCGTATTCAAGCGCCGTCTTTTGGATATTTAAGGTCAATAAAGCGGCATCTTTATATTGCGAAAAACTCCATTCATATGGATAAGAAATAAAATCAACCATTTCCGGTCTGATGACTTTATAGGCATCAAAATCTTTTGAAACATCATCATGCCTAATTAACATATTTTCACTTACCAATTTATCATAAAGACCACTGTCGATAAACTTTTGCCAATTATCTTTATAACATTCATTGATTTGACGATAGATTAGACCATCTTTTTTGAAGATAAAACCAGACGGATCACGAAAAGAAGCAGATACACTAGTCATTTTTTGTATCCTGCTTGTGGAATAACTTGGCAAAAATACTTTTTATTTGCATCTTAATTTTATCAAAAAAGGCTGCAATAAGTGCAAAACAGGCTACCAAAGCCTGAACAAACATACTGCCTGCTCCCGGATCCAAATATGCATAAGCCGGTTTTACAGACAAAACCATCAAAAACAAAAATAAACATAATACGTCTTTCATCAATTTTCCTTTCAGTTCGTAACAAAAATCACCTTGTCTCTAACTAAAACATTTTTTATCGGAGTTTTCAAGTTATAAAATTTATTTTCATCAGTATTTAAGATCTTCAGCTCATATTCACCTTTCGGCAAATCTTCTCCGATAAAATCAAACTGAAGATAATAAGACCCGTCTGCTTCCTCAGTTTTTCTGCAATGATTCATACAATAAGCAACTTTTTTATTTTGCAGGCAGAATTTAATTTCTTCTGATGCCTTTGGAGAATTAATCGTCAGTGTACCATTTTTTCCATTTAAGACGTATGTATGAATACGAACCGGAACATCATAGGCAATCTTACCTGTAAAATTTTCCCGTTTTAATCTGTGATCCACCAAAAAATCCTTTTGAGATTGACGGATATTTTTTAAAAATTCTTTATTTTTCTGCTCATCTTGGATATTAAACTTGTTTGAAGTAATTCTAGCCGAATAGAAAACCAAATCGGAAATATCTTCAACATCAGGATAGACCTCTTTAACAACTTTCATTTCATCTTGCTGTTGATTAAAATTTTTATAAAGCAATATTGTATTAACCGGTGTTTCTTTCTCCGACTGTAACGGCGATAATACCCTGCCTGTTCCATGATCACTCATAATAATAACGGCTGTTTTATCATAAATTCCGGATTTCTTCAAATCATTTAAATAATTTTTGAGCATCGTCATATACAATTTTGCCGTCAATTCAACTATATCTTCTTGAGTATTGCTCATATCCGTAACTTCAAAATTAGCGTTCAGTTTATAGGGTTCATGCAATCCGCGCAAATGGTAAAATTTAAAAACTTTTTCTTCATCGTCTGTTTCTATTTTATCTTTAAATTTATTATAAAAATCATTTTCAACATAGTACGGCGACAACGGCAGCCATTTTGAATTTTTATCCAAGGTAATTTTAGTCAGAAATCTATGAGAAGCAGCCTTAAAAGAAATAGGAAGGGTGTAAAAAGCAACAACATTTCGAACTACTTTTCTATAAAACCACTTGGGAAGATTTATCTCTTTTGCTAAAATCAGATTATCTATAAAAGACGGATGCAAATACATCAAATTTGAGGCAAAAGGATAAATATAATTTGTATATCCGGCTTTTTTTAAGACATTTAACATTGCTTTATCTGAACTGATACCTTGTTTTAAAGCCGTATAATAAGCCTCATCATGAACACCGCTTTCCGGTTCAAATCCCTGAAACAACGCCGGCAATGCAAAAGAAGTAGATCTGTTTAAACTAATAGTATCCGGATAAAATTCAAAATCCTTAAAAATTTCCTTATATTCGGGATATTTTATTAATAACTCCTCAAAAACACCCTTACCAAAACCATCCAGCAACACAATGGCAATATTTTTATTCTTGGAATAAACATTATATTTACTCAAATCAAAATTATAATATTTGAACGAATAAATCCCTTCTTCTTCATTTTCAATTCCGCGCCATACCGGATTAAAGGCCAAACAAATACCTTGAAGAATAGTAAGAAAGAGGCTTGCCCTATATAAAAAGGACAGAAAATACTCATCTTTACTATATTTAACAACAACAAGAATTAAAACAAGCAAAAAAACAATATCTGCAACAGCCAAACTTATATGATTTTTAATAATAAAAGGCTCCCCGTTCAATTGTCCGATATGTGGCATAATAAAAAGATATTCAAAATATCCGAATAAGCCTGCAATAAAAAACAATCCTAAGAAAAACTTATTCAGTTTTTTACTAATCCAAAAAGAAATCAACAAAACAACACCGGAAATCAAAAACCAGATCAATGCCGTCATCATCAGGGTTTTAATCAAAACAGAAAAATCAACATCCAACTCGGTATAATTTGCAATCAAAAAACTAAGAGGAATAAACCCGAAAATTGTCAACGCAAAAAATATACTTACAAAAAGTTGTTTGGTAATTTTTTTAATCATATTATGAACTTTCGTATTTATATATCCAACTCATAAATATCATAAATAATACCACGCCCGCCAAATTCTTGCTTTTGACCGACCAAGCCAAAATTCAATACTTTGCCGTTTTCTTCGTTGGAAGTTCCGAAATCAAAATATTTTTTTGTTGTATACACATTATTGATTAAATAATCAAAAACCAAATCTAATGCCCCGATATCCCTACCTCTATCAGAGTTTGCAATATATTGCGTATGTGCCACCATTGGCATCTCATATATCAAGACACCTGCCAACATCTCATGCTCGTTATTTTCGGTAATAAACAATTTAATGTTATCTGGAAATCTGCTGGCAAGCAATTCCAGTTCATCACCCGTATGCACGGCCTTGGCATCATGATGAACACCTAAAACCTCGTTAACCAAATTAATATATCCCTTAAAATCAAAACTTTGATGAACTAAAAGATTAGCCTTAATTGCTTTTTTGATATTGCGTCTGCGACGTTCATTAAAATTAATTTTATCTTCCATGAGAATAGTTGTTGAAATGTTCCGATAGGCTATTGTCGCATTATTTCTAAATAAAGCATACATATCTTCATCAGAGGGATATTGATAAAAAATCGCCGGCACACGTTTATATAAAAGCTTTTTAATACCGTTTTCTTTCAAAAAAGCCTTAAGCACATCAAAAACTTCCAACATTTTCGGCGTCGTCATTTTTTTGTCAGAGATAATGCCGCCATAAGTCAAACCGCCGTGAGAGCGAACCTCATCACCATGCAGTGAGGCCGGCATAACCGCCAACAACTTGCCGTCATCATAAAACATCAGGGAAAAATCTTGGAAACGGTCGGAATGGTAGTCCATATAGCCGCGTTTAAGTATAAACGTTCCGTTTTTGGAAGCATCTATAAAATTATCCCATTCGGCTTGTTGTTCCGAATTATAACGATTAATTGATATTGACATGTTACATCCTTACTTTAATTTTTTCATAAATTACTTTAAGTCGCCTTCCTAAAGGAATTTCAATCAAATGATACCCCCCCCCCCGACAATCCGCACACAGCAAGGGATACAAGGATTATGGTGAATCTGTTGCTCGTCTGAAAATTGTTCCATAGCCATTTATTCATAAAATAAAAACATGGAAATTGCATTAAATACATCGAGTAAGAATATCTTCCTAAAACACTCAGTTTGGCAAAAATTGTTGATATAAAGCCTTTTGCAAGCAAGATAACATAAAACACAGCCGTAAATAATAAAATATAGCACAGCGGATGCAAAAAACCTTTATAAAAGGCACTGACATAAATAAACCCGCCGACTAATATCACTTCAAGAATCGTAAAAATAATCTTTTCATTTTGTAGATTATCAAAAAGCTTATGCGATGCCTGCCAAAACTTCCTAAAAAGAATACCAAAAGAAACACCGAATATTCCATAAACAACACCTAAAGTCAAAAAGGGCGCAACAACTTGGTTATAGCTGCTTCCGCGATGACAAATAAGAAACAATGCAAAATATGAAATCAATATCAGTGTTAAAACCTGTTTCTTGATATCCGTGTATTTTAAGAATAAATAAAAACAAATAAGCACCCAAAATAACACACATACATACCATATAGCAGGATTGGCATTTGTTTTATTGATTATCCCTAAGCCATCATTTAGAAACAATAAGCCCAGCAAATCATATCCGTTGCCTATATGTATCAAAATACTACATGCAAGCATCGGCCAGAGTCTGATTATTTTTTTGGCGACGAAATCACCTAATTCGCCGTCGCTTTTAAGAAAAAAGCCGCTGATGATAAAAAATGCCGGAACCGCAAATGTCGCATGGGATGCCCCTGAGAATATGGGTTTAAAATCCAAATCAATAAACTTTTGTGTTAACTTCGATAACAAATGGGCATAGCATATGCCAATAGCCATAATAAAACGAAGAAACTCTAACGGTAAAAATTTTTCACCGCTCGGAGTTATTGTTCTTTTCCCCATATTTGTTTTTTTACAAAAATGAACAGTAATCAAGATCTTCAATCCTTTCTGCAATAAAGTCAGGTTGGTATTCTGAGAGAATTTCTTTATTTAAAATACCCCAGCAAACGGCAATAGAGTGAATACCAAGTTCGTGAGCACATTTAATATCCTCACCGGTATCTCCGATTAAAACATCACAGGGCAATGGTTCTGTGATAGAACGTATTATGTCGACTTTTGACATTTTTCCTTCTGTTATTAATAACTCTTTGAAAAATTTGCTCCAGCCGAACTTTTCTATTTGAGAATAAGCTAAATCTTTTCTTTGTCGATGTGTTACCAGATATAAATCATTAGTTTTGGAAAGTTTTTCCAAAACAGATGTCATGCCATCGTATGGAAAATCTGTTTCAATGCGATCTTTTTCCTCAATTTTTTCCATCCAAACCTGATGAAAAGCCTCTGCCTGCTCATCACTATAACCATATCTGTCTTGTAAAAGTTTTTTTTGTGAGATACGCGTGCGCTTGAGGTTGTTGTATTCTTCCTCGCTCAAATCACACTCGGGGCAAAGCTCCTTAAACAACCTATATAGGCGCCCCTGAGAATTAATGAGTGTGCCATCAAAATCCAAATAAATCCGTTTTCGTAAAGCTTTATCATCATATCTATTCAAAGGTATAGTATCTTTATCTATTCTGACATCAATTATATACGGCTCATTACACTCAAAAACTTCTTTTAAGTTCACAAAATCATTTTCGGTTGCTATGCTTATATACCCCAGATTAAAAGCTTCGGCTAACTTTTCTAAATCCGGACAACTAAACTCTTTATCATTATTGCCGTAAAAATGATTATTGTAATATCTTAATTGGACATCTCTCATTAAGCCGAGGTTATTATTATTAAATACAACACACTTTACATTGTTACGTCTTAATGCAAGAGTGTTTAATTCCTGCAAATTCATTTGGAGACCGCCGTCTCCGGTAAAACTGATGACTTCAGGTGCCCGATATGAAGCACCTATTCCGGCAGGAAGCGAATACCCCATGGCACCGAAACCGGCAGAATTGAGTAAACGTTGCTCAGCCTTTAAACGCAGCCCTTGTGCAACCCACATCTGATTGGCCCCAACATCAGCCGTAAAAACGGCGTTGTTGTCTGCATATTCGGCAATTTCTCTGACTAATTTTACCGGATCCACACCTTTGAGAGAACATACAACCATGTCTTTGTAAAGATTTTGCCATGTCTGAACTTGTGCCAGCCAATTTTTAATCTCTAATTTAATTTTCTGCTGATTTATTGCCTTTAAAAATCCTTTTAAATCCGCAATTACGGAAACATCTTCTTTCATAAAGGTGCGATTTATCTCAGCTTCATCAATATCTACATGAATAATTTTGGCGCTTAAATTATACTGCTCTTTTTTCTTGCCGATTTGTTTGAGAGAAAATCTTGCCCCAAGCGCAATAATCAAATCAGCATTTTTAATGGCAAGATTAGCTTCACTGTTGCCGTATAAACCTGAAAAGCCTACCAAATTCTCAATGGTATCAATGCCGTTCAGCGTGGCAATAACGGGAATATGCGTTTTATTGGCAAATTCTCTGAATTCCGCTACGGCATCAGCCCCTCTGATGCCGCCGCCTGCAAGAACAACCGGTCGGCTTGATGCTTTAAGTAACTTAATAATTTCACTAATTCTATAGTCATTTCCGTCTTGCAACGGTTTTTCAAAACCTTTTAATAATGTTTCATCAATTTCTTTAAACTGAACATCAATCGGTACATCTATTAAAACAGAACCTTTTCTGCCTGTGGTAGCAAAATAATATGCTTTTTCAAGTTCATAGCGCACATTTTCGGGTTTATCAAGAAGAACGGCATATTTGGTAATTGGCCTCACCATTGAGACAATATCCATATCCTGAAAACCGTTTTGTCTCGCACCATTATTGGCCAATATACCTGTAGAATAATCCTGCCCCGTAATAAAAATAAGCGGAACAGAATCAAAATAAGCATTTGCAATCCCACCGATCAAATTAACCGCTCCCGGGCCAGAAGTCGCTATCGCCGCACCTATACCATTTATTCTAGCATAAGCATCTGCTCCGAAACCCGATGCCTGCTCATTAAAGTTCTGCACATACTCAATTCCCTCATCCACGATTTCATCAAGCATCTTAAGCATTGCAGAACCTTGAAAACCGAATATGTGATTAATTTTATGCCCCTTTAAAAACTTGGCAATATATCCCGCGACCGTTATCATGCTTTAATTAGTGTCCTTTTCATCTCTTCTTGTGTCGTCAACAGAGGGGCAACATCCATTGCCCTTAACCACAACAATCCGTCAGGAAGCGGGTTGAGCTTCCGAGACAAATTCGGCTTTTTGCCATAAAGACATAGATTTTTCAAAATAACGGGCATATTTACCCCGCCTTGTGCAAAAAATTCAACCGTTGTAAAAAAGCGACCAATATTGATTTCTGTCGGATTGGGAATGCCATCTTTATCATACGCCATATCAACACCGTAAATCCCGTTCGGTTCTGCGCTGACGGCCTTACACGCGTTTTGCGCAATTTCATCAACGACCGAATCGGCATAGGTTTCACCGACTTTTGTCACGCCCGTTACGCCGGACGGTGAGAGCGCACTGTGCGCCCAGCCGGCACGACGACGACCTTGTGCTACAATCAATTCTCCTTTATACCAAATGGACAGCCATGTCACTGTTTTAGGAGTTAATAATTCGGCGGCGACAAAATCTCCCCAACCTTGAGCGTTGTTAATCCAATCAACAGCTGTGTCAAAATCATTGGTCGGCAGAGCTCCTTTACCGCCACCACCGATAGACATCGCCCTGAGCCAAATAGTTCCGTCTTCATTACCCAACTCATCAAAAGCACGCTTCAAGTCTTCTTTGTCATTAATTATAATATTTTCAGGAACTTTGATGCCAGATTCCTTAAATTTCTTCCATGACTTGTATTTATGAACGCAGGTATCAATCGCATTGTTATCAGGAATTAAAAATTTAACGCCTGTGGCAACAATTTCATCACGAAATGATGAAGCGGTGAACAATTCTTTATCATGCTGAAAATGAATCATATCCGGTTTTTCAGTACTTAGAACTTCTAGCAGTTTTTCTTTGTATCCTGGCTTTGTTGAATGAGGCATCAAAATCTTCTTATGTGCCTTGCATAACATCAAGTCATATTGGTCGGAACCTAAACCGATAATTTCATCACTACTATTCTTATCCATCAACAGGCAGTTAATAACGCCGTTAGACTGAGCAGAACCCGCTCCCGTTACAAAAATTTTTGCCATTATCTTTCTTTCTGATTATCCCAAGTGAGAAGCATTTTCCAAAACAGCATAACCGATTCCTGCAAGCCCATATCTATTTCCGCAATAAATAAGGTATACTTTACCTTTGTGAGTATACGTTTTTCCGTAACATATCATTTCGCTATCAAACCCATCATTGGATGTTTGAATTTCCATTTTTTCATCTTGCCGTTCAAAATGAATTCCATCTTTTGATTCTGCATAACCCATGATATAACCTTTTTCTAACGAACGAATTGAATACACCATTTTATATTTACCATTCTCATAAAATACTTGAGGCATTGTAAGACCATATTCATCATCGTTTTTAAAAGGAACTGCACAAACCGGTTTACTGTCCCATTTATCAGGTATGTCCGATTCAAGATATTTGATATCATACTTTGGGACTTCGTGAATACCATTATTAATCCACCCGACATTTGCCGTATACCACATTTTATATTTTCCATCTTTTTTCATAACTTCTGTGGCACTTCTTTGTGATAATTCACCGTTTATTCTGTCTAAAATAGGAACATTAAACATCTTTTTAAATGTTTTCCCATCATTTTCACTAACCGCTATGCCCGAATATATTGTATAAGGCGTTGACACTTGATGTTGATAAGCAGAATAATACATATATAGCCTGCCATTATCTTTTAGCAAACAGCAAGGTAAAATTCCATGCTCATCAAAAGTTCCTCTCTCCCCCAAATCCAAAACAGGTTCTTTTGTTATATCATAAATTTCAGCTGGATTTTCTGGATTAACTGTTATATATCCTGCACGTCCGTAATTATTTTCATCGCACATTGTTAAATATATACGAAATGAACCATCTTCAGCAAAATAAGGCAAAGGTGTCATAGTATACTTCTTATACCAAGATAAATTAAATGTCTCGGACGAACAAATAAACCCCTTTTTCACCCACTTCATTTCATCTCTCCATTTAATTAGCCTAAATATACATCTTCAATTTTATTTCTTTCACTATTCCTCTAAGCAGTTTCTCTTTAAAAACTATTTAAATACTCTGCTTCGTACTTTTTGAAATCATCGTAATTTCTAACATAATCTGCCTCATTATAGATATCACTTGCCAAAACTGATAAGATACAATCTGGTGAAAATTTATCCATCACATGCCAAACCATACCTTCTAATAATAAACCTTTAGTAGGACTATCTAACAAAAACTTTTTTTTCAGCCCGTTCCACTCACATTGGATTCTGACCGAACCTGATGTAGCAATCAGCAGTTGTTTCAGTTCTTTGTGGGCATGAAATCCACGTTGAATTTCCGTATCTGTGCCATAGAGATAATAAAATCTTTTTGGGGCAAACGGCATATTGACACCATCTTCAAATGGAACCAAATACCCTCGAGCATCTCCTTTAATTGAAAAATCTATTTCATCTACATTTGCTTCGTAAATCATCTCAAATCCTTTCTATTTTTTCCGATACTCTGCATAAACTTTTTCTAAATAATTTTTGTATGTGCCGTGGGTGCGGTGTTCTATCAGCTTTTCCATTTCATCATCATTAATAAATCCGCGGCGATAAGCGATTTCCTCAATACAAGCAATCTTTAAGCCTTGTCGTTGCTCCATTATCTGCACAAACTGACCGGCTTCCATCAGACTGTCCGGCGTGCCGACATCAAGCCACGCGTTTCCACGCTTCATCAAGACCACATCAAGTCGCTTTTCGTTTAAATACAAATTATTCAAATCTGTGATTTCCAATTCTCCACGTGCCGATGGTTTCAAACTTTTCGCCTTTGCCACCACATCGGCAGGATAAAAATACAATCCGACAGACGTTAAAGGATAAAGACGTGTACCGGAACCACCGTTAATGACGATATGTGTTTGTTGATTTCTTGTGATTTTTCAAAAGGTTATAAAAATAAAGGAATATAAGAAAAAAGTATTGATTTCTCGTTTTATTTGTAATAAAAGGATTAATATCAAATATAAATGGTGGTTTATGGATACCTTTATTTCAGGTATTTATTTTTTTGCTGTTTTTGCAAGTTCTTATAGATGGTTTCAACTATTTATAAGGATTTTTTTTATGATTTACGGATATATACGCGTCAGCACCGACCATCAAAACATTGCGAATCAACACCACGAAATTGAGACTTTTGCAAATAAAAACAATATCATTATTGATAAATGGGTAGAAGAAACCATATCTTCTCGCATTCCGCTACCAGAACGCAGACTCGGTAAATTACTTAAAAAGCTCAAAAAAGGCGATATTCTTATTGCAACCGAATTAAGCAGACTTGGCAGAAATCTGATGGAAGTGATGGGAATTCTGCAAAGTTGCTTGCAAAAAGACTGCCAGGTCTGGACTTTGAAAGAAAATTACCGTCTTGGTGCAGATATTCAATCTAAAGTGTTGGCATTTGCTTTTTCTTTAGCCAGCGAGATTGAAAGACAGTTGATTTCTGAGAGGACACGCCTTTCTTTGCAACGTTTAAAAGATGAGGGCAAACACCTCGGCCGTCCGTTTGGTTTTACTTATCGCAAACTAGAAAAAGAGCACGACCGAATTAAAAATTTGCTCGAAAAAGGTGTCACAAAAGCAGAAATCGCCCGCCTCATGCATTGCACTTGGTCAACTTTACATCGGTATATCAGGCAAAACAACCTCTAAAACGACGAACGAATAAAAAATAAAAGGATAAAAAACCGTGTACTTTGGCAAAAAAGTGCGATATAATTTCTCTTAAGAAAAAAGTGTGACGCAAAATTGGTCGGAGAAGACACTACCTGTCCAATCATTTCCTTAACAGCTGCTGAATTTGCGATATCATATACAGAGGAATATCATATAAGTTGTCCGTTACCCTATATTGATTTAATGAGGTTCTGATAGCATATTTCGGATTGTTTTCCGCAATATAAACTTTAAGCGATTTTGCTTTTGTATTATTGGCCGATTTGACTTCAATCGGAATAATACATCCCTCATTTGTATCTGTAATAAAATCAATCTCTGCAGTAGCTGGATTTTCTCTTCCCCAATAATACAAAGAAGAAATACCAGAGCATTTCAATTCTTGAAGAACAAATTGTTCAGCAAGGGCACCATTCATATTACTGACAATATCAGTTCCGTGTAATAAAATCTCAGCCGGTTTTATTTCAGCTTGTGCGCAAAATAAACCTATATCCATCATATAAAGTTTGAAATAATCTCTAATAAAATGCATAGATAAAGGTAATTTGGCGTTTTCTGTTTTATATATTTTATAAACTAATCCGGTATCAACAAGCCATTGCATTGCAACTTCAAATTCTGCAACTCGTCCACCTTGCTTGATGTGTTTATAAATAAATTTTTTATTTTCTTTGAATAAATGAAGAGGTATAGAATCCCACAGCATTCTGACCCGAGGCGCATCTTTTGCATCAATATGCTTAGAAAAATCTCCGCGATATTCTGTGAGTAAATTTTTCTGAATAATCCGAACTTCATCAAAATCATCTGTATCAATATATGTCTGAACAGCCTCAGGCATGCCACCGACATAAAAGTATTTTCTCAGGAGATTTTCTAATAAATCTCTAATCGGAGATGTCAGCATCTCGGTGTTGCCAGATTGAATAATTTGAGCCAATTTTTCTTGATTAATGGCTTCTAAAAACTCACAAAAGGACAATGGATATAAGGTATAATGATCGACTTGCCCAACAGGCTGACGGGCTATTGCTACCCCCAGAAAACTACCTGCAGCAATAATATGATACTGATTTACAGAATCGTTAAATGTTTTCAAAGCATCCATAGCTCGTTGTGATTCTTGAATTTCATCAAAAAAGAGCAATGTTGTTTTCGGATCAATTTTAACATTGAATAACAATTCAATTTGCTCAATTAAGAACTCTGGAGATATATTATCAGCAAAGATTTGTTTTAATTTATCATTAGTAAAAAAATTTAACTCAACAATTTGTTTGTAGTGTTGTTTGGCAAATTCTCTAACTAACCAAGTTTTACCGACTTGGCGTGCACCGTACAGAAGTAAGGGTTTTCGATCAAGATTATCTTTCCATTTTATTAAGTCTTGTAGAGCATATCTTTTCATTTTTTACCATCCTTACACAAAATATAACGAATATTTTGTTAATTTTTACACTTTTTATAATGAATAAATTGTTAATTTCAACACTTTTTATAACGAATGTTTTCTCGTTTTTTACATTTTTTATAACGAAACGGCAAAAATCGTGTACTTTGGCAAAAAAGTGCGATATAATTTCTTTTAAGAAAAAAGTGTGATGCAGACTGTGATGCATTTTGATAAAAAACAGCGGTTGCAAAACTTTAAAAACAAGGAAAATAAGCACTTTTGAGAGCTTGTGGTGTGGGTCTTCTCGGTCACACCATCAAAAAACTCCCTTCTACAGGGAGTTTTTTTATAGTCGTAAAATCTCACAATTTTATAATATGCAGCAAATTTGTTTTGCCGCCTTTAAGAAGCGGAAAACCAGCTGTGACGACAATATATTGCCCAATTTTTGCGATACCCGTTTCAAGCGCAATTTTACGAGAAATAGCCTCAACATTATTAAAGTTTTTGAACACTCCTTTATTAACATATCCACGTGTTCCCCAGACAATTCCCATACGATTAGCGACCTCTTCATGAGGTGTTACCGCCAAAATCGGCAAATCCGGACGCTCACGAGCGGTTAACAAAGTTGTTGTTCCGGAAGTTGTAAACGTAACAACAGCGGCAACATTTCGCAATTCTGTCGTCATATCGCCCGCAGCACAAGAGATCGCATCAGCTTCATCTGAATTGATAAACTCACTGCGAATACGTGAACTATGCATAAAATGATAAAACAACGGATCTTTCTCAACTTCCTCAATTGTCTGATGCATCATAGAAACGGCTTCTATCGGATATTGCCCTGCGGCAGTTTCAGCCGAGAGCATAACCGTATCAGCACCATCATAGACAGCTGCTGCAATATCAGATATTTCTGCACGCGTCGGCGTTGGCGCATTGATCATTGATTCAAGCATCTGGGTTGCAACAATAACCGGCTTAGAATACTTACGACACATCCGCACAATCCTTTTTTGCAACACAGGAACAGTCGGCAACGGACATTCAACGCCTAAATCACCGCGTGCGACCATAACCGCATCAGATTCGCGAACAATATCATCCAACTCAGCAACAGCACTTGGCTTTTCAAGTTTAGAAATAATCCATGCACGTCCATCAATCAATTTTTTTGCCAATCTGACATCTGCCACCTTCTGCACAAAAGATAAACAAACCCAATCAACTCCCAGTTTCAATGCAAACTCTAAATCTTCCTTATCCTTATTCGTTAACGCAGAAATCGGCAAATGAATATCCGGCAAATTAACACCTTTATGACTTGAAAGAACACCTCCGACCAAAACTGTCGTAACAGCATGTTTCTTATCACACTCATCAACACGAAGGCGGATATTGCCATCATTTAAAAGTAAAACATCATTAACTTTTAAGGCCTTGAAAATTTCCGGATGTGGCAAAGTCACACGTTCAACTGTGCCCAATTCTTGTTTCATATCAAGAACAAACTTTGCCCCTTTAACCAACATAACGCTTTTATCTTTAAATTCCCCGACACGCAATTTTGGTCCTTGTAAATCAGCCAAGACCGAAATACGCACATTTTTTTCCTTCGAAATTTTACGCACTAACTTATAACGTTCTTTATGCTCTGCATGTGTTCCGTGACTAAAGTTAAAACGAAAAGCATCAGCACCGGCATCAATAAGTTGCTCTAACTTCTCACGAGTTGCGGTTGACGGACCGATAGTAGCAATGATTTTAGTGCGTGTATTTTGTGGCATAATGACATCCTTCCAATTAACAATAACTGTCTTATATATAATCAAAATAGATTAACAAGCTATTTATTTCTTGTAAAAATAAACAAGCTTTGCTATAACCAAGAACAATCAAACAACCATTATAAGGAGAAAAAACATGGCAGAAACAGAAGTTGGCGGCATTGCTGCAGACAGATTACGCTCATTGATTGAACGTATCGAACGTTTAGAAGAAGAGAAATCAGGAATTGCATCTGACATCAGAGATATTTTTGCTGAAGCCAAAGGTGCAGGATTTGATGTTAAAATCATGCGAACGATTCTCAAACTCCGTAAAATGAATGATTCCGATCGTAACGAACAAGAACTATTATTAGATACCTACAAAGACGCTTTAGGTATGAAATAGATAAAGCCGCCTTCGGGCGGTTTTTTATGCAAACAAAAAAGGTTGACGTTGCTCACGCAACATCAACCTGTTTTAATGCCTTACAGACTACCCCCATTTTAATGGGGGTTGAATGATCACGACGACGATGCTATAAGAAAGTATGGAAGTAGTACAAAGTCAACATAGCATCTATCGTCTGAGCTACCACGTGGTGTGGGTATGCAAGTATCG
>JAFUXF010000039.1 GCA_017477185.1 Alphaproteobacteria bacterium | reverse complement strand
GTGATTAAACAAGTTGAGCATAAATAGGATATCTTTTTCATAATAGTCTCCTTTAATATAACTAACAGTAGAATCTATTATGATAATATCACATCTGAAAAATTTTTGCAATCACTTTTTAGCCTCAATCTTTTTTTTGGGTTATTTTATAAGACTATATATTTTTGTTGCTGTTTTTGATATTTAAGATTATATCATAAAGCAATTGCATAACTGATAAAGGAAAAAACATGATTATTGGTATCGGCTGCGACATTGTCAGAATTACCCGAATGAGCAAACTTGTCCCTATGTTTAACAAAGGAATACAGCAACATATTTTATCTGATATTGAAAAACAAGAACTTATCAAACAGGACCTTAATGAAGATCAAACCAGTCGTTTTTTAGCCAAACGCTTTGCCGCCAAGGAAGCCTTTGGCAAAGCACTCGGCACCGGATTCAGAGATGGGATTTACCTGAAAGACATAACCATTCATCACAATGATTTGGGAAAACCCTTTCTCTCAATTGAAGGCGGCGCATTGGAAACCTTGCTGGAAAAAACAGAGCAGCAAGATTTCAAAATCCATCTGAGTCTGAGTGATGAAGCAGACTTAGCACAGGCTTTTGTAATTATTGAAAGATTATAATTTTATAGTTGCAGAAGTCAAAATTTATGTTTAGTATGACAAGCGTTTTCTTGGATAAAAATGAAACAAGCGTTGTTATCCAAGAAAATATAGGATTAACAAATAATAACAAAGAAGATATCATATGCAAGAAGAAGAAAGTTTTACCGATACCATCAAAACCTTGGTATACGCCATTTTGATTGCCGTCGTAATCCGAACTTTTTTATTTGAACCTTTTAAGATTCCATCAGGCTCAATGTACCCGAGTTTATATGTCGGAGATTTTTTGTTTGTTTCAAAATATACCTATGGGTATTCAAAGCACTCTTTTCCTTTCAGTATTCCACTGTTTGAAGGACGAATTTGGGCTGACGAACCTAAACGCGGTGATGTTGTTGTATTTAAATTCCCGCGCGACAATCATACGGACTATATTAAGAGAGTCATCGGTCTGCCGAACGATAAAATTAAACTTGACAACGGACGTCTATACATCAATGGCGAGCTGCAAGATCGTCAACCTCTGGAAGATTTTATTGTCCGGGATGCTCAAGGAAATGCTGATCGTTATCATCAGTACGAAGAGACTTTAACCGGTGGAGTCAAACATCGAATTTTAGAGATTTCAGATCATGAACAAGAAGATAATGTTGAAGAATTGACAGTACCTGAGGGATACTTTTTTGTTATGGGCGACAATCGAGATCGCTCGGATGACAGTCGTATCAGTGTTGGCTTTGTTCCTTTTGAAAATTTAGTTGGTAAAGCACGCTTTTTATTCTTTTCACAAGATCCTGAAGATGCTTGGTATAAACCTTGGTTATGGCCAAGAAAAATTCGTTGGAAAAGAATTTTTAATACTATTTCTTAGAGACTTCCCATGTTTGAAAAACTGGAAAATATTTTAGATTATCATTTTAAGAATCAGCAACTCTTAAAACAAGCTCTGACTCACAGCAGCATAACATCACATATCGGCAGTAACTATGAACGGCTGGAATTTTTAGGCGACCGTATCCTTGGTGTGGGAATAGCCGGAACTTTATATAAAGAATTTCCGCAAGAACCGGAAGGGAGCCTATCTCCGCGCCATATGCATTTAGTCTGCAAAGAAACAGTATCCGTTGTCGCCAAGCAATTACAACTAGATAAATATATTTTTGTTGCAACCGAAGATATTCGCGAAAATGAAAATGTTTTATGTGACGTTTGCGAAGCCGTTATCGGAGCTATTTGTATAGATTCTGATATTGATCAGGCTCTCTCTTTTGTAAACAAGCATTGGAAAAAGCTGATTCATCAGGATATGACTCCGCCCAAAGACTTCAAAACACGCTTACAAGAACTGGCCCATGCCCATGGTTATCAAACGCCAACTTATGAGGTTATTTCTCGTACCGGAAGCGAGCATGAACCGACATTTACCATTGAGGTAAAAATAGACAACTTGCCACCGCAAGCCGGAAGCGGACACAACAAAAAACTTGCAGAGCAAGCTGCCGCTGCCAAAATGATTGCCTTGATGGAGAAACGCTAATGAGCAACAACAATAAACCGACCCGTTGCGGCTATGTTGCTTTGATTGGTGCTCCGAATGCAGGCAAATCAACCATCACTAATCATTTTGTCGGCAGTAAAGTTTCTATTGTTTCCCCCAAAGTACAAACCACCAGAACGACCGTTAAAGGAATCGGAATTTATGATAACACACAAATTATTTTTCTTGATACCCCCGGAATTTTTAAGCCTAAGCGAAAATTAGATAAAGCTATGATTTCTTCTGCTTGGGATGGCTCGGGTGATGCTGATATAACGGCTTTGGTGGTTGATGCTAAGCGCGGCTTTGATGATGAAACACAATCCATTATCGCTAAATTAAAAAAGAAAAGCATTCCGGCAGTTCTCATTTTAAATAAGGTCGACGAGCTGAAAAATAAAGAAAAATTATTAGAACTCAGTCAAAAACTAAATCAAAGCTATCCTTTCAAAGAAACCTTTATGATTTCAGCCATAACCGGCAAAAATACAGAAGATTTTTATCAATATTTGGCCGATAATTTACCCGAAAGTCCTTGGTACTACCCGGAAGATCAAATGTCTGACATGCCCTTAAGATTGTTAGCGGCAGAGTTGGTCAGAGAAAAATTGTTTCTGTACCTGAGACAAGAAATTCCTTATGCCCTGACCGTTGAACCCGAATTATGGGAACATAAAAAAGATGGTTCTATTCACGCAGAAATGACAATTTATGTTGAAAAAGATAATCAGAAAATTATTATTATCGGACATAACGGCAGTATGATAAAAAAAATCGGGCAAGCTGCTCGCAATGAACTTGAGAGACTACTGGAGGAAAGAATCCACCTATTTTTATTTGTAAAAGTTCGCCCCAATTGGGGAAACGACAAAGAACGTTATGACATTTGGGGTTTAAAAATGGAATAATCCCCACCCGTCACAAAAAAAACAAATTTCGATTCCATCTATCAAAAATATCTGCTATACAGACTCATCAATCATTTTATAATAAGGAGACTATCATGAAATACAAATGCTTGGTATGCGGTCAGATTTTTGATGTTCCGGAGGGACAAGAGCCACAATGTCCGGTGTGTAAGGTTAAAGGAGAGAAACTCGTTCCTTATAAAGAAGAAGAAATGACTTGGCCGGCAGAACACGTCATTGGCATTGCCAAAGGAATTGATGCAGAAATCTTAGAAGGCATGCACAATCACTTTAACGGCGAATGTGCAGAGGTTGGAATGTACTTAGCAATGGCACGTCAAGCAATGCGTGAAGGTTATGCCGAAATTGCCGTTGTGTTGGAACAGATTGCTAAAGAAGAAGCTGAGCATGCTTCTCGGTTTGGGGAAATGCTGGGAGAATTGGTCAGCAAATCAACTAAAGAAAATTTAGAAAAAATGTTAGCCGGAGAAAATGGAGCTTGCCATGGTAAAATGGCAATGGCTAAAAAGGCCAAAGAATTGAATTTGGATGCTATTCACGATTCTATTCATGAAATGGCGCGTGATGAAGCCCGCCACGGCAAAGCCTTGGAAGGCCTGTTAAAAAGATATTTTTAAATCCGATTGAGCCTCCTGCGGGAGGCTTTTTTATTGACAACTTAGATAACTCCATTTAATATACGCAACAAATATTTACTTTTAATTCTTACTATTATGAACAAATTCAAGAAGATTATCGCCCGTATTTTGGTAACAGACCCAATCAAACGAGGCAAAGAAGTATGGAATCATCTGTATGAGGGGGAAGAGAAACCTATCGGTTGGCAAATCAATGACGAACCGAAAGTAAAAAAATTTGTTCAAAAAGCAAAAGCACTCTCTTTTCTTGATTATTATGCTCTCACGACTTGGCTCAAATTTGCTTACGACGATTTGGAAAAAAATATGCCCGAACACACAACAGGGGCAATTGAGCAATACCACGATAAGTGGTGCCAAATCTATCGTCAGCATTTAGAAGCTCTTGAAAAATTAGACACCTGCAAATAACTTGCAGGTGTTTTTTTTACTTGTTATTAAAAGATTTTATTATATGATAGATTCTGTAAGCAGGTGTTCTGCTTACGGAGCTTAACAACTCCATATCGAAAAATAACTCCTTCGTAAGAGGGAGATGGTGGAATATATTGAATACACCATGCTGTTTCGATAGCAGTTGTTAACTCCCTCGCCTTTTGATAAGGCGAGTTTTTTTGTGTTTTTATCAACAAAAATATGGAGTTTAACAAATGGCAAAATATACCAAAAGATTAGTCAGAGAATTATGCGTGCAATTACGCATTATCAGAGAAAATAAAAATATTCCTATTCATCAGGTTTTGGAAGATTTGGATATGAAAGAACAAACTCTCGAACAAATTGAAAAAAATTTTTCCGGTGGCATTAACATCTGCTATCACCTGATGGAATACTACGGCTATCAAATAAAACTGGTTCCTATGGAAAAATAAACCACCCAAAAAAAGCAGAGTATAGTCAACCTACGTAAGGACGCTTCTACCTTGCAAACGACGCACTAATAGTCCATTATACGAATTTTTATTAAAAACACGATAGATGATATTTCTAGTAAGAAATAAGGAATTTTGCGAGCGGAGTGTACATTTGAGGTACATGACCGAGCAAAATATCCGCAATTTCTGCACTAGAAATTCATCTTGCGTGTTTTTACTGGATGGCTTTGCGCAACTTGCGTATACTATTCAACTCTATCTGCCGCACACGCTCTTTAGAAATCGCATAATGCTTGCTAAGGTCATCAAGCGTCATGGCTTTGTCTGAAAGGCGACGCTTAAAGAGAATATCTTTTTCACGAGGATTAAGACAAACAAGCGCATTACGAAAGAGACGTCGACGATAGGAGAGCGTTTCGGCATAAGCATAAGAATCTTCCTGATTTGGACGACCGTCAGAGATAAAATCCATCCACTCAGTTCCATTATCAGAAGATGAATCGACCAGAATATTCAGTGACCCGTCATGAGATTTTAATCGCATATTCATGTCGGTCACATCTTGCACCGAAACATCAAGACTACCGGCAATGCTGTTTAAGACATGATGTGATAATTCACGATCGTCGACCAAATTCAGTTTGTTTTTGATTTTACGCAGATTAAAAAAGAGCTTTTTCTGGGCCGCGGTTGTTCCAATTTTAACCAGCGACCATGAGTTAAGAATATATTTTTGCACAGAAGCCTTAATCCACCACAGCGCGTAGGTTGAAAAGCGAAACCCTTTATCCGGCTCAAATTTATTAACAGCATAAAGTAGCCCGATATTCCCCTCTGCAATCATTTCATTAAGGGGCAAACCATAACCACGATATTTTGAAACAACTTTAACCACCAAGCGTAGATGAGAATTAATCAGTTTCTGAGCTATTTTAGCATCACCGGTTTTGCGATATTGCACCGCCATAGCATACTCAGCCTCAGGTGAAAGAATAGGAAATTTGCGAATACTCTGTAAATAACGCGCCATATTAATTTCTGGCGAAAAGTCAAATCCGTTTAGAGTGAAGTCCTTGTTCATGACAGCCTCCCTGTTGTTCTTGACGACAGGCAGAATAATCACACTTATCCACAAACACAACCTAACAATTAGTTTTAGTTCAATCCTAAAACCTCGACCAAATCTTGCAAATCACGAGGTAAATCAGAGGTAAATTGCAACCACTCTTTTGTCTTAGGGTGAATAAATCCAAGCGTTTGTGCATGCAAGGCTTGTCGCGGAAAGGTATTAACATAATTTTTGACCGCCTCGGACACACCGCAAAGTGCCGTTTTTTTTGCCTTGACATATAATTGATCACCAATCAAATTGCATCCGATACTTGATAAATGCACGCGAATTTGGTGTGTTCGACCGGTTTCAAGATTGCATTTAACCAGTGCCGCCGTCCGCCCGCAAACACTCATTGTTTGATAGTGCGTTACCGCCGGTTTACCACCTTTGACGACGAGAGCCATTTTTTTACGGTCATATGGACTTCGCCCGATATTTCCTTCAATTGTTCCGCTAATTGGCGACGGAACACCATACACAAAAGCCAAATACGTCCGCTCAATCGAATGCACACTAAATTGCTCGGTTAAGGCACGATGCGTCATATCATTTTTGGCAACAACCAATAAACCACTAGTATCTTTATCAATACGATGGACAATTCCCGGACGTTTCACGCCGCCAATCCCCGATAGCCGTCCCTGACAATGAAACAACAAAGCATGAACCAACGTTCCGTGATATGCTCCCGGAGCCGGATGTACTGTCATACCGGCAGGTTTATTAACCACTAATAAATCATCATCTTCATAAACAATATTAAGAGGGATATCTTCAGGCTCCGGTACAGCATCTTCCGGTTCAGGAACAGCAATTTGATAAACTTCTCCTGTATGAATTTTACAAGAAACATCACTTACAACCAAACCATTACAACACACACAGCTTTGCTTAATCAGTTGTTGCAAGCGCGCGCGTGACATATCCGGCAGCAATCGTACTAAAAATTTATCCAATCGCCACCCGTTATAAGCGGTCTCTACCACAGGTAAAGTTATTTCTTCTGCAATTTCCGTCATGTTTACCAAAAATAAATTTCTTTTGTTTATCCTATTCCTACAAAGAATTATGCAAAAATGCAAGGGTTAACATCATGGATAAATTAAAATTGATTAAAAGCATTGTAGTCATCATCACTTTTTTGTTGGTGTTCGGCTCATTGTTATTGTTAACGGTCATTTATAAAAAGGCTCAACCCAAACAAGATATTTATCAAGAAAAAAATCTAGCACAACCGATCGGCAGTTCAATTAGCTCGGTAACAACTGTCGGCAACAACTTGGCCATTTTAATTAAAGATGGTGGAGAAGCAGACAGAATAGTTATTTATAATCCACAAACCCTGCAAAAAGTATCAACTATACATCTTCAGGAGACAAGCAATGAATAATCAAATTGATAATAACGATGTTCTCGCTTCGATTTCCGATTCTGACGTTGATGATTTTGAAAAAATGCTAAGCGATTTTATCAATAAAGAATTTGATGAAGGCGCGGAGGAAGCTCAAGAAGAAATCAATGAACTCCAAGCAGAGCAAACAGAGCCTGAAACAGAAAATTTATCTGATTTGGTAAACCAAGCTCCGTCAAACTTAGGAGAACATGAGTATTCCCTCTTCCGTGCTTACAAAAACTTCATGTACGCCATTTCTATGCTCTGTGAAGATAATAATTTGGAAGTACCTACTTTACACTTAACCGAATCAAAATTGCAACCGCACTACAAAAAACGCGCAGGCACCTCTGTCAGCAAAGATATTTTAAGCGGTTGGGAAATTATGTTGAAACTCTTCCCTAATGAGGTCAAAACCATCAATCCGAACAGTACTGATGATCAGCTCTTGGACTTTGCCGAAAAATGTGAAAATGAAAACCTTCAATTGGCTATTATTTCTCATGTTGAGACTATGATTGAATTAGAAGGGTGTGAGATTGATTATGAAACGCGTAAACTAAAATATGAACGCAAAAAACTTGAAAAAGAAATCTATGAAGCTCATCAACGCCACTTAGAACGCAGCCGCCGTTATATCGAGGCGATCAATGAAAAACAATTTCCGATTAATGCTGAAAAGCTGGTCAACAACTACTTTCGCCTGTCCAACAAAGATCCGGAAGGGTCGTTCAAAGCACTGACAACCAATCCGGCAACCTTTGCCCCAATCGACTTCAGCAAAATCAAAGATCGTTTTTTCGGTATGATTAAAGTCAAACCGCAAGATGGCATTCGTATCAATCACAAAATCGGAGAATTTTTAAAAAGACTTAAGATATAAAAATGTAATTTTATCAACAAAAAACTGGACAAAATTATTTTTTTAAGTTATAATGGGAAATAAAAAAACAGAAATTAAGGGAATAACCATGGCTGACAAAAAAACCTTAAATATTTCACAAACGCAAATGCCGACAGAATTTATAACTCCGACCGGCAAAAGAGAGCCTCTTAATGTTAAACAACTTTTGCCAAGAGCTCGGTTAAATGTGTATCAAGAGATGCTCAAAGACGGCAAACCATTGACAGATGAACAAAAAGAAGACTTTGATAATCTCAAAAATCAGGGCGAAAGCGTTGATTTTAAGCGCAACGATAAGGATCTCAAAAAAGAAAAGCCCGCCGACGATGATAAAGACCGCAAGTTTTTCGAAGAAAAGGATATTTTAGAATATCTTTATCAAAATTGGTTACTGGATGGTGCTAACTGGATTTGCAATAAAACCACCAAAGGCTTATGGTGGGTAGCGGATGGAACGGCAACTTGGGTTTGGAACACAGGAAAAAATGCCACAAACGCATACAAAGAAGGAAAAAAAGAGGGTAAGGAAGGCAAAAAACTTGATAATAGCATGACGCGCTATGCCGCCGCACTTAATAAAACATCCGAAGATTCGCGCAAGCGGAGTTATAATATTGCTAATGCTGCATTAGCCAAGTTTGAAGAGCGCATGGATAGATTCACCCATTCTTTTGATGCCGACCCGAATACTCGTGTGGTTTTAACAGAAGAAGAAGTCCATTCTCCTGATTATCAAGCCTTGCTAGCTTTGGGTCCACAAAATGCTCAACAAGAATGTCGTCATGCGGCTGAACAAAAGCATACACAAATAACCAATCTGCAAGCAATCAACTATATTGCGACAGCTTTAACACGCGCTCAGGCTATGCAAAATAATATGAATTCTGAAACACCGGACGCGCCTATGACGCCCGAACAATTCAATGCCTATGTTAAACGTAATGCTTATTTAATTGCCCAAAAACTGGATCAATCGAATAATCCGATAAAATCATTAGAAGAAATGCACAAAGATGTCGAGTTAGCAAACAAAACTGTTAACAAATCAATGGATAAGGGTAAATACAAGAATAATAAAGATAAAATGTTCAACTCACCGATTAAAAATAAAGCGTTAAATCGTCTTAACAGTTTTCTCGGTATGGATGAACAAGGTAATATTACGAATGATACATTAACACAACAAGTGACTCCGGCTCAAAATATGTACCAATCTCTCATTGATGCCCAAAGTACCGAACAAGAATTAAATATTGCTTTACAAGACCAGAATAACAATGAGCGCAGTTTAGAAGCTCGCTCTGTATCCTTAAATGCCCGCAGACGATATCTCGAAAAATGGAGAAGAATGCACAATAGCAATGACAATTCTCAAAATAATCAGGGGCAACACCAAGTTAACGGAAGAGGTGGAGAAGGACGATAATGCACTTTTTCAAAAAACTCTTCAAATTTTTAAAATGGATTATTACCGGTGCCGTCTGGACATATATTTACCTCAGCGGCACTTTAATCTTATTTCGCTCTGTTTGGGGGTTTAATTATCTTTCACAAAAAAGTTGGCAGATCTTAAGCTCTTATTGGAATAGTGGCGGCTCAATCAGTACAGGCAAAGATTATCTGTTAGTTTTATGCCTGATTGTTCTTATTCCTCTTTGGATATGGGGGTGGAAAAAATTATATAAAGCCAATTATGTTGCCCTCCTTTTAGCTCCGCTTTTATGGTATCAAAAGCGAGAAGCAGACAATTCTCTCAAAGCTATGTCTCGCACCAAAATTCACAATATCGGAATCTCTATCGGAGATGATATCAAACAAGATTTTGAAAATAAACTTCAAAAAAGACAAGCGGCTGCAACCAATGCTCCCAAAGCCTCACAAAACATACGTTTGCAACTAAAGGATAAATTACGTCATGAGTAATAAACCAAGCATTAACAACTTTCTGCTAAACTGTATTTCAAATTTAGGAGAAACCCCGTTGCAAGCCTTTAAAACAGCCCTCAGAATTCTCATTGTCGGTATCATTTGGAGTATTTTTTTCTTTGAAGGAATCCGTGTCATTTTATTAACAAATTGGCACTTTGATTTAATTGACTCCCGTCATTGGCGTTATATTTGGGATTTATGGATGAACGGCTGGGTCGTTGACGATAAAAAAGAATGGTCGTTCCTTTTAATTTTGTTCAGTGCTGTTCCGCTATGGTTAACCGGTTGGGCAACTCTCAGTATGATTAAATGGGAAAAATTGTGGAATAAAGCCCTCCCCTATCTCAAAAAATTTTACAAAATCGTTTTTCCTGACCATAATGAAGAAAAAAAGAAAAAAGAGCCGATTGTTGCTCTCAAGCCAACAATTAAGCGTAAAAAATCTTATAAAGAGATTCGTCCGCGCAATTTGAGTTCCAACTTACCAATACAGCCTGAACAAAGCGTTGTTTCTTCACCGATTGCAGCCAATCGTACTTTGCCGAATGTCAAACCTATAACTGTTCCGCCCCCATCAACCAACAATATCTTAGATCATTCTTTATTTAAAATGGAAGATGATGACAGTAACGATTTTGACCTCAATTTTGATGACTTAGATAAAATCGGCAGTACACCGGAAAAAACAAGTTTGCAACAAGAGCAAAACTCTTCTGATTCACGTCGTAACGAGCGTCGCCAAGATCGAGAAAAAAGAGAGCCGCGTCAACGTGACAATAATCGCGATACTCGCCGTAATAATAAACCAATACCAATGTCAGGACAGCCTCAAAATCCTAAAAACAGTGGCAATTCAAGTCTGGAAGTCATTAAACAAAAAGGCTATCAGGTTATTACCTCCGCAACCATTAAAAATAACTTTGTTGATTTTATTGGTGTTGCTGAAGGACAAATTTGTATCTGTTTAATTGATAAAGAATCTGGCGATTGGCTTGCAGACGAAGAAAGATTTAACGATGAAGAACCATTATGGTTTTCTGAAAGCAGTCATCGTATCTCACCGGTACGTTGCGCCGATATTGTCCAACAGTATCTGACAGAAAAATTAAAAGAAAACGGTTTTGACTATGCAATTTCAACCTATGTGGTTGAGCAATATGGCAATATTATCAACGCTGAAGATATGTTTGATATTTGGAAAGAATTAAATGTGAACGTCACGCGTATTGACAGAGGTATGCCTCGTGAACTAAAATTATTTGCCAAAACATTGGAAGATGCCGACAAGAGCATAGATATTGAACGATTTGAAAAAATCAAAAAAATCGTTCGTAATTTAACATAGGACAAATAAAATGGTAGACAGATCCGGTGAAGAATGGGAAGAATATAATAATGCAAGCAAATGGATGGTAACCACACTTGTTATTTCTTTAGTCATTACCATCCTCTTAGCAGTGACGGCAATTCCTTTAGGATACTTACTGGGAAGCGGCATATCCAAAGAATCCATGAATGCCGTCGGCAAATTTATGGAAATTATTGCCGCCGATCCCGGGTATTTAGCCTCTCGCTATTGGAACTGGATTAAACAAATTTCACATTATCATGGTGAATTTTCTCTCAGTCTTTGGGTTCCAATTCTACCGTTTCTCTCTTTACCTCTCGGAATTTTAATCGGAGCCATAACGAATCCTTATCATTTTCAATCCAACATTCATGGTTCTGCCCGTATAGCCGATTATAAGGACATAAAACGAATGGGATTATTTGATGGTTTCTGCATGGTCGTCGGTCGCTATCGCGGCAGAATGTTAAAATTAAAAGAAACTCTTTCTACCTTGTGCTGTGCACCTCCGGGAACCGGTAAAACCGCCGGAATCGTTATTCCGACAATATTTAACTCCCCTGGTTTAAGCCTGATTGTTAACGACCCGAAACCTGAATTGTGCTTCACCACCACTGGTGCAAGAGCAAAAGACGGTCCGGTGTTCGTCATCAACTGGGGTGCAGAAGATAACCCCAAAGAAGGCATTTATTATCCAAGTTGGAACCCTCTGGCCCCAAATGCTTTGCCCGAACCTGGACCAGACCGAGATATGTATATTGACTCCATGTGTAACACATTGGTGGAAGACCCGAAAGGCAGCGCAGACCCCCACTGGTCTAAAGCCGGTCGTGGTGCCCTGAACGGCTTAATTCACTTTATTGTCTTTAAGTGTGAGAATGCCCGCGCTAATGACTATTTTATTGGTCGCGTTTATGAAGGCAAACTTGATGAAGAAGATAAAAAAGTTTTGGAAAGTTACTATATCAAAATGCACGACCCGCAAGCGGCAAAAGCAATTCAGAACTTGCGTAACAACACCATGACCATTGATAATTACGTTCCTATCGGCACATGGAATTTATTACCGGACAAATGGATTGGGCACGAATCTTGCCTAGCCATGATTTTGGAATGGATGGTTGAATCTCAAATCAAACAAGCCGAAGATATCAAACGCCGTCTGGAAGAAGGTGACCAGATGGCTGCCATGGCAGACCCGATGCGTGATTTGCTCGATGCCGCAATAGAAGAAGCTCGTCAATACGGCTATTCACAACGCTGTATCACTGAATTAAGCCAATTGAGTGCCATGCCTGATAAAGAGAGAGGTTCTGTACTTTCAACCGGCTTGGGCGGTATTGGTATTTTCAAGAACTCGGCCGTAGTTGCCCGTACCAGTTTTTCAGATCTGCACTTTAAGGACTTGCGCGGAATGAAAGATCCGATTACCGGCGAGTGGAAACCGATTGCTGTTTACCTTTCCGTCAACCAAGTTGATGCAAAAGCCTTAAACATCATCAGTGCAACATTCATTGACTTAATGTCCTCATACCTGATTACAAATCCGCCAAATTTTCAAAGTAAATCGGACGGAAAAATGGGACCATTCCCTGCTCTGTTCGTCCTCGACGAGTTTCCGACCATGCCGAAACTTCGTGCTGTTATTGAGGGACCGGCAGTCGGACGTGGTCAAAAAGTATCATATCTTCTGATTGGACAAGACTTAGGACAAATCTCCGGTAAATATGGTAAGGATGATTTGGAGACGGTTATTTCAACCACAGCTTGTAAAGTTATTTTATCACAAAACAACGAACAAACGGCTCAACGCTTTTCTAAAATGATTGGTAACAAAACCGTCCAAACTTCTTCTTACTCAAAAAGCGAAGGTTTTACCTTGTCTAAGGGGCAAAATCCTTTCCAAAAAAATGTCAGTTACCAATTGCAAGGAACTTCTGTTATCAGTACCACCCAATTATTGAGTTTACCAATGCTCAAACAAGTTGTGCTGATGCAAGGTTTTATTGACAGACCGATTATGGCGGACGCCCCCCGTTATTATCTGGATAAGGAAATGTTGGCAAAATCTAAAATTCCTCCATCACCATTTATTCCGGATTGGATTGTAGCACAACGAGAAGATGTCAATGAAGATATTCTGGCTAAGCTCGGTATCAGCTATGACCCTGAGGATGATGAATATTCTGATGAAGATTTTGACGAATCAGATGACGGTGATTATGAATACGAGGAAGAAACACCCCAACAATAAAAATATTTTTCAAAAAAAATGCGATATTTTGTCAAAATATCGCATTTTTTGTCTTGACACTCTCGTTTTAATATGATATATCTTCTCTCACAAACAGATTATGAATATTTATTAAAAAAATCCGGCTTTCGTTATGAGAGTTGATAACATCAGAAACCGCACCGAGCCCAGCCCCCAAAATTGGCAGCACCGCTCACAGCTTCTGAATAAAGCCGGATATATTAACCCTTAAAAACCATACATTATGGCAGCAAGGAATAAGAACGGTCCCTTCAAGGGAAATTCTGTGACTTCGAAGTTAGTGATCTAGATCCCGGCGCCGGCCCCTGTACGCAACCACCTGAGTGGTGCTGAAAGAACAAGCAGGGAGCCACAAAAAACCGAAAAAATGAAGATTAGAGACCGCCCCTAGGAGTTAGTCAGTTAACCAAAGTGAAAACTCGGTTAGCTATAAAAAAATCACTAACTCACGCCCGTCCACATTGACCTTGGACATAGGCGCAAACTAAAAAAGACGGAAAAAAGACGCTGGGCACCGCACCGGCCAGGCCCTACAGAATGATGCTGAGGCTCCTGAACCTGATCGCACCGCCACGTTGGGGGTTGGAATTTCCTTCCAGCCTCACCGTCAAGTAACTAACAAATTAACCCCGCCCTGTAACATGGGCGGTTTTTTTTATCTTAAATAAAAACATCTGATTATTCTTCCCCTTTTCAAGGGGAAGTTAGATAGGGTTAAAAATAATTACCCTACTTTATGACGGTATAACTTCATCCCGCCCCTTGCACATCTGTTAAATCAATCATAATATCAATGTCATCCCTCGAGTTGCGTTAGCAACGAGATAAGGGATCTTCCGCTTTTTAGAGAAAAACAATGACCAAACCCTATACTTTATATAACGATGATTGTTTCAAAGTTCTCTCCGACTTACCTGAAGAGTCGTTTGATATGATTTTTGCCGATCCGCCGTATATGCTCTCCACCGGCACCAGTTGTTTTAACGGCAAGCTCATCAAAATCAATAAAGGACAATGGGATAAATCTAACGGCATTGAACGAGATTTTGAGTTTCATAAACAATGGCTGACTTTATGTAAACGTTTGCTCAAACCAAACGGTACAATTTGGGTTTCCGGCACTTATCACAGCATTTTATCCTGCGGTTATGCCATGTTACTCCTTGATTATCATATTCTCAACGATATTGCCTGGTTTAAGCCTAATGCCAGCCCTAACCTGTCATGCAAATATTTTACCGCCAGCCACGAAAACTTACTCTGGGCGCGCAAATCAAAAAAAGCCAAGCATTATTTTAATTATGATGCCATGAAAAATGGTGATTTCTCTAAAGATATGATTAAAAAACCAGGACTGCAAATGCGCACGGTCTGGTCAATTTTCACCACCCCGCCGACAGAAAAAACGTTTGGCAAACACCCCACCCAAAAGCCGATGGCTTTGTTAGAGCGTGTGATTACCGCCTCCACCAAAGAAGGAGACTGCATTTTAGACCCGTTTATGGGAAGCGGAACCACCGGTGTGGCTGCCGTCAAACTCAATCGCCAATTTGTCGGCATTGACCTCAACCCTGAATATGTTGAGTTATCTCGCAAACGCATAGAAGATGCGATTGCCGATAAAAAGCATAAAAAAGATTTATTTGATTAAAAAAGAAAAAAATCAAAATCAAGAACTCTAAAAAAAAGTCTTGCTAAATTGAAAAATATACTGTAAAAGACAATTCATCTGATATGGTTCCATCGTCTAGTGGTCTAGGACATGGCCCTCTCAAGGCTAAAACACGAGTTCAAATCTCGTTGGAATCACCAACTATAAAAAATGCTCCTTTATGGAGCTTTTTTTATAGTTGGATGATAACTTGAGATTTGAACGAGTAGAGTTCGAGCGGATAGTTGGTGAGCGCAATTTTAAGAAGCGCGAACCTTACGAC
>JAFUXF010000038.1 GCA_017477185.1 Alphaproteobacteria bacterium | reverse complement strand
TCCTCTGCTCTACCAACTGAGCTACCCGAGCATCAGTGACAGGAATGCTTATAAAACATATTTTCGCGCTTGTCTACTAAAAAAAACAATTTTTATTATCTTTTTTTCTTATCTTTGCCGTTTTGCTTGATTAAACAGACTGGTCAGAACCAGATTTATATTATCAGGAAGCTCATATTTTGCTTTTTGTGTCTTATATTTATGGTACGCCGCAGCCAACACTTTTTCTTCCGTTAATGCTTTTGCCACCTCTTGTTGTATTTCATCTATTTCTTGCAAACAATACTGACAATTATAAAATTCTATTATATCATCATGTACTTTTTGTGATGGCTTCATTGCTTTTTTCTTAGAGTCATACATTTCAACGATATTTTCACCATAATATCGACTGATTTGCTGCAAATATGCTTGAGTTTCTGATGATAAGTCTTCATACCCATCCACATATGCTGCTACCATTTCCGCTTCTGATCCGTTATAATCCTCTTTCTGATAATAAGGCAACAAATACGAAACAACAACACCTTCGTGAATCTTACAGGCTAAATCATCTTCTTCCCAAGCATTTAGTTCGGGGTATTGCCTTTTGGTATCTGCTACCAGCGTCCGAAATTTATTTTCTAATTCCGGTGCTTGGTGTCCTATTTGGCAATCTATATTAAAAACAACCTCTTCAAGATTTTCACATAAATCCTCAGAAGTAACATCCATTGAGCTCATTAAACACGTTAATGCTTCTTGCTTTTCTTTTCCATGAGGCATTTCTTGAACCATTAATGAGACCTCATTATAATCCGGAATTACTGCCATGTTAATAACATCCAAACAATCACCTATATTGTTATCGATGGTACTGATAAACTCTCCTAATATTGTAATATCTTGCATATCAAGATTATCTTTATGTTTCATTTTATCAATTGTTAAGCTATCTATCCCTGTATTATTCAGCCGTAATTGTGCATATTTTTCCACCATAGCTGTTGCTGAAACTAATTTTTCAGTAAAATCCAGGATATATTTTTCTCGCTCGGCAACATTATTATCAATTTTTCTGAATCCATCTTCTTCTTCATCTTCTTTTATCTCAGACAGTTCATCAAGAATTTCTTCATATTCATCAAGTTCACGATACATACTTTTTATTAAAGACAAACTCATCAAACTGGCAGAATGATATATTGCTTTTTTATCAAAATTCTGAGAATCTTGTTCATACCTTTCCCACTGCGGCATCTGCTGCTTTATCAAAAGAACATCCGGAGTCTCGGCAAATGGCAAAAGATATTGTGGCATTGGTTTATCTGATCTCCACTCTTGGCTTTTTTCTATCTTTGCAACATTTGGCACAAATATTTCATATATGCAATTTTCTGCTTTTTCATGGGGAATAAAATCAATATTTTGCGCAAACAGCATTAGCTCCCTTACAACAGACTGGTGGCGACGCATATGCTTTTTAGCTTCTTTTATAAAACCGCATAAAGTTTCTGAGTCTTTTTCTATGTTTTTTCTTATATTTTGTTCGTTAACAGAGAAATATTTGTGCATCGAGTGTGCTATCGACTGACTCAACTCTTTAGGTTGTACGGGAGCTCTTTGACTAATCAACTCTCCACATTCCTGATATAAAATTTCATATACCGATGTTTCATTATCATCATTCATTGCCACGCCCTGCTCTGCCAAAAATGTTATGAACTTTTCAGGAATTTCAGACTCATTAATATTTTTAGCAACAGCACTTTCGCTGTTTTGGCGACGATTAAGCATAATAGCCGTTGCAGCCTCCAACATTCCTCGCATAAAATAACGATTGATTATTCTTTGGTGTTTTGGCAGATGATCAATATCTATCAGTAATCTTCCCAATTCATCTCTTGCTTCTTCTATATAAAAATTACAATTAACATTCGGAAAATTTTGTTTCATCAATATTTCATGAATGTTTTCAATCATTTGTTGGCTGTCTTGTACAAGATCAAACAATTCTTGCGGCTGATTGGGCTTAATTAAAGCACCCTTATCTAAATATTTTTGGCAGTAAAGTGATAAATTATTGATATATGGTTGTAAGACTCTATAAGTTTGGTAAATCGGCAAAAAGTGATGCCCTCGATTATAGGCTTTGCGAGAAGCTTTATTCAATTCAAATAGTATCTCTGAAAACAGTAGCAAATTTTTTTGTGTAACCGATTCTGACATATTAAGAAAATCCTGTAAAAATTTTCCTAATTTTATACAAATTTACTTTTTTGTCAAATAATATTTAACTCAAAATATCAATTACTGTCTGCAACATCTCATTATTAGTTGTAAATGATGTCGTATTTAAGGTATATGCACGTTGCACAATGATTAAGTCCGAAAACTCTTGTTCCAAATTTGTTGCAGATCCTTCGACAGCTTGCGAGGTTAAAACAGCTGTCGTTACCGTATCCGGTCCAATGACATAATAGCTTTCTCCTGTATCATTGCTGGCACGAAACATTGTACCATTCTCTTGAATCAAATTTTCAGGAGAGGTAAATGCCAAAACTGCCAATTTTGCAATATCGACTTTTTCACCATTTGCATATTCTGCGCGCAAAATACCATAGTTATCAATATATGTGCGAGATAACTGACTACTGGCTTTACCATCTTGAGATATGCTTAAAATCGTATCATCTCCGGCATATTGGGTCATTTCAGCAATATTAACAGTTACATTATTAACATCTCCATTATCGGCTGTTGCCGTAAAAGATATATTTTTAGGAGAGACTAATTGACCATTACCATCAAATATAATTTCCGGATTATCTGCCGTTACTTCTCCGTTTGGCATTGAAAATGAGGCGTGCCAAACGTTATTAGTATTCGGATCTTTCGTAAAAATCATATTAACCAGATTACCATCATTATTGGCTCCATAAACCTGAAAACCATAAGATGCTTTATCTACACCACTTGCCGGAACATTGGCTGAAATAGAAATTTTTGTTGTCGGAACAGATGGCGAAATTTGCGGTGCATCCAATATAATTTCTGTCGGTGATCCGGCAAAACTTCCATTACCATTTGCTTTAAATCCGTTAACATGGTACCCATTGTTAGCAATCAAATAAGTAATTCCGTCTTGGGTTCTTGTTGCAAAATTGCCGGCACGGGTATAAAAAATATTTCCGCCTGAATCATCTACCATAAAAAAGCCATTTGTGATATCTATCGCTACATCATAATTACCACCGGTTGAGGTAACGACACCTCGTTGATTAATCAAAGTACGGTCATACGCCGTTACCCCGTTAATACCAACACGAGATGTTGCGTTCCCTATTTTGGTATTTCCTGTTGAGGGGGTATGCCCCAACAGGGTTTGAAACATTGTCGATATAGGACGATATCCTACTGTACTAATATTAGCAATATTTGTACTTACACTGCTTAATGCTTGCGACTGTGCTTGTAATCCGGTTACGGAAGGTGTAAAACTTGCAAATGCCATATTAAAAATCCTCTCTTTTATTTACATTTTATATGCAAGTTTTATGCCATTTTTATTTTCCGGAAGGGGATGTTTGTGTAGAAGGTGCCGCCGGTGCGTTATCACTAACCCCTACAACAATTTCTTCTACTGTATTATCAGAATTTTCTTCCCATAGACCTTTTGCTATAAAAAAGACCGCAACAACCAAGGCTATATAAATTAAATATTTTATAAATGTTCCCATCTTTATCTCCTTTTTGTATACACACGAACTGAGATAGACCCTAAAAATGATTTTTCAAGAGCACATAAAAAATCATTTTTCATCTTACAAAGACGTTTTTAATTCTTCCGACGTGTTTTTAAGGAAATTCAAAAGATGGAGTTCTGTTTCATTTTGATGATTATTGTACATCATGATGTAAATCGGCTGAAAATCAGTTCCTGCTGTTTTACTTTTGCATAAACGAATCTCATTATCGTCTAATCCGTTATTAATTTTAGTCATCAATAATTTATCAGCCACTTCACGATTTTGTTTTGCAGTAAAATTTGTTACTTTCTCTTCATCATATTCCGCTGTATAACGCATCTGCAACGCTCGTTGGCGTTTTTCATAAATAGAATTGACCGGATGTTCTTGATTATATTGCTTGAGTAACATTTGTACTTGTTGTAACACCCTTTCATCCTGACATGTTGGCAACTCAAACTTGATCGGTACTATTTTTTCAATTTCCGGCTCTGGTGCCAATAAATCAATTTCTTCATCATCGACAGAGGTTTCTGCCCAAACCGGCATTGCTAACAAACACAAGGATAAAAACACCCACTTTGACATTCGAATCTCCAAAAAAATTAGAAATTGATGGAATTTGGTGTTCGTGGAAACGGAATAACATCGCGAATATTGGCGATGCCTGTCAGTAACATCATCATCCTTTCAAATCCTAATCCGAATCCGGCATGAGGGACAGACCCAAATTTACGAGAATCGAGATACCACGCATAATCTTCAATATTCATTCCTAAATCTTTAATTTTTTGCACCAAAACATCATAACGCTCTTCACGTTGTGAGCCACCGATCAGTTCACCAATTCTCGGAACCAAAACATCCATTGCAGCCACGGTTTTACCATCATCATTCATGCGCATATAAAAGGCTTTAATTTCCTTCGGATAATCACGAACAATAACCGGACGCTTAAAGTACTCTTCAGCCAGATATCTTTCATGTTCGGTTTGCAAATCAATACCATATTCCGGTTTATATTCAAATTTTCTGCCGGACTTTTGCATAATCTCAATTGCCTCGGTATAAGTAATACGAGCAAAGCCTTGTTCGATGATATTTTTAAGTGTTTCCGGCAACGTGGCATCCACATATTTTGCAAACAATTCAATATCTTCTGCACAATGCTCCATCACATGTTTTACACAATAACGAACCATATCCTCGGCTAAATCCATATTGTCATTCAAATCCGCAAACGCCATCTCCGGTTCAATCATCCAAAACTCAGCAGCATGACGCGGGGTATTAGAGTTTTCGGCACGAAACGTCGGACCAAAAGTATAAATATCGCCTAACGCTGTTGCGTACATCTCACCATTTAACTGACCTGAAACTGTCAAATGTGCCGGTTTGCCGAAAAAATCTTTACTATAATCAACCTGTCCGTTTGGTAATTTAGGAACATTATTCAAATCTAAAGTCGTCACTTGAAACATTTCACCGGCACCTTCACAGTCAGAACCGGTAATTAACGGGGTATGGACATAGCGAAAACCACGATCATGGAAAAATTTATGAATGGCAAAAGATAATTCCGACCGAACACGAAACGCCGCACCATACTTATTTGTTCGTGGACGTAAATGCGCAATCGTGCGCAAATATTCATCTGTATGCTTTTTTTTCTGCAAGGGATAGTCATCCGGAGCAAGAGAATAAATTTCAATTTCTCGTGCCACAATTTCATAAGCCTGACTTCCTCCCTGTGAGGCAACTAATGCTCCTGTTATTGCGACTGAAGAACCTGTTGTAATTTTTTTAACATCTTCATAATTTACCAAATCATTTTTAGCAATAACCTGAATATTTTTCAGACAAGTACCATCATTTATTTCTATAAAAGAGAAATCTTTAGCGTCACGACGCGTGCGAACCCATCCTTTTATTAAAACCTCTGGAATAGGTTTCTCTGTTTGCAATAATTCTTTTATTTTTGTTCTTTTCATCATTTTCATTGTCCTTATCTGTCTGAATAATTTAGCTTCTTGCCATTATTATGCGCACTATAAATCATTTATAATTAAATGTCCAGCATTGACAAATCATAATCCTTGTATAATTATATAGGAAGTCTAATTTTTTAAGGAGCCTTGCTTATGCACAAAATTTTGTTAACTGCAGCTGTTGCTTTTGTCTTACCGATTGCTGCCTGCACTTCTGATATTTCATCATCCCATTACTCAACCAGCTCCGTTGGTTCTGTCGCTCAGACTATGGGAGGAACGGTTGTTTCTGTTCGTCAAGTTTCAGTCTCTTCTGAGGATAACAATGCCGGCACATTGATTGGTGGTGCATTAGGCGGCGTTGGCGGCTCAACTATTGGCGGCGGTAGCACGGCTCATGCTTTGGGTGCTATCGGTGGTGCAGTTATCGGTGGAATTGCCGGTAATGCTGCACAACGTGGTTTATCTTCTCAATATGCTTACGAGTATATTGTACGGTTAGATAATGGCAATATGATTACTGTTACTCAGGGAACAGATATTTTATTGAATCCGGGACAAAGATGTTATGTCAGCTTGGGGAATCCGGCGCGTATTGTTCCTGCTTACTAGATTAAAAATTTGTATAAAAAAACGCCTCATTTGAGGCGTTTTTTTATGAGCTAGATTCGCATCAAAGCGCAATTGCTTGCAGAGCATTTTCAAGATACTGCTCACATTTTGTGAGCGAAAGGTGCTTATCATCCCCTTTAAGCCGACCTTCGGCATCAATGTAAAACGCACGATCACTCGGAACAGCTTCTTTGATTTTGATAACAGCTTTTGCCACATTTTCAGGAGATAATCCTCCGGCGTAACCTTGAAGAACATTCTCATCATAGAATGCAGGTTCTTTCCACTCTTGAGTGGAAACGCCCTCACCATGAGACGAATCGTAAAGCACATCAAAATTTCGTAAGCCATTACGGTATAGCAAATGAATAAATGCTCTATTTTCCTCATTGTAAGATAAGATGAAACGGCGATTTTGCCCATATTGCTTTATTCTTTGCAATAACAGCTGATTGTTCGGCGTTTTATCTCTGCCAATTTTGAAATTCAGCTGAATACGCTGAAAAAAAGGTTCGCCTTTGACATCTCTCATTCGGAGCAACATGTGTAATTCAGGTGATACTCTTTCCGTGTCAAAATCATCCACCCAATCGGCATTGATGTGCAATGCTAATTGAATCATCTGGTTGTCGGTCTGCAAACAATGATGCAATCGCTGAATCCATGCCAGTCGAGGGCTGTCAGAACCGCATTTTTTGCCGGAAACCTGAATGCCCCACTCAATAACCGGAAATTTTTCGCTTAAAGCGACCATTTTCACAATGTCGGTAAACTCATTAGCTCCCGAACATGTTACAAATTTTAATTTTTGCTCCATATTTAATAGTTTAAATTAATAATAAAATTAACACTCGCACTATATCAACCTTTAGACAAAAAATCAACTTTAATTTTAAGAATTTCAAAAAAGCCCTCGATAGCTATATCGAGGGCTCTTCTTAAAATAAAGAAATTAAATTATCTCTCTATTTCCAAACACATCGGATAAATTTTACCTTCTACGCTCAAATAAACATTACCGTCTTTTTTAACAAGTGTCATATGAGAATCAGAATTATCAAAACGTTCACCTTTATCGGTTGCTGATTTGCTCAATACAGTGTTTTTACCGTTCATTTTCAAAACAACTGATTCATCATCGAGATATTCAGCTGTAACGACCTGTTCACCGCACTTATATTCGATAGTCTCATCTACATTAACAACATGTGAACAACCGGCTAATAAAAGTACACCCAAAGTTAAACCTAAACGCATATTTCCTCCTTCATATATTTCTACATTAAACAATATTGTGAATTTGTTATACAGCTTTATATAATAGATTTATATAAAAGAAAGTCAACAGTCATTATCTTATTTTTTATGACTGCCGTATCCTTCTCCGATAGTACGACCGATACTCATAATTTTTAAGCCTATGCAACTCTTACAATGCAGTGGTGTATCGTTCACGCAAATTTTATTGGGGTAAAGTTCATAAAATCGGCGGTATTCCCCTTCTGTCACATTAGGCATAACAACATTGGCTCCGGCTTGCAGAGCCTTAATCCTCCCCTGAGGGTGTAAACTTTCCATCGCTGTCGTTGCCGGAATGTTAATATCAGGCATTAACAAACGCATCACCGCCATTGTTCTTAGCCCGAGTTCCAACGTTCCGCCCTTCTCTTTTGCCAGCGGGGTTTGCGGATGCGGAATAAACGGTCCGATACCGGCCATATCAACTCCGATTTCTTTTAAGTAAAGCAAATCATCAGCTATCGAATCTATTGTTTGCTCGGGTTGACCGACCATAATGCCGGATCCCAGTTCATAGCCTAATTCTTTTATCATCAACAGGCAATCATGGCGATGTTGCCAACTCATATTCGGATTAAGTTTGTGATATAAATCTTTATCCGTTGTTTCAATCCGCATTAAATAGCGGTCAGCGCCTGCCTCTCTAAAAGCCTTATATTCCTCGTAGGTTCTCTCACCGATACTCAGCGTAACGGCAACATCAAATTTTTTGATTTGTTCAATAATGCGGCACATTTTATCTGCCGTATAAAACATATCTTCTCCCGATTGCATCACAATCGTTTTAAAGCCGATATTAGCCGCTTTTCTTGCCGTATCTACCAACTCCTCTTCGCTCATGTGATAACGCGAGACATGAGGGTTTCCTTTACGAATCCCGCAATATAAGCAATTGTTCCGACAAATATTTGAAAATTCTATCAAACCACGCAGATGGACGGCATCTCCGAGGGTATCATGACGCACTTTATCGGCCTGTTGATACAACGCTTCAGCCTCTTCTGTTGTGAGTAATTCTACAATTTTTTGCTTATCTAACGACATGGAGAAATATTCTTTATTTTAGCAGTTAACTGTAATGCTTGTTCATTCCATACCTGAATAATATTCAGCAGATTTTGTGTGCATTGTGTCATCACTTCCAGTGATACAAATTCATTTAAGGCATGGAAATTTTCGCCGCCGGCACCGAGGTTAGGAGTTAATAAGCCGCGCAAAGTCAATTCCGCGCCGTCTGTTCCGCCCCGGACAAATGTCTCCTTCGGTTTTAATCCGGTCATTTTAACGGCTTGCTTGGTTAATTCTATCATCTCCGGAAAAGCGGCAAATTTTTCGTTCATGTTATGATATTTTTCGTTATCCTTTATTTCAATTTCAGCTTTAGGGTAACGACGTTCCAAGTCCTCACAAAT
The DNA here is from genome assembly GCA_017477185.1 of Alphaproteobacteria bacterium. Taxonomy (GTDB): domain Bacteria; phylum Pseudomonadota; class Alphaproteobacteria; order RF32; family CAG-239; genus Scatocola. The sequence goes on along the minus strand of JAFUXF010000038.1, from coordinate 30,135 downwards.
ACTGTGCAGAAAAGCAATTCGTTTTTGAGCTTTGGAATAGTTAAAGTCACGCACCAGCATATCCATCTTAACTTTTTCAGGACTGCCGCTGATTGTCAAAACATGAAAATATCCCTCTTTATCCTTTGTTTGCGCGGGTGTTTCATCGACAGGAAGCTCATTCATCAGCTGATTAGCAATCTCAATCGCACTTACCATTTTATGATAAGCATAGCCGGTATGGACAGGAATTCCCGTAATGGTAATTTGCGGATTAAACGCATTAAATGTTTCGGTATCGATATCGGTCGGTGCAGATCCGTCAACCGTATAGGCAATATCGGCACCAAATGCCTTTATATCAAAATTTTCCGTCCCGCGTCCGACTTCCTCATCCGGCGTAAATGCAATTTTTAATTCAGGGTGTTTGATTGACGGATTGTCTTTTAAGATTTGCAACATCTCTAAAATTTCAGCCACACCGGCTTTATCATCTGCCCCGAGTAACGTTGTTCCGTCTGAGGTTAAAATGGTATGATTTTTATATTTTTTCAAATCTTCTGCCGTGATGATGACATTATTTTTTAAGGTAATATCTCCTCTTTTGTAATCATGGCTTTGCGGCTTAACCGGACCTGTTGCCACATCGGGACTTGTGTCCATGTGCGCGATAAAACCAATCTTAATTTTGTTTTTTGTATTTGCCGGAAGTGTTCCGCTGACAATACCGTATTCATTTAAGGAAACATTTAGTAAACCGAGAGTTTTTAATTTTTCAACCAATACTTTTGCCAAAACAAGCTGTTTTGACGTGCTTGGCGTGCTTGTTGCTTCAGGATCAGAACCTGTATCATATTTAACCAATTCAAAAAAAGTTTGTTTTAAGCGGTCGGCATTTATCATATTATTCTCCTTTTTCCTGTTTTTAATATAATTCGCTCTTTTGTTATTGTCAAAGGGCGTTTTGTGTGTTACACAGGAGCTTAAAGGAGAGTAAAAATGATTATTAAAAATATCTTTTGGGACGTTGACGGGGTTTTGGCAGATTTGAATTATGCCTATTTTCATTTTTTAACACAACATCCTAAATATGCGCCGGATTATAAAGACATGAAATGGGAAGATTTACCAAAAGTCTTGCCGATTTCTCCAAAATACGGTGCTTTGGAGCTTAAAACACACCCGACACGCGGTGTTGAGATGGATAAAGATTTTTGTGCCGATTATGCTTTTTTCAGCCATCGTCCTTTATATCCAAATGTTGTTAAAGTTTTGAAAGAACTTCATGACATGGGGTATAGGCAATTTACCATGTCGGCCACTTTTGATGTCGAAACCAAGAAAAAGCTCCTCAACACGTTACTCGCCGATGTCACTGATTTTCTGACCATTGAATGTGTTCAACACGGTAAATTTATGCATGATTCCGCAAAAGAAGATATGCTCAAAAACTCCTTTGAAAAATATGGCTTAAAAGCTGATGAGACCGTTTTGGTTGATGACCGTATTTATAACCAATATGCCGCAATTAATGTTGGTGCTCATCCGGTGCGGATGCGTTGTGAATTTACATCAGATTTACCGGAAGATTTAAATTGGATTCCGGAAGTTAAAGATGTAGAAGAATTTAAGGATTGGCTGTTAGCGCATACTTCTCAAAACTAGATTTACTTTTTTTTGCGTTTTTTAGCATAAAGCAGGCTCAAACCATTGGGTATTTTTGTCGTTGAAGTTGTACTCAGCGGATCATAATTTGAAACCAGAGCAGACATACTGGCAACATCTTGTAAAGCCGCATTAGCAGCAGAAACAAAATCTTCTTTACTCTCTTCCTCTTGCGTACTATATGCCATTAGTGCCATCATTGCCTGATTTGCCCGAGATCGACCATATATCATTGTTGCTAACATAAAAAATATTTTTTTACTTTTCGTAATATTTGCGGTTAAACTCCTTGCTAATCCGTATATGTATCCGATATTAATTTCATCTATTGCCGGATTTTCTCCTTGATGGGCATAATTTTGCGCTCGAAACAGATTGCAGAGGCCGGCTATTCTTCGATTAAATATAACCTGTTTGATAAGAATAATACTCAAGATAAAAATGATTCCCCATAAAATCCACATCATATTCTCCTAATCATTTTGGCTTTTAAAGCGTTGTTTAGAAAACAAACCTAAAACACATTTTTTAATTTTAAAAAAAAGTGTATTTAGGGCATAATATATCTTGGCGGAATAAGTTAAATCATAGTTTTGCAAAATTTCGGCAATGACCTGTTCATTGCCTTTCCACCCTAATCTCTCATCATTATAAAATTCACAAACATGAATATCCGGCGTTAAATCATATTCTTGTTTATGATGCGGCTCATTATAGGTATAAATCAATAAAAGATTAAATTTTTTCTCCGGATAAAGATTTTGTAATTCTCTAAATTCTTCAATAACTTGCTCATCGGATAATTGTTCTTTTTCAAACATAAATTGTTCTTCTGTCTTTTCCTGATTAGGAAAAATACGAACATATCTGACCCATAAAACAGAATGTGCACGATTTATATGATAAAAAAGTCGGCTGATACGACGTTGATATTTTTGATAATTTCTATCATATGCTTTCTCAAATGTTTCTCCTATCATAAAATCATGCCAAAACTCACTTTTGTCATGTATATCTCGATAAATATCGGCATCGCCGTTATGGCGCAAAAAAAGCAAATTTTCTTTTTTCATAAACTCAGAAAATTTGGTTTTAATATAATGAGTAACCACAGGTATTCCCTCAAACCAAATCCAGTCAAAAGGTAAAGATTCTCTTTGTAATTTATTTAATCTTAAATTGTGGGTATTCAGGCACCCCCATCCTATCGGAATAATAAAATCATATTTTTTCTGAGACATATTATTTCTCTTTATTTAGTTTTACTCTGTTTCAAACTATCACACTTAAATTTGGATGTCAAAAAATATCAAGACTTTTTCCGTTTTCGTAACTAAATCTTAATACAATATAGTGCACTCTTTGTATAATTATGCAATTAAATTATTACATGGAGTTCATACCCCAATGAATATGTTCTTAAATTTACCGGCTAAATTTAAAAATTTGATGTGGCAAATTGCTATTGTGGTGGTTTGTATTTATTTTGGTTTTTATACGGTAAACGGAGATAGAGGATTGTTGCATTATATATATCTTTCAAAAGAAATTGCCTATGCCAAACAGGTTGCGGCCAAATACCATAATGAACGCGTCAATCTTGAAAATAAGGTTCGTCTATTGTCTTCCGAATCTTTGGATTTAGATTTGCTTGATGAGAGAGCCAAAACTGTTTTGAATTTGGTTCAAGATGATGAATTCATTATCGTTGATGAAAATTCTGATTAAATTTCAATATATTATAACCACATTTCAACAGCCTGTAAAAAACACTGTATTTTTTAGATGTTTTAGTTTATGTTTACGTTGGGTTTTATTAGTGGAAGGTAAGCCATTAGATAAGCTTGCCGTGTTAGTATGAAGAAAAGACACTTACAAACAAATTCGAAACAGCGGCCTTGTTTCAGCGAAAAAAAGCCTTTGTTTTCACCAAAGGAAATTATTTTTCGCTCTAACGGACGGGCTCGTGTCCTTCGAATTTCATCAAAAATGCAGGTTTTTTTAACGTGCTTTTTTGTAGCTATTGCTTGTTGGAGTTTTTATTCTTATCGTTTTTATACAAAATCAGGCTCAATTATCAGTCGCAAAGATATGCAATTGGATATAGCTAAAAATGCTTATGTTAATCTGATTGCCGATTTTATGGCCTTACATGAAAATGTTGACCATATTCTCAATGCTAAACAGCGTAATAATGATGAAATTGAAAATTATAAGAAAAAAGCCACCGTTTTTGAAGATAAAATCAAAACTATTACAAATAATACAAATTTGGTTATTGATGGTACGCTTGATAATAAAAAAGATATCAGCGAGGTTTTATTGCAACGTGATGTTGTCGTTTCTGAGCGTGATGAACTGAAAAAACAAATAGATAAGATGGAAGAGAAACTTCAGGAAATTAATAATGTCCAATTAGAAGTTTTTGAAAAAATGCGAGCAATTTCTTCCAAAGAAGTTGATAAATTACGAAATACCTTTAATAGCATCAATGTTCCCTTAAAAAAGCACGGATTATATTTTAATCCTTTGGCTAATAAAAAAGAAAGCAAAGGTGGTTTATATATTCCCGCAAAAGAAGGTTTGACCGATAAAAAATCTATCGATAAGATTTCCCAGATTTATAAAAACATTGATGATTTGGAATATTATCGTGAAGTTGTTAAACATCTTCCGCTCGGAAAACCGGTATGGAGTTATTGGGTAACTTCTCATTATGGCACGAGAAATGATCCTTTCAGAGGTAGCAAGGCCTATCACAAAGGTATTGATTTAGCCAGCCGAACCGGTAACAAAATTGAGACAAAAGCTCCCGGTAAAGTTATCCGTGCTGAAGTGGTTAATGGTTATGGTAACTTGGTTGAAATTGATCATGGCAATGGTTTTTCAACAAAGTATGCACATCTCCATAAAATTTATGTTAAAAAAGGACAAAACGTAAGATATAATGAAGTCATTGGTGAAGTTGGTAGCACTGGACGCTCAACCGGTCCGCATCTTCATTATGAAGTTCTTTACCATGGTGTCAGCGTCAATCCGATGCCCTTTATACAAGCAAAGCGTTCTTAAGGAGAAAATATATGAAAAATTGGAAACGGTTATTGTATTTAAAAATTGCTCGCAAATTAAGTAAAAATGATAATTCAATCCCTGTCCCGACAATTATCAGTGCCTCGACAACAATTAAGGGGGATATTATAACCGATGGTATTTTGCAAATTGATGGGCGTGTTGAAGGTGATGTTACTTGCTCTGAGCTTGTTATTGGATTAAAAGGAAATTTGATCGGAAGTGCAAAAGTTCGCGATTTGCAACTTTACGGTATTGTTAAAGGTCGTATTACAGCAGATAATTTATTTGTTTCCAAAACAGCTAAACTCATCGGAGACGCTTCGCATAACTCTATTGCAATTGAGCCAGGTGCTTATATTGATGGGCATTGTATGCGTACTAACACGAAAGTTACAGCTATCGCTCAGGCAGACTCTGTACATGAAAATATCGAAGAAAAAGGAAAAGTTGTTTCCCTCGAAAAATCTCGTTCAAAAAAGAAAGTCGGGTAGTTTTTATGGTAAAAAAGGTTTGCCGTGCTGATTTTATATCACATGGTCTGATCGCTCAGAATCGTCGAGCTCATTTTGATTATGAAATTACGGAAAAATTTGTTGCAGGTTTGCAGTTAACTGGGACTGAGGTTAAATCTTTGCGTCTGGGGCACGCAAATATTACAGATGCTTACGGAATTGAGAAATGCGGTGAGCTTTTTATCTCTAACATGTTTATTGCGGAGTATACTTATAAAGGATACGAATCACATCAAGAAAAGCGCGATCGAAAATTATTGTTAAATCACAAAGAAATTGTCAAAATTATCGGTGAGCTTTCACGCAAAGGAGCAACTCTCGTTGCTATGCGATTATTTTTTAATGAAAAGGGGCTGGCTAAATTAGAGATTGGTTTGGGACGAGGTAAAAAACTTTATGATAAAAGAGAATCGATTAAAGAACGTGATTGGAATCGAGAAAAACAAAGATTGTTAAAATAAACCTTTACTTCCCTTCTGTAACCGAAGATAGTTGTTTTAGAATTAACTCTTTAGCGATATCAATGTCTTCATTAGGTTTATTAAAAGTGCGTGGGCAAAATCTGTTATCACTTGGCGAGCGAGTCTCATAAAAGTTTTCAATTGTTTCACTTTTTGCAGTACAAATGTCAGGGCGTAAGCCGCTGGTCTCTTTAAGCGACGTGTTTTTTGCACTATAAAAACGTTCTGTTGTTAATGCTAAACGGGCACCATTATCTAATTTATAAATATTTTGCACTGATTCTTTACCATAGGTTTGTGAACCGACTAAGATTGCCCTTTCTTTTTCATGTAGAACCATGGCAATAACTTCTGCTGATGAAGCTGTATAACCGTCCACCAAAATAACTATCGGCGCCTGCGCATATAATTCTCCTTCAGTGGCTCTGTATATATTGCGTTTTCCCTTATTGCGTCCGGTGGTATATATCATCACTCCGTCATTCAAAAACATATCGGCAATTTGCAACGCATACTTTAAGTATCCGCCTTTATTTCCTCGTAAATCAAGAATTATACCTTGCAAATCTTGGTATTTTTCCATTGTTTGATTAAAATCTTTAATGGTTTGCTCATTAATGGTCCCTAAGCGCAAATATAAAATATTATCTTCATGTAAACTAGCATGGTAAGCCTGAGGTTTAATAAATTCCTGTCCGATCTCTAAAACAGGATAATAGTGAGAATTTTTATCAAAAGCCTTAATACCCTCGTATAAAAAAACTTCTGCTAACTCAAAATCTTGACGACGTAAATCCGGAGAGATTTGCTTGCCTCCTTCAATCACATTTATGACAAAATCTGCCCATTTAGAGGCATCATTCCCCTGCCAAGGATGCGTAAAAATTTTCTGAAGCCGTCCTTTATAATATATGGTTGCTGTATTTTTTTCAGAAGCGATACGGATATTCTTATCTTCTTTGCTCAGTGCCTTCAGCCCACCAACGACTATATCCGATAAATTCACTTCATCAATATACTTTTCTTTTATTATTTCAAAAGCCTGACACAACAATGCTTTATCATCCGCTGCAGCAGAAAAACTAAATAAGCACATGATTCCTATTATTATATATTTTTTCATCATTTTCCCCAGTTTAACTCTGCCATCAAAGCGGTGTGGTCCGAAGGTTTCTCACTCTGACGAGGCGTTTTATCCACCCAACATTTCTCCATTTTATCTGCGGCTTTCGGAGATAATAAGAGATAATCTATGCGTAAACCTAAATCCGAATGGAAAGCTCCTCCACCATAATCCCAATAAGTGTAACCGTTTTCTGTTTTTGTACTCAGCGTTTTTTCACGGCTTTGCCCGAGACGAAAAGCATCAAACCACCCTTGATATAAGAGAGATTGTAATCTATCTGTAACCTCCGGACGATATAAAGCCCCACCTTTAAACAGTGCCGGATTATATACGTCATCATCCGTCAGAATAATATTATAATCTCCACCTAAAATAACCGGCTCCGGTTGATGAAGTAAATTTGCAGTATGTTTAATAAAGGCATCCATCCATGCTAACTTATATGTTAATTTTGAATTATCTGTCGGATTATTATATGGTGGATTACCATTGGGTAAATATAACGAAACAACGCGTATATCTTTTTTTTCAATATTAACCATTACTTCAAGCCAACGCGCATTTTCATCTTCAAAATCCGGTAAATTTTCCTGTATAATTGTCATTTTATGCGGGCTTAGGACAGCTACACCATTATAACTTTTTTGCCCCAAAATTTTTGCATCATAACCAACCGCATTGATTTCAAAAAAAGGAAAAGTATTAAATTCGGTTTTAATTTCTTGCAACAGAACAATATCGGGTTGTTCGGTTTTTAACCACCGACAAAGTCCTTCCAAACGAGCATTAATTGAGTTTACATTATATGTTGCAATTTTCATTTTATATCCGATACATACGCCCCTTATAACTAATGTATACTATTTTTTTATGATTGCAAATTTTAAGCATCAGAATTAACAGCTTATAAATAATTTTGTATTATCATGATGTTATATTGAATTTACTAGGAGAGTATAAATGTTTAAAGAATTTCCTGAAGATGATAACAAGACAGACGATTTTTTAAATGAATTCAGACAGAAAATTTCTGATCAAAACTTTGAAAGTTTGGAAGAAAAAAGAGAAGAGCTAAAGCGTTCTAAAAGCATTTTTTTAGGTGTTGCCGGAGGAGTATTATTAGCCGGCATTGTCGGATGGATTATTTTGGTTCCGCAATATCGTGTTGAAAGCGAGAAAGAAATTCCCGTCATTCGCCGCCCTCAAACAGCTATTCGTGTTCAGCCAAACGAGCCGGGAGGAATGGAAATTCCGAATCAGGATAAAAGCGTTTATAATATCATTGAGAAAAAAGATGATGTCAGTGTTGAAAATTTATTGCCCCCACCGGAAGAACCAAAGCTTCCTGCAATTGCTTCTTCAGAAACCGTGGCTTCTACTGATACCAGTCCTCTCGCTGAAGCTGAAAAAATAGTTCAGCAAAGTGCTCCGACAAATGTTTCAACCGAAGACATTATAAAACAAGCAGAAAAACAGATTCCGGCACCTCAGATTACTCCTGAGGATAAAACCTCTAAAGTTGCTCAAGAGCAATCTAAGCCTCAACCCAGTGTTAAACAGGCCCCAAAAGCAGAAATCAAACAGGAAACAAAACAAGATACTAAATCTGTACAAGATACTAAATCTGTTTCTGAGCCTGTTCGTACTCAAACCAAGGCTGTTGCCGGAGATTGGCAAATTCAGTTGATGTCTTCACCTAATCGTGCTGCTGTTGTTAAAGCTCAAGCAGAAGTCTCCAAAAAGTATAAATTATCCCATTTGCCTTTTGATATTGAGGCTGCTGTTCTGGATAAAAATAAAACATTCTATCGCTTGCTTACGGGAGCATTTAAGACACGCGCTGAAGCTGACAGGCAATGCAATAATATTAAGGCTCTGGGAGGAACTTGTATTGTAAAGAAAAAATAAATGATTTTAGAGACTTTTTTGATTTTTCTTTCTTTATTGCTTGCAATTATTCTGCATGAAGTTGCGCATGGTTATGTTGCTTATTTATTAGGTGACACAACGGCAAAAATTCAAGGAAGATTATCATTAAATCCTCTGAAACATATTGATATGGTGGGGACAATTATTTTGCCTTTATTTTTATGGTTAAGTCGTGTCCCCTTCATGTTCGGTTGGGCTAAACCGGTTCCTATTAATCCGCAAAATTTAAAAAAATTTCCTCGCGATGAAATTTTGGTCGCCTCTGCCGGAATTATTATGAATTTGGGATTAGCATTGCTTGCCTCATTAGTATTACACTTGTCATCACTGATTATTGATTCTGATTTTCGTGTGGTTCTTCGCTTGTTTTTATTTTACTTTATGACAATCAATATCGGATTAGCGGTTTTTAATGCTATCCCTATACCACCGCTAGACGGATCTAAAGTTTTATTCGGGTGGATAGATAGACCATGGGCTAAAAGCTATTTATATTCTTATAAATACGGTCTTATTATCATGATTGTCTTATTATTGATATTACCTATGATTGGAAACAATCTCGGGCTGGATTTAAATATAATTGGGCATTATATTGCTTCTGCAACACAATACATTTGTTCGTTTTTAATATGAGGAGAAAAATTATGTTATTTGGTATATGGAGTTGGATTCTGGTTATTCTTATCATCGGTGCTGCTTTTTACGCAAATAAATTGCCTGAGCTGCGAAAACAAGCCGAAAAAAAGTTTCAGGAAGGAAAAGTCTTGTATGAAAAAAGCCGTAAAGAATTTGAGACAAAAGCAACCGTTTTGAAAGAAAAGCATCAAGCTATTCAGCAAAAAATCAAGGAAAAAAATAAAGAGAAAAAAACATTAGATGTCGAAGACGACGAAAAAGAAATCACTATTGATGATTTAGCTTTTATGCCTGAACAACAGAATAAAAACAAAGAAACTGAAAAAAAATAATTTATTTTTTCAATTTCTTCAAAACATTAAACGGGTTATTTTTCGCATCGGTTTCGGTATCAAACTCACTTTTAAAGGTAAATTCTTCCCCATCTTGGCGTGGATAATCTTCCAGTTCGAGTGCGATTTGTTCCATTGCCAAGTGGCATAAATCGATCTGTCCGCCTTGAACGACATCAGGAATATCAGGAACGCCATCTTCTTCCATAGCGCGCACCTGATTTTCGGTTAAATTAATATCGAATTGCAGCGAAAAATCCACTTTATAACGACGATCGAAATTTTCCAGACTGATGACACTTTGTCTGGTAATTAAAGCCTCAACATATCCCCAGACATCTATTAACGGACTCTTATTATGCCGACGTGTATATATGTTCGCCTGAAAATTTTTAACGGCCTGCACCTTAAATATTTCTGCAATTTGTTGCTGTTGTTGCGTGTCGGCAATAAGTTTATACTCTTTTTCTGCTGTTGAAATATCATCAACAGACAATGGATATGAAAAATCTTTTTGCATTTATTTTTCCTTGTGTTATATATTTATTGTTTATATAAAAATAAGGATGAAAAAATGTCAATCAACAAACACATTCTGTTCAATCTATTTCTTATCACATCTTTAACAGCCTGTTCGAGCGATACCTTTGTTTCTCACTGCGGCAACATGCCGAGTGAAGAGCGTATTGAGCAAGTACAAAAAGGTCAAACCAAAGATGAAGTTTTAGATATTTTAGGATCTCCATCAAGCATTGTCTCATTAGATCAAAATACTTGGATTTATATGTCTTCTGAGATAAAAAGAGTTGCTTTCTTTAAACCTGAAGAACTTGATCGTGATATTTTGACTATCCATTTTAACAATTATAATCAAGTTTCATCTATTGAACGTCGAAACAAAAATCAGGGACAAGAAGTTGAAATTAACAAAGAAGAGACAGCCACATACGGCAATGAACCAGGATTTTTTGCTAAATACTTTGGCGGAGTCGGACAATTTATGCCGTTTGGAAAAGCATCTTCAGCAGAAGTTAATAAGTAAAAAAAGGGGCTTATTTTCATAAGCCCCTTTTTATTTTTTTAGTCAGCGAGTTTCAAATCTCCGGCAACAGTTTTACCTTTTTCTGTCATCAGTTCATAATTTATTTTTGAACCTTCCTTTAATGTTCTCAACCCTGCTTTTTGTACGGCTGAAATATGTACAAAAACATCTTGTTCGCCTTCATCAGGGGTAATAAAGCCATATCCTTTGCGGTTATTAAACCATTTTACAGTTCCTGTTGCCATTTTAATAGTCCTTTTCACAAACAGGTTAATCCACTTGTTATCTTAAAATTTCGATAACATAAGAAGTCTAGTCCATTTAAATTTGATTAGCAAGAGATTATTTCTGTTTTATATTAACTTCATAACTGAAAGGATTTTGCATGAAAAACGCTTTTTATATGTCAATTGTGATGCTTTCTTTAGTCATTTTTCCTACTTCAGCCTTTGCTAAGTCGCATCACAAACATTCAATGCCCTTGGCAATTGAAACAAATGGCCCTATGTTTCGCGGAATGCATAAAACAAAAAACATTCCAGTAACCAAACATCTGTCCTCTCAAGCGATTTTTGATGTTCAATGTGGCATACAAATGATTGACGCACGTTATCAAAATGCTTTACAAATCATCGGTAATTCTGATTTACCTCAAGAGTTACGACAACTTCTTATCAAACAAGCTGAACAAAATCGGGCTTTTTCGCTACGCTTGTTTTTAGAAAAGATGCAACTTCTGGCTTATCAAACAGCCGAACGAGCACAATTTAACCCTAAAATAAAGAAAAAAGAATTTCCATCCGTTCAAGAAGCCCTCAAAGCTGTTGATTGCATATAAAAAAAACAACTATAAAACTTTAGAATTTGGTATTCGGCTGTTCTTTAAAACCAAGAAAAATCCCCTGAATTTCTTCAGGGGATTCAGCCTCGGAGTTAAAAATCCTTTTTACTCATCATCCGGTAAAGTTTCAGGCTCAAAAACAGTCTCTGTTTCTTCCGTATCTTCCGTCTCTGTGACTGTTTCACCTAAAACTTCACTTCCTGTTTCATCTTCGATTTCTTCTTCATCTGTTGCATCAGCATCAAGCCAAGTGACAGAAACAACCTTTTCATTGTCGGCTAATCGGAACAAGATAACGCCTTGAGTCTTACGTCCGGCAATGCGAATATCTTGAACCGGCATTCTAATAAGTTTTCCGGCATCAGTAACCATCATAATTTGATGATTATCTTCAATCGGGAAAGAACTTGCTACCTCTTTGTTGCGCGGAGACATCTCCATATTGGCAATACCTTGACCGCCACGACCTGTTACCCTATATTCATAAGCGGAAGAACGCTTACCGTAACCGGTTGTGGTAACAGTTAAAATGAATTCTTCATTTTCAGCCATTTGCTTATATTTATCGGTTGTTAAAACAGAAAGCAATCCGGTTTCTTCCGGTGTAACTTCAACGCCATCATTCCGTTCAGCTGTCATACGCTTAATTGCTGAACAGATACGAGCATATTCATCACGTTCTTCAGAACTTGCATTACAGTGCTTTAAGATAGACATAGAAATAACTTCATCATCTTTTTGCAACTTAATACCACGAACACCTGTTGAAGCACGACCGGCAAAGACACGAACATCATCAACCGGGAAGCGGATACACTTACCACTGCGTGCGGCTAACAAGACATCATTATCTTCCGTACAAATACGAACGTTAATAAGTTTATCGCCTTCGTCCAGTTTCATGGCAATCTTACCGTTTGCGTGAACATTGACAAAGTCGGCCAAATTGTTACGACGAACATTGCCTTGAGCTGTGGCAAACATAACAGACATATTCTCGCACTCTGCCTCGTTCTCCGGCAACTTCATAATCGTTGTAATCGTTTCACCTTCATCTAACGGCAAGAGATTGATGAACGGTTTACCCTTAGAGGTCGGAGAGCCGAGCGGTAACTTATAAACCTTCATCTTATAAACGATTCCCTTAGAAGAGAAGAACAGAACAGGCGTATGTGTACTTGCCACAAATAACCGTGTCACAAAATCCTCTTCTTTGGTTGCCATACCGGCACGACCTTTGCCGCCACGTTTTTGAGCTTTATAAGCATTAAGCGGAACACGTTTAATGTAACCGGCTTCGGTCACGGTAACAACCATTTCTTCACGCTGAATAAGAGACTCAATATCGGTATCATATTCAATATCTTCAATTTTGCTCAAACGAGGAGTCGCATATTCATCCTTTATTGCCGTAAATTCATTGCGCATAATCTCAAATAATTTTTCACGGCTCGAAAGAATCGACAGACATTCTTTAATTTCTTCCCCGATAGAGCGCAATTCATCATGAATCTTATCACGTTCTAAACCCGTCAAGCGTTGCAATCTCAAGTCAAGAATCGCTTTTGCTTGTGCTTCAGACAAATGATACAAACCATTTTCAACCTTGCGATCCGGTTCATCAATTAACTTAACCAGCGGCTCGACATCTCCGGCTGGCCATGCTTTTGCCAACAGGGCATCCTTGGCATCTTGCGGATTCGGTGCATTTCTGATAAGTTCAATTACCGGATCCAAATTCTCAACGGCGATTGCCAACCCTACTAACGTATGAGCCCTATCACGCGCTTTGTTCAGATTAAATATAGTACGACGACGAATAACATCTTCACGGAAATCGACGAATGCACTGATAATATCACGCAAGTTCATCATCATCGGACGACCGTTATTGATTGCCAACATATTCATCGAAAAGCTGGATTGCAGCGGTGTAAATTTATATAATTGATTTAAGATGACATCAGCCTGAAAATCACGTTTAACTTCAATGACGACTCGGACGCCTTGGCGATCTGATTCATCTCTGATTTCAGAAATCCCTTCAATCTTCTTTTCTTTCACTAACTCAGCAATACGAGCCACCAGAGCAGCTTTATTGACCTGATACGGAATCTCATGAATAATGATAGCTTCACGATCTTTGTGGAGCTCTTCAATCGTGGTTTTAGCACGCATCATTACCGTACCGCGACCTGTCAAATAAGCCTGACGTGCTCCACCCTGCCCTAAAATCAAGCCTCCGGTTGGAAAGTCAGGTGCAGGCACATAGCGAATAAGCTCTTCTGCCGTAATATCATGATTATCGATATACGCGCAACACGCGTCCAGAACTTCTCCTAAATTGTGCGGAGGAATATTTGTTGCCATACCGACGGCAATACCATTGCCACCATTGACCAACAAGTTTGGATAAGTTGCCGGCAACACAACAGGCTCTTGCAAAGACTCGTCATAGTTTGGCATAAAATCGACAGTATCTTTATCAATATCTTCAATCAGTGAGTGAGCCACCTTAGCCATACGCGCTTCGGTATAACGCATAGCAGCGGCACTGTCTCCGTCCATTGACCCGAAGTTTCCTTGACCGTCAACAAGCGGTACTCGCATGGAGAATGGTTGCGCCATACGAACCATAGCTTCATAAACAGAACTATCGCCGTGCGGATGGTATTTACCTAACACATCACCGACGATACGGGCAGATTTTCTGAACGGACGGTTATAATCGTATCCATTTTCAAACATAGAATAAATAATACGGCGATGCACCGGTTTTAAGCCGTCTCGGGCATCCGGCAATGCACGAGATACAATCACGCTCATAGCATAATCAAGATATGAGCGGCGCATTTCTTCCGAAATATCAACCGGCGTAATATCTTCTTTTACATCAACAACAGAACTTAATTCTTCACTCACTTTTATACACCTATGATTCTATTTAAACTAGCAAGAATATAGCAAAATCATCTTTCTAAAAAAAGTTTTATTTGAAACTTATCCCCTAGTCACCATTAATGAATATTTAAATAAAATCATTTATGATTACTTTGTTGGTGTTACCTCATGGTGACAGTAACAAAATTTAGCTAATTATTTTAGGAGAAAGAATATGTCTCAAATTTCATTAACCGCAAGTATGCGTTCTAACTTGTTGTCTTTACAAGGCACATCTGACTTGATGAGCCAGACACAAGAACGTTTGGCTACAGGTAAAAAAGTCAACTCGGCGATTGATAACCCGAGTTCTTACTATACGGCTCAGTCATTATCCAATCGTGCCAATGACTTGAGTTCTTTGTTGGATAGTATGGGGCAAGCCATCTCGACGATTAAAGCTGCCGATGAAGGTATTGAAGCTATTACTTCTTACGTTGAACAAGCCAAAGCTGTTGCTAATAATGCCTTAGATACAACAGATGTTGCGGCACGCGGTAAATATTTAACGCAGTTTAACAGCATCCGTGAACAAATTGACAAGTTAGCAGCTGATTCCGGTTATAAAGGAATTAACTTGTTAAAAGGCGGTTCGTTAACGGTTACCTTCAATGAAGGACGCGACAACCAATTAACCATTGGCGGTGTTAATGCGACAACCGACGGTGATTTAGGTATTGCCGCCGCAGCAGATTGGGCTGTTGAAAAAACAGGTACAGCAAAAACTGTTGACGCAGATGGTAAAATAGCAGGCGGTCTTGAAGCCAGCACACCCTACATTGTCAAAAAAGATGATGCCTTTTATTACTACAATGGTGGTGCTGTTACTGCTGATACTGTGTTTGATGTCAACAGTGCCGTTAAGGTAGAGAAAGTTAAAATTGATGGTGTCGATAAGTATATTGATATGGCTGCTTCGGCAACGAATATCAATACTGCGATTACCAATACAACTAATGCTATCTCGCAATTGCGTACTTTTGCTTCTGACTTCGGTAACAACTATGCTATCGTTGAAACACGTGAAAGTTTCACCACAAACTTGATTAATGTGTTGGAAGAAGGTGCTGATAAATTGACCTTGGCTGACATGAACGAAGAGTCTGCTAATATGTTGGCTCTCCAGACACGTCAGCAATTAGCTATTAACTCTTTGAGTTTAGCTTCTCAGGCTGCTCAATCAGTCCTGAGCTTGTTTTAGTGCGCCACTGAGTTTATCAGGCTCTTTTGCCAATTCATCGGTTTTACCGACACAAACCGGCGACTTGCAAATGGCAGTTTAAGCCGAAAGGCTCTGAAATAAGTATTAAAGAGATCGGACAGTTTTCTGTCCGGTTTCTTTTTTTTTATTTTTTCCACATAAAAACAATGCTTTTTATTAAATATAGACATTTTCTGAAATTTGTCATATATGTAAATTATCTGTTGGATGATAGGCAATTGTTATGACTTTTTTATATTTATAAGGAGAAGGATTATGTCTCAAATTTCATTAACAGCAAGTATGCGTTCTAATCTGTTGTCTTTACAAGGGACATCTGATTTGATGGGACAAACGCAAGAGCGTTTGGCTACGGGGAAAAAAGTTAATTCAGCTATTGATAACCCAAGTTCTTACTATACAGCTCAGTCTTTATCCAATCGTGCAAACGACTTAAGCGGTTTATTAGATAGCATGGGTCAAGCTATTTCAACCATTAAAGCTGCTGATGAAGGTATTGAAGCTATTACATCTTATGTTGAACAAGCTAAAGCTGTCGCAACTAATGCTTTTGATACGACTGATGTTGAAGCTCGTAGCAAATATAATGCTCAATTTAATGAAATTTTGCAACAAATTAATAAACTGGCTGGTGATGCCTCATATAAAGGTGTTAACCTCTTGAAAGAAGGGACATTAAAGGTTACTTTTAATGAGGGTCGTAATAACTCCCTCGTCATTAATGGTGTTGACGCAACAACCAATGGCGGCGAAAAAAGTTTGAACATTGCCGATGCTGCGTGGGGTGGCGAAGGCGTCACAATTGCTGATAGCAATATCGCAACTGCAACAGGCGGAAAAATTACAACTCCGCTGACAGCCGATAAAAAATATATCAATATTGGCGATGACGTTTATTTGTGGAAAGATACAGCAAACTTACCTAAAGGTGATGATGGGACAAATCCTATCAGTGCCGATAATCCGTACACTATTGATATGAGTAAGGTCGAGAAATTGGTCAAAGAAAGTGATAACAAGTATTATAACTACAATACGACCGGTAGTATTGATGACTCGATTACAGCCACCACTAATGCTGTTTCTAAATTGAGAACTTATGCTTCTGACTTTGGTAATAATTATGCTATTGTTCAGGCTCGTGAAAACTTTACCAATAACCTTATTAACGTGTTAGAAGAAGGCGCTGATAAGTTAACCTTGGCTGATATGAACGAAGAGTCTGCTAATATGTTGGCTCTTCAAACACGTCAACAATTGGCTATTAACTCTTTGAGTTTGGCTTCTCAAGCTGCTCAATCTGTGTTAAAATTGTTTTCTTAAGATTTAGAGTCGCATTTAGAAAACCGGACAGATTGTCCGGTTTTTTTGTCTTTTCAAAAATTAGTAGACTTTTAATAAAAAATATGATATAGTGATATCTGTTAGTACTGCTAGGATAGTAGTAATAATGTATTTTAATATTGTTTTAGGAGAAAGAATATGTCTCAAATTTCATTAACCGCAAGTATGCGTTCTAATTTGTTGTCTTTACAAGGTACGTCTGATTTGATGAGCCAGACACAAGAACGCTTGGCAACAGGTAAAAAAGTTAACTCAGCTATTGATAACCCAAGTGCTTACTATACAGCTCAGTCATTATCAAACCGTGCAAATGACTTGAGTTCTTTGTTAGATAGTATGGGACAAGCCATCTCGACCATTAAGGCCGCTGATGAGGGTATTGAAGCCATCACTTCTTATGTTGAGCAAGCTAAAGCTGTTGCAACTTCAGCATTAGATACAACTGATGTTGATGCACGCAGTAAATATAATACTCAATTTAATGATATTCTTGCCCAAATCAACAAATTAGCTGCTGATTCAGGCTACAAAGGAATTAACTTGTTAAAAGGCGGTTCATTAACTGTTACCTTCAACGAAGGACGCGATAATCAGTTAGTTATTCATGGTGTTATGGCAACCACCAATGGCGGTGCAGACAGTTTGAATATTGCTGATGCCGCTTGGGGTGGTGCCGGTGTAGCGACAGCTACGGTTGAAGCCGCAAACCACGAGGTTGTTGATGGCAAAGTTAAAACCGGTAGTACCGTTACAGCCGGGGGATACTTCCAAATTGGCACAACGTATTATAAATATACAGGAGACACTGGTTTAGAGGCCGGTGACACTGTTGAAATGAGTAAGGCCGTTAAAATGGTTAAAGAAAAAGTTGGTGCAGAATACAAATACTTTGACTACTCAGCAACTTCCGGTATTGATACGGCTATCACCAATACGACGAATGCCATCAGCAAGTTACGTACTTTCGCTTCTGACTTCGGTAACAACTATGCTATCGTTGAAACACGTGAAAGTTTCACCACAAACTTGATTAACGTGTTAGAAGAAGGTGCTGATAAGTTGACCTTGGCTGACATGAACGAAGAGTCTGCTAATATGTTGGCTCTCCAGACACGTCAGCAATTAGCTATTAACTCTTTGAGTTTAGCTTCTCAGGCCGCTCAATCTGTTTTGAGATTATTCTCTTAGTTCAGATTGGTTATAGTTATAATAGTATGGAAACCGGACTTTTGTCCGGTTTCTTTTTTTTATCTCTTGATTTTCTATTCTTTATTTGTTAAATTGCCTTTGTTTTGGGGCTGTAGCTCAGTTGGGCTGGAGGAAAAAATTAGTCCTGAGGACTAATTTTTAACGACAGGCGCGGTTTTCTTCAGTTCGCGAGAAGCGACAGCGCAACGAAGCGAACTTAGAAAACGAGTGACCGCAGCGCAGTTAGCGAGAGAAACGAGCTTACAAGCCAGAAGCGACTTGTCGCTCGACCATTATTATTTTTATTTTTGGGGCTGTAGCTCAGTTGGGAGAGCGACAGGTTCGCAATCTGTAGGTCGAGGGTTCGATCCCCTTCAGCTCCACCAATTTTATAAGGAGTGATAGAATGAAAAAAGTTACTAAAAAAGAAGTCAAAAATTGTTTTATTAATACTTTAAATAAGCCGATTGTTTTAGCTGCGACCGCCTTTGTATTAGGCTGTCTTATCAGTTCAATTATTGCATGTTGTTGCCGTACACCTAAAATTGCGATGGTTGATGTTGCGCAAATTGTCAATAAATCTTCAGATATTGCTAAAGTTCAAAAAAATCAGCAACAGCGTATGCAAGAACTGCAAGAGTGGCTGACAACAGTTCAAACCGAAATCACAAAAGAAAGAAACAAGCAAAAACAAGCTGAATTGGCTCAAAAATATGAAGAAGAATTAGAACAAAAGAAATCAGAAATTCAAGCCGCTTATAATGAAGAAATCAAAATTATTGATGAGAAAATGACGAAACTTATTACTAAAAAAGCAAAGAAAAAAGGATATAAAATTATTCTAACAAAGAGTTCCGTTTTAGCTGGTGCTAAAGATTTGACTGATGTTATTTTAGAATCAGTTAAATAAAATTTTTGTTATCAAAAAAAAATCCCTGCCGTTAAGCAGGGATTTTTTTGAATGCTTTGAATTATTTTACAGCATCTTTCAATACTTTACCAGCTTTGAATTTTGGAGCTTTAGAAGCAGCAATCTTCATTTCTTTACCGGTAGCAGGATTGCGACCCTTGCGAGCAGCGCGTTTGATAACATCAAATGTACCAAAACCTGTAATTTGAACAGCATTACCTTTTTTCAAAGATTTTGTGATAACTTCAATGCCGGCAGCAATAATTTTTGCAGCATCAGCTTTTGTGGTACCAGCAGCTTTAGCAACTGCTTCTACATATTCAGTTTTATTCATTTTATAATCCTTTCTTTAGCATTATAGTCGATGGAGGAAACCCCCTCTACACATAAATCTTCCTCAAATTATTCATAAATGTCAAACCGAAAGTATTATTTAATCACATATCCTCGCATATTTTACACAAAATTCTTATATTTTATGACCAAATCCCTTATAGAATCGTTGATTTCTTTTAAATCTGCCGGTTTTTGCGCATGATGATTGGTACTTTTTAGGATTTTTGTAACAACAGAATCGCTTTCTAACTTCTCTGCCAACTTTAAAACGATGCGCCAATCAATAAATGTATCCTGCAATCCTTGAAGCAAATGAATCGGACAATGAATAGGAATCGTCGGCAACTCTGTTAAGGCATTACGGCGAGCACAATCCATAAACTGCTCGGTAAACGTAAAACTCATACGCTCCATACCAACGGTTATTTTGTGATTTGCGGCTAATTCAGCACGCTGACTTGATGTCGCTAAATGCATCAGCAGGCGATATAAATTTGGTGCAGTTGATGTACAAATCACGCCTTTAACCTTATCCGGACACGCAAGGGCCGTTAAGAGAGATGTCCATCCACCGATACAATGCCCAACGAGCAATACATCTCCCTTAATCTGATGATTGATAATATCTATGGTTTGATCGCGCCAAACCTCCAAATCCGTCTCATCATAATGAGGTGAATCAATACCATGTCCGGCTAATTCAAACCGGAAAAAATTTACGCCAAGCTCATGCGCTAATGTATGAACAGCTTCAGGCTTTTTTCCCCACGGATTAGAAGATAGTCCATGAATATATAAAATTGTTAAAGCGGATTGGGATTGACAATCAAACTCATACTGATATGCAAAATGATTTTTAAAATTAAGAATCGGATGACTGGTATCGGACATTGGCTAACCTCTCTTTTTTGTTTTGATTAGCATATAGGCGTTAAAAAAACTTAAAAAAGAAGATATTGTGTTTATTCTTCAGCTTTTTTTTTCAATATGTAACTGAGTTTTTGCAGAGCCTGATATTTCATTTGCTCCTCTGATAAACCGCGTGGAACGACAACCACAGCTTCTGTTTTTGTCTCCGGCTCTATAGCACTGACTTTCACATAAGCCCCTTGGGCAACATATTCAAAATAAATTTCACTCATTATGCTTTAAAGAATTTATTGGTTTTCAAAAAACCAAATGGAACTAATTTTCCAATCTGACCACGATGCCCCAACCATGTCAACAACTCAGTTTCAGTCTTGGTGCCTGCATTCTTTTCAAACGCAAAACCTTCTTCTTTTTTGAAAATCTGTATATCAGAGAGTCCGCCGTCTTTGTATTTTTGCAGCGTAACCCCACGCCCACGCGCCATGGTCGGAATTTCTTCTAACGGAAAGATAAGCAGTTTACGATTATCGCCGACCGTTGCAACCATATCTCCGGTAATTTTTTTACAGAATATTGCTGTTTCGCCATCAGATAAGTTCATAATCTTACGACCATTACGCGTTTGTGCCAATAAGTGATTTTCATCAACCACAAAACCTTTACCATCCGATGAAGCTATTACATATTTAGCTTTCGGCTCAAAAGCAAACATAGCGCAAATGTTGTCATTATTACCTAAATCAATCATCAAGCGTAATGGTTGGCCAAACCCTCGACCGCTCGGAATTTCGCTGCCGGAGATATTAAAGAATTTCCCTGAGGTATCAAACAAAACTATTTTGTCTGTCGTTTGGGCATGTATTGCCAACTGCAATGCATCATCATCTTTGAACTTAAATTCTTCATTGAGGTTAGCATACCCTTTAACGCACCTAATCCACCCTTTTTGCGATAAAATAACTGTTATAGGCTCTTTCTCAACAAAAATTTCAACCGGAACTTCAATATTTTCTTCAACTTCGGAAAACTCCGTCCGGCGACGTCCTAAAGCTGTCTTTTTACCGAATTTATCTTTAATTAGTTTAATTTCATTTGCGATCGCTTCCCAGCGTTTACCCTCATCTGCAAGCAACGCATCCAATTGCCCTTTTTCAGCTTCCAAATCCGCATACTCTTGACGAATTTCAGCTTCTTCCAATTTGCGCAGGCTCCGCAATTTCATATTTAAAATCGCTTCAGCCTGATTTTCGGTTAAATTGAATTTTTCCATCATGACTTTTTTAGGTTCATCTTCTTCACGAATAATACGAATAATCTCATCAAGATTTAAATAAGCAATCAGGTATCCTGATAAGATTTCAAGACGAGCGTTGATTTTCTCTAATCTATATTTAACACGGCGTTGCAAAACAATGATTCTATGTTGTAAAAATTCATGCAACACTTCTTTGATAGACATAACCCGAGGAACACCATCAGAATCCAATACATTCATATTCATACTAAAACGTGTTTCCAATTCAGTTTGGCGGAACAAATGTTCCATCAACATATTGGCATCAACCGTACGATTCTTCGGCTCTAAGACAATACGAACATCTTGTGCTGATTCATCACGCACATCATTAAGCATCGGCACTTTTTTATCATTTAATAGCTGGGCAATATGTTCTATTAACTTTGATTTGACGACACCGTAAGGAATTTCTTTAACAATAATCTGATATTGTCCGTGCCCTAAATCTTCTTTTTCCCACTTGGCACGAACACGAAAATAACCTTTACCTTGATTATAGTTATTTAAAATTGTTGCAAAACTATCTATGATGACACCACCTGTCGGAAAATCAGGACCTTTTAAGCGGTGAACCAAAGGCTCATTTTCACAATCGGGCTTTTCTATAAGATATAAAAGCGCGTCGCAGACTTCACTTAGATTGTGCGGTGGGATATTGGTTGCCATACCGACGGCAATACCGGTCGAACCGTTGCACAACAAATTCGGCACTAAAGAAGGCATAACAACCGGTTCTGATTCTTCTCCGTCATAGGTGGCAATCAAATCGACGGCATCTTCATTCAAACCTTCCATCATGGCAATCGCAAATTCTGTCAATCTGGCTTCCGTATAACGCATGGCAGCAGCACCGTCACCATCTATATTACCAAAGTTTCCCTGCCCGTCAACTAGCGGATAACGCACCGAAAAATCTTGTGCTAAGCGCACCATCGCCCCATAGACAGCACTATCACCATGTGGGTGATATTTACCAATAACATCACCAACAACGCGCGCACATTTCTTAAAACTGGATTTTGGATCTAAATGTAATTGCCGCATCGCATACAGCAAACGGCGATGTACCGGCTTTAGGCCATCTCGGACATCAGGTAACGACCGCGCCACAATCGTTGACATAGCATACGACAGATAACGACTGCTTAGTTCTTCAGCCATGCGGACATTTTTTATTTTTTCATCTATGGCGGTATTTTCGGTCATTTATTTTTATCCTAAATCTCTTGTAAATCCAAGTTATGCAGCAAATTAGCACGGCTTTCCGGAAATTTCAAGTAATGAGTTCTAAAAAAGTTTTTGTGGAGGAAAAATTCGGTCATGATTAGTAAATCTTTAATTTCCTGCGTTGTAGGATGTGTGATGTTTTCGATAATAAAGCGTGGATATGCATATAAGCGATTGTGATATGGACGTCCGATTTCTGCACAAACAGCTTTTCCGGTTTTAGGAGAAACATACCGCAGATTATCATAACTTCCGGTAACCGAGCATTTTTCCAAATCAAGAGATATTCCCAAAAACGCCAGCAGGTAAAATTCAAAGTGGCAATAATATGTCAGCCAATTATCTTCATTTATTTGTTTAAAAAAATTATCTGCACACTCATAAAATTCTTCTAAACTCTGTCCCTCAGGCATCGTCTCACAGCACAAAACACAAAAAGATGTCAGGGTTGCAAGTTTACGCGGATTTGCCAAAAAATTTGCGGCATAGGCCCGTGATAATTCAATACGGAGGCTCCACATATTTTCTTCCAGACGGGCATACGCCTCAAATTTTACCAAATTTCCTTGTTGGTAGATTCCTAATTTTTTGGGGGTTAAACAATTTTTGACATACCCGACAACCTTACCATGTTCTTTGCTCAGTATGGTAAGTATCAGAGATTTCTCGCCATGACGACGAAGATTGATAATGTACCCTTCGTCACTAATAATCATGAATGCGCGATTTATTAACAGCATCAAATGCCATCAAATCAGAAATAACCTTTTCCATATCTTTGAAGGCAATTGTATTCGGTCCATCCGATAAGGCTTTATCCGGATTTTCATGCGTTTCCATAAATACGGCGGCTACGCCGACAGCTACTGCTGCTCGAGCTAAAACAGGTGCAAACTCGCGCTGTCCTCCGGAACATCCGCCTAAACCTCCCGGTTGCTGCACGGAATGAGTGGCATCAAAAATAACAGGACAGCCGGTATCTTTTGCCATTTGCGGAAAAGAACGCATATCCGTTACCAAGGTATTGTACCCAAAACTTGTCCCGCGCTCGGTTAAGCAAACATTGCTGTTTCCGGAATCTTCAGCTTTTTTGACCAAATTTTTAACATCCCAAGGTGCTAGAAACTGCCCTTTTTTGATATTAACGACTTTTCCGGTTTGAGCGGCAGCAACAACTAAATCTGTTTGGCGACACAAAAAAGCCGGAATTTGTAAAATATCAACATATTGTGCAACAATCGGGCATTGCTCCCGTTCATGGACATCAGTAATAATCGGGCATCCATAGAGTTTTCTGATATCCGCAAAAGTTTTCATTCCCTCTTCCAAACCGACGCCACGCGCTCCGTTAATAGATGTCCGGTTAGCTTTATCAAAAGAGGCTTTGAAGATATAATTAATCCCTAATTTTTTAGTCAATTCTACCATTTTACCGGCCAAATCTACAGCGTGCTGGTGACTTTCTATTTGACAAGGTCCGGCAATCAATGCCAAAGGTAACTTATTGCCGATTTTGAAATTTCCTATTTTAATTTCTCTTTGTTCCATGATGATAAATCCTTTATAATTAAATAATAGTGCTATCATAACAAGATTTATAACTGACGCAACGTTTGCTACCATTTAATCAACATGAAAAAACTAAAAATAATTTCTGTGTGACTATTTAGCTTTTTTCTTGAAATATTTTTCTATAAGATTGTTATTTTCTACAGGTACAAAATTTTTCCATCGTGCATCGTTAAATCTCATCATTTCTCTGAGCATCGTGCCACTGACCAAAGGAGACGACGGATCATTTCGATCAACAATTTCTACACATTTACAGCAGAACTTAAAGCACAATGCATCTGCTATCGAACCGGCATAATAAACATCCGGCGTGTCTTCTGTATGATATTTATCTTTTACGCATTGCAAAACATATTTGCCCCATTCATTCGGTCTGTTAATATCCGCCAAACCGCAAATGTGCAAACGCTGAAATGCCTCAGATTTTTCATACACATTTGTAATCATAGTTTTTCTTGTTTCATAATCAAACGGATTGTGTTCTGTTCCTGCTTCTTGAATTGAACCTAGAACAATCGTCACACACTTACATTCAGACAGCATTTTATCAATCAGTTTTTGATGTCCGATATGGAAAGGTTGCGCACGCATTACACACAAGCCATGCTTATACTTGAACTCAGACATTTGCTGTTCCTATTAAGATATTTGCGGTTTATTATGAAAAATAACCTTTTTTTATTTTCCCATGCTGATAGCGGATATCGGGCAAACATGAGTGCATAGTGAACACCCAACGCATTTGTCCCTATTCACTTCAATCTTTCCATTCGCCAGCGACAATGCGCTGTATTCGCTCTCATCACAAATAGTCACACATTTCTCGCAACGGACGCATTTTTGTTCATCAATCTGCGGATAAACCTGTTGTGATTTGTTTAATTTTTCGTGCGCGGTCAGATTGGTAATAGCTTTATCTCTTAACTCTGCCGGAGAGTTAAAACCTTTACGTTCTAAATAATCTTCTAAGCCTTTGATCATACCTTTAATCACGCCATAACCGTTAACCATAACTTCCGTACACACTTGAACGACATCGGCACCGACCGTCATATATTCTGCGGCATCTGACCATGTTGAAATTCCCCCCATACCTAAAATCGGCAATTTGGAGTGTTGACGAAGTTGAGCGACACAACGCAACCCAATCGGCTTGACAGCCATACCAGAATAACCGCCATAAGTAGATTTTCCGTTAACTCTCGGAAGCGGTTCAAATGTATCTAAATCAACACCCATCAGGGATTGCACCGTGTTGATTGCAGCCAATCCGTCAGCACCGGCTTTTTCCACAGCTTTAGCAATTTCAACGATATTGGTTACATTCGGCGACAATTTTACGAACACTGGGAGCTCAGCAACTTCTTTGACCCATTTAGTAATCTCGGCAGAAATTTCGGCGTTTGTGCCGATAGCCATCCCTATTCCTTTTTCAGGCATACCGTGTGGGCAAGAAAAATTTAATTCAAACGCGTCTGCTCCTGAATGGTTAAACGTTTTAACCATTTTTTGCCATTCTTCTTTGACAACAGGGGCCATAATACTGGCAATTTGCACCTTGGTCGGGTGCTTTTGTTTGAGGTATTTGATTCCATCCAACCATTCCTGAATTGTTAAATGGCTCAGCAATTCGATATTTTCGAAACCACAAACTTTTGCTCCGAAACGCCAAGAGGCATATCTTGTTGAAGCCTCTATCATTTCTAAATCATCGGGCGTAATGGTTTTTAAGACAGCACCGCCCCAACCAAGCGAAAACGCTTTATCAATCCCCTCAATTTTAGCAGTCGGAGGGGCTGAGGCCAATAAAAACGGATTTTCAAAATCTATACCTAAAACTGAAGTTTTTAATGTTGCCATAAAATATGCTCCTCAATTTTTCTATTTATATCTGCCAATTATTAAAGAGAATTCAGGCATATCTTGTCAAGAAAAAAAGCGAAACGAGGATAAGAAAAAGGGATTAGATAATTCCTTTCTTTTTATTAAAGTGTTCTTCAATAATATGGTGGTTGGTTGGATTAATAAAATTCTTCCAACGAATATCGCCGTATCTGATCATATCTCTGACCATCGTTCCGCTGACAAACGGAAAATTCTGATCTGTTCGATCAACCAATTCAATATGCGGAACACACGCCTTGAACCAATGTGCATCATAGGAAGAGCCGGCATAATAAACGTCCGGTGTCGGTAAATCGGGAAAACTCTCTTTTATAAAATCTAGCACAAATTTGCCCCACTCTGCCGGATTATTGATATCAAACAGCCCGATGATTTTTAAGCGTTCATATTCCAGTTTATCACGGTAAATATTTTGAATCATCTTTTTACGAGTGGTGTAATTCAGTGGATTTCTGTCCGTGCCTTGTTCTTGAATTGATCCAAGGATTACTGTGACACGCTCACATTCCGTTAACATCCGGTCGACTAATTTTTGATGACCGATGTGAAACGGTTGCGCCCGCATAACGACTAATCCGTGTTTGTATTTAAAATCAGACATAAAAAAAACTCCTTTATCATAGGAGCCGCCAACAAAACCAAAAAATAGAAAATCTATCATCAATCTTATCAAACCGGCTCAGTTTATATTCGTCCTCTGCTTATAAGCCCTGCAAGCACCAAGGACAATTATAGAGTAACATAAAAATAGGAATTGTCAAGAAAGAAAAAATGCTCTATCTATGAGGTATCATCTTTTAAATGAGGAACTGAAAATGGGATGGATTTATTTATCACTATGCATTATTTTTGAGACAATCGGCGTTGTCCTTCTAAAATTTGCAGATGGTTTTACAGTACTATGGCCTTCCATCGGAACAATTATTGCCCACTTACTTTCTTTTTATTTCGGTTCTTTAGCGTTGCGAACCATTGATATCAGTATCAGTTACGCGGTTGGTAGTGCTTGCGGCATTGTTATTATGACGCTTATCGGCTATTTTTATTTCCACGAAAACTTTTCAGCTCTTAAAATTATTTTTATTCTGATGATTTTGATTGGAACAGTCGGCTTACGTCTTCTCAAGGCTTAAGCTAAAT
Organism: Alphaproteobacteria bacterium; assembly: GCA_017477185.1. GTDB lineage: Bacteria > Pseudomonadota > Alphaproteobacteria > RF32 > CAG-239 > Scatocola. The sequence goes on along the minus strand of JAFUXF010000038.1, from coordinate 2,586 downwards.
CAGGATAAAGTTCTTCTCTGATATCTCTGAACAGTTTAAATGTTTTTTTAATATTCTGCTGTAGTATCATATTTAGCGGAGGTAGTGTCTTATGCAAAAACAAGGTCTACTAAATTATTTTAAGCAAACTGTTAAAAGAAGTTATTCTGAAATTAAATTTGTGAATCCTCGTTCTCTTTTAATGTGGTATATATTTGTTTTTATTGTCTGCCTTACGTTGCTCTTTGGCGTCATTCTTCCTTTTTACCGAGGGGAAGAATTTTCAATTTCCACGGCAGTTCCTATTTTCATAATTTTTTTCGCAGTTATGGCTTTTTTGATTTTTCGAAGTATAAAAAAATGCTTTGCCCGAAATATGCCGTTTCAGATTGATCAAGTTTTAAATACATACGGGACCCCAGATTTTATTTCGAAGTGTTGGATTTGTGCTATAGGAGGGTTTGTTTTTCGAGGATTTCATGCAAAACTTTATTTTTATAAAAAAGCTCTTATTGTTAAATTTAGAAAAAGGTGTTTAATTATAGATAATCCTTCTCAAATTTCTTTTTATAAACTTTTTATGATAACAACTGTTGAATTTACTAACTCAGATAAGTATGTAAAATGCTATTTAAATAATGGCCAACTGCATACTTTAATAAATTGGATAAACGGCTACGACTAAGATAACTGCCACATATTTTATTTTTCCATAGGGAAATTAAGCCATATCCGGATAAAGTTCTTCTCTGACAGTTTTACGAAGTTCATCGATTGAAACAAGACCGCGCTTTTTATCTTCATAATACCAATAGACCCAACCATTGCACGCACTGGCATTTTGCGCCGCCGCACCAACCTGATGAATCGAGCCTTCCATGGTCTCGCTTTTCAATGTTCCATCAGAACGAATTGCGGCACAATGTTTTTTGTTTGCATCATAGAGTATATCGCCCGGGGATAGCAGACCTCGCTCAATAACTGCCCCAAACGGAATACGCGGCTGACGCTTTTTACAGGTATACTCCAGACACACCTGATTCTCAACAGGAACAACATCATCAATGCGTTTCTGAGCTCCCTCGACATAAGTCGCATCTTTTTCGATACCGATAAAATGACGGCCTAATTTTTTGGCGACAGCACCGGTTGTTCCGGTTCCAAAAAACGGATCAAGCACGACATCTCCGACATTAGAAGATGACATGATTACGCGATATAACAGACTTTCCGGCTTTTGGGTCGGATGAAGTTTGTTACCGTCTTTACCTTTGAGACGCTCCTTACCGGTACACAATGCCAATTGCCAATCGCTACGCATTTGAATATCATCATTAAGGGCTTTCATAGCCTCATAGTTAAACGTATATTTTGATTTTTGATTTTTGGCCGCCCAAATCAGTGTCTCATGCGCATTGGTAAAACGTGTTCCCTTAAAATTAGGCATAGGATTTGTTTTATTCCAAATAATGTCATTTAAAATCCAGAATCCTAAATCTTGTAGGATATATCCTACTCTGAAAATGTTATGATATGAGCCAATAACCCAAATTGCTCCATCATCCTTGAGCACACGGCGAGCTGCCGTCATCCACTGGCGTGTATAGTCATCATACGCAGCTATACTCTCAAAATTATCCCACTCTTCATAAACCCCACTGACATCAGAGTTATCCGGACGGGTTAAAGCATCACCGAGCTGAAGATTATACGGCGGGTCGGCAAAAATCAGGTCTACCGAGCCTTCTTCCATTTCATTCATGACTTTAATACAGTCATCATTGATAATAGTATTCAGGATATTAAGGGTCTTTACTTTACTCATAATACTAACCATTGTTCTAAGGTTTTTTCATCCAATGGTATAACTATAGACCTTGATTGGTTATAAAATTCTTAACAAACGACTCGGAAAAAAATTAAAAAAAACCGGCGGATAATTCCACCGCCGGTTGTTGTTCTTTCTATTAATATTTGAAAACACACCTGAAGTAATAAGCAAGACTCTTACTGTCGAAGGTGCCGTAATCACCCCAAAAATTGAAAGCCCACGCACTGCTAGATTGGGACTCGGTAGACGACCAATAGTAGTTGTTACTAAAACCTGTTCCAACAACCGCTAATGTGCTATTAACAACTGAATTAAACATAGGCAGCATCTCACTATATGCCGGCAGATACCATGTCTTCCCTCCGGTGGTCTTATTATGGCAATAGTTGGCTGCTTCATATTGGGTTCCTAATGAGACCAGAGTATCTGTATTACTCTTGCCATTTACATCTGTTTTTACCGAGACAGAATCAGTATAGTTTGTTAATGGTGTATCTGTACCATGTACTCCCCAAAAGGCCCAATATTCATCTAACGCCACCACCAGTCTATTAGCCGCGTCAAACACCACACCAATTGGCGTTTTAGAGTTAATACGAGTGTCGCTACATGTGTCATCAGAATAATAAATACTGCCGACTTTGCAGTCAGAAGTTGCACTGGCGGCACAATAGACTTTCGCGGTATCAAAAGGACATTTTAAAGCCGCACGATTTGACGGGCAAGAAGTTTGCGTATATCCCAAACTTGCGCAGCTCGGAAGGGGTTTACAGGTT
>JAFUXF010000037.1 GCA_017477185.1 Alphaproteobacteria bacterium | reverse complement strand
TGGATTTCAACCGCTCAAACGAAGCTATAAGAAGCAAGGACAAAGTGATTGGTATTATTTGGACCCACGCGGGGCAAGCACCGTTGGAAGTATGAAACAGATTGATGTGGCGGATGAAAATGCCATTAATCCGCAAATAAACGGCATTTTAGCCGATGATATGGCTAAAAACCCGAATGATTATTATATTTGGCGGACAAGACAAGATGATAAGGTCCGCGGTAAACATGCTGAAAGAGAAGGAAAAATATTTAACAAACATATTCCACCCGAGGGAGGCAATCCTGGAGAAGACTACAACTGTCGTTGTTGGGCTGAGCCCTATAAGCCTCAAAAAGTTGAGAAACTAGGAATAACAGCGAAAGTTGACCTCTCCGGTCTCCCGCAATACGCTGAAAATGATAAATCAGGAATAAAAAGTGATGCTACATTTTCAAAAGCAGATATAAATGACAAAGAGTTATTAGAACTTATGGCAAATAATTTATTAGAAACCGAAAAAATGAAAAATTATATATATCTTGATAAATTTGGTCATATTACTTCTGGTATTGGGGCGTTATTGGATGATGAAAAAGCTTTTAAAAGTGTTCCATGGATGATTGGCAATAGATTAGCTACAAAAAATGAAGTGGATGCCGCTTATAATATGTTTGTATATAAAAGATTTGCAAAAGATAAGAGAGGAAAATATATATACCACAACAGACTTGCAGAATCTTTTATAAATGATTCTCCTTTAAGAGTATCTAAAGAATATATGATACATAAAATGATAAAACATTTACAAGAAGATTTAAAAAGAGCAAAATCCAAAAGAGAAGATTTTGATACATATCCTGTTCCATTGAAACTTATTGTACTAGATTTTTATTATAACAAAGGTAGCTTTTATAATCAACCCGGACTACCACAAGCATTAAACGAAAGAAATGCAAAACTATTTCAAGAGAAAATGATGCGCAACATGGAAGACCGTGATAAATGGACTAAAAAGCAATTTACTCTTATTCCGAAAAGTTTCTGGAATTCTTATTGATATGGAGGAATGGTTATTAAACCATCATTGGTAAGCATTTCCTGATATTCCGAAGAACCATTTTTATCAAATACTTTATGGCTGACAATATAGTTATTGTCAGCCATTTGGTTTTTAGATAAAGAAAATGTATGAATTTTTGAAGAATGAGATAAACACTCTGAATTATCACAATCATTACAAAGCATTTTTATATAATATTCTTGATTCTCTTGCAAACTGCACTTAATAGAAATTATAACTCCGGTTTTTGAATTTTCATAATACATTCTATTTGGTTTCAATACATAAAAATAGTCTCCATTTTTTCCGGATAGCTGTTGGTAAAAAATAGGATGTAAAAAAGTAACATCATCTGCCTTCGCATTTATGCTAAACATTAAACAAAATACTAAAACCCAAACAAGCTTTTTCATTATTACCCCTTGAGTTAAGATAACATAGGTTTGTTAAAATACAATAAAAACATTAGTCATCTTAGGAAAAAGACTACAACTGCCGGTGCCAAAGCTGAGCCCTATAAACCTCAAAAAGTTGAGAAACTAGGAATAACAGCGAAAGTTGACCTCTCCGGTCTCCCTCAATATGCCGAAAATGATAAAACAAATACAGCAAGCGATGCGGAGTATGTTTTGGTAAGAAAAGAAAATCCTTCTGAAAAATTTTTATCGCAGGATTTTTTTGATTTATTAGGATTTAAGGAATCATCCTCTAATTATACAAAACATTATGATGATAAACAGGGTGTTGGAGCTATTGGCATGTATCAATTTAGACTCCCAGCATTGCAGGAAATATGATATAATAAATTAATCAGGAAAATGACTCGTTGGATTTGTTTGATTTCTATTTTAACAAGAAAGAAAAGAGGTCTATTATCACAAAACCGCTTCACCCGGATTATTTCGGCTTTCCAAGCCTCAATGATCTCATCGTCCGCCCATTCCTCGGGCGGACACTTCGATTCCGAGTTGGTTCGCATCCTAAGGTAAAACACCCATAAAAAAACCACTCTTTTGAGTGGCTTTTTTATGGCTGCTTCACCTGGATTCGAACCAAGATACCAACATCCAGAGTGTCGTGTCCTACCGTTAGACGATGAAGCAATAAACTGTCTTGTATAAAACACACTTCTGCATAAATGTCAAAACTTTTTTAGCTTTACAAAACAATTTTTATATAATATAAAGCCAGCCGATACAATATATTTTTAATGTGATTATTAACACTTTATTTTATGGAACTTAATATTACAGACGAAAAAATTATGGAACAATTAGGATACCCTTTTTGCTACTGGGCAAATTACGGACAATTCAAAATAACAGATCAAGACTTAAAATACCTTGACATCATCAAAAAGCATCCTTGTTTTTCCATAATCCTTGAAGGATATCAAACATTATATCCCGTCATTGATTGGGCAAACGCCCGAATTAACGAAATTGTTTTTTACGAACATTTCTATAATGATTCTACCTGCCCAAAAGGTGTAAAAGATATCTTATTCGCCATGATTGGATCAGAAAGAGGAACTCTTGAAGAGCACAACTTATTAAATCTTCTTAATTTCAGATACTTTTACGTTAAGAAGTGGATCGAATCTGTCACAAAAAAAAGCTCTCGATAACGAGAGCTTTTTTATTATTTCTATCAGCATTGACAAAACTTTATATATTTATATAATCACATCAATTTCTATCCTATTTTTACAATTATTAATTAACACCATATTTTTATGAAACTAGATATTTATGATAAAAAAATCATGCAACAAATTGGAACTCCTTTTTGGTATTGGACTAATTACAGCCAACTGACAATAACTGAAAAAGACTTGGAATATCTCCAAACTATCAGGGCTCATCCTTGTTTTCAATTGATAGACAAGAGTTCAAACAAGAAGACTGGTATTGAATTTGCAAATGCGATGATCAATCAAATCGTTTTTTTCGAGCACTTCTACAACGCTTTTGATTGTCCGCCCAACATCAGAAAGATTCTATTTTGCATAATTGGAAAGAAAAAAGGATCTCTGGAATATCAGAATTGGTTAGATCTCCTGAATTTCCGCTACCCTTACGTTGAACAATGGTTAAATTCTGTCACACAAAAAAGCTCTCGATAACGAGAGCCTTTTTGTTATTTTTCTTTATCTTTCACTATCTGAATATGCAATTCATCAAGCTGAGTTTGTGTCACCGTATTCGGTGCCTGCATGAGTAAATCTTGCGCTTTACCATTTAATGGAAACATAATGACATCGCGAATAATTTCTTCATCGCCAAGCAACATAATTGTTCTATCAACTCCAGGAGCACACCCTGCGTGCGGCGGCGCCCCATATTTAAACGCGTTAATCATACCACCAAATTGATTATCAACCACACTGTGATCATAGCCGGCAATTTCAAAAGCTTTATACATAATTTCAGGTTGATGATTACGAACTGCGCCGGACGCCAACTCAACACCGTTACAAACTAAATCGAATTGATACGCATAAATATCCAACGGATTTTTATTCAGTAAAGCATCCATTCCACCTTGTGGCATAGAGAATGGATTGTGTGAGAATTCAACTGCGCCGGTTTCCTCATTTTCCTCATAAAAAGGAAAATCAACAACCCAACAAAAACGGAAACAATTCTTCTCAACTAAATCAAGTTCTTCCCCAACTCTCAAACGAACACGACCGGTAAATTTATCAAATTTAACACCTTTACCAATCATAAACAGAACAGCATCACCTTCTGCCATACCTAAAGTTGCCTTAACTTCTTCTAACTTTTCAGCGCTTAATAATTTGGCGATTCCTTTGGCTCCAGCCTGCGCAAAGGCAATATAAGCTATACCACCCATACCGTTTTCTTTAGCAAAACCATCTAACTTATCAAAGAACGAACGTGGCTTCTCAGCTTGTCCTTTCAAAACAATTGCCCGAACTTGAGAACCTTCTTTAACTAATCCGTCATAAACCCCAAAACCGGAATTTCCAAACAATGATGTTGCCTCTTGAATAATCAACGGATTACGCAAATCCGGCTTGTCTGAACCATATTTAACCATCGCCTCACGAAACGGAATATGGATAAAAGGAGCCTGATCAACCGGTCTGCCATTTGCAAATTTATTAAAGACTCCCCCCATGGTATGTTCAATAACTTTCATAACATCTTCTTGTGTTGCAAAAGACATCTCCATATCAAGCTGATAGAATTCCCCAGGACTACGATCAGCACGCGGATCTTCGTCACGAAAGCATGGAGCAATCTGAAAATACTTATCAAAGCCGGAAACCATAATTAACTGCTTAAATTGTTGCGGAGATTGTGGTAAAGCGTAAAATTTTCCAGGATTCAAACGAGATGGAACCAAAAAATCGCGAGCTCCCTCAGGAGAAGAAGCCGTTAAAATCGGTGTTTGATACTCATTAAAGCCTTGTTCCATCATCAATTTACGCATCTCTGCGATAACTGCAGAACGCAATAAAATATTTTTATGGATTCTCTCTTTGCGCAAATCCAAAAAACGATATTTCAAACGAATTTCTTCCGGCGCATCATCTTCCATAGCAACTTGAAAAGGTAAAACCTCAGCAGTTGAATGAATTTCAATTGCCTCCACCGCAATTTCAATATCTCCTGTCGGCATATTCGGATTAATGCTCTCACGCTTCAAAACTTTTCCGGTTACGCCGATAACACTCTCAACACGAATATCTTTAATTTTCTCAAACAAATCAGACGAACTGTCCAAGACACATTGGGTAATTCCGTAATGATCACGCAAATCGATAAAACATAAATTACCCAAATTACGTTTACGATGTATCCAACCGGCCAATTTAACCGTCTGACCTTCATTTTCTAATCTTAGTTCTCCGCAGGTATGCGTTCTGTACTGAGTCATAAAAAACCTCTTTATCTAGATTATTAAAGTTTACATTGTTTTAGAATCAAATCATAAGAATTGCAAGGACTATTCTTTTGCAGGGCACAAAAAAAGGTCTGTTCTTTCGAACAAACCTTTTTTTGTAGAATACTACTCGAACTCCTTAATCGAAGCCGGATAGAACACAGCCTCCGAACCGACAGCTTCTGCCAGTTCCTTGACAGCCTCCTTCCAAACCTCGACCGGCACAGCGTGCTTCTCCACTGCGAAGATCTCAACCCATGGGGTCTCATCACGCGCCAGAATGTCAGAAACGCGACACGTCAAAGTTAAAACCGGTTTCGCCGAATCAGCCTCATGGGCAGACTTAGATGCTTCATAGACTTCATGGCAAACTCTGCAGGCAGTATCGACAATCTCACTGAACCGCCCCTCACCTTCCACGCGGATGGTAGCAACAGTCTTCTTGCCAGCTCCGGGACCAACCTTATACATAACAATCGGCCCGAGTGTAGAAGCATACTGCTTTGCATAATCCACGACTGCGTCTGAATGAGAGCGAACTCTCACACGCAGGTACGACGTGCTTTGATTAGCCGGACTGTAAGCATTGCCAGGAACGATGTACTTCGCTGTGCGTACATTATTGTGGATTCCCCACAAATGACGCAAAATTGCACTCTCGGGAGCAAAGATAAATGTCTTTGCATGTCCATTGTACTTTTTCTTAGCCATAATTTTTTATTTTTTTAGTTAATAATAATATCTCAATGGGATTTCTCCCAAAACTCTCTTAATAATTTTTACGTAATATATTGCATGCCCTCCTTTATATCCCTTTTTTGTAGAAAAGCAAGCCTTATTTTGCGCAAATTTTCACTAAATCTTAAACAAATGCTGAAATAATAAGAAAATTCATAGGATTAAAGGGACAAAAATGCGCATTATAAAAAACAATGAAGAACTGGCGACTCTATGCCAAGATTTAGCACAAGAGGATTTTTTAACCATAGATTTAGAATTCTTGAGAGAAAAAACATATTACGCCAAACTCTGTCTCATACAGGTTGCTAACTCTCAGACATCTGCCATTATTGACCCCTTATCGGAAAATTTAGAATTGGATTGTTTTTTTGAACTTCTTAAAAATCAAAACCAAACTAAAGTATTCCACTCCGGACGGCAAGATATTGAAATCTTATATCACTTAGGCGGATTTATTCCGACCCCTTTATTTGACACACAAATTGCCGCCATGGTCTGTGGTTTTGGAGAAGCCGTCAGTTATGAAACGCTGGTCAACAAAATTTGCGGTATAACATTGGATAAAAGTTCCCGTCTTTCCGATTGGAGCTGTCGTCCACTTAGTGAAACACAATTAGAATACGCTTTATCTGACACAACATATTTGGTTAATATTTACAAATATTTCTGCCAATACCTCAAACAAAGTGGTCGCTTACATTGGCTTGATGAAGAAACTACAATTTTAGCATCGCCTCAAACATATCAAAATGACCCATACCAAATGTGGCAAAAATTGCGCCACCGCTCACATAATCCGCACTATTTAACAGTATTAAGAGAACTGTGTGCTTGGCGAGAACTACGCGCTCAAAAGAAAAACACACCAAGACAAAGCCTGATTAAAGACGATTGTCTCTTAAATATTGCAGCAGTTTGCCCGACTTGTATTGAAGATTTTGATAAAATTCGTAATATCCATAAAGACATTATCAACGGCAAACTCGGAAGAGAGATTATTGATGTTATTCTCGCTTGTACTAAGATACCTGAAAAGCAATATGTTAAACTACCACCCGAAATACCGCTATCACACACAAGTGCTGCCTTATATGAACTCTTAAAATTACTTCTCAAAATCACAGCTCAAGAAAGCGGTGTTGTCGCCAAATTGATTGCTTCAGATGATGATCTCAAAAATTTTTCCGGATTTATTGATAAGGACAATCCGATTCTTAAGGGTTGGCGCAAAGAATTATTCGGCAACAAGGCATTAGCCTTGAGAGAAGGAAGACTTCATATCGGATATGATAACCAACACCGCAAAATTGATATTCGGATTGATAATCCTCATTTGTAATGCTGATTATAATATTTATCTAAAATGCCCAAAATATTCAACACAACAGCATTTTTAATTGAATAATAAATTGTTTGCGCTTGACGTCTGGTTTTAACAACGCCTGATTGCCGTAATACCGCCAAATGTTGAGACAACGCAGATTGACTGAGACCGACAACATCCTCAAGCTCTCCGACATTTTTTTCATTTTTCCATAAAGCGTATAAAATTTGTAAACGTTTCTTATTTCCCATTGCTTTAAGAATTTTAGATCCCGTTTCTATAGCTGAATTTTCCATATTTATCTCCTAACTTCAATATTGCTCATATAAGCAATTTTTTATCGTTCCCCAGATGTAACAAGGATAATAATAAGTTTTAATCACATCATTTAAGAATAAGATTGCCAAACAACACCTAAACCGTTATAGTACCAAACAAAGGAGAAAATCATGCCAAACCAAGAAGAACAATTATCTTTTGAAGAAGCCCTCTTGCAACTCGAAAACATTGTACGCGAATTAGAAGCCGGACGTATCAAATTAGATGACGCCGTTGCTGCATATACTAAAGCCGTAACACTTAAAAATTTTTGCGAACAAAAACTCAAAGATGCACAATTAAAAATTGAAAAAATAGAAGTGGCTGCCAATGGAACTTTATCCGTCTCTCCTCTTGATAAAATAGAAGAATAATCATGGATATCTCAACTACCTTAAAAGAATATTCCGAACGCTTTAATCAAACTTTACCCTCTTATTTTACCTTTTCTCAAGGGCAGGAGCGACGGGTCATTGAGGCTATGTCATATTCAATTATGAATGGAGGTAAACGCTTACGTCCTTTTTTAGTTTATCATACAGCAAAACTATTCGGTATCTCATTTGAACAATCCATAAATACCGCTGTGGCTCTGGAATGTTTACACAGCTATTCACTCATTCATGACGACTTACCGGCAATGGATAATGATGACTTACGCCGCGGTAAACCGACTTGCCATAAAGCCTTTGATGAAGCTACGGCGATTCTTGCCGGTGACGGATTATTGACCTATGCCTTTGAGTTATTATCTCAAGAAAGAACACATCCCAATGCGACAATTCGCACCGAACTTATTTCTGCATTAGCAAAAGGAGCAGGTGCATATGAGGGAATGGTTGCCGGTCAAATGTTAGATTTGCTGGCAGAAAAAAATAAAGCAACCTTGGAACCTGAAACATTAATCAAACATATTGAAGAGATGAAAACCGGACAACTCATCAGTTTTGCTTGTCTTGCCGGAGCGATTCTCGGACAGGCCTCATCTCAGCAACGCCTTGCCTTGCAGCAATACTCTCGCGGTATTGGGATTGCATTCCAAATTACGGATGATATTTTAGATGTTATCGGCGATCAAACATTAATGGGAAAAACCTTAGGTAAAGACCAAAATCAAGGCAAAATCACTTTTGTCAGTCTATATGGGCTAGAAAAAGCCAAAACCGTTGCGACAGATTTAATTAAACAAGCACAACAAGCACTGGAAATCTTTGGCAATCAAGCAGAAACATTAAAAGCGTTAGCTCAATTTATCTTAAACCGCGATCACTAAAACAATGAAAAAACATAACCAACATTTAATAGACTCACAACTTCAAGAACTCATTTGCCGATGGCAAGATTGGTTACTCAATATCAAACGCTATTCTGAACATACAACGGCCTCCTACACACGCGACTTATTCGAATTTATAAAAATTTTTTCCGAACAAAAAAAAACTCTGCTGACGATCACAGATTTTGAACAAGCCGATATACGAACATTTCGCTTTTTTTTAACCAAACGTACGCAGCAACATCTCGAAAAAAGCAGCATTGCACGAGAGCTATCCGCACTGAAAAATTTTTTCAAATGGCTGAATAAAAATAATTATATTCAAAACACCGCTCTGTCCGCGATTTCATCGCCCAAACAGCCTAAAATTTTACCGCGAGCATTAGATGTTGAAGACACTTTTAATTTTTTAGATGAAGCTAAAAATTTCAGCAAAAAGCCATGGCAAGGGTTACGCGACACAGCCATTTTTACACTTCTTTACGGCTGTGGCCTGCGTATTTCAGAAGCCCTGAACTTAAACATCGGTGACATCACGGCAGAAAATTATCTTAAAATTAAAGGAAAAGGCAATAAAGAAAGAATCGTTCCGATTCTACCTATCGTTAAAGAACAAATAGAGGCTTATTTACATCAATGCCCTTACAAAATGCACATTGGCGACCCCCTATTTTTAGGAGCTCGAGGCGAACGCTTATTACCACGAATTGTGCAGCGTCAAATGCAGAAAATTCGCCTATCTCTTGGTCTGCCGGATACAATTACACCTCACGCATTACGCCATTCTTTTGCCACACATTTATTATCTCAGGGTACTAATTTACGCGCCATTCAAGAATTATTGGGTCATGCTTCTCTCACAACGACCCAACGTTACACAGATATTTCTATCGAAAAAATGACTGAAGAGTACCATAAATGGCAACAATGATTTTTACAAATTTATCCTGCTTTTTTATACAAAAAACCTCTTTTACAAAGTACATAAAACAGCACATAAGTAAAAGAGGTTTTAAACAACAATCCGCGAGATAAGTTTTTATTTGTTGCTGTCAATAGCAGCTTGAATATCCTTACCATCTAAAGTCTGGAGAATATTACCATTTACAAATAAAACAGGAACACCATTAACTTGGATTTTATTAGCCAAATTGCTGACTTTGCTCAAATATTGAGAAATTTCTTCAGATTTAACATCTGCATCAAATTTATCCATATCCAAGCCTTTTTCCTGCGCGATAGCTCTGATTTTTTCTTGTGTTAAACGATCTGTTGAGCTAAACAACGCATTGTGAACTTCAGCAAATTTGCCTTGTTTTGCAGCAGCTAAAGAGGCTTTAGCAGCAGCCACAGAAACATCACCCAAGAAAGTTAATGGCTTAAAGACAAATTTAACATCCGCATTGGCTTCAATAACAGACTTCAACTCAGGGAACAATCTGTGACAGTAACCGCAAGAATAATCAAAAAATTCAACAACAGTTACTTTTGCATCTTGAGGACCAACAAACGGTGTATCGGCATCAGAATTAAGTTCGGAAATATTTTCCTCAATCATCTTCTTAGCTTCTGCAGCGGCACGATCTCTCATATTTTGTTCATAAGCTTTAATAGCATCAACAACCATTTCCGGTTTGGCTTTTAACGCAGCTTCAACAGCAGCTGTATCACCTTTACCACAACCGAAAAGACAACAAACTAATGCTGCAATAGCTAAAACTAATGCGACAATAGAAACAATTAAAGAGCTTTTATTCATATTATAATCCTTTTATATATATAATTCATAACACCAATAATGTATATAATCTAAAACTTATTTACAAGTAGAATTTAAAATAAAATTTTCAAATAAGAACAAAAAACTAAACTTTTTTTTCATAATCTTAAATTATAATAGGATAAAAACTATTCTGCACGAGGCAAAAATGTTTCATTTAAAAGGATCTCTTTTTTCTCAAACCAAAGAATTGGAACTCAAAATAGATAAGTTTCATGATAAAATTATTGACGCCGCCATGACTTTTAAAAAAGCCATCAAAACATACCTGAATGAAGGGTGTGGCGATACTTATAAAAAAATGAATAAACAAGTCAAAAAAATTGAACATGATGCAGACAAGTTGCGCCGAGATATAGAAAACAAGCTCTATATCCAAAATCTCATTCCTGATCTCCGAGCGGATGTCCTGAATTTGGTTGAGAATATTGATAAAGTTATCAACAAGTTTGATGAAGTTGCCTACCGATTCTATATTGAACATCCGGATATTCCGCAAGAATATCATCTCAGATTATTGGAATTATGTGAACAAGTTGCCGATTGTTGTGAAAATATGGCCATTGCCTCTCGTGCATTTTTCCGAGACATCAGTACTGTTCGTGATTATTCGCAAAAAGTTTATTTTATTGAACATGAAACTGACTTAACTTCCGGCAGCATGAGAGAAGATATCTTTAATACAGATTTACCTCTAGCCAATAAATTACAACTCAGTGCCTTAATTGAAGAAATTGCAGACATAGCTGATACTGCCGAGGATTGCATTGATGAATTGTCAATTTTTACGATTAAAAGAGATATTTAATGGATTACGGCTTTTTATTTTTTATCAGTAGTGGTTTATTTCTGGGGTGGTCCTTAGGAGCCAATGATGCTGCCAACATTTTTGGTACGGCGGTCGGTACCAAAATGGTCAAATTCAGGACTGCCGCCATTATTGCCTCCGTATTTGTTACACTAGGTGCTGTTTATGCCGGAGCAGGAGCTAGTGAAACATTGGGAGAACTAGGCGCAGTTAACGCTATAGCAGGTTCTTTTATGACAGCATTTGCCGCTGCATTAACAGTTTATTGGATGGTTAAATCAGGTCTGACTGTTTCCACTTCTCAAGCCATTGTCGGAGCCATTATCGGGTGGAATTTATATAGTGGTAAGCCAACCGACATCACTGTTTTAAGTAAAATCGTCAGCACTTGGATTTTCTGTCCGCTCATTTCAGGAGGATTCGCTGTTGCGCTCTATTATTTGGTTAAATGGAGCATTAAACATTCGAGTATTCACCTTTTACGCTTAGATCAATTTACCCGTTGGGGACTAATCATAACCGGTGCTTTTGGCGCATATGCCTTAGGTGCAAACAATATTGCAAACGTTATGGGGGCATTTGTTGACGCCAATCCGTTTAAGGGAATATCTGTTCATAACTTTTGCTTAAACAGTACTCAGGTTTTATTCCTCATCGGCAGCATTGCTATTAGTATCGGTATTTTTACCTATTCTCAAAAAACCATGGCAACCGTTGGTAAAAGATTAATGTCCATGTCACCGCAAGTCGCTTGGATAATTGTTTTAGCACAAAGTTTAACTTTATTCATTTTTTCATCACAGGGCTTAAAGGATATATTAACGGATATGCATATCCCCTCCTTACCCTTAGTTCCTGTTTCTTGTTCTCAAGCGGTGATCGGAGCGGTTATCGGAGTCGGCTTAGCTAAAGGCGGCCGAGAAATCAAGTGGGGGATTTTGAGTCGCATTGCTGTAGGCTGGATAACAACCCCTATTATTGCCGGTATCTTAAGTTTTGTCGCACTTTTCTTTTTAGAAAACGTATTCCAACTTAAAGTTTATTATTAGTTTTTTCGACAAAAAGTTTGACAATAATAGAATTAAGTGTTATAACAACAACACTTAAATTCTATTATTAACTTAAATATATCATTATGTGTAAGAACAAGAAGCTACAGAAAAAAATGGTCAGCCTTTTTGAAGAAAAGGTTGCAAAAGTGCCGACAATCTTTGCATTTGACAGTGTCGATGAACGAGAAAAGGCACAGTATGCAATCCCCGCCATTGAACGAGAAGTTTTCAAAAAAGTGGTGCAGGAAGAATGGCCGGACTTGCGCTACCGCAATATCAACGGTCTTGTGACGATTGATGATTTTGCGGCCAAAATCGAAGCCGAGTTGCAGAAAAAAGAAGACTTTTTCAACAAGGCTCTGGCTATCATCCGCGATGTAACCGGTCATCCGGAGTACACTTTTGAGAGTACTTTGCTGGAGGAATTTAAACCCAAGCATATCACCGGTAACAAACACCTGAGTGAAAATGCTCATTATTTCATTCGTTGTCAAAGGGTGTATCGTGCCCTATCGGCAAAAATGTACACCAAGGTGATTTTTTATCCATCAGCACCTACTCTTGAAAGAGCAAGCACTTTGAGAGAACTTATTGACATTTACTACCGTAAAGGCCGATTCTAATTCAAAACACCGATTCTTTTGAGAGTCGGTGTTTTTTCTTGCTTATTTCACAAACAGGTATTACAACACTCCCAAAGAATAAAGGAGAACAAAAATGCGATTGGCTTTATTTCAACCGGATATTCCACAAAATACAGGAACTTTATTACGCTTGGGAGCTTGTCTTGATGTCGAATTAGATATTATTGAACCTTGCGGATTTGTTTTTTCCGAGCATAACCTCAAACGTGCCGGCATGGATTACTTAAATCTTGTTACCTACCGTCGCCATAAATCATGGGAACATTTTTTAACTTATCGTGCCGAACATCCGGAAGAATATGGTCGCATAGTTTTATTAACCACACATGCCAGCCAACCTTATACCGATTTTAAATTTGAAAAAAATGACATTATTCTCATGGGACGAGAATCAGCCGGCGTACCGGAAGAAGTCCACCAAACTGCTGACGCTCGTCTGCTCATTCCGATGAACGAAAAAGCTCGTTCAATCAATGTCGCAGTCTCCGCCGTCATGGTGGTCGGAGAATGTCTGCGCCAAACCGATTCTTTCCCGAAAATCAATAAATAATACTTGAGTTCTTGGATAATTAATGCTATTCAATCGCTAACTTATAAATTCTATCGGAGTAACTTAAAATGGGTTTTAATTGTGGTATTGTCGGTCTGCCTAACGTTGGCAAATCAACTTTATTTAATGCCTTGACACAAACTATTGCCGCACAGGCTGCCAACTTTCCGTTCTGTACCATTGAGCCGAATACCGGTCGTGTCGCCGTTCCTGACAAACGCTTAGATACATTAGCAAATATGGTAAAACCGCAAAAAGTCACACCGGCACAACTCGAGATTGTTGATATTGCCGGTCTTGTCAAAGGAGCATCTAAAGGCGAAGGTCTTGGTAACCAATTTTTGGCCAACATCCGTGAAACAGATGCTATCATTCATGTTCTGCGCTGTTTTGAAGATGAGAATATCACTCACGTCGAAGGCTCTGTCGACCCAATCAGAGATGCCGAGATTGTTGAAACCGAATTGATGATTGCTGACTTGGAATCTCTTGAAAAACGTTACGACCAAGCAAAGAAAAAAGCAACATCCGCCTCAGACAAAGATGCGCAATTAAAAGCTCGCGTTATGGAACCGATTGTGATGGCTTTGCGTGAGGGTAAACCGGCACGAGTCGCCGCCCCTGATGAAAAAGATAAAGAAGCCTACAAAGAATATAAGATGCTGCAACTTCTTACCTCAAAACCTGTTTTGTATGTTTGCAATGTAGATGAATCTTCAGCCGCAACCGGCAACAAATTTTCTGAAGCTGTTTTTCAAAAAGCAAAGGCAGAAAATGCCGGTGCCGTTATTATTTCAGCCGCCATTGAATCAGAAATTGCACAAATTGAAAGTGAAGAAGAAAAGAAAGAATTTTTGGAATCTTTAGGCTTAGAAGAATCAGGCTTATCAAAAATCATCAAAGCCGGCTATAAATTGCTTGGCTTAGAAACGTATTTCACTGCCGGACCGAAAGAAGTTCGCGCATGGACATTTATTAAAGGCTCCAAAGCCCCTGTTTGTGCCGGCATTATTCACTCAGATTTTGAGCGCGGTTTTATCAGAGCCGAAACAATTTCGTATGATGACTTTGTTAAATACGGGAGTGAACAAGCCTGTAAAGATGCCGGAAAAATGCGCTCGGAAGGTAAAGAATACGTTGTTCAAGACGGTGATATGATGAACTTTTTGTTCAACGTCTAAAAAAAACCGGCGGATAAATACACCGCCGGTTATTACTCAAGATTAAAGAAAAAAAGAACAAAAATTACAAATATCATTACAAGAAGGTTAGATATTTGACATAATAACTCTTTTCCCCTTTCCCATCATGACTATCCCACTCTATAAATGTGACACAAGTACTTATCTGTGTATCATACACTACTAATAGTGAAAAACACACCTGACGCTGAGACCGTCAGTCTTATAGGGGGCGCCTTGGTAGGAAGTATCATAAAAATTGAAAGCCCACGCAGTGGCAGTACTGAACTCGGTAGACGACCAATACCAACTACTCGTAAAAGTGTATCCAACAACCCCTAATTTGCTGTTAACTGCCGAATTAAACATAGGCTGCATCTCACCATATGCCGGCAGATACCATGTCTTCCCTCCGGTGGTCTTATTATG
>JAFUXF010000036.1 GCA_017477185.1 Alphaproteobacteria bacterium | reverse complement strand
TCTATTATTATAATAATGAACGTTATCAGTGGAACTTAAACAAAATGACACCGGCTCAATGCCGATGCCATTTGTTAACTACCTCCTGATGAACTTACCTCGGGACTTTTTTTTACTGTCCAAACTTTGGGGGACAGTTCAACTTTAATGTAACGGCGTTTTTTTAATCAAGGACAATTTTCTCAACTTCTTGCATGGTATAGCAGATATTTTTAACACCCAATTCTTTAACGCGCTGCAGATATGCATCATTGTGATACATTTCACATCCCAAAAAAGCAATCACATCAATACCTGCTTTTTGAGCTGCCGTCATGCCGGCAATAGAATCTTCAATGATAATACAATTTTCAGGTTTTTCGCCCATTCTTTGAGCAGCATATAAAAATAAATCAGGTTCAGGCTTGCCGTGTTTAACCATATCAACGGTAAATAAATTTTGCTCATTAAAATACTTATTCCAAAAACCGATAACTTCTAATTTAACTTTTGTTTTTGTCATAACACCGCCTGTAGCAATACATTGCTTCGGAAGTTTTTTGATGAGTTTCTCAACATAAGGAGTAACATCTAACCCGTTTTGACGCATAGCCGCCATATCTAATTTAATTTGCTCATCCCAAAAAATATCATCTGTTATATATCCCATTTTTTCTAAAACTTGTTGTTTGGTTTTATCGCTCATTCCGCCAAGATATTTATTTGTGGTCTGAAAATCCCAATTAAGCCCAAATTTTTTATTTAAGCTTTCTTGCCTGTTTTTGAGCCATACTTTTTCACTGTCGGCAATAACACCATCAAAATCCCATATAACGAGTTTATATTTCATTTTTACAACTTTCGGTTTAAAAAAAATAGAGTCCGTAGGAAGCCCATATACAAACGTTTTAATTATTTTATGATAAATCACTTAATAAAAAGTGAAAGATTCACCCAGAGTCAAAAAAACAGCCTTTATTTTGATTTGACTATTTTAGAGTATTTTGCTACATAAAGGTTAATGGAGATAAAAATGGATAATAAAACAATATATGCCTTATCAACGGTATATGGAAAATCAGGCGTTGCGGTTATCAGAATTTCTGGTAAAAATGCCAAGCAAGTTATTAAACAAATGACTTCATTGGATGAAGAAACCATAAAACCACGTTATGCTTATTTTGTAGACTTAAAAACGATTGTTACACGTGAAACAATAGATAAATGTTTACTGCTTTATTTTAAGGCTCCTTATTCTTTTACGGGTGAAGATATTGTCGAATTACAGATCCACGGATCAAAAGCTGTCATAGCACTTGTTCTAGAAAATTTATCTCAAATAGAAAACTTTCGTTTAGCTGAGGCTGGAGAATTTTCTAAAAGAGCCTTTTATAATGGCAAAATGGATTTAACACAGGCTGAAGGTTTAGCAGATTTAATTGATTCTGAAACTAGAGAACAACAAAAATATGCCATGCGCCAAATGGAAGGTAATCTGAAAAATCTTTATTCCGGATGGAGGGAAGAATTATTAAAAGTTTTATCATATTTAGAGGCATATATAGATTTTCCTGATGAAGAAATACCTCAGAACGATGTATTTAAACTCGAAAACACTGTATTTAAACTTTCTGAAGATATAAGAAAACACCTTTCAAATAATCAGATAGGAGAAAGATTAAGAGAGGGTTTCAGGATAGTTATTGTTGGTGCACCGAATGCCGGTAAATCAAGTCTACTGAATGCAATTGTTAATCGTGAAGCAGTGATTGTCTCTGATATTGCCGGTACAACTCGTGATGCTATAGATGTTCATCTTGATTTGAAAGGATATCCGGTTATGTTTACGGATACGGCCGGTCTCCGTGAAGTAGAAGATGCAATAGAAAAAAAAGGTATAGAAATTGCCCACCAAAAAATAGAAGAAGCAGATTTAATAATATGTTTATTTGATAGTTTAAAAGACTCGGTTCAATTATTTGAAAATATTGAAAAAAATTTTTCAAATAAATTGATTTTTGTAGCTAATAAATGTGACAGGCTACCGGCAGAAAAGATAAAAGAATTTGAAAAACAAAATTGCTTATGTATTTCAGCTAAATATAAACAAGGAATAGATAAACTAATAGATAAAATAAGTGAGATAATATCTTCAAAATTCACAACAAATTCAAATTTATTGATTACGAGAGAACGTTATCGCGAAGCTCTTAGAGAAACAGTAGAAAACCTTGAAAAATTTAATCTGCATAAAGAAATAGAGTTATCAGCAGAAGATATTCGTTTAGCTTCCCGCGGATTGGGAAAAATTACCGGACAAATAGAAATAGATGAAATCCTTGATAAAATATTTGGAACATTTTGTATCGGTAAGTAATTTTTATTGACTTTTGAGTTATTTGTTTTATAAAAGCACTATAGAATCATTATTGTTAAACTATTAAACTTATTGCTTATGAATAAAAACAAGTATGAGGACTATATGACTCAAAATCATATACAGGTCCTGACTCTTGATGAGTTGATGTCCGAAACACCGGATGTAACAAAGTTTTTTGGCTACCCTGTTCTCTGGTATCTTGATGATGTAGGAAAAAAGTTCAAAATTGTTTGTGAACTTTTTGATAAATCAGAAAACCTGCTGCTCGATTGCCATGCTCGTAATGCGTATGAGGAAGCATCACTCCACGATCTACGCCACGCTATGGAGACCCTTTTTTATCAAATGAAAGAAGATTTTCCCGGAAACGATATGTTTGAGCATGGTGCACTTTGTGATAGTGGAAAAACTCTGGTATCAATCTTTATTCATCTGCCAAACATTATGTACTGCAGAGAAAAGGAAGATATATTTAATTACCTTGTCAAGCATAGGCTTCTTGTTAAATAATCCGCTTTTATAAGCGGATTTTTTGGTTTAAATGAGAGCGTATTAATAGCTTGCTAATCTTTTGGGTTTATAAATAATAAAAATATAATAAGGTAAAAGAAATGACAAAAGAGTATGATGTTATTGTTGTCGGTGGTGGTCACGCCGGATGTGAAGCCTGTGCGGCAGCAGCGCGAACAGGTGCAAAAACGGCTTTGATAACACACAAAATATCAACGATTGGAGAAATGTCTTGTAATCCGGCAATCGGAGGGTTGGGTAAAGGTCATTTAGTGCGTGAAATTGATGCGCTGGACGGATTAATGGCGCGAGTCATTGATAAGGCCGGAATCCAATTTAGAATGTTGAACCAATCTAAAGGACCGGCTGTCAGGGGTCCGCGCGCTCAAGCAGATAGAAAACTTTATAAAAAATACATGTTAGAAGCTCTGCAACAACAAGAAAATTTAGATATCATAGAAGGTGCTGTTGAGGGGCTTATTTTTGAAAAAGATAAGATAACGGGAATTGTTCTTGGAGATAACACTGTATTTAAAGCTCAAGCTGTTGTATTAACGTCAGGAACTTTCTTAAACGGAATTATGTTTGTCGGACATGAGACAAGTATTGGTGGTCGAATAGGAGACGTTAGCTGTACGGGTATAACACCGTATTTAAAGCAGATGGGGTTAAAAGTAGGTCGCTTAAAAACAGGGACACCTGCTCGCCTAAACGGTAAAACAATCCATTGGGAAAAACTCGAAACTCAAGAAGGTGACAATCCGCCTCTTCCTTTTTCTTATTTAACTAAAGAAATTACCAATCCGCAAATTAAATGCTATGTAACCCATACAAACGAGCAAACGCATAAAATAATAAGAGATAATTTTTCTAAATGCGCATTATTTTCAGGTCTGATAACAGGTATCGGGCCACGTTATTGTCCGAGTATTGAAGATAAATTAGTTAAATTTGCAGATAGAACAAGTCACCAAATCTTTCTTGAACCAGAGGGATTGGATACAGACGTTGTTTACCCGAACGGTATATCTACTTCTCTGCCGGCAGATGTGCAAGAGCAATTCATTCACACGATGGAAGGATTGGAAGATGTCGAAATCCTGCGCTATGCTTATGCAATAGAGTATGACTATGTTGATCCTCAAGAACTCAACCATAATCTTGGTTGTAAAAAAATAAAAGGTCTGTATTTAGCCGGACAAATAAACGGGACAACCGGCTACGAAGAAGCAGCAGCACAAGGTTTGTTGGCCGGTGTAAACGCAGCCCTTTTTGCTGAAGGAAAAGATAGAGAGTTTGTTATTGATAGAAGTCAAGCATATATAGGTGTTATGGTTGACGATTTAATCACCAAAGGGGTTGATGAACCATATCGTATGTTTACATCCAGATCAGAATATCGCTTGTTGTTAAGAGCTGATAATGCTGATGCTCGTTTGACAGAATTGGGTTATCAAATTGGTTGTGTCGGAGAAAAAAGATACACTGTATTTAAAGCTAAATATGAGCAAATCAATAAATATAAAAACATTTGCAATGCTCTTTATACCACACCCGATAATCTGGACAGTGTAGGAATAAAGGCAAAACGTGACGGAACAAAGAGAACAGCATTTAACGTCATGTCGTATGATGATGTTTCACGTGAAACAATTAACAAATTGTGGCCGGAATTATCTGTTATGCCTGATGACGTCTATGAAGAAATAGAAATAGAGGCAAAATATTCAGGTTACCTCAAGCGCCAACTGGCTGATATTGAAGTATTCAAAAAAGATGAAAACCTGAAAATTAGGGATGACATAGATTATAGTAAAATAGGCGGTTTATCGCGCGAAATGGTTCAAAAACTCTCAAAAGTAAAACCCTCAACTATTGGTGAAGCATCGAGAATACCGGGCGTAACACCGGCGGCAATAATGGCCATTTTGGGATATATAGAGAAGAGATAAAAGATGCAAAATTTTTCCTACCATATGCATACAAACAGTTTCGGAATTTTTGACGGTAGAAATACACCAAAAGAAATGATTGAAGAAGCAGAAAAGATAGGATTTATAAAAATAGGTATAAGCAACCATCTTGCTTTTCATCCAAATATGCCTAACCAATCACAAATGTTTTTTTCTGATTTTAATAAAGCCTGTGATATTTATAAAAGAGTTATAGAAGATATTAGAACGGCGTCTTTAAACACGAAAATTGATGTAAAAGTAGGTTTTGAAGTGGATTTTTTTCCATCTGCTCAGTGGTGTAATTTATTTGAAAAAATAAGAGAAGAAGTAAAAGCAGATTACTATATAAGTGCAACACACTATTTGCGTGATAAATCTGAGAAATATATAATGAATCTCTATTACATGAAAAAACACCCTGAAATTAAAATATCTGAAAATGATTTAACAGTGTATTTAAACAATTATTGGAGCAACATAATAGAATCGATAAAGAGCGGATATTTTGATTTTATTGCACACTTGGATGTCTGCAAGTTGTTTGGTTACTGTCTGACTCCAGATTGGGATGAACGTAAATGGGAAACAATAGAAACTCTTGATAAATATAACCAACCTTATGAATTAAACACCAGCGGTTGGACGAAGATAGGAGAACAACATCCGCATACATGGATGATAGAAGAATTAAATAAAAGAAATGTTCCTGTTATCATTAGTGATGATGCCCACTCCGTTAATATGTTGGCGCAACATTTTGATAAGGCAGAGAATCTGCTTAATTCTATAAATTACATAAATAGATATAATCCTAAATTCTAAATTTTTGATTCAATAAACGCTGTTTAGTTGTTTGAATTTAAAGAACAAATATTTTTACATTATAAAGATGTTTATAACTGCTAAAATTTTATTTTAAATTTTTTGAAAAAAATATATAAATTTTTTTATGGAAAAGATGTTCGAAAAATATAATGTTTCACGTGAAACATTTAACAAGTTAAAAATTTACGAAACCTCATTAAGAGAGTGGCAAAGTAAATTTAATCTTGTCAGCAACAAGTCTCTTGAAGATGCTTGGAACAGGCATTTTTTAGACTCTGTTCAATTATTCAAATTCATACCTGAAAAATCTGAAGTAATGTATGACTTTGGCTCTGGAGCAGGGTTTCCAGGAATGGTGCTTGCCATTTTAGCAATGGAAAAAATGCCTGAACTAAAAGTTTCTTTGATAGAAAGTATCAAAAAGAAAACACTGTATTTAAACACTGTTCAAAAATTATGTGGTGTAAACGTAAATATTATTA
Source organism: Alphaproteobacteria bacterium (assembly GCA_017477185.1). Lineage (GTDB taxonomy): Bacteria > Pseudomonadota > Alphaproteobacteria > RF32 > CAG-239 > Scatocola. Next base: position 13,636 of record JAFUXF010000036.1, on the reverse strand, counting down.
ATGAGAGAATCGAAAACTTAACTCTTAAAAAAGCAGATGTTATTACATCGAGAGCTATGTGTAATTTAACTGACTTATTAAAATATGCATACCGCTTGTCAAATAAAAATACCGTTATGATTTTTCCAAAAGGCAAAACCTATCAAATAGAGTTAAATAATGCAAAAAAATTTTGGAACTTTTCGTATCAAGTTAAAGCAAACGAAGTTTGCGAAGACGGAGTTATCTTAATTATAACCAATTTATCACCAGTTAAAGGAGTAAAATAATGCCCAGAATAATTGCTATAGCCAACAGAAAAGGTGGCGTAGGAAAAACCACAACAACCGTAAATATAGCGACAGCAATGGCAGCTGCCGGCAAAAAAGTACTGGTTGTTGATCTTGATCCTCAAGGAAATGCCTCAACTTCGATGGGAATAAACAAAAGAGGGCGCATGGCTTCATCATACGAAGTACTTTTGGGTGAAAAAAGTTTGTCTGAGGCTGTGGTTTGGACAGAGGTGCCGGGTTTTTCAATCATCCCATCCTCTCCGGACTTGGCCGGAGCAGAAGTTGAATTGATAGAAGTCAATAATAGAGAATATATGCTAAAAAAAGCATTGCTAAAAGATTCTATCAATTATGATTACATCATTATAGATTGCCCGCCTTCACTAAGTCTGGTAACAATCAATGCATTAGTTGCAGCAAATGCAGTTATTGTTCCTTTACAATGTGAATTTTTGGCATTAGAAGGAATAACAGATTTAATTAGAAATATCAATCAGATAAAGAAGAGATTTAATCCTGATCTTGAACTTCAAGGTGTTGTTTTAACTATGTATGACCGCCGCAACAATTTATCCCAAATGGTTGAGGATGACGTAAGAAATTATTTTGGTAAGAAGGTTTATCAGACGGTTATTCCCAGAAACGTCAGAATATCCGAAGCCCCTTCACACGGAAAACCGGTGCTGTTGTATGATTTTAAGTGTCCTGGGTCACAAGCGTATATTAGTTTAACAGGAGAAGTTTTGAAAAGAGAAAAGGAATTACTGGCATGTTAGAAAACGAAAATAATCATAAAAGAAAAAGTCTTGGACGCGGGTTGGGGGCATTACTAGGCGATGACGATTTTGAAGAAGAGATAATCAGTAGTGAGAAAAAAGCGACAAACGATATCCTGCTGGATATAAATTTAATTAAACCGAGCTGTTTTCAGCCGCGTACAGAGTTTAATCAGGAAGCTCTTAATGTTTTAGCGCAATCAATTAAAGAAAAAGGCATTTTGCAGCCACTACTCGTTCGTCACACAGAAAACGGATATGAGTTGATTGCCGGAGAAAGAAGATGGCGCGCAGCACAAATTGCCGGTTTGAAAAAAGTTCCTGTTATAGAAAAACAACTTGAAGATAAAGAAGTTCTCGAAGTTGCATTAGTTGAAAATATTGTTAGAGAAAATTTATCTGCTATCGAAGAAGCAGAAGCCTTACAACGTTTAATCAATGAGTTCTCTCACACGCAAGAGGCATTATCACAAACAATCGGCAAATCTCGCAGTTATATAGCTAATACGTTGCGTCTGTTGAATTTACCGCTCAATGTGCAAAATATGATAAAGGAAGGAAAGCTGACAGCAGGACAAGTCAGACCGATTATTGGTCTTGAAAATGCCGAGCAGCTAGCTGAACAAATCATCAAAAAAGGCTTAAGTGCAAGACAGGTTGAAGATTTAGTGGCCAAACTCAAAACCGAAAAACAACCTGAAAAGAAAAAAGAAAAACGCAATGATGATGTGATTGATATAGAAAAAAGTCTTAATAAATCTCTTGGTTTAAGAATAAAAATCACACCAAGCAAGCAAGGTGGTGGAAAAGTTGTTTTACAGTATGCATCTCCTGCAGAACTTGATATGATTATAGATATTTTGGAGCAAAAGAAAGCAATGCAGCCGACAACTTTTGTTTCATCCGGTGCACCGATGGCAACGGCACCGACAACAAATGAGAAGTTCTCAATTAAAGTAATAGATTAAAAAGGAAAGATAATATAATGACTATACTTGAAAAAATGAAAGAAAAATGCTCTGCAGCAGGATATGTTCCAACACAGAATATTGAAAAAATTGCGCGCGCTAAAACCATGATGTTTGGCGATTCTGAGTGGCAAAGATGCCCTTGTGATGGTAACAATGCGGCACGTTATTGCATTTCGGAATTATGTCGCAGTGATATTGAAAAAGATGGAATTTGTCATTGTAACTGCTATACCAAAGCAACAGCTGCAATTGCTAAAAAAGCAGAATAAAATTCACTTTTTATTTACAAAAACCGCCTAATATAAATTTTGGGCGGTTTTTTTATCGTATTGCTTTTCTAATAATTATACTCTATACTGGCGAAAACAAACAAAGGATATAAAGCATGAGTTTTTTTAAGAAGTTATTTTTAGGCAGCATAGCTCTTGGTTTTATTTTAATCGGTGGTAGCGGAACACAAAGTTCAAATATGTTTTTGCAAGGCGGCGGTTTTATCGGTTTAATTATAGGCTTAGTTGCTTTGTATATTTTTACAAAGATGGCTTGGCGTGCGATGGGGTGTCTACCATCTTTTATTGTTATTATGAGTATTGTTTGTTTTATTGTTTATGCTATAGGTGGTTTTAATAACGGGCTTGGAGGGGTTATTGAAAACCTTCAAACATTTATAGGGGGTAGCCATACCTCTGTTGCAACACCGCAAATTATGCCCGAAGAAAAACAGAATACCTTAAAGTTAGATGAGAATTTCAATTCTGAAAAAATCCAATCGGAGCAACAGCAGAAAGAGCAATCGCAACCACAGCAAAAGGCTCAAGAGCAAGGAGGTTTAATCGGATTTTTAAACACTTTAACCGGAAAAACAGAAAGCCGACAACCGGATATAATGTCATTACCGAGCTTTAGCAGTCAAGTTTCCGTTGTAACAGCAGATACACTAAATGCACAAGGCCGCTATATAAAACTATATGGTATCGCTGCACCATCAATAACACAAACTTGCGCAAATCGCCGCGGAGAATCTTATTATTGCGGTAAACAAGCTGCTTTATGGCTGCAAAGTTGGTTGACAACCAATCCGGTAACTTGTCGCGTAATGTCAGAAAAGAATGGAAAAATGCTTGCTGTCTGTAATTTGGGGCAATATGACATAGGTGCGGCATTGGTTAATGCCGGATGGGCTGTTGCAGATACCAGAGAAACAGAAATATATGTTCCTTATGAGCAGAATGCACAAAACAATCGCGATGGTTTATGGCAAGGGAAATTTTATAAACCATGGGATTGGGAGGCTATACAACATCGTAAACCACAATATAAGGTTATAAAACCCAAAGATCCTAATCGTAGAAGTTTCTTTAAGTGATGAATGAATTTTCTTTTATAATAGATTGTAATACAGAAGAAAAAACAGCAAAAGTTGGCAAAGTGCTGTCAAGAGTTTGTCGTCAGGGAGATGTTTTTGCTCTTAGGGGAACACTTGGAATGGGAAAAAGTGTGTTGGCACGAGCATTTATTCAAAACTTGTGTGGTCAAACAGAAGTTCCAAGCCCAACCTTTACATTAGTACAAATGTATGATACACCGAATTTTGAAATTTATCATTTTGACTTGTATCGCCTTAAATCACCGGATGAAATTTTTGAATTAGGGATAGAGGAGGCCATGTATGAAGGTGTATGTCTTATTGAGTGGCCAGAAAAAATGGGAGGCTATTTGCCAAAAAAGGCAATAAAAATCAATATATTACCAACAAAAAGCGGTCGTCAGATACAATTTTATTTTAATAATCAAGAGACGTATCAACGCTTTTTATGCGTGGAAGAAGAAGTATGACAAATATCCACGCCACATGTGTTACTTTAAATAATAAAGGAATATTGCTACTAGGAAAATCAGGCTCCGGTAAATCGGATTTAGCTCTGCGTTTAATAGAACAAACGGGAGCAACTTTAGTATCAGATGACAGAACAGAATTATGTATAAAAAACAACAAAATAACAGCATATTACATCGATGAACTTAAAGGAATGCTTGAGGTGAGAGGCGTTGGTATTATTAAAAAAAAATACCAAACAGAAACAGTTGTTCTTTTGGCGGTTGAATTAGTCGATGAACTCAAAAAAATAGAACGATTACCGAAAAAAGAATATTGGGAATTTAACAAAATAAAAATTCAAAAAATCAAAATCTATCCTTTTGAAAGCAGTGCACCTTTTAAGGTGAAAGCTGCTTGTGATGAAATAGGAGAAGTCAGTTGATTTTTTTAAGAATTACTCTAATATACAAACAACAATAAAAAAAGGTAAGGTATATCATGAATTTTGCAGAAAAATTTTTACGCCGCTTGGGTAAGACATTAGTTACGTTTGTTTTTCGTTTAGGTGAGTTGTCTTTATTTGTGGCAAGAGCCGTTTATAACTGCGTTACACCGCCCTTTTACTTCAAACTTTTGGGGAGACAGTTTTTAGACATAGGATTCTATTCTTTGCCTGTTGTTGCCTTAACAACAATTTTTGCCGGTATGGTCATTGCTTTACAAACATATTCCGGATTTTCAAGTTATGGAGCAGAGAGTGCAGTTGCTGCTGTCGTCTTAATTTCGGTAACCAGAGAATTAGCACCTGTTTTTTGCGGTCTTATGGTTGCCGGACGTATTGGTGCGGCTATGGCTGCAGAAATCGGAACAATGCGTGTAACCGAGCAAATAGATGCTTTAACAACCTTATCAACTAATCCTTTTAAGTATTTGGTGACACCGCGTATTATCGCCGGTGTTTTGGTTTTACCAATGCTCGTTATTGTCGGAGATATTATAGGTATTTTTGGTGGATATGTTGTCAGTATTTATCAGTTAGATTTTAATCCGGCAAACTATATAAACTCAACATTAGATGAATTACAGACTATTGATATTATGACCGGTTTAATCAAAGGAGCTGTGTTTGGTTTTATTATTTCGTTGATGGGGTGTTATAACGGGTATAAATCTCGCGGCGGTGCGCAAGGTGTGGGTGAAGCAACAACCAATGCGGTTGTAACCTCGTCAATTTTAATTTTAATCTTCAACTATATCATTACCGGTATGCTGTTTACCAAATAGGAGTTCCAGAAAGATGAAAGAAAATAAAATAGAAATTCGCAATCTATATAAAGCGTTTGGTAAAAAAGTGGTTCTTGACGGGGTAGATGTAGATGTCAAAAAAGGTGAATCACTGGTTGTCATCGGTGGGTCAGGAACGGGAAAATCTGTTCTTATCAAGTGTATTCAAGGCATTTTAACACCTGATTCCGGATCAATTAAAATCGATGGTGTTGATATTACACAATTAGACCGAGATGAAGCAGAAAAAAGCTACAGCAAGATGGGAATGTTATTCCAAGGAGCCGCATTATTTGATAGTTTAAGTGTCTGGGAAAATGTTGCTTTTGGTTTGATAGAGAATCAAAAAATGCCGCGTAAAGAAGCAAAAGCCGAAGCTATTCGAGTTTTGCGTCAAGTTGGATTAGCCGCAGAAGTTGCAGATTTATCACCATCAGAATTATCAGGAGGTATGCAAAAACGCGTTGGTTTGGCGCGAGCTATTGCAACACGACCGGAAATAATCTTTTTTGACGAACCGACCACCGGTCTTGATCCGATTATGTCAGATGTTATCAATGATTTAATTATTGAATCCGTTAAAGGGCTGGGAGCAACAGCGTTAACGATTACACATGATATGGCTTCAGCTCGCAAAATTGCCGATAAAATTGCCATGCTTTATAAGGGTAAAATTATCTGGCAGGGAACGGTTAAAGAGATGGATAAAACAGATAACCCATACGTTAAACAGTTTATAAAAGGAAGTTCGCAAGGACCAATCAGCGTCGAGGTGTAATGTGGCAAAAAAAGGAACAATAGAGTTTGTTTGTCAAACCTGCGGAGCAGCATATCCGAAATGGCAGGGAAAATGTGATTCTTGCGGTGAATGGAACACTATTGTTGAAGAAAAAAGCGGTGGTGAAGGTTTTTCAAATTTTACACCAAAAAGTAAGGGTCGAATTTTAGATTTTGTGCCGCTAAGTGGTGCTTTAGAAAAAGTTGAACGTCTTGAAACAGGAATAAAAGAACTTGATCGTGTCAGCGGTGGAGGTTTGGTTGCAGGTTCTGTTATCTTAGTAGGAGGAGACCCCGGAATAGGTAAATCAACCCTGTTGTTACAAACTTGCGCCAAAATAGCCAACAAAGCGGAGGGGTATGAATGTTATTATATTTCCGGAGAAGAAGCAATTGATCAGGTTAGGATTCGCGCCAAGAGATTAGAACTTGACCAGTCTCCTGTAAAATTGGCGAGTGCAACCGGTGTAAAAGACATTATCGCAACGCTTGAAAAATCAAATGCGGCCGTTGTTATAATTGATTCTATTCAAACCATGTATTTAGAAGAGGTTGAATCAACCCCCGGCAGTGTTGCACAAGTCCGCGCCTGTGCCTATGAATTGATAAAATTAGCCAAGAAAAAAGGTTTTGTTTTATTTTTGGTCGGTCATGTAACCAAACAAGGGTCTATTGCCGGTCCGCGAGTTTTAGAACATATGGTTGATACCGTCTTGTATTTTGAAGGCGAAAGAGGGCATCATTTTCGTATTTTGCGAGCTGTTAAAAACCGTTATGGCGCAACGGACGAAATTGGTGTTTTTGAGATGCAGGACAAAGGTTTGGTTGAGGTTGAAAACCCTTCTGCTTTGTTTTTGGCAGAAAGACAAGGGAATATCTCCGGTTCTTGCGTTTTTGCAGGTATAGAGGGGTCTCGTCCGGTATTGGTTGAGATTCAAGCTCTTGTCAGCCCGACCGGATATGCTAGCCCCAAACGTGCGGTTGTTGGCTGGGATTCTAATCGCTTAGCAATGGTTTTAGCTGTATTAGAAGCACGTTGTGGTATGAATTTATCTTCTCAAGATGTTTACTTAAATATTGCCGGTGGTCTTAAAATATCTGAGCCGGCGGCTGATTTGGCGGTAGCGATGGCGGTTATTTCGTCGTTGACCAACAAGCCTTTGCCGGCAGATGCGGTTATTTTTGGTGAAATTGGTTTATCTGGAGAAATTCGCTCTGTCGGACAACCTAATTCACGTTTAAAAGAGGCACATAAGTTAGGGTTTAATAATGCAATCACGCCACCGACACATGGCAATGAAAAGAAAAACACTTCGTATGATATGAATATTTACGAAATTGGAAATGTTCAGCGTTTAATAAATTGGTTTAACTAGGGAATAAACAAATGACAGAACTCAACAATTTAGATGTTATTATTTTAATTATTGTCGCAATTTCAGGCTTAATTGCCCTAAGTCGCGGTTTGATTAAAGAAGTTTTGAGTATTATCGGTTGGGTTTTGAGTGGTTTTGCGGTTGTTTGGTTATTACCTTATATGACCCCCATTACGGCACAATATGTCAGTAGCGGATTGATAGCGGGCATCCTTAGTGCTATTTTTATTTTAATCTTATTTATGATTATTTGGATAATCATTTCCGAGAGCCTGATCGGAAAGATTCGTGGAAGCAAGTTAAGCAGTATTGATCGAGTATTAGGGTTGTTTTTTGGAATAATGCGTGCTTTTTTAATTATTATTCTAATCAATATTTTGGTTAGTTGGTGTATGCCACCGGAGAAACAACCTGAAGTTATGCAAAAGTCAAAATATTTCCAAATTGCCGGAGATTTTGCTAAACCGATTGAAAATTTAATTCCTCAAGAAACACTTGATGCCATTAAAAAGAAAACAGATGAATACATCGGTTCTAAAGAAGAAAAAGAACAAGAAGAGAAAACAGAAGATAAACAGAAAAAACTTGAGGCTGATGAATTGTTTAATCGTTTAGCTAAACCTGAAATCGAAAAAAAAGCTGACAAAGTTAAAAATCAAGTTAAAGAAAAAGTAAAACAAGAAGCCAAAGACCAAGCAAAAGAAAAAATCAAAGAAGAGTTTTCTGGTTACAACACAAACGAACGAGAAAATCTCGAACGTCTGATAGATATGGTTGAGTAGGGCAACTAACTTCGCCCACCCTGTCGCATTAACTGAGCTTGTGTGTTATTGACAATAGTTTGTAAATGGTGCTTTGTTTCAGGCTTTAGCTTTGTTAAAAATTCAGGTGTTATGTGGGGTTGGTTTTTCATAGCAATTTTAGGATGAGCTTCTAAACAAGCAATCAATAAACGAGCATTAAATTCAGGTGTATTATCCGGACTAAAGTTCATACCGCTGTGTTTTTGCTGAGCGAGTTTAACCAAATCGCGCATATCTTGAATTGTTGGTGTATTATCACCATCAGGTGTCTTAGTCCGCCCGAGTGCGATATTGTACTCATTATTAGCCTCAATTTCGAGCGTTGAGCCATCTGTTTTCTTAATACGAGCAACATAGTTTTGTGAAGTAATATTTTCTTTGTAAGTATCACCATCACGCGCAGCCACATTTTGATAAAATTCACGAATATCTTTTTTCCATTCACGGTTATTATGCGGCTCGGGTTTTAGGCATTCGTGCCATTGTTCAAGCGGCGGCATAGCAGAAGGATTCTTTTGTTGAGCAACGGGCATAGAATAAGGCTTGCTGACAACAGACGGTGTTTGCTGAGGTTGCGGAGTTTGAATTGGTTGCTGAGGCATTTGCTGAGCCTGAACACGTCTGGTTAATTCCGGCATACGAGACATACACTCACGCATTGAAGCAATACATTCATCACAAAACGGCGGATTTCCATTTTGTTTTCGTCGCAAGCGCTCACGATTTAACTCCGGATAGCCACTTGCGCCCATAATGCAAAGATGATTTTTACAGTGCGGTCCGTTAGATTCAACAACATTTGCACGCCCCGTGTGTGTGGCGTTAAAAACATGCCCTAATTCATGAATGATGATTGTCTTAATCAGTTCGTTATTATTTTGGCATGCTTTCGCTGAGACAACAACAGAAACGGCTTCTGTCCCAACCCCATTTTTTGTTTTTATAACGCCTCCTGTATAGCCGTAACAGGATGGAGATAAGTTATTATTAACCAAACAAATAGGAATTTCAATGTTTTCATCATTAACAACATAGGCACTTTGCTGTGTTGTCATCTTCTTAACATCAATTTTGTCTGAACCGCTCACTTGAGAAGACAAGATATACCATTCCATAGATTTGTGTGGCAGAAGCCATGTGCCGCGAGGGGAGGTAAGACAATGTCTTTTGGTTTCATTATCCGGCATAGCATCATATTCTGCTTGAGAAATTTCTTTACCGCGAATATTGGCGTCATCCCTGATCTCAATCCTAAAAGAGTCTTTATACTCCGGAAACATAGAAACAAACTCTTCAATAGCCTCTTTTCCGGCTGTTTTCAAGGCACGATTCATTTTTGCCGGAATATGTAAGACAATCTTTTTCATGGTTTTCTTTCTTTTTTCCTCCCTTATTTGCGGGGAGGTTAGGAAGGGTTTCTAAAAATTAACATCATTTTTATCATACTATAATTTTTATTTTTTGTCTATTGAAAAAAGACTTGAAATTGTCCACAAAAAAGGCAGAAAAAAGCAATAAAATGTTTGTGATTTTTCGGATTTGGTGTACTATTTTTGCAGCTAAAATAAAGGATGAAACTATAAAAAAAGTCATCCCTCGCTTTCTTTCAGAAAGCGTCAAGGGATCTTCCTTTTTTATATTAAATTAAGGATATTGTAATGAGTGAAATGACAAACGCAGAAATTCAAAAAGAAGAAGCCGAATATAACGCTGATTCCATCAAGGTTTTGAAAGGACTTGACGCTGTTCGTAAACGCCCCGGAATGTACATTGGTGATACCGATGATGGATCAGGTTTACACCACATGATTTATGAGGTTTTGGATAACGCTATTGACGAGGCTTTAGCCGGTTATTGTGATAAAACCGAAATTATCTTAAATCCGGATGGTTCGGCAACTATCAGAGATAATGGGCGCGGTATTCCGGTCGGTATGCATAAGGAAGAAGGAATTTCTGCGGCTGAAGTTATTATGACCGAGCTTCACTCCGGCGGTAAGTTTGATAATAACTCATACAAAGTATCCGGTGGCCTACACGGCGTAGGTGTTTCTGTTGTAAATGCTTTGTCTGATTGGCTGAACTTGCGCATTTGGCGCGAGGGCAAAGAGCATATTTGCCGTTTTGCACATGGTAATGTAACCGAACATTTAAAAGTTGTTGCTGAGGCTCCCGGTCGCCATGGTACGGAAGTTACTTTCTTGCCGTCAAAAGAGACTTTCACGCAAACAGAATTTAATTTTGAAACTTTAGAGCGTGCTATCAGAGAAAAAGCCTTTCTAAACTCCGGTGTCTATCTGAAGTTGATTGACCGCCGTGGAGCAGAGCCTCGAGAGATTGATTTTCACTATGAAGGCGGTTTAAGTGCATTTGTCACCCATATTAACAAGTCCAAAGCCCCTCTGCATGAAAATATTATCGCCTTTAGCGGAGAAAAAGATGACATTCAGGTTGATGTGGCTATGCAATGGACCAATGCTTACAACGAAAGTATGTTGTGTTTTACCAATAATATTCCGCAAAAAGACGGCGGTACACACTTGGCCGGTTTTCGTGGCGCACTAACCAGAACAATTAACAATTATATCCAAGAAAACAATCTCTTAAAGAAAGATAAAAACATCATTACCGGTGAAGATATGCGAGAGGGGATGACGTGTGTTTTGTCGGTTAAAGCTCCTGATCCGAAATTTTCTTCACAAACCAAAGATAAATTGGTGTCTTCAGAGGTTCGTCCGGTGGTAGAAAGTGTTATTGGCGAAAAATTCAAAGAATGGCTGGATGAACACCCGAATGAGGCTAAAATCATTGTCGAAAAAATCGTTGAGGCGGCAACCGCTCGTGAGGCTGCTCGTAAAGCACGCGATTTAACACGTCGCAAAGGTATTCTGGATTCTATAGCTTCTCTCCCCGGAAAATTGGCTGATTGCCAAGAAAAAGACCCGGCCTTGTCCGAAGTTTTCATCGTCGAGGGAGATTCAGCGGGCGGCTCTGCAAAACAGGGGCGTAACCGTAAAAACCAAGCGATTATGCCGTTACGCGGTAAAATTTTGAATGTTGAGCGTGCACGTTTTGATAAAATGCTCAATTCCGCCGAGATTGGCACAATTATTACTGCTCTTGGTACCGGTATAGGACGTGATGATTTTAATGCTGACAAATGCCGTTATCACAAGATTGTCATTATGACGGATGCTGATGTCGACGGTAGCCATATCAGAACATTGCTGTTAACTTTCTTTTATCGCCAAATGCCGGAATTAATCGAGCGAGGTTATGTTTATATTGCGCAACCGCCATTGTATAAAGCAAAACGCGGAAATTCGATTATTTACCTTAAAGATGACCATGAAATGGAAGATTATTTAACGCGCGGTGGTTGTGAAGACGCTGTTTTGCTTAAATCCGGTGGTGAACAAATTGCCGGCAATGAGCTAATCAACTTGGTTGAAAATACCCGTAAAGCACGTTCTTTAATCTCTATTTTAGGGAGCAAAGCACCTGAAAAGATTGTTGAACAAATGGCTATTCAAGGTTTGTTTGACAGTGAGTTAATGAATAATCGTGAGAAATTTAAAGAAGTTTTGAACGCCACAGTCACCCGTTTAGATTCTCATGAGGCTGAATATGACAAAGGTTGGAAAGCCGTGTTGAACGATGATAATACCATCACCTTCAGCCGGACTTTGCGTGGTGTAGAAGAAAAACACGTTATCGGCGAGACAGTTTTATTAAGTCCGGAAGCAAAAGTTTTGAACGAGTTGAGAGGTCTATTGCTTGAAAACTTTGCCGAACCGTCAAAATTGATAACCAAAGCGAATGGGGAAACTAAAATTTCCGGTCCGGTTGCCTTTGTTGATGCAGTTATGTCTGCCGGTAAGAAAGGTATTACCTTGAGCCGCTATAAAGGATTAGGTGAGATGAATCCTGAACAATTGTGGGAGACAACGCTTGATCCGGAAGCCCGCTCTTTGTTGCAGGTTAAAATGGAACACATGGAAGATGCTGATGAAACCTTTGCAACGTTGATGGGTGATGTTGTTGAACCGCGTAAAGAATTTATTCAAGACAACGCCCTGAATGTTGTTAATCTGGATATCTAGATTATATCTAATAGTTCCCTCTCTTAATTTTAAGAGAGGGTTAGGGTGAGTTTAAAAGAGGAAAAACATCATGTCCAAAACCAATCCGAAATTTGCGGTTATTTTAGCCGGTTGTGGGAATCTTGACGGTTCAGAGATTCATGAAACAACACTGGCTTTGTTATCAATAGACCAATTAGGTGGGCACTATGATTGCTATGCACCGGACGCCGAGCAGGGCAGAACCATCAATTTTTATACCAGAAGAATTGTGGCTTTTGAAGGCGAGCCGGATAATCGCAATATGTTAGAGGAGGGGGCGCGCATTGCGCGTAGCAATATCCGTCCGTTATCAACCATAAATGTTGCAGATTATGACGCGGTTATTTTCCCCGGAGGGCAGGGTGCAATCAACAATTGGTGTAATTATGCCTCCAAAGGGATAAATTGCACAGTACACCCTGAAATAGTCAAAACCATGGAGCAGGCTTATGCACTAAAAAAATGGATTGGAGCAATGTGTATTGCGCCGGTTATTGTTGCTAAAGTTTTAGGTCAATACGGGATAAAAATCACCATTGGGACAGATAAGCAAACTGCGGCAGAGATAGAGCAGATGGGGGCTGTTCATGAAAATCATACATCGACGGAAGCCTGTCTTGATAAAGAACACCGCATAGCAACCACCCCTTGTTATATGCTCGCCAAAACGATTAAGGAAGTCTACGCCGGCAGTCTTATCATGATTAAAGGCATCGTGGATAATCTGTAAAGATTAACATAAATAAAAGTGTCTATGTTAATCAAACGCGAGGTTAGTAATAGTCACACCTAGCAGTAACAACGCTTTCACCGCCTTCGTATTGACAATAATATTCACATGCTTCTTCATCTGTCATCCGACGGAGACATGTATGGTATAAAGGATCTAATTCGGCACAGTCCCATGTTCCTCCTGCAAAATTAAACAATTCTTTTGTTCGAGTAGAACCACAGGCTCCTGTTGCAGCATCACAGAGCTGATATTCGAGATATTGCTGTGCACCAACACAATAACAACCGACAGTACGCTCAATAGTCATTGGTGTACAACTTTCACATACATTACATGTATGTCCACAGCCATTTGTAAAACTCGTTGTTTCCCCATTTTCACAATAGGGATATGCAGTCTCAGGACAACTGTCATCACAGGTAAGCGACACAAGAGTTACCACTGACGGCATATCCACTATTGCAAGAATCAAGTTTATAATTACCACCGCAGGAAGAGCAAACGGCATTTGCGGGGCAAGTATCGAGGGTGTATTCCGAACAATTGATACATTTACCTTCTATAACATTAAAAGGTGTACTTTCTGAGCAATTAACGCATGTTTGCTGCTCAATATCGAAACCGTCATACCCCTCCGCTTGACAATAGTCATTACCATAAGAGAAAATACATACAGCTTGGTACTGATTATACTTATTCAT
>JAFUXF010000035.1 GCA_017477185.1 Alphaproteobacteria bacterium | reverse complement strand
TGAGTATCCTGAAATACCACCGATTGATAATACGCCGACAATGGCTAACACACCAAGCATTTCGACCATGGAACGTCCGGCTTCTTCATTTCTAAACATCTTAGTCATTTTATTAACTCCTCATCTTTGACACGTTGTGTCCTTGTTCTTATACTTTAACTATAAATGATTAATTATTTATTTACAAGACTGACTTTAGTTAGGGGTATAACTAATTAATGTCTTAAATCATTATTTACTTTGGCAATCGCAATTAAGAGTTGTTTAATTTTTGCTTCTTGCGACGCATTTTCATAAATATATAGGGCATCGTGATAGCACTCCAGAGCATCTTCTAAGTGATCTCTATTGTCTTGTTGAGTTGCGATTTTATAATGAATGTTGCCTATATGTTCTTGTGCTTCAGCCCAAAGCATGGGTTCTCTTTTTTCATTCATGATTTTTTGATGATTTTGATAGCTGTTGATGGCAAGTTGAAGGATGTCGCTGCTATGAGTTATATTGCCCAATAAAGATAGTAAATATCCCAGTTCTTTTTGAATGTTTGCCCAAAAGTCAGGGAATTGGGATAATGTGAAAATTTTCTCAACTTCTCGCAGTTGAGAAACACTGTCTCTGAGGGCTTGTAAGTCTTGTTTTTGTTTCCAATAATTAAAATACAGGTGAGCTAATTTATAACAAATGTTTCCATAATCATAGGGATAGGTATATTTTCCAAGATAGCGTTGGGCCTGATGGTAGTGATGGACAGCGTCACGGAAAAAATTGATAGTCCGGCGCGGATGCTTTTGGGATGCGCAATCATTGAGTTGCCCCAAATGATTATAAATACAGCCTAAATGCAAAGATGATGCTATTAAATCTTGGTGCTTGAGAGCGGTATTAAACAGATTTTGAGTGATTTTGAAATCTGATAAATCTTCGGAATCAAAAGTACTGCTTAAATATATAATTCCGAGAAAATTCATAATAAAAGGCAAGTAGTTAACAGAAATTTGTTTGGCCGAAGTATCATTGCTTAGAAGGGTAATGTCTTTTTTGAGTAAATATTTTCGATGAATACGAACGGAGGATGATGTAGGGTTTATGGTGCTTATAATAACACCATGTAACAGGGTTTTGAGGGCTTGAGGAAATGTTTCGGGAGAATTTAGGAGGTCTGACGGAAGATATAACGAATCCAGTAATGATGTAAAAGAATTTTTTTGGTGTTCGTATTGTTGAGGCGTTTGAAAATTAAGGCGAATTCTATTATTTTCGCGACATCCCCAAATAAGAATATCACTTCCGGTTCTTTCAAGAAGCATTTGTCCTTTGTCTATCATATCGAATAAGGTGCGACTTTCTAAATTTAGGAAAGTTTTGTTAAAAGGCTCATCAAAAAAGCGGACATCAAAATCACCAATAGATTGTAAAATATAACTTAAATTTTTACCGCCGTCACTTTCAATACTGTCTTGAAAATCTATAACCGTGACACGAAATTTTACGTCAGAAACTAAAAGTGATTCCGGCTGAGTCCCTGCGTGGTCGATATGGGAGAATATAGAGGTTATTTTTTTTAGAAAAGTCATGTCGTTGGTTGTCCATGTGCTATTTTGATTTTTTCTTTTTGAATAAAGCAGATAAAATGCTTCCTGAAAGGAGGATGTGTTGTTGCTCATTTTGAGGAGACAGAACACGAAATGTCATCCAAAATACGGCAAAAAAAGCAATCAAGACCAATGTATATTCGTTAGGGGCATATATTTGGAAACCAGCCAGCAACATCAATACTAAATTGATGCGGGCTATAAGTTCGCAAATGTTTTTAGGATTAGCTCCTAATGTATTTAAATAATTATAGAAAGTATTTTCCTCTAAAATTTTAAATTGTTTTTGAAAACTCAATTTTTTTATAGTAGCGATGATGACTTCATAAATGTAGTACATACTGAGGATTAGTGCGCAACTTAAATTCCCTTCAATTGCAGCTAAAAGAATTAACCATCCGATGAAAAAGCCTAAAATACGGCAATCTCGAGTGGCTAAAGAGAGAGACGCCGGATAGTTGTTAAAAAAGGCAAAACTTAATAATATTACGGCAAAGACGCTGTTCCAACCGCAATACAGCTCAGGCATGATGCCGATAATATACATCAGAATAAAACCAATAGTTATGCTGAGGGATTGTAGCGGAAGAATGCCATCAACACCATTTAATATATTGTAAAACCAAGAAAAAAGAATCCAGCAAAAGACAAGTATTCCTTTTTCAGCATAAACAGGCAAGAGCCCATGAGTTAGTGAAAAATCGTTTGGTAAAAGAAAAACATTAACACTACATAAAACGGTTAAAAGCAGAAGGTTCAAAATGTTGTTTGGGTTTGGGCGTAAACCTATGCGTAAAATTAGTGCAGAAGCAAAAACAGCCGGTACAATCCATAAAGAAACAGGGACTAAAAAATCATTTTGATCGGGAATGATATAAGCACAACAGAGACAACCTACAAACCCTAAAAGGATAAAGACATTGATTGGCTGAAGAATTAAGTTGCAATCAGATGAATTCTGGTTATGCTTTTTTTCACAGAGTAAAAAACTGTAATAGCTGAAAATAAAGAGACAGACAGCAGTAATGATAAGTAAAAAAGAGCCCATTTGTTTCTTCCTGTTTTTATTTTGTTATAATACGCTAAATCATTTTATTCAATATATAACCTATTATTCCTCCACAAGAGAAAGAGCTTTGCGAGACTGAAATCTTAAGGTTTTAAAAATTATAGGAGCATTTACACTGTTAAAAGCAGGTTGTTTTTGCAATGTAGACAGGACAAAGGATAATACTCTTTTATTTCCTGATTTTAAATCTTTGATTAAATGAGGAATATAGTCATGGGGGAGGGTGTAGATGTAGGAGATCAGCTCATTTTTATTATATCTGTTTTCTTCCGGAACAATTGAATTTATTTCATCTATCAATGTATTTAACAATTGGCGAAATTCGGCTTTTTTGGGCAGGTCTTTCAAGCGGCTTTGGGGTTGCAGTAAAAATAAAGAACAAACTGTTTCAGGAATAAAGTGGAGCCAAAAATTTTGCTGATTGTTTTCTGAAAAATGGAGTTCAATATCTGTTTTGGCGAGAATTTGCCTGATATCGTGAAAAAAAGGATGGTGTTCTGAGAGGCTGACAGCTATGCCATTGGGGCTATCTGTAAAAATTAAAGTATCTTTTTTTTCTACAGACAGATAACCATTAAAATAAGCCGGAATAATCGGATCTCGAATAAGTTTGGTTAATAGTTCGGTATCTTCATAGCAAAAGGAAATGATTGGGGCGGCATTGTTTTTTGTTGAAGAAAAATAAGCTAAATCTGCTTTAAGAAAATTAGTGTCAAAGCAAAAAATGGTCATTTTGGCAGGATGATGCATGAGGTTTCCAGAGGGGAGGCAGGCTGAATACCTTTGTCCGGTTTTTGATTCTTTGATGGTGTAAGTTTGAGTTGTATCGGGATTATGTGTCCCCAATCTGTATACATCTTCACCGGCTAAAGACAATTTAGCCCCCAGAAAATCTGCTAAAGGTGTGTTACCAATGATGTATATCGGGTTAAATGAAATTTTTTCTGTCATTTTAATTACTCTTTTTGGTTAGTTTAGCAATAAAGAAAGCGTCACATCCCCCACTATCGTGATAATGAAAAGGTAAGGTGCGAATAAAACCTTGCGGCGTGATGGTTTGAGGTTCTTCCGGATTATTCAGAGGAGAAATTTCAAAATTTTTGTTATTTTTGATAAAATGTGAAATTTGTTCTTCTCCCTCTTTATGAGCGATAGAACAAGTGCAATATATGAGCTCACCGCCAATTTTTAAGGCGTTGCTTATTTTGGTGAGGATTTGTTTTTGTAAGTCAGCTTGAGTTTGAACGTCTGTTACTGTTTTAAGATGGATGATTTCAGGGTGTCGGCGGAAAATACCGGTTGCAGAGCAAGGTGCATCCAGTAAAATGCCGTCAAATGGCTCTTGGGAGAAATTTTTAAGGTATTCAAGAGCATCGGCACAAATGATGTTTTCAGGAGCCAAATTTAAGCGAAAAAGGTTTTGTTTTAAAGTGTCTAATCGCTGAGATGACGAATCTAAAGACGTTACAACAGCCCCGGAGCTTAATAATTGTGCTGTTTTTCCCCCTGGGGCGGCACATAAATCTAAAATCCTTTTGCCTTTTAAATTACCAAATTGAGGAACAGCTAGAGCAGCGGCCGTATCTTGTACCCACCACGCACCTTGTGCATATCCTTTTAAGTCTTCTATTTTGCCGTTTGCCGGTACGGTAAGCGTGTATTTGTTGGTTTTTTTTGCATGAAGGTGTACTGCCCAATTATTGATATTGTTTTTTGTTGTTAAATTAAGCGGTGGTTGCCCGTAAGCTGCTTGAGCTATTTTTTTGATAATACCATCACTGTAATCCTGTTTGAGAATTTCTAAGAAAGAATCGGGAAACATTTGTTGCCGATAAGAGGCAAGTAAGCTGGTTTTGTTGTTTGCAATTTTGTGCAAAACAGCGTTAATAAAGCCGCCGCAAGATTTTCCGACGTGCTTTTTTGCAAGATTTACATAACTGTTAATGATGGCGTATGTCGGTGATTCCATAAAAAAGATTTCGGCTGTTGCTGTCAGGAGAATCGTTTGTAGCAAAGATTGTTTTGAGCTGATCGGTTTTGATAAAAATGGCTCAATCACAGTTTTGAGAGAAACGGCGTGACGGCAAACAGTTAATCCTAACATCTTCTCAAAGGCATGAGTTAGGGGAAATTCTGGAGTTTCATGTCGTTGCAAAATTTTTTGCAAATAGAGGATGGTATTTTCTCTTTGGTCGGACATATAAAATCTTTCAGGTTTATGTTTATTTGAGTTTAAGGCGGATTATTGTGAAATACAAGTGAGAAATTGATTTATGCGGCTTGTCTTTTACAAAAAAATAATATAATTTATTTTCAGTCGAAATTATCAATATGGAAAAGAAAATGAAAAAATTTTTGATTTTAATGATGACGGCGGTGCTGTCAGGATGTTCTTCTTGGTATGATTTTAGTTGGGATCGGTTAAATCCGTGGTCCGGTCAGGAGGAGGAAACGACTGTAGAACAGCCAAATTCGGAAAAGCAGCTCCCTCAAAACGTAAATAAGTATTTGTGGCAGGCCAGTTTGGATAAATTGGCTCATTTGGGAATAGAAACGGAAAGCTCTGATGAGGGAAGAATTATTACGGCTTGGAAAATTCCGAACGGAATGACGAGCGAGCGGTTTAAAATTGTTGCAGAAATCAATTCCGGTGAATTGCGTGCCGATGCTCTTGATGTAAAGGTTTATAAAGAAGCTAAGAGGGGCAGCGGCTGGGTTAAAGTTGCACCAAGCCAAAACTTTGAGAGTAATGTTGCACAAGCTATTATCAAACAAGCAAAAATTTTATATATGAATGATAAAAATAAGGATTAAAAATGACTAAAAGTACGCATTTTAACGGTAAAGAATGGTCTGAATGGCAAAAGGACTGGGCAATCGAGGATCGCTATAATTTCCATACTATTGAGGAGAAATGGCAGAAAATTTGGGATGAGGAAAAGGCCTATAAGGTTGAAATCGATAAAGATAAAGAAAAATTTTATGCTTTGGTTGAGTTTCCGTATCCGTCCGGTGCCGGCTTACATGTCGGACACCCGCGTTCATATACGGCTTTGGATGTGATTTCTCGTAAAAAGAGAATGCAGGGATTTAATGTCCTTTATCCGATGGGTTTTGATGCTTTCGGTCTGCCGGCAGAGAATTATGCCATTAAAACCGGTGTTCATCCGGCAGTTTCAACAGCCGCAAACATTAAAAATTTTACACGTCAATTAAAAGCACTGGGATTCAGTTTTGATTGGGACAGATCTTTTGCAACCTGTGATCCTGAATATTATAAGTGGACACAATGGATGTTTATCCAACTTTTCAAAAAAGGGTTGGCCTATAAATCAAAAATGGCCATTAACTGGTGTCCGAGCTGTAAGGTCGGTTTGGCTAATGAGGAGGTCGTTAACGGTTGCTGTGAGCGTTGCGGTGCACAAGTCGTGCGTAAAGATAAAGAACAGTGGATGGTAGCGATTACCAAGTATGCGGACCGCTTAATTGATGATTTGAGTGATTTGGATTTTATTGATCGTGTAAAATCTCAGCAGATTAATTGGATCGGTCGTTCTGAGGGTGCAGAGTTGGATTTTGCTTTCGGCGAGGATAAATTAACGGTCTTTACAACGCGTCCAGATACGGCTTTCGGCGTGACATACATGGTTTTAGCGCCGGAACATCCGTTTGTACAAAAATATATGAGCAAGTTTGCGAATCCGTCAGAAGTTCAGTCATATGTTAAGGAAACAGCTAAAAAGTCTGATTTACAACGGACGCAGAGTACCGACAAAACCGGTGTTGAACTGAAGGGAATTAAGGCGGTTAATCCGTTTAACGGTAAAGAGATTCCGGTCTTTATTTCCGATTACGTTTTAACAGGCTACGGAACAGGTGCTATTATGGCGGTGCCGGCGCATGATCAGCGCGACTATGATTTTGCAAAAGTTTTTAATTTGCCGATTATTCAGGTTTTGGCCGGCGGGGATATTTCCGAAAAGGCCTGGGAAGAAGACGGGGAGCATATCAATTCTGAATTTCTGAACGGCTTGAATAAAGAAGATGGTATGAAAAAAGCAATTGACTATGCTTCTGAGCATGGGTTCGGGCGTGCGAAAGTTAATTTCAAACTCCGTGATTGGGTCTTTTCTCGGCAACGTTATTGGGGTGAACCTATCCCGATGGTCTATTGTGAGAAATGCGGTTGGCAACCGATACCGGAATCCGAATTGCCGTTGAAATTACCGGAAGTCACGGATTTTCTGCCTAATGACGAGGGCGATTCTCCGTTAGCAAAAGCAACAGATTGGGTCAATACAACGTGCCCGTGTTGTGGTGGTAAAGCCCGCAGAGAAACAGATGTTATGCCAAACTGGGCAGGGTCTTCTTGGTATTTCTTGCGTTATTGTGATCCGCATAATGACAAAGAATTTGCCTCGAAAGAAGCGTTAGACTATTGGATGAATGTCGACTGGTATAACGGAGGTATGGAGCATACAACGTTGCACTTGTTGTATTCTCGTTTTTGGCATAAATTCTTGTATGATTGCGGATTTGTGCCGACGAAAGAACCATACAATCGCCGGACATCGCACGGTATGATTTTGGCGGCAAATGGTGAAAAAATGTCAAAATCTCGCGGTAATGTCGTTAATCCGGATGATATTGTCGAGGCATACGGAGCCGATACATTCCGCTTATATGAGATGTTTATCGGACCGTTTGATCAGGTCGCAATGTGGTCGGAAGAGAGCCTGATGGGCGTTTATCGCTTTGTCGGAAAGGTTTATTCTTTGTTTGCCAAGGTCAAACAAGTCAGCATGACGGAAGCGGATACACGAGCTATGCATAAGGCTATTTTGGAAGTGACTGAACGTATTGATCAAATGAAGTTTAATACGGCCGTTTCCTCTCTGATGACGTATGTTAATTATATGTCCGATTTGGAGGTTGTTCCGACGGAAATGTATGAAACATTACTCAGATTAATGTGTCCGTTTACGCCTCATTTGTGCGAGGAAATGTGGGCACGTTTAGGGCATGATGATTTATTGATAAAAGGTTCGTGGCCGAAAGGTGATGCCAAGTTGGCTGAAGATAATATTGTGACCTATGCTGTCCAGATTTGCGGTAAGATGCGTGGTACGATTGAAATGCCTAAAAATGCGACAAAAGAGGAAGTTCAAGCTAAGGCTCTTGAGTTGGAAAATGTTAAACGTCAGTTGGAAGGAAAAGAAATCCGCAAAGTTATTGTTGTGCCGAACAGATTGATAAATCTTGTAGCCTAAGAGAGGGATATATGAAAAAAGTTTTGTTAGCTGTAATTGCCGGTTGTTTTGTTGCTTCATGTGGTTTTTCGCCATTGTATGTACAGAAGACAAGTACGGATGATAAATGGTATTTTGATGGAGATTTTGATGATTATGTTTCTGATCAAATGGCGCAAATTAAGATTGTTGCGACAGGCGAGAGGTTAGGTCAGTTGATTAAAACGGATTTGCTTGATTTGCTAACACCGCGAGGTGTCCCAAGTAAGCCTAAATATTACTTGTATGTTGATCCTGTTAAAGCAAATGAGTACGATCAGGCTTTGCGTCGTGATACCACAGCTACGCGTAAAAGAATAGATTATCGTGTTAAATACTATATGCTTGAGAATTCTAAAAAAATCATGCAGGGGGATACTGTATCGTATGTTAGTTATGATATTTTAGAGAATCCGTATTCAACTGTTATGTCTCGTAAAAAAGTAGAGAAGGATGCTGCTAAAATGATGGCAAATGATATTGCCTTGCGTTTAGGTGCTTTCTTTAATGCTAAAGCAAATGAGTTTGAAGATGTTGAGCAGAAAGTATTGCGTGAAAAACAAGAGAAAGCTGCGCAAAAGTGATTTATAAGCAAGCACAGATTGATCGTTTTTTAAAAAAACCGGATACAACGCTGAAATGTGTTGTTATTTATGGGACAAATGATGGGCTAATTGCTGAATATACAAAGCAATTTGCGCAGGCAATTGTCCCAAATTTAGATGATGCCTTTCAGGTGTCGCAGCTATTATGGGAAAATATCAGCAGTGACACCGGCGCATTAGCCGGAGAGTATGGCGCGCAGTCTTTAATGGGAGGGCGTCGTGTGGTTATTGTGCGTGAAGTTGACAACAATATCACAAAACAGCTTAAGTCTGTGTTGGATACGGTCATATCAGATACATTGCTTATTTTATCCTCCTCTTCATTAAATAAAAAGTCATCATTAGTTTCTTTGGCTGAAGATAGGGAAGATTTTGCGCTGATTCCTTGTTATGAAGATAGAGATGAAGCTATTTATGCTACGGCGCGACAAATTTTTATTACTCAGGGATTTACAATCAGTAATGAGGCGTTACAACTTTTATGCAGCCGTTTATCTAATGATCGTAAAAGTAATGTCGGTGAGATTGAAAAGCTGATAACCTATATGGGGACGCGTAAGAACATTACAAATGATGATATTGTGCAGGTTGTCAGTGATAATTCGGCGACGAGCGGAGATGATGTTTGTTATTTTGCAGCGTCAGGGCAAACAGAGAAGGCTTTGCAATCTTATAATAAGTTATTAGGGGAAGGTGGTGAACCGGTGATGGTCGTTCGTTCGCTGATGTACCATTTTATGAAATTATTGTCGTGTTCTGCTTTGTTAGAAAAAGGGGAAAATGCGGATAGCGCAGTTAATAAAATGTCTCCGCCGATTATTTTTTTTAGAAAAAGCAGTTTTAAGGCTCAGATTTTATTGTGGTCAAAAGAGCGGTTGCTTGGAGTTATGGATTTGCTGTATCAAGCGGAGCGAGATTGCAAAACAACAAATATGCCGACGGTTGAAATTGTGAGTTATTTAATTATGCAGATTTCTTCTGCTGCTCGTAAAATGCAAAAAATGCGTCAAGCGGGCTATTAAATATAATAGCCACGCTTTTTGCATTTATGGATTGAGTATAAAATTTAGTTGTCTTGGTGGTCATGGATAAACGGTGCGATAGCCAGCCAAATTGCGGACAATCCGACAAGACCGTACACAATGCGGCTAAGTGCGCTTAATTGTCCGAATAAAAATGCTACCAAGTCAAAGTTACCAAGAGCGATTAATCCCCAGTTCAGACCACCGATAATAACCAGAATATAGGCTAATTTATTGATGAAATTCATCGTTTTTCTCCATATAAAAGGGTTTATTTTTGTATCAAGTGTGATATAACTCTTAAAATCATAAATTCAATAGAGGGAAGTATGTACAGCGAAAAATTTTTAAAATTTATAGAAATGTGGCAAAAAGATTTTGCAATTGAACGCACTATTGATGAAAAAATTTGCGTCGATAAGGACGGAAACCCTATTCCGTGGTATACATATCCGGCAATTGAATATTTATCACAATTTGATTATCGGGATAAAGAGATTTTTGAGTATGGGTGTGGTAATTCATCAATGTTTTGGGCAGAGCGAGCCCAAAAAGTAACCAGCATTGAGGATAATCTTAAGTGGTTTGATAAATGGCAACAAGAGTTTTTTCATCCAAAACTAGATATTCGGTGGCGTGATGAGGGAGAAATTTATGAAAATGCTATTTTTGAAGATAATAAAAAATACGATGTGATTATTGTTGATGGTAAGCGTCGGGCAGAGTGTGCCCTTGCCGCGGTTAAGGCGTTAGCGCAAGGAGGTATGATTATTCTTGATGACAGTGACAGGATTAATACTTCGCAAGAATATGTTAAGGCGGTGGCAGCTTTACAGCAGGCAGATTTGATACAGATTGATTTTTACGGATTTTGCCCTATGAATAATTATACTAAAACAACATCGTTATTTTTGAGTCGAGATTTTAGATTTGAGTCACAATATAAGGTTCAGCCAATAAACGGACTTGGTAATTTATGGGGAATGGGGCGGAAGCATCGCAAAGAATTTTATCGCAAGACTCAATTATGAATGATTCTGTTATTGACAAATTGTAGGGATAGGATAATCTATGCAACTGCAAATTAATTATTGTTTCACTAAAAACTTAATTATTATGAATGACAGAGAATATGTTTCAAGTTTGGGCTTTGTAGCAGGTGCATTGAGCCAAGGGATTGAGCGGTTGCCTGAGTATGTTGTTCCGGCAGCTCCTGAAGTCCCTGAGGTGTCGGAAGAAAAGGGGGCGTCAGCTGTTTTTGTCCCCAATATTTCTGAGGGTTTTTCTGTGCAAGGCAGATGTCTTTTACAGCAAGGTGTCAAGCGCACCTGTGGGCATTCTCAAAAAAGTACGCGTGTCAAGCATGCAGAAAAAAAGTAAAAAAAAGCCTTTCCTTTTAAGGAAAGGCTTTTTTAAAGAGTGGAGTTATTTACTCCTCCAAGGTGCTCCAAAATTATTACTTTCATTTGCATCACCGGAATTACCATTTTGCCAAGTTCCGGAATTATCGGATTTATTATTTGAACTTGACTGGGTACCCGAAGAAGAACCTTTAGAGTTATTGCTATCAGAAACACATACCTTTTCCCCTTTAGAATTAGTTGTTATGTGTTTTCCTTCTGGACAAGCTCGACATTTACCACTGCTATCCACTCCATATTTACAATTTACGCAATTACCATTTTTATCTTTGCCTTGTCCGTTAGGGCAAATACCCGCAGCTTGTTGGAAAGGGGTGCCTTTTTGGGTTCCCAAATCTGTGTAAGCATCTTTACTAACGCAAGAATTTGTGACAGTATCCCACATCTTTCCTTCTTCGCAATTCTTAGTTCTATCTTGAATAGCATTAGCCGTATTATTTGGATTATTATCAAATTTTATGGTTTCTCCTGCGGAGTCTTCTTTTGCGGAGTCTTCTTTTGGTTTCGGATTACATGACTTACCATCCCATTCGTGATCTGTTTCATTTGCACATTCTTCTTGTTTTTTGCGAAGTATTTCAGCTTCTTTGGCGGCTTTGATGTCTGCCTCTGACATGCAGTTTCCGTTATATCTTGCCCAACCGAGTTGGCAGCCATCGGCATTTTTGGTCATGCCTTCGCATTGCTTTTTCTCGGCATTCCATTTACCGCCGCGGGTGGTAATACATTCTTGATGTTCAACTGACATTCCATCAACGGTTGCCTCAGTGGTGTTGCCGTTTTTATCTTTAGTAATAACAACTGTATGACCATTTTTATTGGCAATGGTGACACTTGAACCATCTGCATTTGTGGTTGTTGTGGTGGTTGAGCCATCAGCATTAACAACTTTAGTGGTGGTTGTATTACCTTCTTTTCGAACAGAGGTCGTTGAACCGTCTGCATTTTTCTTAGTAGCCCATCCGGTTGCCATATCAATACTTTCACCTTTTGCACCGGTGCATTTGCCGGTTGCGGTGTTATAAGTTCCGCCAAATGCGGCGCATCCGCCTTGCGCGGCAGCCTCCGCAGCTGCTTTAGCTTCAGCATCTTTGGTCTCTTGGCTGCGGAAGTCAAAAGAGCCACTGTTTTGTAAGTTGTTGAGTGCATCGCTTCCGGCAGTATAGGCGTTTGCGGCACCCATGGTAGCTCCTAAAAGATTACCCAAAGCACTGCTGCCGAAAACATCGCCGATTGCGTTACCTTCATTTTGTCCGGCTTGAGCAGAAGTGGTAACAGCACTGGCTTGACCGGTAATATTGCCGACATTTTGAATATAGTTTTGAATATCTTGTCCGGTTGTGTTGAGCCAGTTGTCAACACCAAGGGTATTTGCCTGAACTTGAGATTCAAGGTTAGCCAAGGCGTCTAACTCGTATGCACTGCAATTGCCGGTATCGCATTTGCCTTTAAGGATATCATATTCCTTTTGCAGATTTTCACGATAAGCTCTTTGCTCGCCGCTGGATGTTGCATCGCGATAATCGTTAGCAATAGTACTCGCTCCACTGCCGAGGGTTGCAGCAGCAAGGGATGTGTTTGCTACAACAGCGTTGACATTTCCGGCGATATTTGCTGCCATATCAATAATATTGCCTCCATTGGAAATGGCTTGCCCGATGTTTTCTGCAGCTTGGATACCTGCTTCAACAGCAGCTTTTGTGGTTTTATAGGTTTGAGTTGCTGTTTCAACAGCATCTTTTGCAGATTGGATGGTGCTTTTCAGGTCTTTAATACTCCATTTTTTACCAGCGGCGTCTGCGCCATCAGCTGTAATGTTAACATCCGGACAAAGCTTTCGATTAGTACTGCAATTCGTGCTTGTTTGGAAGTATTGTTCATGGTTGCCGTTGGGTAAAAAGTCTCCATACTGCAGATGTGAAGTGCCGTCATTAAAAACAATCTCTTCAATAATACCGGTTGTCATCGAGAGAATGAACAGACCAATGCCAATATTGGCAAGCTGCTTGAAGTTAATCTTACCGATAATTGCGGAATAAGCAAAGGCAATCATACCGAATCCGGCTAAGATGTAGACAATAACCCGCAAATCAGCAACAACGGTGGTAATTTTACAAGCGAGATAATCGAAAATACCGAATGTTCCGTGGGCTTCACCAGTTTTGCTGACGCCGGAGCATCTTGGTTTGGTTGCGGCATCTACCATTTTTTGGATTTCAGCATTAGTCGCACCTGAGTTGTCGCTGCCATTTCCTTCGGGATCTGTTTGGGGAGCCAATTTTCCTAGATTATAAGTAGCATCCGACAATCGATTTGCTTCTTCTAAACAAGCTTCAGCACCTTTTTCTTTGACACAATCACTATAGGCTTTTTCTGCCTCTTCTTTTTCCTTGGCTGCGTCTTCGGCTGCTTTTTTAGCTTCTTCAGCTTTTTTCTTAGCTGCTGCTTCTTCTTCTGTATATGGACGGCAAGTATCTGTCGTATCATCATAAATACCTTTGCCGTCACATATTAAATCATCTATTAATTCTTTTGTCTGTTTATCTTCTTCCTTCTTTTTAGCAAGGCAAGCTTCTATAGTTTTCCTGCTTGTATCGGATCCAAGACATTCCTTAAGAGACTTCAGAAGTTGCTTATCCTCACTTTCTGATTTAGTATCTGAGAACCAAGCACAAGCTTGTAAAAAGGGATTCCAGACGGTATTGGCCGCACATGTCGAAGCAGCGGCATTTTGCGCTGCTTGATTTTTGTTTTCTGCATTATCAAAAGCCTCTTTTTCTGCTTTTGCGGTTTTGCCAGCTTTTTTAGCGGCTTTCTCGTAAGCTTTATACAGACTTTTCATAGAATTACAGGCATTTTGATCTCCATTTTCACAAGCAGCAGTAGCTTGATTATATTCAGCCTCGGCTTTTTCCAGAGCTTCTTGAGCTTTATCATTCTCAGCCGCTGCTTTATCGGCTTTTTCATCCGCTTTATTGGCTTGTTCCTGCGCTTTTTTAGCTTTTTTACAGTCACTTAACTCCGTTTCTATCTCATTTAACAGCTTTTCTTGGTAGCTTAAACATTTAGATAAAGTTTTTTGAGCTGTAGCCAGTGCTTGAGCGGCGGCTTTAGATTTATCCATTTTTCCGGAAGTACATTTTTCGTATTCGGCTTTAATAGATTTATACATATTACAGACATTATCTAAAGCAGATTGTGCACTTTTTTCTTCAGTTGTTTCTTTAGCACAATCACGTCCGTTTTTTTTGTAATTTTTGATGATAGTATTAGCACTTTCACAAGTTCCATAAGTCTCTGTATCAGCAAGTTTTGCTTCATAATCTGCTAACATTTTAGCAGCACTTTTTGCCCAAACATCAGTTGTTGCAACACTTAAAAAGCCCACGCACAGCAGGAATGAAATACCTTTCATTGCTTTAGTCATCATCGTCATGGCACATCCTCCTTAGTCTTGCTGCTGTGCAGCTTGTTATTTTGTTTTTCTCTTTTATCACTTCGACCACCAAGCCGGAGTCTAATATTTATGGAATCTGTTTTCTTTAATATTAAATCCCGAATTATGCTTCGTTTGCTCGGAATGACTATCCTGTATATTTTCTACTGACCGCTTTTAAGGCTGTCAGTAATCATTTCTGTTGTAACAACGTTGTCATCAACCATGTAGTTGATGATTGCCGCTGTTGCTGCAATAACGAACAAACCAATCAAAATAGCCGTCAGCCATTTGTAATTGACTTGTCCAAAAATTGATCCTATTGCAATCGCAATAATACCAAAACCGGATACGGCGTAAATGATTTCACGCATGCCGGTAAAAATTTTACCACCATGTTTGGCTAAATCGCCAAATAACTCTTCGGCGTGCGAATCTGCTACAAATAAAATTGAAGAACATAACAACACCATGACGGCGGCGAGCAAAAATTTCTTTAAATTTATGTGCAGCATTTCTTCTTTTCCTTGTTTCAAAAAAACAAAAGGAAGGTGTCGTGAGCGATTTAGAGCTAAATTTTTCATGTTGCACCTTCCTTTTTTTAGTTAACAGATATTCTCTTGCGGTTTATTTATAAGTAGAACCAGTAGAGAATGTATCGCCTAAACCGGTTTTTGAATCTGATCCAGAGTAACCAGAAGCACCTGTTGCGTACTCAACAATTGCACCGGCAGCGGCGAGCAATGCCAAACCAACAGCCAGACCTGCAAACCAAGACCATTTTACTTTGCCGATAATTGCTTGGTAAGCAATACCAATCAAACCGAAACCACCGATAATAAATGTGATGGTTTTGACTGACTGGAAGACATTGGTTGCTTTTGTTTGGGCGGTGGTCATTAAAGATGAACCTTCACCGGCAGCAAAAGAGTCAGCAGCCAATAATGTTAAGACAAATGCCCATGAGCAGATTGTCCAAATATTTTTTTTCAAGAAGTTCATAGTCTTTCTCCTTATCTATGTTATAAATTAAAATCATCTACCCTTTTAGAATAACCGATTTTGGTGTTTTTTTCCAGATAAATCTGATCGTCCAAAAGCATGATAACCGATTGAAATATCAATATAAATTTTCCTGTAACAAAAAATTCACAGTTGATACACATCTACAAACAGGTTATTTATACACCCGAAATGGTAAATTTTTCTCTAATGTTTTTGAGGGAATTTGATACCTTTAATATTGACAAGTCGCAAAGACTGCTTTGCTCCTTGCCGACTGTCCCCTTTGTTCTCACAGCGCTTTTAGCGCGCGAGAACAGACTCAGGTAGATTACCGAGTCAAGCTCGGTAATGATTAAACCCCTCCTAACCTCCCCTTACAAAGGGGAGGAAGAAAAGGGCACAAAAAGGGGAGGAAGAAAAGGGCACAAAAAGGGGAGGAAGAAAAGGGCACAAAAAGGGGAGGAAGAATAATGTTAGATTCCGGTATCAAGTGCCAGTATAATGAAGTGAGGAGAATATATTAGTGCGCCTCAGTCCAATTATCGCCGATGCCGAGTTCGGCAATGAACGGAATATCATAAGCGACGACATTTTGCATGGTCTCTTTAATCATTTTGCTGACAGCGTCAATCTCATCAAGCGGCGCCTCAAAAATCAGTTCATCGTGGACTTGCAAAAGCATTTTAGTTTTGAAGTTTTCTACTCTCAGGTTTTCATCAACGACACGCATTGCCATTTTAATAATGTCCGCCGCCCCGCCTTGAATCGGGGCATTAATAGCGGCACGTTCCGCATTTTGAACGAGGCGCTTGTTTGGGTCATTAATCCCGAAAACCGGACATTTACGCCCGAACGGGGTGACGACATACCCATGTTTGTGGGCAAAAGCGATGGTTTCATCCATAAAGTGTTTAATCTCGGGCATTTTCTCAAAATACGAATCGATATAATTTTTAGCTTCCGCCGGAGAGACGTCAATTTGTCGCGCTAAGCCGAATTGGGAAATACCGTAAACAATACCAAAATTAATCGCTTTGGCATGACGGCGTAAATCCGGTGTAACCTCAGATAAGGGGACGTTAAACACTTTTGCGGCGGTGGCAGCGTGAATATCCTGCCCGTCTAAGAAAGCTTGCTTTAAGCCTTTAACATCAGCGACGACAGCGAGCAGGCGTAATTCAACCTGAGAGTAGTCGCAGGAAATAATTTTATGTTCCGGCTTGGCGATAAAACATGAGCGAATTTTTTTCCCCTCGGGACTGCGGATAGGAATGTTTTGCAGGTTCGGGTTAGATGAGGCTAAACGACCGGTATTAACGGCTATTTGACTGAAGGTGGTGTGAAGACGAGAGTTCTTATCCAATTGTTCAAGCAAGGTATCCGTATAAGTCGATTTGAGCTTGCTAAAGGCGCGCCATTCTAAGATTTTGGATGCTAATAAATTGCCGTCTTCGGCTAAGTTTTCCAGCACATCAGCACCGGTTTGCCATGCACCGGTAGAGGTTTTTTTGCCCTTAATACCGGTTCCATCAAACAGAACTTCGCCGATTTGTTTCGGTGAGCCGAGATTAAATTCGCGACCGGCAATTTTATAAATTTCTTGCTCGTAAGTTTGTAGGGTTTGCGATAATTCGGTGCTTAGTTTTTTTAGTTGCGGGGCGTCAACCATAATGCCTTCTTGTTCCATTTTTTGCAAAACAGGTATAAGCGGGCGATCAAGGTCTTCATAAACACTTATTTGTTTTTCTTGATACAAGCGGGTGCGGAAAAGATCATACAGGCGCATGGTTATATCGGATTTTTGGGCGGCATATTCGAGGAGAATCGAAGGTGGTAAATCCGCAATGTCAGTTTTGTTTTTACCGGTGCCGGTGAGAGACTCCAGAGGCGTTGTTTGAATATCCAAAAAGAGTTCTGCCAGTTCGGGAATTGTATGTTTGTGGTTTGAACTGTCTAACACATAAGAGAGAACAGACGTATCTTCAAGCGGGGTAAATGTTTGTTCCGCACCCATGATTTGTTTCATAAAGTGGATGTTGAATTTGGCATCATGACTAATCTTGAGAATCGATTGTGCCTTAAAAAGCGGTGCAAGGTATTGGCGGAGTGTTTGTGGGGTTAGACCTTCGGTTTTGGGTGCTGCGGCGGCGAATAAATCTAGATTTGCGGGGGCGTTTTGCGTGGTGCAAACAGGGACGTAGCAGGCATTTCCGGCTGTATCACAAAGTGAAAAACCGATGATTTTATTAAATTGAGGATTAATTCCGGTTGTCTCGACATTAAAAGCAAAACGACCGCTTTGTTCAATGCGGCGGCAAAATGCTTTTAGGTCTGCCTCGGTAGTGATAAGCGTATAGTTTTGCTTTATTTGTGCCGGTGTTGTGTGGGTTTGGCATTGCTCATCAACCCATTTTTCGATACGCGGGCGAATGCCGTTAAAGGCGTATTTATCAACAAATTCCATCACATTGTTTTTTACGGGAGTTTGACAAGGATAGTCTTCGATGGCGTGGTTAATAGGAACGTCATTTTTTAGGGTCACAAGTTTTAGTGAAATACGAGCCTGTTCACTGTTATTCATAATCGTTTCGCGGCGTTTGTTCTGTTTGATTTCAGCGGCACGGGCTAAAACCTCTTCCAGAGAGCCGAACTGATTGACCAGTTCTGCCGCCGTTTTCAGACCAATTCCGGGAACACCGGGGATATTATCGATACTGTCACCGGCAAGGGCTTGAACATCAATGACTTTGTCGGGGTAGACCCCGAACTTTTCTTTGACATCTTCGGGGGTGAAAAATTTGTCTTTCATCGGGTCGTAAAACTCGACGTGCGGACGGATGAGCTGCATGAGGTCTTTATCAGCCGAAATCACAGTTACGTCATAATTCTTGCCCAGACTTTGCTCCGTATAAGTGGCAATCAGGTCGTCAGCCTCATAGCCTTCCATGTCGAGGTAGTGAATGTTGAGGGCGTCTAATGCCTCACGGATAACAGCAAATTGCGGAATCAGCTCTTCGGGCGTTTCTTTGCGTGTGCCTTTGTAATCAGGGAAGATGTCATTACGATAGTTCTGCCGTTTAGCGTCAAATAAAACAAGGCTGTAGTCGCACTGCAGGCGTTGGGTGAGTTTTAAGAACATATTGGTAAAGCCGTAAACGGCATTGACCGGAGTGCCATTGGGGGCACTCATCGGCGGAAGGGCATAAAAGGCACGGAAAATGTAGCCGGAACCATCAATTAAACAAACTTTTTTGCTCATAAATTTTCCTTTGGTAGTGGATTTATTGTTATCGCGAATCTTTTGGGAGATGAGGCTCTTTCGGTATTTTTATTTTGCCGAGATCACCGCGCTCTGCTCGTGATGACAATTCTCTTGTTAAGCAATATATACGAGTTTTTATTTAATTCAAAAGGAAAATTATTCGGCGACGGATAAGAAAAAGGCACGTTCGCTACGATTGAGGTTTTCCAAGTCGCTGTTTTTGCAATCTCCGTAAGTGTCGATATAGTCGCTTAGGGCGCGTTCCAGACATTCCCGCAAATCACAATTTTGCTCAGCCGCTATGGTTTGCAATTTTTGATAAAGAGAAGAATTTATATCAATTTGATTGGTCATCGTAAAACTTCTTTTAATGTTTTTGTGCTAAACTCTGCGATATAATATAAAATAGTTTGCGACTCGTTGCAAGGACTGATTTATGGCAAAAAAGACTCGAACAAAAAAGAAGACTCAGAAACGTCGGAAAAGTAGGTCAAAACAGAAAAGAGGACTCCTTAAATTTCTGTTGATAATTTTTATGGTGTTGTTTGTGGTGATTGGCGGATATGTCGGTTATTGTTATTTGACAATGCCTGATATTGAGGCGGCAATCAGTCGGACACGGCAGCCCTCAACAACAATTACCGCCGAAAACGGCAATGAAATTATGTCATTTGGCAGTGTCTACTCCTCTATTATTATGCCGGACGAGTTGCCAAAATATGTTTCTCAGGCGATTGTAGCAACCGAGGACAGACGCTTCTATCAGCATTTCGGGTTTGATTTTATTTCTTTTACACGGGCGATGATTACAAACGCCATTCATCGTCGTTATGTTCAGGGCGGAAGTACGATTACGCAACAAGTGGCTAAGAATCTGTTTTTGACGTCGCAAAAAAATATAAAGCGTAAAGTCCAAGAATTGTTATTAGCCTTTTGGCTGGAACATAAGTTTTCTAAAGATCAGATTTTGGCGTTGTATATGAATCGGGTTTACTTAGGAAACGGAACATACGGGATTGAATCGGCGGCAAATAAGTATTTCCAGAAGTCGTCAGATGATTTGAATTTGCGGGAAGCCGCGATTTTGGCCGGTATGCTCAAAGCCCCGTCTAAATATAATCCGATAGCCAGCAAAGAACAGGCCGATAAGCGCTCAAAAGTTGTGTTGCAGAATATGGTTAATGCCGGTCTGATTACAAAAGAACAGATGAAACAGGCGTTAACAATGCGCTTGGGACCGGAAATCTCCGATAAGGTCAATGGCGGGAAATATTTTGCCAGCTGGATTTATAATGATGTTAATGCAATTTTGGGTGAACGCGAAGAAGATGTTTATGTGCACACCACGCTTGATCAGGATATTCAGGAGGCGGCAGAGAAAATCTTGGCGGAGGCAATTGCTGCCAACAAGGGTAAAAATGTGAGCCAAGGGGCTATTGTGGTGATGTCTAAGGACGGAGCCGTACGGGCGATGGTCGGAGGTGTTAACTATGATAAAAGTCCGTTTAATCGCGCTGTTTCAGCCCTGCGACAGCCGGGATCAGCCTTTAAGCCGTTTGTATATTTAACGGCACTGCAAATGGGGTATTCTCCCGAAGATACAATCGAAGATACGGCCATTGCTATCGGAAAATGGAAACCCGAAAATATTGATAAAAAATATCATGGAACAGTGACACTTCGCGAAGCTTTGCGAAAATCCTATAATCTGGCGACGGTTGATTTGGCAGAAAAAATCGGGCGAAAGTCAGTGATTGCCAATGCAAAGCGGATGGGGATTTCAACCCAACTTGTCAACGATGCGACTTTGTCTCTCGGAACCTCAGAAGTTAAGGTTTTGGATATGGCGGCGGCGTATGCCAGTTTGGCTAACGGTGGGTACGCGGTATGGCCGTATGGAATCTTAGAAATATTCAGTCGTGACGGTTTTGAACGCTATATGCGTCAGCCTGATGAGCCTCGTCGTATTTTAGATGCAGAGGCCGTTTTGCAGATGAACTCTATGCTTGAAGATGTCATTAATCGTGGAACCGGTCGTCGGGCGCAATTGCCTTTTTATGCCGCCGGAAAGACAGGGACATCACAAGACTATCGTGATGCCTGGTTTGTCGGTTTTACCGGAAAATATATCTGTGCGGTCTGGGTCGGTAATGATGATAATTCTCCAATGAGGGGTGTGACGGGAGGGACGCTGCCCGCAGAGATATGGCGTCGCGTGATGATAAAAACAACGCAAAATTGAAAACTAGTGCAGATTTAGCAAAAATTGCTCGGTTACGTACCGCCCAAAGTACGCGCCCGTCGCAATTTTTGCTAAATCTTACTATTTTTCGAATTTATCGTTATTTTTGAAAATGCGTGATAAAACTTGTGTAATGGTCGATTAGGGTGTTGTTTGCAAGCTAAAAAATGCTCATGTACCTCTATGTACACTGCGCTTTTTTCACTTTTAACTCCTGCTACTCGGCTCATTATCTGAGTTTTTGAGGTGGCATGGTCGATTAGGGTGTTGCCTGCAAGACAAAAGTATCCTCACGTACCAATTCCGACTAAAGCTTTTGTTTCGTATTGTTTACACTCACTCACAAAAGCAAGTCTCATTGCTTGGCTCATAAAAACAATTCACAGGATTGTTTTTATTTCACAGTGTACGCTCCGCTTTTTTATCTTCTAAATCTTACTATGGCGGAGAGTTTAAATGGGGGCTGATGATGTCAAAAGATTGTGTTTTATGTCATGGATTAAAGGATGATTTTCAAAATATTGAAGAGCAATATCCGGAACTAAGAAGTCATGTAACTCTATATATTCGTGTTAAAATGGAAGATGCCATTGTTACAAGTATGGCTTTATATAATGACGGTTTGGAGCCGTCTAACAAAGAAAATACCAATCGTCTTATGAAAAAATATCTTGAAATTATGAGAGACTGTGCCGATAAGGCTGATTTACCGAAAGAAGTCCTCAGAAAAACGCTACACCAGTATGAACTTTTAGAATATGGCAGTAATGAAGGAATTTTTACTCAAAAAATTATGAGTTTTGTATATCCTCAAACACAAACTCAAAAAACAAACACTATTGAAGAACAACAAACTAAAAATTCTTTCAATCTGATTTTAGCTGATGTACTGAAAAATAGACATGTAAGATAAAAAAAGAGGGAATATTCCCTCTTTTTAATGCTCCAAAATTTTAATAATCGGCTGATTTCTCCCTCGTATTGTGAGAGAAATTTGTCCACCTATCGGATAAGTAATAATCGGTGTTGAATGTCCGATATCAAAATTAGCAATAACAGGTAATTTTTTTAAAGCATCTTTAGTTTGGATTATTTGCTCTAATAGATTTCTGTTAATTTCAGATTCGGGTCGGAAACGACCAATAATCAATGCCTTAACATATTTAAAATCTTCTTGATGAATAAGGGATTGCAATAAGCGATCAAATAAAACGGCATTAGTTTCTTCATCTTCTTCTAAGAACAAAATACAATCTTTTAATGATGGCCAAAATTTTGTTCCTTGCAAAGAACTCAAACAACGGACATGACCACCAATTAATTTTCCTGTTAACGTGTTTTCTTGACCTTCGTTTAGTACCCAGAAACCATCGTTTGGGGTAAATGTCCGATTTTCTTGATCCATAAACCAAGCATCATTGCTAACATCTTTTGTCGGGAAAACTTGGTAAGGCTCTTCATTAAATAAACATTTCTTAAAGTAGTCCAACGTATAATCAAACCCCTTTGCCATACCAAAGCTTGAAAAATGAGGTCCGGAATATGTTACAACATCTGTTTTTGCTGTTATCGCATGGCATAAACAAGTAATATCGGAAAACCCGCATAATATTTTGGGATTGTTTTTAATTAGATTGTAATCAATTTTATCAATTAATTGATTAGTATTAAACCCTCCAATAGCGGTTAAAATGCCATCAACACTTTTATCCGCAAAAGCTTCATGTAAATCTTCAAGCCTGGATGCAATTGAAGATGAAACGAAGTCATCAATCTCATCACAATGTTTAGAATAACTCACGGTTATTCCCATATCTGCAAAACGTTTTTTAGCAATTTCTCTCGTTTCGTCAGAAATAATT
Source organism: Alphaproteobacteria bacterium (assembly GCA_017477185.1). Taxonomy (GTDB): domain Bacteria; phylum Pseudomonadota; class Alphaproteobacteria; order RF32; family CAG-239; genus Scatocola. Next base: position 154,792 of record JAFUXF010000035.1, on the reverse strand, counting down.
TTAAAGCTTCTGGAAGGAGCAATAACTCGAATGTGTGAACCTTGTTTTAATTTAGAGGGATATAGCATATAATAAACTCCATAATGGTCAGTGTCCTGTCGATTGTATACTCAAAAAGAAATAAGTCAATTGTTTATTGGTAAAAGGAGATAAAGCGTAAATATACATAAAGTGAGTAATCGGCTTATTTATTGTTTTGTAGAAAATAATATAACATTATGATATTTTGTTAACAGGAAAAGTTTTGTTAACCATATGAAATTTAACTAAAAAATAGATTGTTGTGTTTAGAATTATAACATATCTTGATAATTTGAGAAAAATATGATAGTAAAATGTTGTGAGATTCTGTCACTTAAAACAGGGTTTTACAACAATGTTAATCACTATTATTGAAAGGAAATAAAAATTTAATAAGGAGAAACGAAAATGTCAGGAGAAACGTTTGACATCTTAAACAGTATTTTTAGTGGTCAAAAGCCATTAAGAAGAACTAATCCGAAAGTAGGAGAAAGCGAGTATTATTATGTTGTACCGGGGCAAAATGATTGGACTTCATTAAACGATATCGAAACAGTCGATGTCCCATCAGCTGATACACCAAACCCGTATTTGCAATCGCAAAATACTGTCTTCGGTCAACCAACGCAATTTGCACAGAATAATATGCAAGCGAATGACGGAACAAGCCCAATGCAAAATTGGCAAAATACATTAATCGATGGTATAAACCAAGTAAAAAATACTTTTAATCCGATATCTTCGGGTATTGCTATGGGAAAAGCTGTTGATGAATATCGCAAACTACATCCCTTGAATATGTATGATAAATATAAACACGCAACAGTAAGCTGTACAGGCGCTCAAGGAGGTTTATTATCTGCTGGAGCAACAGCTTTTGGCAGCATAGGAAAAGAAGTTGGAGATATTATAGAAAAATCTGCCAACTTACGCCAAGGAATTGGTCCATATAAAACTTACCGAGAAATATTAAATGATTCTTGGCAAGATATGAAAGCAAATATCGATGGGCTGGCTCAAGGATTTACTCACCCGACAGCAAATTGTGAGAGTTTAATGAAACAGTATTATAATCCTTATAATAAATAGTTGCAGAAAATTTTTAAGATATTATTATGTGTTCTATATCACAAACAGGGATAAACTCTATGAATTGGAAAACATTAAAATCAAATATTAATTGCAATTTTATTAGTCTGCTTTCTGCTAAGATAGTCTTTTATTCTTTTTTGCTATTAATAATTTTTTTAGCTGGGGTGCTATGTGTTTTCGGAATAGACGGAGATTTTTTTGATACTTCGATAGGAAAAAAAATGATGGCACTGTTTGTCATAACAGATTTAATTTTTATTTATGCTTGCAAAATATATCTTCTTATAATTCCTATCGTTCTATGTTTTCAACTTAAAAATTATATAAAATATAAAACCAAAAACACTTGGATGATTAAAAATATCTGTTATTGGGTAATTTTGGCTCTTCTCTCTTTATATGTGCATTATTCAAATGTTAGGGAAGAAGAATGTATGAAAAAATGTGTTTTGCCGGATAATTCAAATTTTAAGGAATGTGCTTTTGATATTTGTGATTAGGACAACTAACTTATGAAGACTTAAAGCCTCAAGAAAACAAATAATGAAAAAGGAGAGATAAAATGAAAACGTTTTGGAATGATTTATTCAATCTGGGTGGTATTTATTTTATCCTCTCTTTTTTATTTCCGAATGATTTTATTCAAATCATTTTATTTCTGACATTTATAGGAAGTTTAATAACTCTATGCATAAAAAAACATTTTAAATTTTTGAGTTTCTTTGAAAAACATCCTTATATAGAGACATATATCAAATGTTTAGGAATATTGATATGCATTGATTTAATATTTTTTATGATTCCGGAAATGATTGTTGGGTATCAGCAAGCTATGGCAGCATATAAAGGTGAAGAATATTACTCGATACTGGTAGAATATATTAGCTGGGGCTATATAATAAAGGGTATTTTGTTAGGAATTGCTCTCGTGGTAACAACAGTTCTCAATATTAGAAGAAAAATAAAATTCAATTGATATTTGTGATCCTGTATTTTAGTTGTGTTTTTTATGACAACAGCTTTCTTTCAGTCATACTGGAAAGTGTGCAAATGATGCCTTGCACAGGCACTTTCTGAGTGGTCCTCATACCACACAATAGCCACCGACTATTGCAAGGATAAGATAGCTTTATGTGACGATGATGTAAGATAGCATTTCGGCTGAATAGTTTTTTTAGAGTCAATAAGTTGCAAATAATGTTTTTTTATTTGGTTTTCTTATATATAATAGGCGCAAAATAATTTTGGGTTTTAAGAAAAGGAAATGAAATGACACAGAAACCAGTTATGCTCTTGATTTTAGACGGGTGGGGATATCGCCGCCCGATTACACCGGATAACGCAATTGAAAACGGGGATACGCCGAATTGGCATTATTTAATTGATAACTATCCGCATTGTTTGGTCGAAACCTCCGGTTTGGCTGTCGGGCTGCCGGACGGGCAAATGGGTAACTCTGAGGTTGGTCATATGAATTTGGGTGCCGGTCGCGTGGTGATGCAGGATTTGCCGAGAATTGATCAGGCTATTGCTGATGGTTCGATTGCAAAGAATCCGGTTTTAGTCGACTTAATCAATACACTGAAGAAAAATAACGGGACTTGTCATGTGATGGGGTTGATGTCGCCGGGCGGGGTGCATTCTCATCAAAAGCATATTGTTGCTTTGTGTAAAGTCTTGTCAGATAACGGTATAAAAGTTGCTGTCCATGCCTTTTTGGACGGGCGCGATACGCCACCGTCTTCGGCAAAAGAGTTTGTTGCTGATTTTGAAAAATCTATCGCCGGTATGAAAGGTGTTAAAATTGCAACTGTTGCCGGACGCTTTTATGCGATGGATCGTGATAAACGTTGGGATCGTGTTGAAAAGGCTTATAATGCAATGGCATTTGCCGAGGGACAACGTTTTGCAACCGCAGCTGAAGCGATAGAATCCTCTTATAAAGCAGAAGTTACCGACGAGTTCGTTGTTCCGTGTATTGTCGGTGATTATCAGGGAATTAAAGACGGTGATGCCGTTTTGATGGCAAATTATCGCGCCGATAGAGCTCGTGAAATCTTGTATGCTTTGGCAGATAAGGAATTTAACGGATTTGAGCGCAAGAAAGTTCTTAATTTATCAATGGCTGTCGGTATGGCAGAGTACTCGGTTGATCACAACCGCTTTATGAAAACTTTGTTCGGACCGGAGGTTTTGAATAATATTTTCGGTCAAGTTGTTTCCGAGCATGGGTTGACGCAGCTGCGTATTGCCGAGACCGAAAAATACGCTCATGTGACTTTCTTCTTTAACGGTGGGGAAGAAAAGGAGTTTAAAGGCGAATCCAGAATTTTGGTTCCGAGCCCGAAAGTTGCGACTTATGATTTAAAGCCGGAAATGTCGGTCTACGAAGTCACAGAACATTTGGTTGATGTGATTGAAAACAAGAAATTTGACGTGATTATCTGCAACTTTGCTAACGGTGATATGGTTGGGCACACCGGTAAAATGGATGCTGTTTTAAAAGCAGTTGCTGCGGTTGATGAGTGTTTGGGACGGGTGATGCGTGCTATTAAGTCTGTTAATGGTGTGTTGCTTGTTACCGCAGATCATGGCAATGCCGAAAAAATGATTGATGAAAAAACCGGTGAGCCTTATACGGCACATACGGTTGGTAAAGTTCAGGCTGTTTTGTATAATAGTGATATGCCGGTTAAATCTATGAAGGAAGGTAAGTTAGCTGATATCTCGCCAACACTTCTTGATTTGCTCGGAATCGCCAAACCTCAAGAGATGAACGGAAATTCTTTGTTGGTAAAGTAAGCAATATATGAGTCTATCTGCACGAATGATTTTTTTATATGTTATCATCAGCGGAATGTTGATGAGCGGCGGCGTCGTTCGTGCAGAAGTTTCCCGTTCGGATTTGGATCAGGTAGAAAAACAAGTTCAGCAACAAACATTAGAACAAAAACGTTTGGAAAAAGAAGCCGAGAAAACATCTCAAGAATTGAAAAAAGTTAATCGAGAAATGATTGAGGCAGCTAAAATGATTCAGAATAATGAAGAATCGTTATCGCAAATGGAAGCTCGTCTTAAAAATCTTGAGGAAGATTATCAAAATACCCAAAACAGGTTATTGTTGCGAGATAAAAATTTAGTGCAAACTATTTCTGCTTTACAAAGTTTGGCATTAAAACCGACAGAGGCGTTGTTTGTTCAGCCGTTGTCTCCCGTAGATATTGTGCGTAGTGCTATGATGTTGCGGGAAACAGTTCCGTATTTGGAGGCTCAAGCTGAGTTAATTAAACAGGAATTGGCGGTTTTGAACAGTAAAAAGGCTGTAATTGAAAAACAGGTTAAGCAGATTATGGTTCGACAAGGACAGTTAGAACGGCAGCATGCCCAAATGAAAGTCTTGGCAGAAACGAAGAGTAAATATCAGCTGCAAGTTTCTAAGAAATCAATGGAGACCCGCAAAAATATTGCTAAATTAGCGGGACAGGCTCAAGATTTACGAGAGTTGTTAGTAAAATTAGAACAAGATAGAGAAGCTAAGCGGCGGCAAATGGCGGAAGAAGCTAAACGAAAAATTCTTTCCGGTAAAAAGTCTGAACAGGCAGAAACTGCTGACTTGATTAAATTTGATCCAGAGATTATAAATGAGACAGGACTCGGTTTTATCAAAGCCAAGGGGACTTTACCTCAGCCTGTGCGGGGAACGATTGTTTCTCGCTATGGGCAGGAAACGGCAAAAGGCGTAACGTCTAAAGGTATGTCAATTAAAACACGAGGACGTGCGCAAGTTATTGCACCGTTTGATGGATCTGTTTTATTCTCAGGTCCGTTTAGGGGGTATGGAAATCTTATTATTATTGAACATGGTAAAGGGTATACCTCGCTGCTTGCCGGTTTGGATAATATTGATTGTGAGACCGGTCAGATGCTATTAGCCGGAGAGCCAATCGGGTTAATGCCGGCCGGTGGTAATGCTAAGTTGTATATAGAACTGAGAAAGGATAATCAACCGATTAATCCCGAATCGTGGTTTGAAAAATAATTATAAAAATGGAACTTGAGTGATGAAAAAAATATTTTTATTAGGAATAGCATTTGTTTTTAGTTTTTCATTGGTTGATGTTGCCAGTGCAAAGACAAAAGAAGAGGCAAATGTTTATGAACTTCTGAATTTGTTTGGGGATGTTATGGAAAAAACCAAAACATCTTATGTTGAAGAAGTTACAGATAAAAAATTAATTGAGTCGGCTATAAACGGTATGCTGTCGGCCTTGGATCCGCATTCAAGCTATTTGGATGAAAAAAGTTTTAAGTATATGACGGAGCAAACAAAGGGAAAATTTGGCGGCTTGGGAATTGAAGTAACGATGGAAGGCGGTGTCGTTAAGGTTGTGTCTCCGATTGATGGTAATCCGGCGCAAAAAGCAGGAATTAAACCCGGAGATTATATTACGATGATTGATGGCGAGCAAGTTATGGGCATGACTCTTGATGAAGCCGTTAGTAAAATGCGTGGAAAATTAGGTACAAAAGTTAAGTTGCAAATTCGTCGCCCGAATGAGAAACCTTTTGATGTTACATTGAAGCGAGATGAAATAAAAATTCAGTCTGTTAAGGATGAAATTAAAGGGGATGATGTGATTTATGTCCGGATTTCTTCTTTTAACGAAGATGTTGATACAATGGTCAAAAAAGCTGTTGCCAATTCACAAAAGAAACTGAAAAATAAGGCAAAAGGTTTGGTTTTGGATTTACGCAATAATCCGGGAGGATTGTTAGATCAAGCTGTTGCGGTTTCTGATTTATTTTTAGATAAAGGTGAAATTGTTTCCACCCGCTCTCGTAATGAAGAGGATAATGTTAAGTATTCGGCAAAAGAGGGAGATGTTTTGGGTGGTTTGCCAATCGTCGTTTTAATTAATGACGGTTCAGCTTCTGCTTCAGAGATTGTAGCCGGTGCGTTGCAAGATCATAAACGAGCGGTTATCTTGGGTGAAAAATCATTTGGTAAAGGTTCGGTGCAAACTTTGATACCTCTGGCAAATTATGGTGCTATGCGTTTGACAACAGCTCGTTATTATACACCGTCAGGGCGGTCTATTCAAGCTAAAGGGATTGAGCCTGATGTTTTGGTTAAGCCGGCAAAAGTCGAAGTCATTGAGAATGAGTATGAGCGAAGTGAGGCTGAATTGAAAAATGCCTTGAAAAATGATACGCTTGCTGATAATAAATCTAATCAGAAAGCTCAAAATGACAATGAGTTGGAGAACGATTATCAATTGTCTCGGGCGGTTGATTTAGTTAAAGCTCTGGGGATTTATACACAACAATAGAGGAGAGTTCTTTGGTTAAACTTATTCTTAAATATTTGAATAAAATAAAACAATTTTTCCTGATTATCCCTATTTTGATAGGAATAATGATTTTTGCCGGATTGTTTTTTGCCAGCCAAAAAAGTCAACCTGAATTTGCAACAAAGGCTGAGCAAATTATGTTTGATACTAAAGATAAATCTCCTAAATTTGTGATGACTTTGCCGGAAAAAAAGGTTGAGGAGGTTTCGGAAGATGATATTGCGTTATTGCCTCAAAAAAAAGAAGCTAAAATAGAAGAAGAAAATCAAGTAAAGCCAAAAACAAATAGTGAAAAATTAAATGAGTTAGATATTCCCTTTTTGGCCAGATTAGCCGCACGAGATACCACAGAACCTTTGTCTCATACAACGCCGTTTGATGAAATTTTGCAGGTTAAAGAAAAACAATTAAAACTTCCGGTTCAAATTGGTCCTATGCGGGCGTGGGAGGTTTACGGACGTAAAGTTGATGTGATGCCTATGTTTTATAAAGTTGTTGTTGTGGTTAAAAATATGGGCATCAATAGGGTTAATGCAGATTTAATTATTCAGCGTCTTCCTGAAAATGTTTCTTTGTCGTTTTCACCATATGCTGCCGGTTTAGATGAACTTGTGAAAACTGCTCGTGAGAATGGGCATGAGACATATATGGATATGATTCTTCCTTCACGAGACTATTTACGGACGGATTCCGGACCATGGGCATTAGATTTTAGTCGTAGTGTTCAAGAAAATATTGATATGTTGGAACAGCTTTTGGCCAGAAATATTGCCGTTGGAGGATTTACCATTTGTGACGGTTTAGATGATGCTGTGTATGATGATTATTTTCAAGCGATTATGGCGATGTTAAAACAGCGTGGATTACTGATGCTTGATGCGACACAGGGAAAAAATATTGCTAAAAATAATGTTGCCGGTTTGGATAGGGTAAAAGCGGATATTGTTGTTGATAGTGCTTTTAATCGTAAGGAAATTAAAGCACAATTAGCAGAGGCTGAACAAATTGCTTATTTAAACGGTAGTGTGGTTATTGTGGTTGATCCTAAACCTGTTGCCATTTTGTCCGTAGCAGAGTGGCTTAAAACGTTTTCAAAACAGCTAACTTATGAAGAAATGAAAGCTCAAAATGTTCTTGAGTTTGAAAAGCCGTTAATTTTGGTTCCGTTATCGAATCTTGTCGGAGAATATTAAAATGAAAAAATATCGTCCTAATGCCGGTATTGTGTTGTTTCGCAAGGACGGTAAGGTTTTGTTGTGCGAACGTGTTGAAAATTATCCTAAGCGATGGCAGTTTCCTCAAGGGGGAATCGATAAAGGAGAAACACCCCTGCAGGCTGCTGTGCGTGAGTTAAGAGAGGAAACATCTGTTGTCTCCGTTACGTTTGTTGCATCATTACAAGAGCCTTTACGATATGATTTTCCTCCAGAAGTTAAAAATCGTCATCCAGAGCGAAATAATGATGGACAAGAGCAATATTGGCATTTGTTTTATTTTACAGGGCAAGATAAAGAAATAAATTTGAATACCGATGAGGCAGAATTCCGCTCTTATGAATGGGTTGATATTACCCAAGTGCCCCAAAAGGTTGTCGATTTTAAGCAAAAAATTTATCAAATTGTTGTCGATAAGTTTAGTAAAATTATACAACACTATTTGCAAACATAAAAAAACCTCCGCAAGGAGGTTTTTCATTTCTATAAATTATTTTACAAAAACTTGAACTTCCGCGCCTGTTGCTGTCTCAGAGGTTTTTGACAGTAAATCAATTTTTTCTGGGCTGACACCTGCTTTAGTCATCTCTTCAAAAAAATGAGCTGCTTGATCTTGGGCTAAGTTCCGAATATTAGCAGAAGCATTCATTGGTGTTACCGCAACAACATCGTACCGAAAGCCGCCGTTCTTACTTTGTGCCGCCTTAATTGTGCGATTGAGACTATCTTTATAATTAACATTTTCACGATTAAATTTTGCAACAAAAAGTGGCTTTCCGCTAACGTTATTATTTGTGTGATGCGGTTTTACGGCGGGCTGACTACTTTGCTTGTGCAAAGGCAGGTAGCTTCTTGTAACAGGAGCCGTCGGTAAAGGGGTGTTATTGACACCATAGCTTCCGATTTTGATAATCCGATCTAACTTAGATAGATCTTGACGTGCCGTATTTGTGTATTCTAATTGGCGATTATAGTCGCTTCCGACTTCGGAAAGCAGGCTGTTAATCAAAATAGCGGTTTGACTGGTTTCGTTTTCTAAAGTGCGAAGTTGAGTGTGATCTTCGTCAACGGCACCGGAAACACTATAAGTGGCACGGATAGAATCTTGCAAGTTATTGACAACAGACATATCAGAAACGGCTTGGTTATAAATTTTATTTAAAGTATTGGCATTTTCATCCATAACAACAACGTTGCCTTGAGTTTTTTGTAACATTTGATACATAATAGGGTTGCCGGGTGTTGTTCCGACTTGTAATTTAGCTTCCATGGCGGCAGTTGTGTTGTGATATTCTATTGCATTATCAATAACAGAAGAGCGAACTTTTTGGAGTTCAGAATTGTTCTTTTCAATTGAATCTTGAAGTTTTGTCAGTTCATCACGATAGGCAATTACTTTTTGCCCGACTAATGTTCCTGTATTACCGACTCTGGAAATGCTGATCGGTTTGAAATTCGTAGAACCTAACTTAGGTAAATCACTTTTGCTGTAGTCCGTAGATGCATCTCTTCCGAATAAGGAACGAAATGGAGAATCTGAGGCGCAAGCGTTTAAAAGCAATAAAGAACATGATAATATTGATAAATTGCGAACGACGTTTTTCATCTGAGCAATACCTTCAGTAAATAATTAAATCTGTATTATTTTTGCCACGAGAGGATTTATTTGTAAAGCAAATTTTGTGAAAAATCTGCACTTTGTGATAATATAATCTCTCTTTGAGAGAAGCATATGGGAAATAGTTTAAAATTCTTTTAAATTGTGTAAAATTTTGCTTGCAAAATATTTTAAAATAGTTTAGTAACTATCTTCGTATTTACGAGATGCGCTCGTAGCTCAATTGGATAGAGCATCTGACTACGGATCAGAAGGTTGTGAGTTCGAATCCCGCCGAGCGCGCCATTAACAATAAAGCCCTCCTTGTGGAGGGTTTTGTTGTTAATAAGAGACGCTCGACAGGGATTTGAACTCACAGGAAGTGAGTTCGACGACGACTGAAAGGCGGGTGGGAAACCCGCCGGTGAGCGGCAATGCCGCAAATGAAGGAGGAGAGTGGAGCTGTAGCGGAACAATCTTGCCGATTTTGCGGAGCAAAATGAAAAGCGCGCCATAAAAAAGCCTCCGTTAAGGAGGCTTTTGATTGTCATTACTTGTACAGTTTGCTGTAGCGATAAAGTAAAGTTGCCATTTGTTTTTGTAATTCGGCAGCTTTTGCTTCAGCAGCACAGGCGAAGTATTCATCATTTCCGGCATAGATGATGCCGCGAGATGAGTTAACCAGTAGTCCGCACTCTGCTGTCATTCCATATTCTGAAACTTCTTCCAGACTTCCACCTTGTGCCCCTACGCCGGGGACAAGCAAGAAATGAGAGGGAACGATTTTGCGTACATTGGTTAGCATTTCTGCATGAGTAGCACCGACAACAAACATTGTATTGTCTTTACTCCCCCAAGAAGAGGCTGTTTCCAGTACACGTTCATACAGCGGAGTTAATTCTCCTTTTTCAGTTACGTTTGTCAGAGACAATTTTCCCCTCTTGGAGCAACATATTTGCGGAGCCGTTATATCGTCATCAAAACAAGAAAGCATCTGAAAGTCTTCACTGCCTACATTAGAGGTTAAAGCCAGAATAACAGACCACTTCTCTTTGTGAGCTAAAAATGGTGATATACTGTCTTTGCCCATGTAGGGAGCAAGCGTGACGGCATCGGCACCCAAGTGGTCAAAAATGGCTTTTGCATAACGCTCTGATGTGTTACCGATGTCTCCTCTTTTGGCATCGGCAATAACCAGAATCTCAGGGTACTTTTGCTTAATGTAGCGAATGGTTTCTTCCAAGGCTCTCCAACCATCAGCTCCTTCGCTTTCGTAAAAGGCAACATTCGGTTTAAAAGCTACAGCATAACGTGCTGTTGCATCAATGATACTCCGATTAAAGCGAAATAAGGTGTCCGCCTTGGTAGAACCTTTGATACACTCGGGGATTTTGTTGTCATCAGAATCAAGTCCGACACACAGAAAAGACTTTTTCTTAAAAATCTCTTCAACTAACTGAGAATAAGTCATAAGCAGAATAATTTTAAAATGTGGAACAAAATAGTTAATTACTAATATGATTATTGCGGGCAGTATAGCAAGTGATTGAGAGAAATCAAGTTTTTTGTTGACAAAACAGACCTAATAAAATATTTTCTTGCTCGGGTATTTATTATTTGTGTTTATTATCTTTTTTTATTAACTAAAACTTTTGCTTATGAAAGAAATTGCTGCGTTACTGCTTGATATTCAAGCTGTAAAATTATCTCCGAATGCTCCTTTTACTTGGGCGTCCGGTTGGAAGTCTCCGATTTATTGCAACAACCGTAAAGTCCTCTCGTATCCTATTCAGAGAAGTAAAGTTGTTTATGCTCTGGTCAAATTGATACCTGAGGTAATCGAAATTGATGCAATTATCGGTGTTGCCACCGGAGCAATCGCTTGGGGTGGTTTGGTGGCGGATGAGCTGAATTTGCCTTTTGGTTATGTTCGTTCAGAAAAGAAAGACCATGGTCTTAAGACTCAGATTGAGGGTTTTGAGTCGCTTGGACTGAAAGGTAAGAAGGTCATTGTTGTTGAAGATCTTATTTCAACGGGCGGCTCTTCTTTGAAAGCTGTTCAGGTTTTGCGTGAGGCCGGTGCTGAGGTTATCGGTATGGTCGCTATTTTTAGTTACCTGTTTCCGCAGGCAGAGAAAGCATTTGCCGAGGCAGGTGTTGAACTCAAGACAATAACGAATTATTCGGAATTGCTCGAGGTTGCTCTTGAACAAGGGTTCGTCAAGAAAGAGGACACAGCATGGCTTGCTGAGTGGCGCAAGTCTCCTGAAACATGGGGACAACATCAGAATTAAATAAAAAGAGGTGCCTTAAAGCACCTCTTTTTATTTAGAAACTTTGTTTCAGCCAATCTAATATTTGTGAAAATTTATTATTGCCATTAATTGTTTTGTGTAAAATTTTTCGAGGCTTTTTTTCAGATTGAATTGCGTTGAACAACAATAAACCAATAGCCGTTGAAAATTCAGGACTATAAATCTTTTCGGGCAGATTTAAATTATTACGGGGGCGACCGAGACGAACTTGTTTGTCAAGAATAAGAGAGGCAACTTCTCTGATTCCTGGAAGCTGAGAACACCCACCCGTCAAAACAACACGATGGCTGGAGACTCCCCTTAAACCGTGTTCATCTAATTTATGGTTAATCAGTTCAAACATTTCTTCAACACGAGGGGCTATAATGTTAATTAAATCTGACTTAGGAACTTGTTTAATGAGGGTGTCATCTTCTTCTCCAACAGGATAAACGTTAATGTTTTCTTCCTTATCTTTGCTGGTTAAAAAAGCACATCCATGCAATGTTTTTAGTCTTTCTGCATGGGTTGCCGATGTGGTTAATCCCCAAGCAATGTCGTTTGTAATATTATTACCGCCGACAGCAATACTGGAAAAATAAACAGGATAACCATTGCGAAAAGTAGCTATGTTTGTACAGCCGCCGCCGATGTCGATTATTGTTGCACCGAGGTCTTTTTCGTCGTCTACCAAGCAGGATAATCCCGATACATACGCAGAAAAGGCTTTATTTGTGATTTCTAAATGGGCGTTTTCAACAACAGAGGCTAAATTTTTGTACTGAACTTCAGGAATCAACCCTAGCAAAATTCTGACAGATAAGTTTTCGCCGTATATATTGTGAGGATCTTTTGTCTCTTCTCCTAAATCCAAACGATAGCCTGTTGTTAGACAATGAATCAGTTCATTTCCTTCAACGTTGATTTTGTTTGTTCCTTTTTCGATGACCTTATCAATATCAACATCATTTACGGGACGATTGCGGTTAATTGCAATCGTTGCTTCTTTTATGGTGCTTTTTATTTTTTCGCCGGAAACATTGATGATAACATTATTAATGCGTTCATTTGCCATTTGCTCGGCGCTTTCTACCGCATTACAAACAGAGAGGGTTGCTTTGTTTATGTCGGTGATTGTGCCGTTTTTTATTCCTTGCGAGGCATTATAGCCGTAACCGACAATGTTGATTTTGTTATCGCGACTGATTTTTGCGATAAGGCAGCATATCTTAGAAGATCCGATGTCTAAAGCAGAAACAGTGGTATAACGATTAAATGAGTGTGTCACTTTGTCCCTCGTGGTTACATTTTTTGTTCTTTAAGTGCTTTAAGCTGTTGCGGCGAATCAAGTTCGGATTGACGTAACTTAACAATCACTTTTCCCTCTAATCTTAAGTCGATGATAGTTAATTTACGTTTAAGAAGACCTACGGAATTATTTAATTTTAATAATTTTTGCCAAGCCTTTTTGATGTTTTTCTCGGGTAATTTTATGGTTATTCCGTTTTCAATATCATCCAGTACAATATTCCAACGGCGTTTAGATATAAAATTTGCTACTTTTATTCTTTCAAATACTTCAAGATCATCCTGAATACTTTGCATGAGATTTTTGATGTTTTCGGGAGCTCCGGCTCCGACGATAAGGAGAATAGGTGCTGTCGGCAAATAGTCTGCATCAATGATGTTTCCTTCAGAGTCTATAGGATAAAAGTTATTTTCAAATTGCCAAATTGATTTAACTTCTCTTTCTTGGATATCAATTTGCAAGATGTTCGGGAAATAGCTTCGTTTTAAATTTGCTTTGCGTATCCATGGTAAAGATTCTATTTGTTCTTTAAGCTCCTGTAAATCCAACTGCATAATATTACTTTGTCGGTCGGCTCCTACTGCTTCTAAAATTTCGGTTTTGCTGGTGTGGTGACGACCATTGATAATAATATCATTGACGTTAAAACCCAGATTTGCGCTGAAAGCGTAAAATTGATTGCTTAAAGAACCCAATTGTTTTCCGATAAGGTTTGATTTGATGGTAAATATTGTAAAGGCACATACAAAAATAAAACTCAATAGAAGGGCATTGCCAATAATACGATATACCCAAACCTGAGGCAGCCAAATTTGAGGAGAGATTAAGACCGGAGATGTTTTAGCAACATCATTATTTATTTTTTTATTCCTAATCGTTTTATTTCCCATTCTAGTGTGATTGATGTTCTTTCTTTGACACAAGCAATAATTTTTTCACCCAATTGCTCAATATCATCTGCAGTGGCTGTTCCGGTGTTAATTAAAAAATTGTTATGAATTTCAGAAACTTTTGCACCACCCACGCTTAAATTTGCGCAATCTGAATTTTTGATGAGTTCCCATGCGCGTAGCCCTTGGGGATTCTTAAAAGTTGATCCCGCCGTTTTTGCTTTATACGGCTGATGTGCAAAGCGATACGCTTGTTGTTCTTTCAGCTTTTTTGTGATGTTTTCTGCGGTATCGGGAGTCGTTTTTAAGGTAAGTGCAAGAATAATCCAATCATCAGGAAAAAAACTGGAGCGATAGGACAGGTTAAAATCTTTAGCGGGCAGGGTAATTATTTGTCCCAGTCCATTGATGATGTCTGCAGAAACCAAAACATCTTTGATTTCTGAGCCAAAGCAACCGGCATTGGTTTTGACTGAACCGCCAATTACACCGGGAATCGAACATAAAAATTCGAGACCGCCTAAATGATGTTTAATGATGAGCCTTTTGAGATCAGTGTTGTGCAAGCCGGCTCCGCATTTAATATGATTTTCCCCGATTTCAATTTGCCGAAAGTTTTTGTTGTCTAGCTTGATGACAACTCCGGGAATTCCACCATCTCTGACCAATAAGTTAGAACCGCCGCCAATCAGGCAAACAGGAATGTTATGTGGTTTGTTTTGTAAAAAATATTTTAAATCTTCAACATCTTGCGGATGGTACATCACTTCAGCAGGTCCTCCGACACCGAACCATGTGTGTTTTGATAAAGGCTCATTGCTCTGATATTTACCACGGACTTTAGGAAGAAAATTCAGAATGGTTTGTGCGGCGTTCATTGCTTATCCTTTATTTGCTTGCGAAAATAATTTCATGCTCTATTGCGTCAGCTAATCGTTTTGACGCATCTATAATGCTCAAGCGTGCTGCTCTTGCTGACATATTTGATAATTTTTCAGAGTCATTTATCAAATTTTGCAGTAAATTGCATAATACTTCGGATGAAAATTCTTTTTGTTTAAAAACATAACCAGCCTGATTATCTGCAATTGCTTCGGCATTTGTTGTTTGGTGATCATCAGCCGCTGTTGGTAAAGGAATAAGAATAGACGGTAATTTTGTTGCTGTAATTTCAGCAATTGATGAGGCTCCGGCTCGAGAGATAATTAAACTTCCTTGGGTATATAACTCTACCATATTTTCAAAAAAATGAGAAACAGTAATTTCTGCTGAACACTGATTGTAGCTGCTTGTGACATTCTCAACATCGTCTTTACGACACTGGTGGTATATTTGTAGTTGTTTTTGGAGATTTTCGGGTAAATTCTTTATGGCAGGAGGTATTATTTCTCCGAAAATCTTGGCTCCTTGCGAACCACCGATAATCAATAATTGAAATTTCTTGTCATTATTTCGTGTTTGATACGGACGATTATATAACGTGGCTATATTTTTACGGATGGGCATACCGGTTAAAATTTGTTTGGTTCGAAACGGAATATACTTAGTTTTTTGAAAACTTGTTCCAACAAAAGAGGCATACCGACTTAAAAAACGATTTGTGCGGCTCATGACGGAATTTTGCTCATGGATAACTAAATCAACTCCCAATAAAATTGCGGCCATGCAGCAAGGAAAAGAAGCATATCCGCCAAATCCTACGACACAAACAGGTCTACGTTTCAGTAAAATAAATATAGCTTGTAAGACCCCGAGACCGGTTTTAAACAGGCTTTTGATCTTGAATAATTTTGATTTTCCAACGAGCGCACCTGCCAATACGGAGTAATTTTTGATTTCTCCTAATTTGCCATGGTAATTATCTTTGCCGCGGCTGTCTGTGATTAAGGCTAACTCATAACCGCGTGCAGAGAGTTCTTCCGCTAAAGATTCTGCCGGGAATACATGTCCGCCGGTACCGCCGGCTGTTAAAATAATTAAAGGTTTAGTTATGGCTTTATTGGTCATCTTTATCCTCCGAGTGAGCATTTTTACGAGTTATTGCCAGTAGCATTCCAATGCCGATTGCTGAGGCCAATACGGATGACCCGCCATATGAAATAAAAGGCAAGGTCATGCCTTTGGTCGGCATTAAATGCAGGGAAGATGCCATATTAATAATTCCCTGCAAACCAAAAGAAGCCGCAAGACCGGCAGAAGATAAAATAATAAAATAGTTTTTATCTTTTAAAGAAATCATCATGGCGCGAATAACGATTGTAGCATATATGCCAATGAGTAAGGCGCAAAGAATAAAGCCGAATTCTTCCGCAGCAACGGCAAAAATAAAATCGGTATGTGCATCAGGAATACTTAGTTTTGCAACACCTTCTCCCGGTCCTCGTCCTAAATAGTGACCGCTTTGAAAGGCGTCCATTGCTTTTTGAACCTGATAGCTGAGTTCTTGTCCGGAAGTTAAAAATTGTTGGATACGGATGTGAAAGTGAGGAAAGGTAAAGTATAAAACAAAAAAAACGCAAATTCCTAGTCCGCCGAAACCAAGTATCCAGATTATGGGCAATCCGTTTAAAAACAGTTGAAAAAACCAAATGGCACTGACAACAAAAGTCATACCAATATCAGGCTGGCTCAACAATAGTCCTGCAGTAGCAACAAAGAGAACAGTGGAAAGCAAAGTTCCCGGTATTTCGTTATATTGTTTTTGGGCATCAAACAACCATGCTGCCACAATTGCAAAAGTAGGCTTTATAAATTCAGAAGGTTGCAGGGAAAAACCAAAAATGCGAATCCAACGATGAGCTCCTTTGATTTCCTCGCCCCAAAATAAAGTCATAACCGTTAATAAAATAGCGGTGATGTATCCTAAACAGGCAAATCTTCTGATGAATTTGAGATTTTGCATGGATAAAAACAGCATAATGACAAAAGCTAAGGGAACAAAAAAGCACTGGCGATATATGTAATGGTAGCTGCTTTGACCGACTCTCTGTGCAACGGACGGACTGGCGGAAAAGGTCAAAAAAATGCCCAAAATCATTAGTCCGGCGACCATTCCTAATAATGTTTTATCGACGGTCCACCACCAATTACTTAAGAGACTGCGAGAATTTCGGGAAAAA
Organism: Alphaproteobacteria bacterium; assembly: GCA_017477185.1. GTDB lineage: Bacteria > Pseudomonadota > Alphaproteobacteria > RF32 > CAG-239 > Scatocola. The sequence goes on along the minus strand of JAFUXF010000035.1, from coordinate 137,905 downwards.
AGTTTCATGATTTTACCCTATTATATCAGCACCGAAGTTAAACCAATGATGGCTAAAATAAATCCAATAATCCAAAAACGAATAACAACACAGGTTTCATTCCAACCCAATTGCTCAAAATGGTGATGAATCGGAGCCATGCGGAAAAATCTTTTGCCGCCGGTTTTTTTGAAATATGCAACTTGAATCATAACAGAAACAGTTTCCATAACAAAGACTCCTCCGACAATAGCCAGTAAAATCTCTTGTTTGCACATTACTGCGATTGTTCCGAGGAGAGCCCCCAATGCAAGAGATCCGGTATCACCCATAAAAATTTTTGCTTTGGGTGCATTAAACCACAGGAACCCTAAGCATCCGCCTATCATGGCACAACAAAGAATCGCAATTTCGGCGCAAGGAGCTATTTCGTGCATTTGAAAATCTGTAGCAAGGGACGTACCGCAAATTAAGCAAACGATAGCAAAAACAGTTAAGGCGCAAATCATTAAGCCGCTTGCCAATCCGTCCAATCCGTCTGTTAGATTTACAGCGTTGGAGGCACCGGCGATAACGAACATTCCAAAAGGAATGTAGAACCATAATAAGTTTATGGCAAAGTTTTTGAAGTAAGGAAAGGTTAAAGTATAGCGTAAATTTTCTGCTGTATTTACGGAAACAACCCAAACAACCAAAAAAGCGGTGGCAAACTGGAGCAGCAACTTCATTTTTGCGGTCATGGCATTGGGGGTTTGTTTTTTGACTTTAACGTAGTCATCAGCGAATCCTGTACCGCCGTAAATAATCAAAACTAAAATGCAAAGCCATACAAAAATATTACTTAAATGACACCATAATAAAGAGGATAGTATGCCACTTCCCAAAATGAGAAAACCACCCATAGTCGGAGTCCCTTTTTTTGTAAGTAAGTGACTTTGCGGACCATCTTCACGAATAGGTTGGCCTTTGGTTTGATGGTGGTGCAAAAAATCAATCAATTTATTACCGCAAGAAAGAGCGATAATTAAAGCAGTAAAAAAGGCAAATATGCCTGAGGTAATTATATTGTCTGAAAACGTAAAAAGGTAATGTAGCATAGAATATCCTTCATAAAATAGCTTAAGTTTGCTTCATTTTAAGCGGAATAGTTAAAATAATTATTAATCTTCTAAATAAAGACTACTTTGTTTATAGTTGTTTATAGCATGGCGTGTTAGGACACCAATGACTGCTGCCGCCGGAATCGCTATCAATAATCCTAAAAATCCTAATAAGACTCCGCCGGATAACAGGGCAAACATAATCCAGACCGGATGTAAGCCGACTTTGTCTCCGACCAGTTTCGGAGTAAGAAAATTACCTTCGATAAATTGTCCTGTTACAAAAACTAAAATGACTTGGAAGACAGGCATAAAATTATCAAATTGAGCCAGAGCTAAGATAATGCTGAGAATAAATCCAGATATACTACCAACATAAGGAATAAAAGAAATCAGTCCGGCGGTAAAGCCGATAATCAGACCTAAATCAAGTCCGATCAAGTATAATCCTAATGAATAATAAATTCCGAGAAGTATGCAGACACTGATTTGCCCACGAATGAATCCTGACAACGTTTTATCTATTTCTTTGGCAGCGATGCGTATTGATTTTTTTGATTTGCGAGGAAGTAAGCTGTTAACTTTTTTTGTAAAATTATCCCAGTCACGCAGCATATAAAAGGTTACTATCGGAGTAATTAAAAGTAGAGAGATCAAATTAATCAGCGCAAAGCTCTTATTAAGAAGGCTATGTAGAACACCTCCTGCAATTTTAAAATTATCAGCGACTGATGCACGAATTGATGCTTTTATTTTTTCAGCATTGATGTCCGGAAAACGTGTTTGCAACTCATTGATAAGCGGTTCTATCTTTTTAGTAAAAGAAGAAACATATTGAGGTAAGGCACCGATAAAGGTTGATAACTGTTCATTGATAAGTGTGATGAATAAAATGATAATTGGAATAAATACCAAAATTGCCAGTCCTAATACCAGTAAAGTGGCTATAGTACGATTAAGCCCTTTTTTTTCAAAATAAGAGGCTAGCGGATCGAACAGGTAGCCTAAAGTAATGCCGACGACAAAGGGCAATAAAACTGAGTGTAAAGCGTGGATAATGATGCAAAATGCAATAAATATCAGCCCCCAAATCAGCCAACGATATTCTTTGTAATTCATTGAGTAATCCTTTCTGCTTGATAAAAATTACCATTATCTTTTAAGGAGAATCCCTGAGCGGCAAAACTGTTGAGCAAAGTTTGTAACTCTCCCGTAAACTCAAGACTTAACTGTGCGCGATGATTAGCAAAGGCGTCCGTAGTTGTTTTTTGAATGTTAGGGATCTTTTTTACGGTTTGCTGCAGAGCTAACCAATCGCGTAATTGCGGATAATTAAAAACAATGGTTAGGTGGTTAAGTTCATTGTTCTCGTTAAAGGTTTGTTTTTGAAGATGTTTTATAACGGCAGATTTAATGTCTTGGATAGCGGCAAGCATTAAATTGTCATTATTTCCTTCATAAATTTTTGAGAGAATCGTTCCTGCTTGTGGCGATTTTAGCTCAAGGTGCAGAGAATCCGAACTTTTTAGCGCATCGGCGACAAATAGCTCTTGATTGTTATTTATGTTCCGTATGGCGGATAAACTCATGCTATTGAGTTTCAGGGCATCTTCTGCAGTTAAGATGTTACGATTGTCGCTTTGATTGGGGATCGGTAAGATTGTCGTTTGTTCTCGATCGATTTTATTTTCAAGCCATGCTTGATACCAAGGATTTGTTTCTTCCCACAGAAGAGGAGAAGATGTTTCGCTTTCACGATAAACGGGAATAATTAACACATGAGTTTCTTTCATTACCGTCATGGGGATATCTTTTTCTGCCAAATAGGCTTTCAAAACAGGCGCATTAATGGTCATTAGCAAAACGGCGTTATACTGGTTTTCGTTGACTTTTTCAGACACGACGGAAACTTCCTGAATAAAGTTAAGAATCTGATTGTCATTTAAGTCATCTAAAATTTTGACACCATCATTGGTGCTAATTCTGTCCACAACTGCATAGAGAGCTTTGCGGTTGGCTTGAGTAAGTGCATTTTCTCTTGCTTGAGCGGCATTTTTGCCGGTAGCATCAATGGTTACTTTTGTCTCATACAAATTCATGTCTTCGGCCATGACCGGATACGCGACGCACAGGAACAATAGGAACAGTAAAATTTTTAACACGATATTTTCTCCTTTGATGCAGTTGTTGTGATGTTACGCAATGTTTGTTTTAAATGCAAGCATGACAATTAAATAAACTTGATAATGTTAAATTTCTTGTGGACTTTTGGGGATAAACGTTGTTTATTATCCTCAGAATTTTTTTAACAACATGAAAAGGTTAAAGATATGATTAGTCAATATTTACAAGGCTTGATTGAACGAGCTAAAAAAAGTTATAAAACCATTGTTTTGCCTGAAGGAGAAGATGAGCGCATTTTGGAGGCTGCGCATGTTATTACGGATGCTAAAGCTGCTAAAATCATTATTTTGGGTGATGAAGCCGAAATTAAAGCGTATTATGCTAAAAAGAACTGGAATCTGGGTAATATTACCATTGTTAAACCGGAAAATTCTCCTAAATTGGAAGCGTATGCCAATCTTTTGTATGAGTTGCGCAAGGCTAAAGGTATGACTCTAGAAGAAGCTAAAAAACAAGCTTTGAATTATAATTATTTCGGTACTTTAATGATTAAGGCAGGTGATGCAGACGGTATGTTATCCGGAGCTAATCACTCAACGGCAGATACTGTTCGTCCGGCTTTGCAGATTATTAAATCAACTCACAAAGATCGTTCGGTGTCAACAGCTGTTCTGTTGGTTAAAGATAATCAGGCATATGTGTTCTCTGATTGTGCCATTATTATTGATCCAACTGAAAAAGAATTGTGTGACATGGCTTTAGCCGCAGGTGAAACAGCACTGAAATTTGGAATCGAACCGAATGTTGCCCTGTTGTCTTATTCAACACGCGGATCAGGTAAGGGTGCCGGTGTTGATAAGGTGCGTAATGCTGCCAATATGGCAAAAGAGGCTTTGAAATTGCCTGAATATGCCGGTAAAGGTATAAAAATTGATGGCGAATTGCAAGCAGATGCGGCATTAGATGCCGTTGTTGCTAAGAAAAAAGCACCGGACAGTGATGTTGCCGGAAAAGCGCGCGTTTTGATTTTCCCTGATTTGGAGGCCGCTAATATTGGATATAAATTGTTACAACGTATTTGCGGTTGTGAGGCCTATGGACCTTTAATGCAAGGCTTAAATGCACCGGTTAATGATTTGTCGCGCGGAGCATTGGTTGAAGATATTATCGGGATGATTGCTCTCACGGCTATCCAAGCAGATTCTTCGGTCAATTAATACAAATTTTGTAGAAAAGGAAAATGCTCACGCATCGCTTAAGTACGCTGAGCTTTTCCCTCTTTTAAATCTTATTATTTGACGTGTATAATCTGTTTATCCTTTTTATATTTTTTTTATGTTTTTATAGGAATTTATTAAATGCAAAAGATACTTGTTTTGAACTCGGGTTCTTCTTCTCTTAAATATCAGTTGTTTTCTGTAGAAGGAGATAAGTATGAGGTTATTGCCAAGGGATTGGCTGACAGAATCGGAATTGATGGGTCATATGTTACGATTAAGCTCAGTGATGATGATAAAATCACGGAAAATGTCGCGTTACCAACGCATAAAGAGGCTATTCAAGCTGTTTTGACTTTGTTGCTGCGTGGGGCTTTGAAAAGTATTGATGAATTATCCGGTGTAGGACATCGTGTGGTTGCCGGTGGCGAATACTTTAAGGAATCTGCTTTAGTGACAGATAGGGTTATTGAACAGGTGGATGAGCTATCTATTTTGGCACCTCTTCATAATCCGGCTGCAGCAATGGGGTTGCGTGCGATGAAGTCTCTTTTACCGAATGTAAAACAAGTTGTGGTATTTGATACGGCATTTCATCAAACCATGAAAAAAGCTGCGTACTTGTATCCGTTACCAATTGAGCAATATGAACAGCATAAAATTCGCCGTTACGGGGCGCATGGAACATCTCACTTTTATGTTGCGCGTGAGGCGGCAAAAATTATTGGGAAGCAAGGTAAGTTTATTACTTGTCATATTGGCAACGGGGCTTCTATTTCTGCGGTTGAAAACGGTCAATGTGTTGATACTTCAATGGGATTTACACCATTGGCCGGTGTTTGCATGGGAACAAGGAGCGGAGATATTGATCCTTATATTCCGTTGCATATTATGAAAACACAAGGAAAGTCAATTGATGAAATGAATCGTATGCTGAATAAAGAGAGCGGTATGCTTGGTTTGTGCGGCTATTCAGATAATCGTGATGTTGAGGCGGCAATTGCTAAAGGTGACGAAAAGGCGATTATTGCCAATGAAGTTTATATTCATGATATTTTGCGTTTTATCGGTAGTTATATCGCTGTTTTGGGTGGTGTTGATGCCATTATCTTTACGGCAGGTGTCGGAGAAAATGCACCGGCTTTACGCAAAGCTTTGTGTGAACGATTAAGTTATTTGGGAATCGAACTCGATGAAGAAGCTAATAAAAAACGTGGTGAAACTGTTGAGATTTCTAAAGTCGGTTCAAAGGTCAGAGTTTTTGTTATTCCAACAAATGAAGAATTAGTTATTGCGCAAGATACAGTTCGGCTGATTGCTTAGGTTAAAGGTACTATTTTGACTGAAACCAAAATAAACGTTCAAACTAATTGATATAAAGCTGGGATAAGTACGAAAATCATAGATTTTTTCGTTATGATAATTATATTGATAATAAAAAAGGAGAGGAAAACCTCTCCTTTTCTAAGATTTGCTTTCGTTTAGAAAGAATATCTGATACCGGCATATAATTCGTTTTCGGTAACTTCATAAGAAGTTCTGCGAATTCCGTCTCTCCATCCTTCATCAACATAGTTCTTAACGTTGAATTTGCCGTAATCAATATAGCGATAACCAACGTCAATAGAAACATGGTCATTCAAAGCATAAGCAATACCGGCACCAATTTGCCATGCAAAGTTGGTGTGGCTGTTTGTGGCTTTATCAAATCCTTCTAAAGCCCATGAAACATAACGAGATTGAGTAATTTTAGTTTTTGCATATCCGATACCGGCACCAACATAAGGAGTAAAGGCAGAATCGGTCTCAAAGTCATAATATGCATTTAATAGCAAGGCATCCGTTTTAATTTTGGCTTTACCTGTCTCAACAGTATTTCCTAGAATAGCGTTAATAGTAGAATTGGTGTCAGACATTCTGGCAGCAGTGTTGCGATGCCATTCAATTTCAGTCCGGATTGCTCCACTGGCAGCACCGGCAGCAAAACTTGTTCCCCAAACATGCTGTGTTTCATCACCGGAGTTAAGGGATTTCTCTATGAAGCCATCACCAACATATCTGCCAGAGGTATTAACAGATAGCTGAGAGGCCGTCAATTTAGCGGAAATGTATGGTTTCCAATCACAAGCATTAGCATGTACGGAGAAAGCAACGGTAGCAATACCGGCTAATAATAACATTTTTTTCATAAGGAGCTCCTTTCTAAAAAAGTAGTTAAGATTATATATTAAGAAATTAAAATGAAATACGTTTTGCTAAAAACATTTTAATCTTAAGGTCACTATATTTACTGTCAAGTTAAAAAATTACTAATATATAGAATATTCTTTAGGCATGATAATATCTAAATAAAATACTTGCGTTAAACATTATTTTCTGCTATTGTGTCCAAAGTTTTTTTGAGAGATAAGGAAAGGCTCGGTTATATATGAAAAAAATTTTAGTTTTGAATTCAGGTTCTTCCAGTGTTAAATATCAGTTGTTTGAAACAGATGGAGCAGTTTATACCTCTTTAGCAAAAGGGATGGTTGAACGTATCGGATTACCGAATTCTGTTATTTCATATTCAAGCAGTACAGAGCCTAAATTATCTAAAATAATGAATTTTCCGAATCATGAGGCGGCTATCAAAGAGCTTTTGCAAGTTTTGCTACGGCATAATATCAAAAGTCTCGATGAGATTGATGCAGTAGGTTACCGGATGGGACACGGTGGAGAATATTTTGATAAATCAGTGATTATTGATGATGATGTTAAGGCCAAAATTTATGATGCCGTTTCGCTTATTCCTCTTCACGGGCCTGCCTTCGTGTTATGTTTGGAGGCTGTTAATCGTGTTTTGCCAAATGTAACGCAGGTTGCCGCTTTTGATTCTGCTTTTCACCAAACAATGCCCAAAGAAGCGTTTCTTTATGCTCTACCAATTGAGCAGTATGAAAAGTACAGAATCCGTAAATATGGTTTCCATGGTACATCTCATGCTTATATTGCGCAAAAAACGGCCGAGATTCTTGGAAAAAAAGGACGTGTCATTTCTTGTCATTTGGGAAGCGGGGCTTCTATAACTGCAATTAAAGATGGTAAAAGTGTCGATACAACAATGGGCTTTACACCAATGGTCGGCATGATTATGGGTACGCGTTGCGGTGATTTAGACGCATATATCCCCTTTCATATTATGAACACGCAGCATAAAACAATGCATGAAGTCAATATGATGTTGAATAAAGAAAGCGGATTACTCGGGTTGTCAGGCTATTCGGATATGCGTGAAATTTTGGAACATTATGTTGCCGGCGAAGAGCGCGCAATTACGGCAGTTAATGTTTATGTCCATCAGTTGATTAAGCATATCGGTTCCTTTGTGGCCGTTTTGGGCGGATTAGATACATTGGTTTTTACCGGTGGTGTCGGCGAAAATTCTGCATTTATCCGTAAATTAGTTTGCAATCGCTTAGGTTGTTTCGGAATCTCTTTAGATGAAAATGCTAACCACGCGGTCGGTAAAGAGGTTTTGATTTCTGCGGAGGATTCTAAAGTGAAAGTTTTAGTTATTCCTGCAAATGAAGAGCTGATGATTGCTAAAGATACTTATGCCTTACTTGACGATGTTCGTATGGAAAATATAGCATAATCTCTTTAAATTTTAAGGTTTGCGCTTATTTCAAAAGAAAGAAATAATTTTTTTGAGGGGCAGATGCGTAAAGCTGTATTTTGCGGACTTTTTTTTATTTTATTTATTGGAAAAACACAAGCGCAAACATTAGATGTTATAAAAGAATCGCAGGAAAATGATCCGGTAGAAGTTTATGGGCGCGCTAATTTCGGTAAGGGTAAAAGTGAGAGTGTTTTACTTGTGCAACCCAATGAGGAAAATCCGTTAGGTAATCCAATCGTTTCACCTCCAGTGTTACACATTGGTACAGAGAATATGCCAAAAGAAATCTCTGCAAATATGCAAAATGCGTCGCAAAATATGATACAGGAGGGGCTTCCTCAAAATCCGAAAATTTCACCACAGGAGTCCCCGCAAAAAGTTAATAAACAAATTCAAAATACACTTTATGAATCAGGCGGACGGATTTACGATATTCAATCTTATCCGGCGACGGATGTTGATTACATTGAAGAGCCTAATTTAAGTAATACGATTACAACATACCCGGCTTATTAAAAATAAAGGCGAAGACCAGCAGTAAATTCACTGACGGCATCATATAAATCATCTTCACCGGAGTTTAATAATGTATAATGATACATGGCTCGAATCGCTAAGTTGCGAGAGATATAATATTGCAAACCGATACCAAATCTCGGTCCGTTGTTGCTATCATCTATTTTGGCTCCAAAGGTTCTCTTTTTGTTTTTGGTATTAAATTCGTATTTGGCTAATCCCAACGAGGCGAGTACGGTAAAGTTATCTGAGAGGCTTGCTTCTCCTATAATATCAAAACCATAGGCGCGAATCTTTGTTTCTATTGAATCCTTTTCTTTTGTCGGTGTATTTAATAAAAAGGCTTCTAAACTGATGCCATAGGCACTGATACCGATAACAGGTGCATAGCCGTTGTAATTGCTCTCGGGTTTTTCAGTTTGTTTGGCGTTTTTGTTTTTGTTATATTTGATGTGTGAATTAACATAATCGGCACCGAGAATGAGATGAAAATTAGATGCAAAAACGCTTGTTGATGGGCACATCAGCCCAACAACAAGCGTCAAATTCAATATGTACTGCTTTAACTTTTGCATATAAATCTCGTTCTTAAACCAGAAGTTATATGCAGTCTAAAACGAATATGTTAATATATCGTTATCTTTTTACTTTTTTTGCAGTTTTAGCGTTGCTTTGTGCTTTTTCTTCGGCTTTTGGAGCCTTTGTTGCACTTAATTCACTTGTACAATGCGGACATTTCGTTGCTTTGATGTCAATTTCAGAAAAGCAGTACGGACAAGTCTTGGTGGTTGGGTTTGCCGCAGCTTCTTCTGCTTCTTTTTTGAGCATTTTTGCCTGTAATTCGTTGATTGCCTTGATTAAGATAAATACGGCAAAAGCAACAATCGTAAAGCTGATCAAAGCATTTACAAAAATTCCGATATTCATAGTGACAGCTCCGGCTTTTTGTGCTGCATCCAATGAGGCATAAGGGGCCGGTATAGCACCTTCTTTAAGGGTAATGAAGAGATTAGAAAAATCTACTTTGCCAAGTAATAAGCCAATCGGTGGCATAATAACATCTTTTACCAGCGAATCGACAATTTTACCGAACGCAGCACCAATGATAATACCGACAGCCATGTCTATAACATTGCCGCGCATTGCAAATTTTTTGAACTCATTGATAAAGTTTTTCATTAGTCTCTCCTTAATTATATGTAAAACTATTGTTTAATTTTTTCGACCTGATTAAATTCCAACTCTACGGGAGTTGAGCGTCCGAAAATAGAAACAGATACTTTCAGTCGTGATTTTTCAGTGTCGACATCTTCAACCAAACCGATAAAGGAAGCAAACGGACCATCATTAACGCGTACTTGTTCGCCTATTTCGTATTCGACGACAGTTTGAGGACGCTCAATACCTTCTTGCATTTGGGTCATAATACGTTTTGCTTCCGCTTCGCTGATCGGCTGCGGTTTGTTACGACTTCCTAAGAATCCGGTTACACGCGGCGTATTTTTAACGATATGCCAGTACTCATCGGACATTTCCATTTTAATTAACACATAACCGGGGAAGAATTTATGTTCTGCATTAACTTTTGTTCCTTTACGGACTTCAACGACCTCTTCTGTCGGAACAATAACTTCTTGAATTTTATCTTCAATATTTTTTAAGGCTGCTTGTTCTCTGATTGATTCGGCTACCTTTTTTTCAGAGCCGGAATAGACATGAAGAACATACCAACGTGCTGTCATCTTATTAAACTCCAAGACCTAAAATTAACTTCATCAGCCAACCGATAATTTGGTCAACAAAAAAGAAAAAAGTAGCTGCTATGGTAACTAAAATGATGACCATGGTAGACGTTTGCATGACTTCTTTCTTTGTAGCCCAAGAAACTTTTTTCACTTCTTGTTTGACTTGTCTTAAAAACTGTATAGGATTTAATTTTGCCATTTTTTACCTGTTTAAAAGTTATTTTTATCGTTGTCTGGATTATGAAAGCGGCACAAAAAAATAATAAGATATCAGCACCGCTAAATCTTATCGCATATATAAATATTTTTATCTTCAGATGTCAAGGATTTATTTATGCTCTTTGAGAAATTTATAAGTGTTGGAAAAAAGAGAAAATAAAAAACACCCTTGAAGGGTGCTTTTTGTGGTGCCCTGGAAAAGACTTGAACTTTCACGACCTGAGGCCACATGCACCTGAAGCATGCGCGTCTACCAATTCCGCCACCAGGGCAACGACTATGTTATTATAACAAATTTTCAGTAATTGCAATAGAAAAATGTTGTTTGGAGCTCTGGAAAACAGTTTTTTATTTCTTATATTCTATTTCAATAAAGAGGAGACAATTATGGATGCGGTGATTTTTAATTTTGAAAATTTGAGACAGACTCATTTGCTCAAAAAATATTCGGAGCGGGAACAATTGATCCAAGAATGCCAGTTGGAGATTAAATATAACGAAGCTCAAATTCGCTCATTGGTCATTCAAATTAATCAATTACAGTCAAATATTGATTTAAATTTGCGTCTTTTAGACCAGTTAAATCAATCGTAATTTTTTTGATAAATATAGGAAATTACTTGACAAATTAAGGTTTAAATTATAATGTGGCACTGTTAGAGAACTTATATTGAGGAGATGCTCATGAATGAACGCTTATCTGAAGATAAACTCGTATCGGAGCAGAATCAATTGAATGCGACGATAGCTTTTAATAAAGAGTGTATCTGGAAAAACATCGTTAGAATTGAGGCCTTGAGAAAAGAAGATTCTCTGCGTAGAAGCCAGTATTTGTGTAAGAACTTACAAATAAAAGTATGAGTAACCAGAAAATGAAAAAAGTTTTGTTTATATTATTGTCGTTGTTTTTTGTAACAACAGCAAGTGCAGGTGTGCGTATGTTAGGAGATTCAGGATCCGGAGGTTCTGCTCGTCGTGGTTCCGGTGTCTCGTTTAAATCGCAACCGACTTCTACTTACAAAGCAACTAGTGGTCGTGAATGGTGTATGGAAAAGGGGTATACACAGACATCTTGCGAGGGAGGCGGAGTTATCGTGACTTGTCCACGCAACAGTCATTATGTCCATTGTTGCCCGCCGAAGTATCGGTTTACGAAGGAATTTTGCGAATCCAGAGGATATATCCCCAGTGAGGATGATTGTATGGGGTATTATCGATGCATGGTTCCGACACCAGCACCTTCCCAAGTTGGAAAATAAAAAAAAGGATACCGCAAGGTATCCTTTTTTTTATTGTGAAGAATTTTAGAATCCTTCTGTATCTAAGCGTTTTCTTAGTTGCTTACGAGCTCTGCGTACAGCTTCAGCTTGGCGACGAGCTTTTTTCTCAGAATTTTTTTCGTGACAACGTCTTAATTTCATCTCACGGAAAATACCTTCACGTTGCATTTTCTTCTTGAGAACTTTTAATGATTGTCCGACATCATTTCCGATAACAGTAACTTGAACCACTTAAATCACCACCTTTTCACTAAATTAGATGTTAACATTGACTCGCTTATATAACATGTAAATTTTTATTTGGCAAGCCTTGTTTGCTCTAAAATAAATTATTTTTTGCTCATATATTCAAAGAATTGATATAGGTGGCAATAGTAAGAGCCTTTAATCGTGGCTTCCAAAAAATAACATAAGATAATCCATAATGAATATAGGCTTTGAGTATAAGCATTGGGTGTAAAGGCAAAATATATGCTGCTTGCAATATAGACCATTAGTATTGTCGGTAAGGTTAAAATAAGTTGCCCAATACAAATTTTTAACATATTCCCCTTAGTTAGCATATATGATTTGGCAAAGGTCATGTTTCGGTCATTTAAGGCGGCACCGCCATAGACAAGATAAAGTCTGCAGCAAAAGATGCTTAAACCGATTAAAGTTGAAATAAAAGCGGCTCCTAATAAGGCTATGGTAAAATCAGATAAATTTCGGGCATCTGTACTTTTTACAATCATCAGAATTAGAGCTGATGGGATAATAACCATTAAAGCTATAGCTACATTGTAGGCAATATAACGAATATGGTGTTTCCCTAAATATAAATGGAACCATTTGTGATTTTGTTTAAATACGATACTGCGAATAGTTTCCACGGTGATGACTGCACAGGCGAGGTACTGTATAATGGCAAAACTCAAAGGAAGCCACTGAGTCATACAGCTTTCTTTGGATGCATTGCACAATAAGGGGTGTCCGCTGAAAATATTTATAAGCCACAGAATCAAAAAAACGGAGCATATTTGGCAGATTGTCTTGATATTTTTTATGATATATAAAAAGCTATGACTGATTGTTTCCCATAAGGGTAATTTGATGATATTGTTATTCATTTTCGGCTCCTTTAAAAAATAGCTCTTTTTGTATGTAACAGTAATTTACGCAAAGTGCCATAAATAAAGTCATTAAAATATTGTACTCAAATTCTGTTGCGAAGATTACTGCAAAAGATATTTGAGAAACTGTTTGCACGGAGCTATAGTATTGCATGAATAAGCATAATGCAAGAAAGATGATAACGGCTGTGCCTAACAGAAGTTTGAGCATGTTGCCGGCAGTCATGTCCCAGATTGTTTTAAATGAAGGAGCGGTTTGATTTTCTAATGCAAAAGCAATAAGCATATAAAAGCGAATAGCAATCAGAGGAAGTAAAAATATCCAAGCAACAGAGGTGAAAAAGAGCAGTTCTTGTTGCCAAATCGGGTTGGGTACACGCAAAAATAAGATAATTAGTGCTATCAAAGGGGAAAGATTGATAAGTGTGAAAAAACAAAACCAGCCGATGGCTTTGATTTGTCCTCGGTTTAAAGTTATGAAACTTTTTAATGAAAAGGGGTTTTTCCCAATTGCTAGCTGATACCATTTTACGGCAAATAGAAGCAAAATAAAAAAGCATAAAATTATATTAAAGTAAAAATTCAGGGGGGAGTCACTGCATGTGCTTGAGGTGATGGACAGTTCACTGCTTATATTGCAAAGTGTCGTGCGTCCGAAACTGATGGCACTGATTGTCAGTAAAATGGCAATAGGTATCGCCAGCATAAAAAACATCTGCCAATTTATACAAAGTATTTTAAACGGTTCAGTGATGATTCTCCAGAGGGATATTTTTACCGTTGCGTTTGCAGCTAAGCTGAAAATGGGTTTGTTATAAGCAGATGACGTTTTTTTTGACATATTAGAGTTCCTTTATGTTTGATATGCCCGGAATATTTCGAATGCGGCTTAGAAAATCCGGACTGGCAAAAGCAAATCCGCCTGCCAGTTGAATGCGGATATCCCACTCTTGATTCTCGGGAATAATATATATTTTATTTTTGCCGTTTCTATCAGATTGCAGAATTTGTTTAAGCGGAGAAATAGCATCAATGTTGCTGATTTGAATTTCTAATCCATTTGCGCTGTTGGCTATGGCTTGGTCTAGGGTTTCTACGGAATCAATCATGCACCGAGGATTACCTTCTTCATTTTGCTTATCAATAGTCATATGAATCAGAACAGGAATTCCGGAATTTAAAATGTCTTCGTATTTTGTCAGTCCTTCAGAAAAAAGCAAGCCTTCGAATTTACTGGTTGTATCCGAAAATTCAACAAAAGCAAATTTATTGCCTTTTTTGCTGATGCGTTTTTGAACTGCATTGACGCAGCCAGCCAATTTAGCGCAAATATTATCGCCGGTTTTAATGTTTGAGAATACTTCAACGGCGGTTTTGACTCCTAATTTTTCTATTCCCTTGCGATAGCTGTCAAGTGGGTGGGCGGATAAATAAAAGCCAATACTTTCTGCCTCAAGGCGTAATTTTTCGAGCTCAGGCCAATCAGGTTTATCGGCTAATCGAATATCTGAGGATAGTTCTTCATCGCCGAACAGAGAGGTTTGAACACTGTTTTTCATGGCAGTATCGGCGGCAATATGCTGCAAAATCAGGTCTAAATTGGCGAAAAGTTTTCCCCGATTATGTTCAAGACTATCAAAGGCCCCTGCTTTGACTAATTGTTCCATTTGGCGGCGGTTGATCTGCTTGCTGTCGGTGCGATGAATAAAGTCTGAAATGCTTTTATACGGTCCGTTTTTTTCTCTCTCTTCGACAATTCCCTGCATGTTGGCAGCACCTACACCTTTAACGGCTCCCAATGCATAACGGATATTTCCGCCCTCAACGACAAAGTCAGCACCGGATTTGTTGATGTCCGGTTTTAGGACTTCAAAGCCCAAATGTTTACATTCTTCTTTAAAAAAGAGAAGTTTGTCGGTATTGGTAATATCTAAAGACATGATAGCACACATAAATTCAACAGGAAAGTGCGCTTTAAGATATGCCGTGTGATAGGAAATAAGAGAATAGGCAGCAGCGTGTGATTTATTGAAGCCGTAAGATGCAAATTTTTCCATTTGATCAAAAATGGCGGTGGCGGTTGCTTCTTCAATGCCGTTTTTGACAGCTCCTTCAGTAAACATTTTGCGTTGTTTCGGAATTTCATCACGCAGTTTTTTCCCCATGACTTTACGCAGTTTGTCTGCTCCGCCTAAGGTGTATCCGCCCAGTACCTGAGCGATTTTCATAACTTGCTCTTGATAAATCATAATACCATAGGTTTCGCCGATTATCGGTTCTAATGCCGGGTGCAAATAGGTTATTTTTTCTTCACCGTGTTTGCGTTTGATATAGCTTGGAATATTATCCATCGGTCCGGGGCGATAAAGAGAAACAATAGCAATTAAATCTTCAAAACGGTCAGGTTTTATTTGCTTATGAACATCTTTCATTCCTGCTGATTCAAACTGAAAAACTGCAGCGGTGTCTCCTCTTTGTAACAACTCATATGTCGGCTTATCATCTAGAGGAACGGCATCAATATCTAAATCAATTCCTTTAGTCTTCTTTATCCAATCAACAGCGCGTTGGATAACTGTTAAAGTTTTTAAGCCTAAAAAGTCAAATTTGATCAAACCGGTTTCTTCTACATACTTCATATCATATTGTGTGACCGGCATATCTGCTTTAGGGTCTTTATAAAGGGGGACAAGTTGATCAAGCGGACGATCGCCGATAACCACACCGGCTGCATGAACACCGGATTGACGGTATAAACCTTCCAATTTCATGCCGATATCAAATAATTTGTTGATTTGTGGATCGTTTTGGCGCATTTCCTCAAGTTCGGGGACTTGCTCGAGAGATTCTTTTAATGTTACATTTTTACCCTGTACCGGAGGAGGAATCATTTTGCTGAGCTTGTCTGCCTGTGAATAAGGCATTTGTAAAACGCGAGCGACATCACGAATAACGTTTTTGGCTTGTAATTTACCATAAGTGATGATTTGTGCCACATGGTCAAAGCCATATTTACGTTGCACATAGTCAATCGTTTTAAAACGATTTTCCTGACAAAAGTCAACGTCAAAATCCGGCATATTAACGCGTTCAGGGTTTAAGAAGCGTTCAAACAGTAAATCTAACTTAATCGGGTCAAGTTCTGTTACTTTTAGTGACCAAGCAACAATAGAACCGGCACCGGAACCTCGTCCGGGACCGACGGGAACTCCATTATTTTTGGACCAGCGAATAAAGTCTGATACGATAAGAAAATATCCTGGGAATCCCATTTTTTTGATAACGCTTAATTCATATTCTAAGCGAGCATAATATTGCGTATCTATTTCGGCTTTTTGTTCGGCGGTCATCCCTTCAAAGTAGACATGAATTTTCATCCGCTCATCTAAGCCTTTGTAGGCTTCTTCGGTAATGAATTCGTCTTGAGTTTTGCCATCCGGACATTCAAAAATAGGTAATAGCGGTTGTACTTTTTTTGATAAGTAATTACAACGTTTTGCTATTAGTACTGTATTTTGAGTAGCTTCAGGCAAATCTTGAAATAGTTCAAGCATTTCAGCTTCTGATTTAAGGCGATTATTGGGTGATTTTTTCGGGCGATTTTCATTGGCAGCATATTCTCCGGCAGCAATACACATCAGAATATCGTGTGCTTCATACATTTCCGTGTCAAAGAAAAAGGCCTCATTGGTGGCAACTAGCGGGATGTCGTGTTTGTAAGCCAAATCAATAAAATCATCTTCAGTCTTTTTTTCGGTTTCCAGACCAATACGAGAAATTTCCATATACAAGCGGTTACCGAAGTCTTTTTTTAATTCGAGCAAGGTTTGTTCTGCTTCGTCTTTTTGATTGGCAAGCAACAGCCGCCCGAGAGGGCCTTCTACGCCGCCGGTTAAAGCAATCAGCCCTTGGTTGTACTGTGCAAGGTGTTCTTTTAAGATTTGTGGTTTTTCCATGTTTGGGCCGTCAAGATAAGCCAATTTCATCAGTTTCATGATGTTTTCATAGCCTTGGGCATTCATAACTAATAGAATGATTTTATCAGGCTCAATAACGCGTCCTTTGGATTTAAGAGGATTATCAGCATCAGGGTTACGCAGATAAAATTGGCAACCGAGAATCGGTTTAATCCCATTATCTTCTGCATAGTGAGAAAAAGCTTTCCCGCCAAACATATTGGCGGTATCGGTAATGGCAATAGCGGCAACGTTGTTTTCTTTACATTTTTTCATTAAGGCAGGAACAAGCATAGCACCTTCAGAAAGGGAGTATGCTGAATGAACTCTTAAATGTACAAATTTTGGCTCCGCCATATTCTAATCC
Source organism: Alphaproteobacteria bacterium (assembly GCA_017477185.1). Classification (GTDB taxonomy): domain Bacteria; phylum Pseudomonadota; class Alphaproteobacteria; order RF32; family CAG-239; genus Scatocola. The sequence continues at coordinate 120,632 of JAFUXF010000035.1, read as the reverse complement.
TTATTACAATGCAGATGATATCCATATTTTATTTAGGACTCAATCAATTTTTAATATCTTTGAGTTATTTTTTTTGTATTATTCACAAGGAATTGAAAAATGAAAAAAATATCATCAAAAAAACTTACAGAAATTCTTAATTATAAAGGTTGCATTATTGAAACGGAAATATCAGATATTGTTACTGATAGCCGAATCGCAAAAAAAGGTGACTTGTTTATCGCCATTAAAGGCGAAAATTTTGATGCGCATGATTTTGTCGCAGAAGTTATAAAAAAAGGGGTTGAGCTTGCGGTTGTGGAGCGTAAAGTTGAGGGTGTCGATGAGAATCGGCAGATAATTGTTTCTTCTTCTTTAGAGGCTTTTGGTAAAATAGGAGCTTATAATCGTTCGTTGTTTAAGGGAAAAGTTATCGGTTTGACGGGAAGTGCCGGCAAAACCACTACTAAAGAAGAAATTAAATTTTTGCTCTCGTTATTCGGTAAAACGTATGCAACAACAGGCAACTTCAATAATCATATCGGTGTACCGCGGAGTTTGTGCGATATGGATATGTCTGCTGATTATGCTGTTATAGAAATGGGTATGAGTGCAAAAGGAGAAATTGAAAAATTAGCTTCTTACGTTCAACCTGATATGGCACTTGTAACGAATGTCTATCCGATGCATATTGAGTTTTTCGAAAACTTTGAGGGAATTGCTGAAGCAAAAGCCGAGATTTTTAAATCTTTACGCCCGCATTCACCGGCTTTAATCAATGAAGATACGAATTTTGCAAATATTTTAAAATTGCGTGCGCAAGGGAATGCCGCTAAAATTTATACTTTCGGAAAGTCAGAAATTTTTAAGGAGGAGCAAGGAGAATATACAGCCAATATTCAAGGAACAATTGTTAAGTTTCGATTGAGTGATAATGCCGAACACTATTTGTATAATGCTTTATGTGCCTTGAATGTCGTGGCAATCTTAGGATTGGATGTGACAAAGGCGGCGGCTGAGATTGAAAAATTCGGAGCCCTTGCCGGACGCGGAAAAGTCTCAAAATTAAAATTTTCTAAAGGAATCTATACGCTTGTTGATGACAGCTATTCCGGTCAACCGGAGGCGATGAAGTTTGCCGTGAAATCATTAGATAAAATGCCTTGTCAGGGGAGAAAAATTGCTGTGCTCGGTAAAATGGCAGAATTGGGAGATACCTCAAAACAGCAACATATTGATGTCGGGCAGGTCGTAGCAAATTCTAAAATTGATATTGTGGTTGGAATTTGCCCCGAAATGAAAGATATGTTAGCGCAGATTAAAGATGGGCGACAGACATTTTATTTTGACAATAAAGACGGTTTGAGTGACTTTTTGTTAAATAAATTGTTGCAAAATAACGATATTGTCCTTATAAAGGGTGCTAGATATTCTTCAAAACTCTATCAAGTTGCTGATGAGTTGTTAAAACAGGGAAGTTAAAAATGAAGTGTCCGTTTTGTGGATGTGATGATACCCAAGTTAAAGATTCTCGTAATGCAGATGACAATACGGCAATTCGTCGTCGACGTGAATGTCCGGAGTGTGGGTCACGGTTTACAACGTTTGAGCGAATCCAACTCAGGGAATTGGTCGTTATTAAAAAAAACGGTGAAAAAGTTCCGTTTGATAGGGATAAATTAGAAAAGTCAATTAACTTATCTGTGCGGAAACGTCCCGTTGATGCTGATCGAGTCCAAAAGATTGTTAATTCTATTCAGCGTCGATTGGAGAGTTCCGGTGAGTCGGAGATACCATCTGTTGTTATTGGTGAATATGTGATGGAAGCCTTATCTAAAATCGATCATGTGGCATATATCCGTTTTGCTTCAGTTTATAAGGATTTTCGCGAAGTAAAAGATTTTGAAGATTTTGTGGAAACAATTGATAAATTGGCTAAGCCTGAAAATGCAAAGGAATAATAAATGCAGGATAAAAAGAAATTCGTATCAGAAAAAATTAAAATGAGAACTAACGCTCGCTTAGCAGCTGTGCAGGCAACCTATGCTATTGGGTATGGTGCAGAATCGGTTGATGAAGTGATTATGGATTTTGTTAAAGGTAATGTTGGTCGCTATGTTATCAAGGAAGACGCCAAGCATCAAGAGGAGATGATTGCGCTTGAGGCGATGGATACCGCCTATTTTAGTGCGTTAGTTAAAGGTGTTCATGCGCGTAAGCAGGAATTGGAAAAATCGTTATCCGCATATTTAAATGAAGGGTGGTTGTTTGAACGAATGGATGCGACTCAGCAAGCCTTATTGTTGTGCGCTGTTTATGAGTTGACAACTTCTCTTGATATTGATGCTAAAGTAATTATTAAGGAGTATGTCGATTTGGCGTATGCGTTCTTTACAAAGTATGAGCCGAAAGTTATTAATGCTTTGCTTGACCAAATATCTCGCTCAATTCGCCCTATCGAAAACTAGGGCAGATTTTACGAGAAGAAAAAATGCTCATGTACTATTATGTACACTCCGCTTTTTTCTCTCTTAAATCTTACTATTTTTCAATAAATCGAATTGAGCTGACATTAAAATTTAACTATATGCTATATGTGAAAAGAAATGACAGTATTAAAACTCTACACCTATCCGGAGCCGGTGTTGAAAAAGAAGGCTCAAAAAGTCGATAAAGTTGATGATGAAACACGTCAATTGCTTGATGATATGTTAGAGACCATGTATGCCGATGCCGGTGTCGGATTGGCGGCACCTCAGGTTGGTGTTTCTAAACGGATTGTCGTGATTGATGTGGAGCAGGAAGATGACGAAGAAGGGCATTTCAGCAAAGGGCATCCGTTGTTTTTGGTTAATCCGGAAATTGTTTGGTGCTCTGATGAAATGGTCTGCGGCGAAGAAGGGTGTTTATCTGTTCCTCAGCAACGTGCGGAAGTTGAACGTCATGCACAGGTTAGAGTGCATTATGTTGATTATGAAGGCAAAGAACAAGAGATTTTAGGCGAAGGCTTACTTGCCGTTTGTCTGCAACACGAGCTGGATCATCTGGACGGGATTTTGTATATTGATCGTATCAGCAGATTAAAACGACAGATGATAATAAAGAAACTCTTAAAAACTCAGTCTTCGCACGATTAGTGCAGATTTAATCGATAAAAAATGCTCACGTACGCTTAAAGTACGCTCCGCTTTTTTCCCTCATAAATCTTACTACTCGCACGAATCTTGAGTTTTTTATTTAGGGTGTCTTCGCACGATTAGTGCAGATTTAATCGATAAAAAATGCTCATTATTCCCTCCCTGTGTGAGGGAGGGTTAGGGTGGGTAATTTCTACCCCTCTTAATCTCCCCTTTGCAAAAGGGAGAAATATTCAGATAATTATTAAAAAAATCCCTGAGTTAGTCAACTCGGGGATTTTTTATTATTTGTTTGGGAATATTTTTTTGAGGTCAGCATCGGCGCAACCCCAAAAATATCCTGCAAAAAAACTTTGAAATACAGCCAATACTGCAAAATAAACGGTAGTACTGTATTGTAGTTCCATTAATTTCTCGATCATCTGGAAGATGTCGTATGACAAGCCTCCCACAGAAATAGACGCCATTATGGCATCAAAAATAAACTTTTTCATATGCTTTTTTTTAATAATAATTTCTTTTTAATCTCCATTGGCTCTATATATATCACAAATTTTGTCTAAACACAAGAGGTTTTTTGTGTGTAATTGTTTTTTGGGTGGTCAAATGTTATTTCTTGAGTCAAGATGAAAGAAAAACAATTGGAGGGCGCATAAATGTTTTTAGTTCTGTGGCAGAAATTAGTAATTGCCGGGATAGTGTTGGTGATTTTGGAAGTTTTAACGCCAACGACATTTTTTATCACTTTAGCTTTGGCTAGTTTTGTGACGGCGGCAGTATCGTTATTGACTGAAAATATGAATATATTGGTGCCGGTATGGGTTGTCTCTTCGCTTGTATTTTTGGCTGGATTGCGTTTCTTTTCTAAGAAAAAAGAAAAAGTTGATGCCGGAACAGGGATGAGTCGCTATATCGGGCAATTGGCAAAAGTTTTGGAAGAGGTTGATGAAGATAGCGGGGTTGTGAGTATTTTTGATGAGCGTTGGAATGCGCGCAGCGCTGATAAAAAAGTATATGCTGTCGGCGAAAAAGTTATTATTAAAAAAGAAGAAAATTTAGTTCTATATGTCGGAAAGGAAAAATAAAATGACTGAAGTTTGGATTGTTCTTGTTGTTTTGGCGATTTTATATATTCTCAAAGGGGTGATTATTATTCAGCAAGCCGAATCGGTGATTGTTGAACGGTTAGGTAAGTATGAGCGTGAGCTTGAACCGGGGTTGAATTTTATTTTTCCGATTTTTGAGGCGGCGCGCCCGATTGCGTGGAAGATGACCTATAAAGATGCGGCGGGGCACAGCTATTCTCGTGTTGAGGAGCGTGTCAAAATCGATTTACGTGAGTCGGTTTATGATTTCCCTCGTCAAAATGTGATTACCAAAGATAATGTAACGATTAGTATTAATGCTTTGTTGTATTTCCAAATAATTAAAGCCAAGAGTGCCGTTTATGAAATTCAAAATCTGCCGGAGGCAATTGAAAAATTAACACAAACGACTTTGCGTAATTTGGTCGGTGCAATCGACTTAGATGAGGCTCTTGTCTCTCGTGATAAAATTAATCATGAATTACGGGCAATTTTAGATGAGGCAACTAATAAATGGGGGGTTAAAGTCAATCGTGTTGAGTTGCAAGATATTATTCCGCCGGCAGATATTCAACAAGCCATGGAAAAACAAATGAAAGCCGAGCGTGAGCGTCGTGCGACTATTTTGGAAGCAGAAGGGATGAAAAAGTCGGCTATTTTGAAAGCAGAAGGGCAAAAAGAGGCTGAAATTAACCGTGCAGAGGGTGAAAAACAATCGGCTATTTTGCGTGCAGAAGGTGCAGCAGAAGCGCGAATTAAAAATGCTAATGCAGAGGCTGAAGCTATTCGGGCTATCAGCGATGCTATCGCTAAAAACGGACAGCCGGATAAATACTTAATTGCGATGAAATATCTCGAAACCTTAAAAGAGATTGCTGATGGTAATGACAATAAGATTGTTTATATGCCGTATGAAGCAACCGGTATTTTAAGCTCGATTGATGGGATTAAGCAGATGCTGGTTCGCGATGAGAAAGGGGCAAAACACTGCTAGTGAGAATCTAATAACCAAGGTTGTTTTGAGATGAAAGGTGAAGTTTTGTTATTGAGTGAGCCAGTGTAAACGACACGAATGTTTTTTATAATTTTTCTTTTATAGTACATCAGTTTTCTATATGTTGTAAATTTTGTCTGAAGATGAGGCTTTGTGGATAATTGTGCTCCTACGATGATTTATGGTTTTTTTTATTGTTCTGGTAAGAAAAAACCTCTCTGAGTTTTTATTCTCAAAGAGGCTTAATTAAAGATCAACATCAGAAATAGCTACTTTAGTTGTTTAAGCGGTGGCATGAACAATTATAACCCCAACAATTATTATGAAAAGCATTATGAAAAGTAACATAATAGTTACGAAAACTTTAATAAAAATATTTGTGTAATTTGGGCGGTAATACTTTTCAAGTTGTTCGGTAGTTACTTTGCCAGAAAAAAAGACAGGTTCAGAGTGTCTTCTACAAGTAAAACACGTTACCTGCAGTCCAACAATCGGTAAAACGCTTCTTTCAATGCCTTCGTATTCCGGTTTTTCTCCAGTATAGACGATTTGCGGCACATAACGGACGGAATCAAATTCGGCAAAAATGATGCCTTTTTCTTCCTGCAGGTACGCTGTACCAATGATTTGTGGTTTAATAGGATCGCTTTTGCAGCCTGTCAACAATAGAATGAAGACAGCTGCTAACAAGTAAATAATAATTTTTTTCATGAGTAGAATTATTTAGTAAATAATATGATTTGCAGAAATTTTATAAAAGAAAATATTGTATAAGTCAAGAAAAAGCCTCTCTTTCGAGAGGCTTTAATGCTATTCAATCACTTCCGGTCGAGAGCGTTTGCGTGCCAGAGAATCTAAAATTCGTTTACGCAAGCGGAGTGTTTTTGGGGTGACTTCTAAGAGTTCATCATCTTGGATATAAGACAAAGCTTGCTCCAATGATAATTTACGCGGCGGAATCAAGTCAATCGCCTCATCTTTACCGGCGGCACGGATGTTGGTTAATTGCTTAGATTTACAGCAGTTGACTTCCAAATCATTGGATTTGGTGTGTTCGCCGATAATCATGCCGGCATAAACTGGAACGTTTGGATCAATAAACATCGGTCCGCGGTCTTGTAATTTCCAGAGAGAATAAGCTATTGCTGTTCCGTTTTCGGCAGAAATCAGAACGCCGTTGCGGCGACCTTGCATGTCGCCTTTATAGGGTTCATAGTCTTTGAAAATACGGTTCATAACGCCGGTTCCGCGTGTGTCGGTCAAAAATTCGGAGTGATAACCGATTAAGCCGCGTGACGGCGCATTGAAAATCAATCGGACTTTGTTACCGAGTTGAGACGGAATCATCTCAACCAATTCAGCGCGTTTTTGCCCGAGTTTTTCAACAACGGTACCGGAAAATTCTTCATCAACATCAATGACGACTTCTTCAACCGGCTCCAAGAGATTTCCCTGCTCATCACGTTTCATCAAAACTTTCGGACGAGAAATGGAGAGTTCAAAGCCCTCACGGCGCATGGTTTCAATCAAAACGCCGAGTTGCAACTCCCCGCGACCGGCAACTTCAAAAGAATCGGTTTGGTCGGTGCGAGAAATTTTCAATGCAATGTTGCCTTCTGCCTCTTTGCACAATCTGTCCCAAATCATACGAGAGGTGACTTTATCACCTTCACGTCCGGCTAAAGGAGAATCGTTAATTGAAAAAGTCATTGCCAATGTTGGTGGGTCAATCGGTTGAGCGTGAATAGCTTCTTCAACACTGAAATCGCATAAGGTATCTGCCACAGTTCCTTTAACGACACCGGCAACAGCCACAATATCTCCGGCGTGAGCGACATCTAAAGAAACACGGTCTAAGCCTTGGTAAGCTAAAATTTTGCTGATACGAACGCGCTCTAATTCTTGGTTTTCACCATTTAAAACTTTAACCGTATCATTAACGTGCAGTGTACCGGATTGAATTTTTCCGGTTAGCAAACGTCCGATAAATTTGTTGGCTTCCAATGTGGTGGCAAGCATCTTAAATGGTGCATCAGGTTCGCAATTCGGTTCGGGGACATAAGATAAAATTAACTCAAATAATGGGGTTAAATCTTTCTTGTCATCCGTCATTTCCTTAACAGCCCAGCCGTTGCGTCCTGAAGCATATAAAACAGGGAAGTCCAGTTGTTCATCATTGGCATTTAAGCTGACAAACAAGTCAAAAATCTCGTCCAAGACCTCATCAACGCGAGCGTCCGGTTTGTCGGCTTTGTTAATGACGACAATTGGTTTTAAGCCGATTTTGAGGGCTTTTCCTAACACAAATTTGGTTTGCGGCATTGGGCCTTCAGAAGCGTCCACTAACAAAACAACACCGTCGACCATAGATAAAATGCGTTCAACTTCTCCGCCAAAATCAGCGTGTCCCGGTGTGTCAACAATATTGATGTGTGTGCCGTGCCAATCAACGGATGTGCATTTTGAGAGAATCGTAATTCCTCTCTCTCTTTCCAAATCATTACTATCCATCACACATTCGGCAACTTTTTGATTATCTCTGAATGTGCCGCTTTGTCTTAACAGCCCGTCCACAAGTGTCGTTTTACCGTGGTCGACGTGGGCGATAATGGCAATATTCCTCATTTTCATTTTTTCTTTTTCCTCTAAAAGGTCATCATACTTGAGAGTTTTTCGCTTGTGTAACTAGTTTGTACACCACGCTCAAAACTCTCGGCGTAGCATAACCTTTTATAGAAAAAAGGTTATGTACTTTTCCTAAATGGTTGTCATACTTGTGACTTTTTTCCTAATGTAGCTAGTTGTACATGTCGTCAAAAAGTCACAGCGTAGCACAGCCATTTATCAAAGAAATTGACTGTGCCAGAGATGACATAAAGCAATTTTTCTTATTTCAAAATTCGCCTTACAATAGCAACTTGATTTTAAATATCAAGCCTTTATCGCATAAAAATGCAAAAAAATAACTAAAAGAGGCTGATTTGATTTCAGCCTCTTTTTTATTCCCCTCACTCTAACCCTTCTTGCCTTCGGCTTCGGTCACTTGTTTTCTAAATTCGCGTCGAGGCACTATCGTTTCTCGCTCATATAAGAAAACTTCGCCTGTCGTTAAAAATTGCTCATTCAAGAGCAATTTTTTGCCTCCAGCCCCAAAGGGGCGAGGAAAAGGTTGTTATTGATTAGTCGTTTGCGTTCGGGCAGACTTTTGCTTGCTCTGCATTGAACTTAACAGTTGCTTCGTCAGCTTCATCCTCAGGTGAAATTGCGCTAACCGGGCATTCAGAAATGCAAACACCGCAAGAGATGCATACATCAGGATCTACAACTAATTGAGAATCACATTCATGGAAAGCGTCAACCGGGCATACACCAGCACAGGTTTTGCATTTGATGCAAGAATCATTAACAACTGAAACCATTTTATTTAACTCCTAAAAAATTTATAGACAACATCGCTAATCTAACGGGATTTTATATAAAATCAAGTAAAATTTTGCGCGTGCTCTTGCGCTGGGGATTTTCAACCTCTATATAGGTAGTAAAGAGGTGTTGCTACGCAACCGGTATATGGATGCCCGATGTGGCAAAGCCTGTGGGTTTGCCCTCGAGCATGACGAGGAGAGAGCACAAAGCTACCCGAATAGAAAAAAGGTGGCATAAAAATAATAAAGGAGCAAATGATGAGTAGAAAAATCAGTTTTAAAGCGGAGGTCGGTAAGTTATTGGATATTATGATTAACTCTATTTATTCGGAGCGGCAGATTTTTTTGCGTGAGTTAATTTCTAATGCCAGTGATGCGTGTGATAAATTACGTTATGTTTGCTTGACAAATCCGGAAATAGCCAAGAAAACTTCCGGTGAGATGAAAATTAAAATTATTCCGAATGTTGAAGAAAAAACGCTGACGATTGAGGACAACGGAATCGGTATGAATAAAGATGATTTAATCAGTCATCTGGGGACAATTGCCAAGTCCGGAACAGCTGATTTTGTTAAAAACATGAAGGATAACGGCTCGGCAGCAGAATTAATAGGACAATTCGGGGTCGGTTTTTACTCGGCTTTTATGGTTGCCGAGAAAGTTGAAGTGACGACTAAAAAAGCAGGAGAAGATCAAGCTTACAAGTGGGTTTCTAACGGTGTCGGCGGTTTTGAAATTGAAGAAGCTGAGCGTGCGACAAATGGGACGTCTATCAAGCTGTTTTTGAAAGATGATGCTAAGGAATTTTTGGACAGTATTTATTTACGTCAGATTGTCCGCTTGTATTCAGATCATATTGATTATCCGATTGTTTTGGATTTAGGCAAAGCCGGTGAAGAGACGGTGAATACGGGTTCGGCTTTGTGGGCAAAAAACAAGGCGGAAATTACTCAAGACCAGTACAAAGAGTTTTATCATCACATTTCTAAAAACTTTGATGATCCGTGGCTGACGCTACATTTTAAGGCAGAGGGGAATATAGAATATACCGGTTTGCTGTTTGTTCCGAGCGAGCAGCCCTATGATTTGTTCCAACCGGATAAAAAGCAAGGATTGAAGCTTTATGTCAACAAGGTCTTTATCTCGGATAAAGTTGAGGAGTTGTTGCCAACGTATTTGCGCTTTGTGAAAGGGGTGATTGATTCGGCAGATTTGTCTTTGAACCTGTCACGAGAGATGTTGCAGCAAAGTCCGCTGATTGCTAAAATCAAGCAAGGGACAGTTTCTCGCTTGCTGAAAGAGCTCAAAAAGCGTAGCGAAAATGCTGAGGATTATCAGAAATTTTGGAATGCGTTCGGAGCGGCTTTCAAAGAAGGTATTTATGAAGACTTTACAAATCGGAATGAAGTTGCTGAGTTGTCTCGTTTTGCCTCGACAAACGATGAAGAAAAATTGACATCATTAGATGAGTATATTTCTCGTATGAAAGACGGGCAAAAATCGATTTATTACATTACCGGCGATGATGTCTCGACCTTGCGGAATAATCCGCAGTTGGAGGCGTTTAAGGCAAAGGGCGTTGAGGTTTTGCTGTTGACAGATCCGATCGATGAGTTTTGGCCACAAGTGTTGACAAGTTATAAAGAAAAAACAATCAAGCATGTTTCTCAGGCAGATGAAGATTTGAAAGTTGAGCGGACGGAACCTAAAGCCGAAGAGGGTTCGCTCGACAAATTGATAAAATTTATGGCAGAAACACTTAAAAGTGAAGTTGGAAAAGTCGAAAGCACGGATAAACTCACCAAGAGTCCGGTCAGCCTGACGGTTGAGGACGGGCAGATGAGCATTCACCTTGAGCGCTTAATGCGCAATCATCAGCAGCAAACGGCTTTTGCAAGTACGCGGATTTTAGAGATTAACCCGTATCATCCGCTGATTATTAAATTGAGTGAAATGGTTCATGATGATGGACAAAAATCAAAGATTGAAGAGGTGTCGAAGTTGCTCTTGGATCAGGCTAAAATTGCTGAGGGTGAAGTGGTGACGAATCCATCTTTTTACACAGAAAAAATGGGAGAATATCTGCTAGTTGGCTTAAAATCAGCCTCGTAAAAAAATTAACTCTTTTTTAGTAAAAAAGTTGTTGACGCAGGTGTTAAAAAGGAGTATAAAATTAGACAGAAAATAAATTATTAAGAAATTATGATAGAAGGTGTAGTTCTTGCTCTTTTTTGCTTAATCGTTGTGCCGTGTGCCTTCGTTAAGCCGCTGAGCAAAGAAAAGTCTGAAGAAAAGTAGGGCTTAAAGCGAGAATTAACGAGACAGAGAATAGAAATTTAATGTCTCAAGTAATTAACCCAATAAAGCGCTGTCACAGGCGCTTTTTTTATGTTTAAATGGATTTTAAGAATTTTAGTTTTATAGTGATATCATCTTAACATAAAGGTTTTCATTATGAGTTATTCTGTTTATGGATTTTTGTTAGGTTTTATTATCCCTTATATGGCACGACGGCTGGCTAAAATTTGTCCGGCGTCACCATCGGAAAGTTTGTGGCGTTTATTTATCCCTAGTAAGCACCAAAGCATAAAGCAATCTATGAAAAATATGAAATATAAAAAACTCGCCTGCGGTTATTTTTGGCGGAGCTTTATGTATGGGATTGTTAATAGTGTTTTATTTTATGGCGCATCAGTGGTTTTTATGAGTGTCGGCTTAGGAGGAATACTTGTTTTCTTTTGGGCATTATTGTTGCTGGCTGAAATTGATTATCGGACTTGTTTGTTGCCCGATATTATTACAATTCCTTTGCTTATAGGTGGTTTTTTCTTTTCTTGCTATTACGGAATTTGGCTTGTCGGTATTGAGAGCGCAGTGGGTGCGGTTGCCGGATATGTGTTGCCGGTTTTTGCCGGATTACTGATTGCATGGAAGCATCCTGATGCTTTTGGCGGTGGTGATGTGAAATTGCTGGCCGCGGTTGGTGCGTGGCTCGGAATTTTGCCGGTAATATATACCATTTTGCTTTCTTGCGTTTTATTTGCTGTTTTCAGCTTTATAAAAAAACAAAGGGCAGGGGCATTCGGACCGGCAATCGCAATTTCTGCAATAATGGTTGCATTTTACTTTTTCTGATATAAGATGTGATTAGTTTGTTTTTGATGAGGTGTTAAAATGAAAAAAGCTATTGAAACGGATAAGCGTAAAATAAAAAAACTGGTTGATGGCTCAAGTTTTGATTTGTTGATATTGTCATTGATTGTGATGGATGCCGTGGCTATCGGTTTGATGGCTTCTGATATTAAAAATATCGGATTTGATAAAATTTTATTTGTGCTTGACCGTTTGTGTATGGCTATTTTTGTGATTGAAATGTTGATGAAAGTTTATGCTAACGGATTAGATTTTTTCAAAAAAGGGTGGAATGTTTTTGATTTTGTAATTGTGTTTATTTCTTCTCTTCCGTTTGCAAATTATTTTATTATTTTAAGAACGTTTAGATTATTTAGGGCTTTGAAATATATCAATCGTTTTTCTCGTTTGAAGAATATTGTGAATGTGTTTATTACGTTGCTTCCTAATTTTTTGGCTGTATTGGCAGTGTTTGCTGTTTTCTTTTATGTATTCTCGATTATATCTGTTTATTTGTTTGGGGGCGTTTTTGTTGAATTTGCTACACTTTCTCAGGCAACTTTTACAATGTTACAAGTATTTACGCTTGATGGATGGGCTTCTAATATTGCGCGTCCGGTCATGTCTGTCTTTCCACATGCGTGGATGTTCTTTGTTTCATTTGTTTTTATTTCTTTTTTGATTGTTATCAGTTTCGTTTTGAGCGTATTTGCAGATATTTCAGTCAAATGTGGCATTAGCAATACGAAAAAAAATAAATTATAAAGAAAAAACCGCCCAACAGGGCGGTTTTAAATTTCAAGTCCGGTCATTTCAAGCATGTAAAACATCAAATCAACATCATCGCGATTGATGATTAGCTCCGGATGGAGCAACCATTTCTGCATGATTGTGCGGAGCACTGATGTTTCCAATCCTTCGAGAGCTGAATAATCATCTTCGATGAACTTGCGGTCGGCAAAATCTTCAAGCATATTGTGTTCTGCTTCTCGCAAAGCCAAAGATGGAGAACTGAGCTTGGGGTTGTTGATTTCTTCCGATAATTTTTCCAGATAAACCCTGTAAGCATCAGGCATAGGTGTTACTTCAAGAAAGTGCTGGCTGTTCTGCCTATCAATGAGTTGAAGCTCATTTAACCATTTTGAGCTTTCTTTACCCAGCAGAACTTGTTCAAGCAGATGCCCTTTGTTTTGGAGAATGAGGGGAATTTGCTGAAGTTCTTGCCTGTCCAGACGCACCTCGGCAATGTTAAAGTATTTTTTCAACGCGCTGTCATCGACGTCAAAATGACCGCCGAGAATTTCTAATATTTTTTTTCTCATATGTTAATAATTTAGTTAATAATGTTATCTGTTCTCGTAAAATAGCATAAAAAAGATTTTTGTCAAATTATAAATAATAATATTTTTTAATTTTTTTTATGCGTGTACTTGACTTTGTTTTTTTTGCTACCTAATTAACTATTAGTATTTGTTAATATGATATTTTAAGGAGCTTAAAATGAAAATTATTCCTTTACATGACAAAGTTTTGGTTAAACGTGTTGAAGAGGTTAATAAAACCGCCGGAGGAATTATCATTCCGGATAATGCTAAAGAAAAGCCGAGCGAAGGCGTTGTCGAGGCTGTCGGTAACGGTTTTCGTGCCGAAGATGGTAAAATTATTCCGATGAGTGTTAAAGTCGGTGATAAGGTTTTGTTCGGTAAATGGTCCGGCACGGAAATTAAATTAGAGGGAGAGCCTCGTTTGATTATGAAAGAATCTGATATTTTGGCAATTGTAGAGTAAATAGAAAAGGAAGGTAAATATGTCAGCAAAAGATATTCAATTTGGAACAGATGCTCGTGCAAAAATGTTGCGCGGCGTTGAGGTTTTGGCAAAGACCGTTAAAGTTACCTTGGGACCTAAAGGTCGTAATGTTATTTTAGATAAATCGTACGGTGCGCCGAAAATTACAAAAGACGGCGTGTCTGTGGCTAAAGAAGTTGAGTTGGAAGATAAGTTTGAAAATATGGGCGCACAGCTCGTTAAGGAAGTTGCTCAGAAAACCGCAGATAAAGCCGGTGACGGAACAACGACCGCAACCGTTTTAGCCGAAGCTATTATTAAAGAAGGTTGCAAAGCGGTTGCTGCCGGTATGAACCCGATGGACTTGAAACGCGGTATTGATATGGCTGTTGAAGCTGTTATCAAAGATGTTAAATCTCGCTCGAAAGAAATTAAAACATCTGAAGAGATTGCACAGGTTGGTACAATTTCTGCAAACGGTGATCGTTCTATCGGTGAATATTTAGCTCGCGCCATGGAAAAAGTCGGTAACGAAGGCGTCATTACCGTTGAAGATGCTAAAGGTTTGGAGACAGAGTTGGATGTTGTTGAGGGTATGCAATTTGACAGAGGTTATCTCTCTCCTTACTTCGTTACCAATGCTGAAAAGATGACTTGTGAGTTCGAAAATCCGTATATCCTGTTATATGAACAAAAACTTTCTAACTTACAACCGTTAATTCCTGTCTTAGAAGCCGTTGTTCAATCCGGTCGTCCATTGATGATTATCTCTGAAGATGTTGAAGGTGAGGCTTTGGCTACTTTGGTTGTTAACCGTTTACGCGGTGGCTTAAAGGTTTGTGCCGTTAAAGCTCCGGGCTTTGGCGACAGACGTAAGGCTATGTTGCAAGATATCGCTATTTTGACCGGCGGTCAGGTCGTTTCTGAAGATTTGGGTATGAAGTTAGAAAATGTTACCTTGGATATGCTTGGTTCTGCAAAGCGTGTTGAAATGACAAAAGATGACACGACAATCATTGACGGAATCGGTGATAAAGAAATGATTTCTGCTCGTACAGCGCAAATTCGTAAAGAAATCGAGGAGACAACCTCAGATTATGATCGTGAAAAATTGCAAGAGCGTTTGGCTAAATTATCAGGCGGCGTTGCCGTTATTAAAGTTGGCGGTGCCTCTGAGGTTGAGGTTAAAGAAAAGAAAGACCGCATTGATGATGCGTTGCATGCAACCCGTGCTGCTGTTAAAGAAGGCGTCGTTGCCGGCGGTGGTTGCGCGTTACTCTATGCCGGACGCGTTTTGGACGAGTTGAAACCGGCAAACCAAGACCAGAAAGTCGGTATTGATATTATTCGTAAAGCGACACAAGCGCCAATTCGCCAGATTGTCGAAAATGCCGGTCTTGATGGTGCTGTTGTTGCCGGTAAATTGCTTGAGAGCAAAGATGCTAACTATGGTTTCAATGCACAAAGCGGTGAGTATACCGATATGGTTAAAGCCGGTATTATTGACCCGACTGAAGTCGTCCGTACAGCTTTGCAAGACGCAGCATCAGTCGGCGGCTTGCTCATTACAACCGAAGCGATGGTTACTGAATTGCCGAAGAAAGAGTGCCATTGCGGAGAGGGAGCAGGGATGCCTTCTCCTGCCGGAATGTATTAAAACTCGTCTAATGGTCGATTAGGGCGTTGTCTGCGGGACGAAAGTGTCCTCACGTAGGTCTTACTACGTTGCGGTACTTTCGCCCTTGACGCCTACTACTAGCCTCATTATCCGAGTTTTAGTTTTTTTATATTAGGGCAGATTATGGTTTGTGGTCTGCCTTTTTTGTAATATGAGGCAAGTTAATGACACAAGAAGAAGTTTTGCAAAAAATTAAAGAACGTGAGGCACAAAAAATTATAAAGGGGCATAGGAGTCGGGAGATTGGTGCAAAGAGTGGTATTATCTATGTGTTATTGGCGTTTTTTTTGTGTGTTATCGGGGTGCATAATTTTTATGCAGGTTATTATAAAAAAGGTATGGCGCAACTTGTGTTAACGCTTCTTTCGCCATTTATGATGTTTATCCCGTTACTGTTGGTCAGTTTGTGGGGAATGGGCGAGATGTTGCTTGTGAATAAAAGTGCAAACGGTTCTTCTTTTCGTGGTAATACACTCGTTATTTGGGCTTTGAGAGTGCTCGGTATCGGTATTTTCGTGTATCAGGTGATGACAACAGAACTAATTTTATAAAAATCTAAAAAAAGTTCTTGCATTTAATTTTTTTTATGATATTTAGTAAGTCGTTAAAGCGATGCGGGTATAGCTCAGGGGTAGAGCGCAACCTTGCCAAGGTTGATGTCGTGGGTCCGAATCCCATTGCCCGCTCCAATTACAAAAAGGCCTCCTTTATGGAGGCTTTTTTGTAATTGAAAAGTGGACACAGGATTTGGACCCACGGGGAAGTGGTCCGACAAGGAGGAGAGGCAGACGGAAGTATGCCGGTGAGGGCAAAGCCTCGAACGACGACGCAGCGGCGAAGTGCAACGAGCCAATCCCATTGCCATAAACAAAAAACCATTGCTAACGATTAAGTTAGCAATGGTTTTTCCATGTAGTTCTATAATTAACGTTTATTTTCTCTGATTTCTTTAAGTTTCTGGTATGACATATGATAATATGTACGAGCACGTACTTCATCTTTTAATTCTTGCTCATCAATTTTACCTTTTTTAATAGCAGAACGGTGAAGACCTAAAGTACTTCGCTCTGCACGATTTAATGTTTTCTCCTTTTCTTCTAAAGGATCTTCAACTCTTTTGGCTTTTCTCTCATTGTGAACTTCAGACATTTTATCCATTTGTTTATCTTCTTTTAATCGGCTTGATTTTAATTTGGTCCATTCTTTGGCAGATATAGGTGTCATAGAAAAAGAAATTTCATCACTTAGAGTGATACTAGATGATTTGATATCATCTACGAACATACTCATCACGGAAGCCATTTTCTCAAGTGGTTTTTCAGCTCTTGATAAAATACGCATTAAATCTTTTTCATGGTCTCGTCTGACCACATGCTCTTGTGATAAATCTAAAACATCAATGGCTTTATTATCAATAACTTGTACTGCCACAGAAGTAAGACATCCAGAAGCTGCACGTAATTTGTTGATATCAACCTTCTCGCTCTTTATTTCATATTTTACATATTTGACTTTATTATTTTTGCCAGATGCTTCCATATTAAAAGTCATTTTATTAGGGTCAAAACCTTCTGGCAAAGATGTATTAGATTGTTTTTCTTCTTGTTGTCCTATTGGTTCAAATCCTTGGGCAGCTAATGCTTCATTTATGTCAAACTCTTTATCATTAATCATTGCCAAATCTCCATTATTACAAATTATATCGTCATTGTATAATATTGTTGGTTAATAATATATTACATATTAGCATACATTTTGAATTTTGTCAAAAACTTTCGTAAAAAGTAAAATCACATCTCAAACTTATAAAATGGAATGTGCAGTTTCCCATTGCCCGCTCCAATTACAAAAAGGCCTCCTTTATGGAGGTTTTTTGTGTAAAAACAGAAAAATAGTTATACATGTGCAATGTTTTTTGTTTAACTCTTTGTTATTGAGTTAAAATCATAAGGTGAATAAATGAAAATTCCTTTTTCTCTGAATATAGCCGTGTCCATATTGGCTGCTGTTTTTTTAGTGTTTCTTTTTTCTTCTTTGGGATTCATTTTTGGACTCGGTATTAATAAGCTATATATTTTGTTTGCACTTGCAGTTACTTTGCTGTTGCAGTTCAAATATTTTCAATTAGATATTAAAAAAAATCTTTTCAGGTTAGGGATTATTACTGTAATCACTATAGGAAGTGCCTATATTTCCGGTCAGATGACAGATTTTTCTTATGATGGGTTATGGTACCATCAAACGGGAATATTATTCTTAAAAAAAGGCTGGAATCCAATATATATGTCAGCTGTTGATTTTTTTAGACAACATTGGGAAGTTGATATAAACGGGTTGATTTGGATAGATAGTTATCCAAAGTTTTATGAAATTGTTGCTGCTAATATTTATTATCTGACGGGTAATATAGAAACAGGGCATATGCTTTATTTTTTATCTATAGTTTTATTGTTTTGTTATAGTTTTTTTGTTTTTGAGCAAGATTTATTAAAAGGAAGAAAAAAATTATCTGCCTTTTTTTCTTTGTTATTGGTGTTGAATCCGATTGTTATTGTGCAGATGGCTACCTATTATGTTGATGGATTGGTCTATATTTATTTTATGGTAAGTTTGTTTGCATTGGTTGTTATAAGTCGGCAGAATACGCCAAATCTGCTGTCTTACGCCATGATGATTATGAGTATTATTGTGTTGGCGAATCTAAAACACGTAGGAGTGGCTTACGCAATTTTAGAACTTTTAGTGTTTGGCTTTTATTTACTTATTAATCGTCGGCACGATAGTTTTTTTATGAAAAGTTGTGTGGTTATTGTGGCGTTGTTCTTGTTAACAGCAATAAATCCTTATTTTACAAATTTGTACAGGGGCAAGCATATATTGTATCCTGTTGCAGGAGAGGGTAAGATTGATATTATGAGTCATAATATGCCTTCTTCATTTAGGGGAAGATCGATGCCTTATAAGTTGTTTATGTCAACATTTGGAAGAGTCGGTAATGCGATGTCGGAATATGAGGTTACCGATACAAAAGTAAAATTAAAGATTCCATTTACAATCACCATTTCTGAAATTCCTTTTTTAGCAAGAGTAGATACGCGCCAAAGCGGTTTTGGAGTTTTGTGGAGTGGAATCTTACTGATTAGTTTGTTTATCTCGTTTTTTATTAAAGAGACAGATATTAAGGATAAAAAAAGTTATCTGTTGTTTCAGGGGATTCTTATTTTGAGTGTATTGGTTAATCCCGAAAATTGGTGGGCACGTTATGTTCCGCAATTTTATGCAGTTCCCATTGTTGTTATTTTGTTTTATTTGAAAAGTTCTTTTTCTTCTATTCGCAAAACGGTTAGCATGGTAATCAGTGCAATTGTTATTAGCAATTCGATGATTACATATGCGGCTATTCATGAAACAATAGTAACTTTTGGTGAGCATAAGGCTAATTTTCTTCAGCGTTTGGAGCTTCAGCGAGAACAATTTGATGTTCTTCGTTTTTATAGAGGAATGAAGATCCCTGATAATTTTACCTCGCCGATGCTTATATTTTTGGATGCGCAGAAGGATAATGAAGGTAAAAAGCATGAATAGTATTCTTAGTTTATTTAAAATTAAGCATTACATTAAGAATCTTGTTGTTTTTGTTCCGGTATTATTTAGCGAGTATCGGTATGATTATCATTATTATGGTGAACTGATAATTGTATTCTCGTCATTTTGTTTGATGGCTTCAATTGTTTATCTGGTTAATGATATACATGACATTCGTGAAGATGTTGCTCATCCTTTAAAACGAAACAGGCCGATTGCAAGTGGCAGAGTTTCTCTGCAGTTGGCAAAAGTTTTATTGGTCGGATTATTCACTTTAAGTGTTGGTTTAAGTTTTTTTATAAAAAATTCATGCGCTATTATTCTTTGGTTTTATTTTGTACTCAATTTATGTTATACTTTTGGGTTAAAAAATTTTAAGTATATTGATTTGTGTTGTATTGCGACAGGTTTTATTTTACGCGGTTTAGTCGGGTTTTATGTCCTTAATTCTCGTCCGGATTGGATGATCTTGATTATGATTTTTGTTACTTCAATTTTCTTTACGGCGTCAAAACGATTATTAGAAAATCATTTGCTGAAAAATAAACAGAAATCGCGAATATCACGGCAAAGACTAAAACCGGAGATTGTTGAAAGAATCATTTGTATAAGCGGCTTTTTGGCAATTGCGTGTTATAGCTGTGTGGCTATAAAATACAGTGCATCACGACCATATTTATATTTAACGATAATTCCGTTTTGTTTGCTGATATGCAGACTTTATTGCTTGGTTGGTAAACCTCAAAACCATGATGATTTGATGATTTTTATAGAAAAAGATCCTTTTATTTTTTTGAATATAGGATTTTTCATGGCAATTATAGTGATTATCTGTGTGTAATTTTTTTATACAAAATGTCTTGCTTTTGGACGAAAAATGTGATATTTTGTCTTTTGAATTATATTATTTTTTTATTATGAATACAAAAGTTTTTTGCATCATCGTTTTGATGGTGGCGTGTGTTAACGGGATGTTTGCACAGGCAGAATTTGAATCTCAGACTCAGGATAGCCTTCCTGATATTGAGGTGATGCGACGGGCTGAAAAGCCTACTCCTAAGCAAGATAATTTGGAAGAAGTAGCACTGTTGTTGCATAAATTTCATGAGTATGCTCAGGCAGAAAATAAGTTAGACGCATCAGAGATAAATCTTCTTGTTCCTTGCCAAGGTAAAGGGTGGTTCGGACGCCATTTTAATATTACCCAGCAGGTCGGCTTAAGCATTTCAGCCGGAGCCGACAAAAATGAAGACATTGATGATATGGGTGATTATGCTAATAATATCGATAATGATAAGCAAGATCACGGGTCAAATCTCGGTTTTGATGTCGAATATTCACGAACCTATCAGCCCGGCAAGCTGATAGGCGACAGCCTGAAGCTTAATCGCTTTGGTCTGGCATACTCTTGGGGTATGTTAGTTTCTGTAGATAAACAAGAGAAGTATGGAGAGACGAGCGATATCTTGCTCAAACTTGGTATCGAAACAGGAAAAGGTCACACAATGGCTGTGGGTGCTGATTTTTTGTTTGGAACCGGCACTTCTGCCGTTACCCTTGTTTTTGATAGGACAACGTATGGTCAGACTGATAGTCAGACTGATAGTGATTATGATTACAGTATGTATGACTATGACACTCGCTGGTGTCTAAAGTACGGTTTTCAGTTCTGGTTGAAAAGCAAATTGCTTCATACCGGTATCAAAAATACCGATATAAAGCTCTTTGTTCGCTGTGTTTATTCTGTGGACCCGACAAATGATAGTGATTTTCTTGTCGGTAATAAGCAGACCGGATACTATTTATGGAGTCCGGAGTCTTGGTGCATAGGACTGAAATTTAGCTATGAATTTTAGTTATAAAAAAAGAATCAATCGTGAGATTGGTTCTTTTTTTATAAGTTTTTAATAAATCTTTGCTAGACTTGAGGGATATATGAGGTTGGTATGTTTTCTTTGATTTTAGGTAATATATTTTCTTTATTGGCTGTTATTTGCTTGGGTATTTCTGTCCTTAAGAAAAACAAGAAATCTCTTATCGGTTGGCAGATATTAGATACTGTTTTTTGTGTCGCCTCGACATTTGTGTTGCAAAGTTATTCCGCGGTTGTGACAAATTCGGTTAGTTTGGCTCGGAATATTGTGGCTTATTATAATCAATTGTCGCGGTTTATGGCATTTGTTTTTAGTCTCTTAATTGTCATCGTAGGACTTTATTTGAATAATCGTGGGGTCATCGGGTACTTACCTATAATTGCTTCTGTTCAATATACAATTTGTCTTTATATAACTAAAAATGAACAGCAAATGCGGTGGGCGTTGGTGTTTAATTTGTGGTTTTGGTTGATTCATGATGCTTATATTCAAGCCTATCCGGCGGCGATAAATGATGCAATTTTGAGTTTATGGACATTAATTCATATTTTTATTCATAAATTTTTGAAAAAAGAATAGACAAAAAACAAAAAATGTTATATGATAAAGTTAAAGTAGTTTTTTATAAGGAGAAAAGAGATGAATTTAAAACAAAAGTTAAAAGTAGGTGCTGTGGCTCTAGTTGCTTATTTTTCCGGTAGTCATGTTGCACATGCTCAAGGATTAGATAAAGCAAAAGCTAAGACGACTCATGTCGTTAATAAATCAGCTGAATATTGGTTAAATGCTACAAATGGCGATCGTATGTTGGTTAAGACTAACAGATTAGGAGGTGTTGAGGCCGTTAATGCTTCGGGTTTAGGTTGGTCTATTAATAAAAATGGTACAGTTTCCGGAAAAAAAGGGATGAGCGTTAGACCTGATGATGTGGCGTTTATGAATTCAGTCGCTTATGCGGTTACCGGTAATGAGGTTTTTGTGGCTAACGGTTATACTCAAAGAGATGGTGAGACGGCCGTTCGTGATGCCGAAAATGGTTTGAAAACCTTTGTCAGTAGCGAAAAAGATAAGGAAGGAAATAGAGTGGCATATGTTATTGGTGTTGCAGGGCATCAACAATTATATGCTCCTAGTGCAGGTGAGATGTCATGGGCTGAAGCTCAAAAAATTGCAGCAAATGCGCCTGTAGAAAATGATGCTTTAGCCGGTATCGTTGACAGAGCAAGAAGTGCTGTAGATATAGATAAACAAACACATGATGAATTAGCCTTTAATTCAAGGAGTGGGGAAACCTTATCAGAAAAGGGATTAACACATTATAACGTCGCTCAGTCGTCACAAAACGAGATTAACTAAAGGAAATTTTTTCAGTTATTGTTCAGGCGCGGAAACGCGCCTTTTTTCTTGAACTGTACCGAAACAGATTTGTGGTAAAGAAAATGCTTGCTATTTTGTAAAATTGTGTTATACAAAGGCGACTCTTGGAAAAATGAGCCGCCTTTTTTGTGTGCGAATCGTTGTAGAGAGTCGTGTTTTAACATAATTTGTGGGAGACTTGCCATAGTCAATGTTTACCACAAACCTAACTTAATTAGAGGAAAAAATGGCTAAATCTAAAAAGAAAATTTTAGGCTTAATTAAGCTGCAAATTCCTGCCGGAAAAGCTAATCCTTCTCCGCCGGTCGGTCCTGCTTTGGGTCAAAAAGGCTTGAATATTATGGAATTTTGTAAGGCATTCAATGCTGCGACACAAAAAATGGAGCCGGGTGTACCTGTTCCGGTTGTGATTACTGCTTATGAAGATAAGTCTTTCACTTTTGTTACAAAACTTCCGCCGGTTGCTTATTATATTAAAAGTGCTGCGAAAGTTAAATCTGCTTCTAAAGAACCAGGTAAATCTTTTGCCGGTCAAATTACTTTAGCTCAGGTTAAAGAAATTGCAGAAACAAAGATGCCGGATTTAAATTGCTCTACAGTTGAATCTGCCATGAATATGGTTAAAGGGCAGGCTGTTTCTATGGGCATTAAGGTAGTGGAGTAAGACGATGGGAAAAAGAATAGAAAATGCTTATAAAACAGTTAATAAAGACCAAGCGTACAGCTTGGCTGAAGCTGTTAAAATCGTTAAAGCTAATGCTACCGCTAAGTTTGACGAAACAATTGATGTTGCAATTAACCTTGGTGTTGATCCGAAGTATGCTGACCAAATGGTTCGTGGCGTTTGTGCTTTGCCAAATGGTTCAGGTAAAAAAATCCGCGTTGCCGTATTTGCTCAAGGCGAAAAAGCTGACGAGGCAAAAGCTGCCGGTGCAGATATTGTCGGAGCTGAAAATTTGGTTGATTCTATTATGTCAGGAAAGGTTGATTTTGACCGTTGCATCGCAACGCCTGATATGATGGGTATGGCCGGTCGTGTTGCTCGCGTTTTGGGTCCTAAAGGTTTAATGCCAAACCCGAAACTCGGTACTGTTACCGCCGATGTTACTACAGCCGTTAAAAATGCTAAAGCCGGTGAAGTTCAATTCCGTGTTGAAAAGAGTGGTATTGTTCATGCCGGTATCGGTAAAGCTTCTTTTACTGAAGAGCAATTAACGCAAAACGCTAAAGCTTTCATTGAAACAATCTTGAAAGCTAAGCCAAGTGGGGCTAAAGGAACTTATATGAAGAAAGTTTCGCTGAGCTCGACTATGGGTGTTGGCGTTCGCGTTGACTTTAGTAATCTGTAATATTTGGACTACTGCTAGAAACCTCTTAAGCTTATGTACTAGGTTTGTACACCGCGCTTAAGAGGTTTCGTCGTATTAGTCTCAAATCTTACAGATTACTTCTCAAATTTACAGTCTTTGGTGTTCTATGGGAGAGTTTTCTCCTTATGTACTGTTTGTTGTACACTGCGTTGAAAGACTTTCGTTGTATTAATCTAAAATCTCTTAAAAACACCGTCTTCTATTGGAGGGAGAAAGCCGCTCCAGCGACCTATAATAAAGGAAACTTTATCTACACGAGAAAAAGGTGAACCTGTTTGGCAGGCTACAATCATTTGATCAATTTTTTCTTCTTCGCCGCGCATCATTATTTGTACCGAGCCGTCATATTCATTATGAACCCAACCGGAAATTCCCCCGATTTCTTGAGCTTGACTGACTGCCCAACGGCGAAAGCCGATACCTTGCACACGTCCTTGAATTTTTATGAAAACCTCTTTTTCCATTTTTATTTTATGAAAGTTTCAATTTCTTGTAATTCTTTGAGAAGACTTTTGCGACGGCAGTCTGCCGCTTCGTCGTTTCCCCATTTTTCAGCCTGCCAAAGTTCTTCAAGGCATGAGGCTTCGTAAGCTTGTTTTGCATTTATTTGTCCTTTAATAAGGGCTGCCGCCAAAAGAACTGAGCGTGTATTAAGCGCAGCGTAATAAAAACCGGTTAATTGCTTATTTGTGAGCGTTTCCAGAAACATTTTGAGTTTTTCGCCACTATGACTGTCTTGTGTCGGAACATTTAGCTCAGTCGTTGTCTTAAATTTTGTCTGTAAATCATTTTGTGCCCAAGTTAAAATGGGTAGCCATAATTGTTTTTGGCGTTTTGCGAGTTCTTCATTTGTTCCCCAGAACAAGAGCATATCTGTCAGACTGAATTTTACCAGTTTATCAATGACAACGGTTCGATCCTTTGCTATTTCCGTTACAGATTTTTTTAAGTCAATACTCATTATTTTTTCCTTTTAAACATATTGATAATGTCTTTTGCATTTTGCTCAATTGCTTTTAGCTCTTGCTTAATGTTTTCTTTTGTTTCTTTATAAGCGGCTTTGGTTCCGTCAATGGTATTTTGTTGGGCTTTAGAAGCTGCGGAAGGTTGTGGGACCATACTCTGATAAGAGGTTCCGCTTAAAGCAGAGTAGCAAGGAGAATTGTTGGATAATAAGGCTTGTGAGCCAAGATAAGCAGCTCCTCCAGTTGTGGCAATACCTACGACGGTTTTGAGGGCTTGCTTATCATCCAGTTTAATTTTAGGTTGTTCAACAGTTCCCTGTATTTTAATCAGTGAACTTAAGGCTTGAGCAATACCGGTATCCAAATTGAAAGCCGGAGAAATGCTGAAATCAATTTTGTCATTGATCAAATTGACGTTACCATTACCTGAAAGTGTCATTTTATTAGATTGAATAGCAACTCCTTCAGGAAAAACAGCTTTTCCATTGGCAATATCAGTACGAATAACAGCACATTGTAAATCTGCTTCAGAGCTTTTGGATGTATCTATCTTGAGGACGTTGAGTAATTGTTTTACTAAATTTGCCGTTGTAAACTGTAAGGCACCTGTTTGAATTTTTGAAGCAGAAACAATGATAATTGTTTGTCCGTTTAGGTTTTGTATAAGTTGGCGATAAGTTTTTCCTTGAGAGGTTAACTTAGAAAACAGCGTTGTTTTACCTCCACTCAGAACGCCAAAATCATTTTTGCCGTTAATTATAAATTCTTTATGCAGATCTTGTAAGAGAACATCTTTACTGTTTAAAACCAGAGATAAAGTTTGGTTTTTGGCATTGAGAGTTGCATTCAGGTCAATTGCACCATTACCAAAATTTAATTTTAGCGGTTTAATGTTTAGTAGGCCATTATTTAGGGTAGCAATTAGGTCAACATTAGATGCAGAAAAAGCATCATCAATAATCAATTTACCAATAACTAATTTAAGGTTGCCGTTGACTAAATGTAAATATTCATAAGGAATAGGAGTGTTAGGAATGTATTCTGCTGCGTGTGCTGAAGAGATGAGCGAAAAATCAGCAGCAAGAGGCATACCCTTTTGTAATGTGCGCAGGTCTATCTGATTGCTTTTTAGAGCCGCATTGATATGTGGAATTTTTTGAGAAAGGTTAGCTTTAATTGTTCCTTTGATATCGTTGTTAGCAATGTTTAATGTTTGAATTTCTGCAGTTATTTGTTGCGGTGTTCCCTTAAATTCGCCAATTAAGGTTGTCTCCGGTAAATTAAAGTTTCCGGAAGGAGAGTAAATGTTTGCATTGACGTCAAAGGCCAAATCTTTTGTTATATCAAATAAGGCACCATTGATTGCTGCTTTAATATTAAAGGCTTTGGCGTTAATATCTATTGGAAACGGGGTGTTTTCAGCCAAAAAGGTATTAGCCGATCCGAGGGTTAAATTGGCACTGATGGGTTGGTTTTGAAAAATGGCGTCAATTTCAGCTGTAATAGGCGAATCCAGACTATCCATAGAAAAGTCTATATTTTTGAGTGTTAAGTCTTGTTTGTCTCCGGCATTATTGAAAATGAGATAGCCATCTTTAATGGTTATATTTTTTAGAGAAATATTTTGGATATAATCAGGTAGAGGAATATTAGTTGCTGTTGCGGTTACTTGATCTGCCTGACGTTCTAATTGCGCAAAGGCTAAAGTTTGTTTTTGATAAAAAGAGGCATTTTTTGGGGTAAAAGTCCAATTATTCATTCCTTCTTTGGTTTGTTCAAGATAAATTTTCGGTTCAATTAAATCGACAGAGTTAATAACAACTTGCTTTTTTAGAAGAGGTAAAATAGCTAATTCTATTTCTAATTTTTTTAGTGTCAGCATGTTAGGTTCTTCTGCCCACGCAGCATTCGCCAATGTTATGTCTTCAACAATTAGTGTCGGAATTAAGGAAATGCCTAGGTGCGCGTTACCATTGATTTTAAATTCTCTGCCGGTCATGCTGTAAACCTGATTTTCAATCATGCTTTTATAACTGTTGAGATTAAAGTTTCGCATGAAATACCAGCCGCCGATAACTGCTCCAACGATAATAATTAAAACCAATGTGATGAGATGTTTGAATAACCGTAACATTTTTTTATCCTTTAAAATCAAGTCCGATATTAACTAAATCCTGACAAAACCATTCCGGTAAAGGAGCTTTTATCAGGCACTTTTTATTATATAATGATGATAAGTCAATTTTGTATGCGTGAAGGTGCAATTTGTCTGTTAAAACTTCGTATTTTTCGCGTTTATTTCCTAAAAAGTATCGATTATCACCTACAATCGGTGATTTGATGTGGAGCAAGTGGCTCCGAATTTGGTGGGTGCGTCCTGTGAGAGGCGAAACTGCTAATAGGGCAAATTTATTTCCGATGCGGTCAAGCACTTCAAAATGGGTGTGAGCTGGTTTGCCATTATCGGTTATGATAACTTTTTCTCCTACTTTTTCGAGCGGGGCTTTGATGTCTCCTCGTTCGGGTTTGGGGGCAGGGGCTGTCAGTGCCAAATAAGTTTTTTGTAAGGTATGGTTGCGAAAAGCGGTGGTTAATTTTTCGGCCCATTGGCGATTGCGCGCCAAAACAAGAATACCGCTGGTATCTTTATCAATACGATGTACTAATTTGGGCTTTTCATTTTTTTCATAAATAAGGGCTTCCAGCATACCATCAATGTGGCGGGAAGTGTTTGTTCCTCCTTGTACAGCCAAACCGGATGGTTTGTTTAGGACTAATATGTTGTCATCTTTATATATTACGAGAGATTGGATAAACAAAGTGTCTTTGACAGAAATGTCGGTATGAAGAGGTTCTGCTTTTTGGTTTTGTAGAGGCGGAACACGAATTTCTTGTCCCGCACTTAACTTTAAGCTACTTTCAGCGCGTTTGCCATCAACTTTAATCTGCTTAGTCCGTAAAAGTTTTTGGAAGTTTCCGAGAGTTAAGGAAGGATAGTATTTTAAAAACCAACGATTAAGGCGCATTCCGCCATCTTCAGGTTTAACTTTTATGATTTCAACACCAGACATTTTATTTTTATCCTTTTCCTTTTCGGATAGGAGTTTAGAATATTAGAATTTGTTTGACAAGTTTTTATCATAAAAAAATCCCCATTGATGCATCACGCACTATGGGGATTAAAAGCATAACATTTAAACATTTACGCGATATTCCCACATCAGGTAAATGCAAATTAAATTATTAATGGTATGAATCGATAGCGGCGTATTACTCGCGTATGGCGGCTATCTTATAATTTATGAAAAAAATACATACTAATATCTTGACACTGAAGGGATACATTATTTTTTATAATTGTCAATATTAACCGAGAATTTGTCTTTTTCCGGTGTGATCGGGGGCGGAAACTATTCCTTCTTCTTCCATGCGCTCAATGAGGGTCGCAGCCTTGTTATAGCCAACGCTCAGCCGACGCTGAATATAACTGATAGTGGCTTTTTTGTCATTGCGGACAATCTCGACAGCTTGGTTATATAAGTCATCATTATTGCCTTTTCCGCCGAAAGAACCTTTGTCAAACACAGTTCCTGAATCTTTTTCGTTTAACTCGCCTTGGGTAACCGCCTCAATGTATTCAGGTTCTTTTTGTGATTTGATGAATTCAACAATGTTTTCAACTTCTTCGTCTTTAACAAAAGCACCATGGATACGGATTGGTCGTTGTCCGGCAGGCATATAAAGCATATCACCTTTGCCTAATAATTGTTCTGCGCCTTGCTCGCCGAGAATCGTTCGGCTATCTATTTTAGATGTTACTTGGAAGCTGATACGAGTTGGAAAGTTGGCTTTGATAGTACCGGTAATCACATCAACGGAAGGACGTTGCGTTGACATAATCAAGTGCAGGCCGGCGGCGCGTGCCATTTGGGCTAAACGTTGGATAGCGGCTTCAACTTCTTTACCTGCAACAAGCATTAAGTCTGCCATTTCATCAACCACAATGACAATATAAGGTAAGGGTTTTAAGTCCATTTCCTGTTCTTCATAAATAGGTTTTCCGTCATCATCAAAGCCGGTCTGAATGGTGCGAATGTATGGTTTTCCGGTTTTACGCAATTCTTCTACTTTTTGATTATAACCTGTAATGTTACGGACATTCATCTGTGCCATAGCACGGTATCTGTCCTCCATTTCTTTAACTGCCCACTTTAAGCCGATAACCGCTTTAGCAGGATCGGTAATAACCGGTGTCAGTAAGTGAGGAATACCATTATACATAGAGAATTCGAGCATTTTCGGGTCAATCATGATTAACTTACATTCTTCCGGACTCATCCGAAACAGGAGAGAAAGAATCATTGAGTTGACACCGACGGATTTACCTGAACCTGTTGTTCCGGCAACGAGTAAGTGAGGCATTTTTGCTAAATCAGCATAAGTGTTTTTACCTCCGATGTCTTTACCAAGAACGACATTAAGGGCGTTTTTAGAATCGATAAATTCTTTATCTTCAAACAAATCTCTGAGCCAAACAGTATCACGTTTGAGATTTGGTAATTCAATGCCTATTGTGTTTGAACCGGGGACAACGGCAATGCGGACGGCAGCGGCTGACATTGAACGAGCAATGTCATCTGCTAAACCGATGACACGAGCGCTTTTTGTTCCAGGAGCAGGTTCTAGCTCGTACAAAGTAACGACAGGTCCGGGGCGAACTTTAACAATTTTACCATGAATGCCGAATTCTTCCAGGGTTGTTTCCAGTTCTTTGGCAATGTGTTCTAATTCTTCTTTATTTACGCCGGTATTGGTTGTTGCCTGTGGGCGTGAGAGTAAATTGATGTCAGGTCTGGTGTAACCATCATTGTTGATGAGAGTTTGCGGTTTAATTTCTGGTCTTTTTTCTGGCCGAGAGGTTAAGGATTTGGACGCCGATTTTAGTGGAGATTTTTCCGGTTCAGCTAAAGCAGGAGGAACATCTACAACCGGCGTTAATTCTGAAGATAAGTTATCATTGCTGAAACTTGGTTCAATACGTTCAATCGGTTCTTTGCGTGAACGACGCTTTTTTTCTTGTTTTTCTTTGATTTCTTTTCTTTCATCACTGAAATGGTGATTGCTGAAAAGATGGAAAAATTTACAAAGACTGATGTGAACGAATAATAAAAATGTCCAAACAGAAAGGCATATTATCTTAAATAGGCGATACCAATGTTTGAGCGTTATGCCAATAGCGTAATCAAAGGCTATTAACGTTAGTACACCACAGAAAATGAAAAGTAAATATTTTCCCAGTCCGTAAGTGTTAAAGTGGTTAATAAATGTCATTAAATTATAAGCAGAGAATTTACCAACGAATCCACCCAGTGATATTGAAGTCCAATGCGCAGGAAGCAGAGCAAATGCTGTAGATCCGAACAGTGTTGCCCATAAGATTGCAATACATCGAGAATAAGGAAAGATGAAATCATATCCTCGTACTAAATCCACTCCCCAACGAAAAACGGCCAAAAGCATGATTGGAACAATAATGCCAAAAGCAGATAAGACATAATCAGCGGTTGTTGCACCATATATACCCAAAGCGTTTTTTACAGGGGTATCCGAGACAATGTTTATCCCCCTGTCTTGGATATGATAAAATGCACAACTGACCCAAATAAACAGGCATGATGCGATGATAAGAAAACCGCTAATTCGGCGCAAAATTCTTTTCAAAAATGATGGTTTTGTTGTTTTTTTTGCCATGATAAAGCCCCTTGTTGTGTTGGCAGTATAGTGAAAAAATCTCAAAAGATTGTTAATTTTTTACCCATATCTCTTCTTAAAAAAGAATATTTATTGACTTTTGTTTTAAAATGCCACAGGCTTAGTCGTACGAAATTGATGTAATGAGGTTAGATAGAGAATGAAATATGCTTTTGTTTTTCCCGGTCAAGGCTCTCAATTTGTCGGCATGGGAAAAGAGTTAGCCGATAATTTCAAGTCGGCAAAAGAAGTTTTTCAGGAAGTTAATGAAGCTATTTCTCAAGATTTATTCAAAATAATGTGTGAAGGTCCGGAAGCTGATCTGATGATGACGGCAAATGCACAGCCGGCACTTATGGCACATTCTATGGCTGTAGTTCGTGTTTTGGATAAAGAATTTGGGCTTAAATTGAAGGATAAGGCTACCTTCGTGGCAGGACATTCTTTAGGAGAATATTCGGCGGCTTGTGCGGCAGGAGTTTTCTCTTTGGCAGATACGGCACGCTTGCTTAGAACACGAGGACAGGCAATGCAGCAGGCTGTGCCTTTAGGTGTTGGCGGAATGGCTGCTGTCATCGGTATGTCTTTTAAGGATGTTGATGCGCTTATTGATGCTTGTCGGGAAACAGGCGGCGTTTGTGTTGCTGCCAATGATAATGCTGACGGACAGGTTGTTTTGTCCGGTCACATGAACGCAATCGAAAAGGCTGTTGAAATTGCTTCTGAGTTTGGTGCAAAACGTTGTATTAAACTCCCCGTCAGTGCGCCGTTTCATAGTCCGTTGATGACTCCGGCGGCAAAAGTTATGCAAGAGGCTTTATCTGCCGTTGAAGTTCATAATGCGCAAATTCCATTGATTGCAAATGTTTTGGCAACGCCGATTGCAGACGGCAGAGAAATTATCAAACATTTGGTCGAACAGGTGACAGGCTCTGTTCGTTGGCGTGAAAGCGTGACTTATATGGTCGAAAACGGAATTACGGACGTTGTTGAACTCGGTGCCGGTAAAGTATTATCGGGAATCGTTAAAAGAAGTTATAAAGAAATTAATACGGTCTCGGTCAGCACTCCTGCTGATATTGAGGCTTTGGCTCAAGATTTATAAATCATAATATGAAAGGAAATAAATTATGTTCAGATTGGATGGAAAAGTTGCTCTAATTACCGGTGCTGCCGGCGGAATAGGAGATAAAATTGCTCGTACGTTGCATGCACAAGGTGCTATCCTTGCTTTGACGGATATGCGCGCCGAGCCAATGGAAAAATTAAAGGCTGAGTTAGGCAGTAATGTTGAGACTTTTGTTGCTAACCTGACAAATCCTGATGATGTTAAAAATCTTGTTTCTTCGGTTGAGGAAAAGTTGGGTCGAATCGATATTTTGGTGAACAATGCCGGCTTAACACGCGATAATTTGTTTATTCGTATGAGTGATGAAGATTGGCAGTTGGTTTTGGATGTTAACTTGTCAGCCGGCTTCAAATTGGCAAAAGCTGCCGTGCGCGGTATGATGAAACGTCGTTTTGGTCGTATTATCGGTATTGCCTCTGTGGTCGGTGTAACCGGAAATGCCGGACAGGCTAACTATTCAGCCTCTAAAGCCGGTATGATTGCTATGAACAAATGTTTGGCTCAAGAAGTCGGTTCTCGCAATATCACGGTTAACTCGATTGCACCGGGCTTTATTCGTACGCCGATGACAGATGTTTTGCCTGATGATGTTAAAGCCGCTTTGCTTGCCAAAGTTCCGGCCGGAAAGCTCGGTGAAGCTCAAGATATTGCCAATGTTGTTGCCTTTTTGGCATCTGATGAGGCGCAATATATTACGGGGCAGACAATCAACATTAACGGCGGTATGGCCATGATTTAATTAAAAACTTGTATAATGGACTACTAGTGCGTTGTTTCAAGAAAAATTATCCTCACGTACCTCTATGTACGCTGCGGTAATTTTTCTTTCAACGCCTGCTATTAGTCTCATTCTTCAAGTTTTTAGGAAAAAACGCGCAAGGTGGTTTTCTAGGGCAGATATTTCGGAATTTGTTCGGTCATGTACGGTTAATGTACACTCCCTTCGCAAATTCCTCAATATCTTACTATAAATACCACCTATCGCATTTTTTCAGGTATCTTACTATAAATAACATTTATCGTGTTTTTAGGGGCTGCTTGGGTAATTTGTGAGGATTTTTTGCAAATTGTTAAGTCATGTACCAATTTTTGATTTTGTCCGAGAATTTATAGAAAAGTCTTGCATTTTTATTTATCTCTTTTATCATTCGACTTGTAAGCAGGTGTTCTGCTTATGGGGTGTCGAAACTCCGGTAACTAAGCAACTCCTTCGGATGAGGGAGCTGTTGGAATATATTGAATACAACAGACTGACAGTTACTCAGTTTCGAACTCCCTCACTTCGTTTTATAACGAGGTGAGTTTTTGTTTTAATATAGCAAAAATGAGGAGTTCAAAGAATGAAAACTTATAGCAATAAAATGTTTAAGCAAGAGATGGGGTTGCAGCTTGGTCTTATCAGACGACAGCTTAAAAAGCCGATTGAGTTGGTGGCTAAAGAAACACATCTTCATCCGATGACGATAGATTATATCGAAATGGGCGAGAGTGTCAGTTGGAAGAAGTATTTTCTGCTTGTCGGCTATTATGGTTGTAAGATTAAATTTATTTTGTCTGATAAAGCGTAAAAAAAAGCTCCTCGGGTGAGGGGCTTAAGATTTTTTTTCAATGTATTGCTTACGCAACCTGTTTTATGGATGGAGCGCGACAGCTTCGCTGCTTGCTCACTTCGTTTCCGGATATGGCAAAGCCGGTAGGGTTTGCCTTTCGATATGACGAAAAAGAAAAATTGTCCCCTTTTTATCTCATTGTAAGAATCGAAAATAATAGTTTGATTTTTGCAAAAAATGGGTATAATGAGCCTACTTGTAATTACAATCAGAATCTATAATGAAAAAATTAGATAAATATATTGCGAAACAAATTTTTGTTGGTTTTTTAGTTGTTACTTTTTCGCTATTGGCGATTGTGTGGTTAACGCAATCGCTTAATTTTGTGGAAATGGTTACCAATAAAGGATTGCCGATTTTTATGTTTATCGAGTTGACCTCCCTGTTAATGCCTCGTATTTTTGTTATTATGGCTCCGATTGCTTTGTTTGTGTCGGTGTTGTTTGTTTATAATCGGATGATTGCTGATCGCGAATTAACGGTAATGAAATCTGCCGGTATCAGTCCGTGGAATTGTGCTAAAGGGGCGTTTATTTTAGGGGTGGTTATTTCTGCTTTTAATTTATATGTCAATAATATTGTGATTCCTGTTGCTGAGCAAAAATTTGCCCAATTAGAATGGCAAGTCAAAAATGATATGTCGCATATGTTGTTTAAGGAAGGGGAATTTACGACTGCTCAGCTGATGATGACGGTTTTTGTTGCTAAAGATGAAGGAAACGGGGCTGTTTCCGGTATTTTGGTTAACGATGAGAGAGCTTCGGATAAAAAAGTGGTTTTATCAGCCGAAAAAGGGCGGCTTGTCTATACACCTCAAGGGCCAAGATTGATTTTAATTAATGGGGTAAGAAATGAGTTGCCGGATGATAATAAAAAGCAATTCTCCTCTCTTGTGTTTGACCGTTATTCGGTCGATTTTGGCAGGACATCTTCAGGTAAAAATAAAGAAGTCGGCGCGCGTGAAATGACACTGTGGGAACTTTTATCCGCTTATAAAAATCCTAATTTGACTCAAGCACAAATCAATCGTTTTGTGGTTGAAGGGGTCAGACGTATTTTAATGCCATTATTTAATTTAGTTTTTGCTTTGATTGCTTGTACGGGTTTGTTGGTTGGTACTTTTAATCGTCGTGGTCAGGGAAAAATTATTACATATTCAATTTTGGCAATGGTTATTGTTCAATCATGTGATTTGGCTTTTGGAAATTTGGTGTTTAAGCGGCTATACTATTTGCCTTTGTTGTTTCTGAATTTTTTTGTTCCATTGGCTATTTGTTTTTATTTATTGCTTTTTTATAATCCGGCGAAGAAAAAGAAATCGGAAGAGTTAGAGGGACTACAACATGTTTAAATTAAGAGACAGCATTATCCTTGGAAGCGGATTGTTGAGTTTATGGGCTGTGAATGTTTGTTCGCAAGAGAGAGTTCCTGTTGCCGGTGAAATTTTAGATCATTCCTCGGATAAAACGATGCCGGCAGTGAAATTTGATCCACATCCGAATATTACCGGATTTATGACACCGCGTCCGGTAGAAAAAAATTCAGACGACATTTACTTTAGTGCTAATGAAATTCAAAATGATAATGAAACAAATATTATTACGGCAATTGGTGATGTTTACGTTATTCGCAGTGATGGAACGATAAAGGCCGATAAAATAGTTTATAACCAAGAATTGGATGTTATTACTGCGACAGGTAATGTTGTTATTGTTGATTCGAGTGATAATGTTATTTATGCTGATGAGCTGATTTTACGAGACCAAATGAGCCAAGGGACATTGAAACAATTAAAGGTTCTTTTGCGTGATGAAAGTCAGGTTTGGGCATCTAAGGTTAAGACGTTAGACAATAATGATAAGGTTATGTATGATGCAAGTTACTCGCCATGCGATTGCCAAATGGAGGGAAAAAATAAAAAAGAGCCTCTATGGAAAATAACGGCGAGTAAAATCAGACAAGATACCGAAGGGCAGAATGTTTATTATCGTAATGCCTTTTTGAAAGTTAAGAATGTTCCGGTGTTTTATACGCCATTTTTATCCCATGCAGATCCGTCAGTTAAGCGTCGCAGTGGTTTAACTATGCCTACATATGGATCATCAAACTTTATGGATACTTATGTAAAAGCTGGCTATTTTTGGGCGATAGATGATCATTCAGACTTAACAGTTAGCCCATATTTTACGACAAAGCATGGCGTGATTCCTGAAGCCGTTTATAATATGTATACTCAGAAGGGTGATATGTCTTTGCAGGGCAGTATTGCCAATGACAAAGATAAAGATAAAAAGCGTGGTCACATTTTTGCAAAAGGACGATATGAAATTAATGATAAATGGTTGGCTCATTTAGATGCAAAGTATGTTTCTGATTCGATTTATCTAAGAGATATTTCTTTACCTGAAAAAACAGATGCATGGCTAACTTCTAATATGCGTGTTGAATATTTTAACAATCGTGATTATGCGAATATTGAAGCTAATTATTTTAGAACAATCAGTTATAATTTACGCAAAAGTGCAGCAAGAGAGAAATTTAATGGTTCTTATGTTTTGCCGTACATTGATTATGAAAAATATAATCAGCTAACTGATTTTGGTTTATATACAAAAAATACGTTTAATTTTGCTTCGGTGGTTTACAATAAGGAACACTCAAATTCAGAAAGAGGGACAATGATTAATGAGGTCGTTCTGCCTTATACAAGTCCTTGGGGTGAAAAAATGCGGTTGTCCGGTTCGGTTAAATCTGATTTTTATTATGTTGATAATTATCTTAATCCGAGTAAAGAGGTTATTACGGGGTCGACAGCGCGCGTTTTTCCTCAATTAGCTGCTGAATGGAAGTTGCCTTTTATTAAGGCAAATGAGGAAAGTCGGCAGATTATTGAGCCGGTTATTGTCGGAGTGTTCGCGCCAAATGATAATAATAAAACAAACAGAATCCCTAATTTAGACAGCGAAAATGCCTTTTTGGATGATGTTAATGTGTTGGATATTGATCGTTACAGCGGTTATGATCTTAATGATACCGGTAGTCGTGTCAGTTATGGTTTTAACTGGAATTCATATGGTAATATTTTGGGACGAACGCAGGCCTTTTTTGCTCAAAGTTACTACTTTGATGATGAGAACAGTTTTTCTCAAAGTTTAGGCGAAAGAAATCATTTCAGTGACTATGTCGGACGTATTTATGCCAACCCGAGTTCTTATTTAGATTTAAATTATCGCTTTAGATTAGATAAAAATGACTGGGAGATTAAGTATAATGAGTTAGGTGCCCGTATAGGTCCTGATATTCTTAATTTCTATGTTTCTTATATTCATTTGAATGAGGGAAATAATGCAGTTTTGAAAAACGGATTGAAGGCAGAACGGCATGAGTTGTATACTGCCGTCAATGCAAAATTAACCAGAGATTGGTCGATTAAGTTGTATAATCGTCAAGATTTGGCTGCAGAACATAGCTATTCTATAGAACATGGTGGGTCTTTGACGTATGAAGATGAATGTTTTATGTTATCAGGAAATGTTCAAAAGTATGATTCAAATGATCCGGAAGTCGATAATGATTATGAATTTACAGTATCTTTCTTCTTAAAAACAATTGGTGGTTTTGGTAAATAGAAAGGAAAAAATATGAAAAAAATATTTTTGTTACTATTTTTAGGTTGTGTATCGTTCTCTGTGAGAGCGCAATATTTGGATGTCGAAAAGATAGAAAAGCCTCGTGAATCTCGCTCTGTTTTGTTTCAGGCTTCACAATCTGACAGTCTTCCAGAAGCGACGGATAAACTTGCTGTTAAAAAAGTTGAAAAACCTCGTGTTACTCCTAAAAAAAATACACCTGTTCCAGTAACTTCTTTTTTTAAGCCCGGAGATACCAAAATAATGGCAGTTGTTAATGGGGAAGCTATTTCTTCGGCTGATGTTGATAGTTATGGTAAATTATTTTTGATGAATACAGGCGTTCCATTAAATAATAAGACAAAACCCATGATTCTCAATAAAGTATTGCGTACGGCAATTGATGATAAAATCAAAGCGCAAGAGGTTGAAAAAAATCAATTAACGCTGAGCAGTAAGGATATGAGTGCAGCCTTATCTCATTATGAAACATCGCGAAAGATTGGACGAGGACAACTTGAGAAAGTTTTGAAAAATAAAGGAATTAATCCTGAAATTTTTAAAAATCAGTTGCAAACAGAAATTTTGTGGGCGCGTTTAATTCGCCGTAAAATGATGATGGATTCTTCAATCACGCAGCGTGAAGTTGAAGATGCTATCAATCGTTCTCAAGAGGACATGAAGACTCCTAAATACAAGGTTTCAGAGATCGTTATTCCGGTCGCTAAGGGGAAGGATATTGACATTTTAGTTGATAATATTCGTCGGGATGGTTTGTTTAATATGTATGCAGCACAATTTTCACAGAGCCCGAGTTCGGCAAATGGTGGTGATTTGGGATGGATAAAAGAAGGTCAACTTGCTAAACCACTGGAAAATAAAATTAAGAATATGCGAATCGGACAAGTTTCTCAGCCGGTTAAATATGAGAATAATTATTACATTTTAAGGTTAGATGATAAATTTGTTCCTGCGGCAAAGCCAAAACAAATTTCGTACGATGATATGAAAAATGTTTTGGAAACTGAGCGGTTGGAAGGGTACTCGGCGAAGTACTTGCAAAATTTGCGGCAAAAGTCAGTCATTGAGTTTAAGGGTTAAGATGGCGCAGCTTGCGGAGAAAATAGATACTCTTCCCTCGTTGCGTATGACGGTTGAAGCGCATGGTTTGATGGCTAAAAAGTCACTTGGCCAGAATTTTTTGTTAGACAGGAATATTACTGACAAAATCATTCGTTTATCTTTGGAAAAACAAGGACTGCGCGATTATTCTCAGGCAGATGTGTTTGAGGTTGGTCCGGGGCCGGGGGGCTTAACTCGAGCAGTTATGTCGGCAGAACCTCGTCATTTTACGGTCGTTGAAATGGATGAGCGGTGTGTGCAGATTATGGAAGATATTCGCCGCTTTGCTCCGGAGAAAATGGATATTATTAATGGGGATGCGATGGAGACTGATTTTAGTGTCATGGGAGAAGCCCCGCGACATGTTGTCAGTAATTTGCCCTATAATATTTCTGTCCCTTTGTTTGTGGGTTGGTTGCAAAAAATAAATCATTTTTGCAGTCTGACTCTGATGTTTCAGAAAGAAGTGGCGGAGCGAATTATGGCACCGATAAAAACAAAAGATTACGGGCGGATTTCTATTCTCAGTCAGCTACAATGCCGGATAGATAAATTGATGGATTTGAGTCCGGAATGTTTTGTGCCGGCACCCAAGATATGGTCGAGTGTTTTGCTGTTTCGTCCTTTGGAAAAAACTTTGACAGCAGAGCAAATCCGTAAAATCGAAAAAATAACACAGGCTTGTTTTGCGCAACGTCGCAAGATGATCCGGCAGAGCCTTAAAGGTTTTGTAAATTTGGAATCGGCTGCCCAAAAAGCCGGTGTTTTATTGACTATGCGACCGGAAGAAATAACCCCGCAGCAGTTTTTGATTTTGTCCGAGAATTTATAGAAAAGCCCCTCAGGTGAGGGGCTTAAGTTTGTTAGAAATTAGCAATTCGGGCGAGGGCTTCCTCTACTTTTGCCTTGTTGGCAAGTGCCTCTGCCTGACGGCGTTTTTCTTCCTCAACCACCTGAGCCGGTGCGCGTTCAACAAAAGATGCGTTGCTTAATTTACGCGCATAGCCTTCAATGTTTTTATTGAGGTTAGCCAGTTCTTTATTAAGGCGTTCTCTTTCGGCAGAAAAGTCAACAACACCTTTAAGCGGCAACAGTAAAGTTGCTTCTTTGAAAACGTTTTGAACCATATCCGGTGTGACGGCGAAGTCATTAGCAACGCATTCAATGTTCTCTAAACGTGCTAATGGGCAGATGATATTTTCAAGTGTTTTCAAGGTGTTTTGCGACCAGTTGTTTGCGCCTTTGAGCTTAACGACTAGTTTAGCCGCTGCAGGAATGTTCATTTCAGCCCGCAGAGAACGAATCGAACTGATTAAATCTATTGCCCAATCGATTTCCGTGAGGGCATTTTCGTTAATATTTTCGTTCTTAATCCATTGGGCATGGATTAATTTTACATCGCGTGTAGCGGTGTTGTTCCACAACTCGGTAGTGATAAACGGCATAAACGGGTGCAAAATGAGCAAGATTCTATCCAATACCCATGCCGCAACAGCGCGTGTTTCGGCTTTTTGCTCTTCATTTTCACCATAAAAAACCGGTTTACTGAGCTCAATGTACCAATCGCAGAAAGTTCCCCATACAAACTGATAAACAGCATTAGCCGCATCAGAAAAGCGGAAGTTGTCTAAGTTGTCCGTAACCTCTTTTGATGCTTGTTTTGCTTTGGCTATAATCCATTTGTTAATGGCGAGTTTGGCTGAATTTTCGTCAAAGCCTTTGATGGATTTACATTCGTTCATTTCACAGAATCGAGCGGCATTCCATAATTTTGTGGCAAAATTGCGATAACCGGCAATACGAGATTCACTCATATTAATGTCGCGACCTTGTGTCTCCATGGCTGCCATAAAGAAGCGTAGAGCATCAGCACCATATTTTTCAATCGTTTCCATCGGGTCAACCGTGTTGCCTTTAGATTTAGACATCTTTTGACCTTTTTCATCACGAACAAGACCGTGAATGTAGCATTTCTTGAAAGGAACGCGTTTCATCATATACATACTCATCATCATCATTCGAGCAACCCAGAAGAAGATGATGTCGAATCCCGTTACCAGAACCGAGGTCGGATAAAATTTATCCAAATATTCGGTTTTATCCGGCCAGCCTAATGTTGAAAAAGCCCAAAGACCTGATGAGAACCAAGTGTCTAAAACGTCTGTCTCACGGCGGAGTTCAACGTGTTTACCGTAGAACTTGTCTGCTTGAGCCTGAGCCTCTTCCTCATTTTCTTCACAGAAAATATGTTCATCCGGACCATACCAAATCGGCATTTGATGTCCCCACCAGAGTTGGCGGGAAATACACCACGGCTGAATGTTACGCATCCACTCAAAATAAGTTTTTTCGTAAGACTTCGGAACAAACTGCATTTCTCCGTCTTCAACGGCACGCAGAGCCTCTTTAGCCAGTGTCGGGGCATCAACAAACCATTGATCGGTCATGAGCGGTTCAATAATAACATTTGAGCGGTCGCCATATGGAATAACCATCGGGTGATCTTCAATCTTTTCCATAACACCGAGTTCGGTCAATTTGGCAATGACTTTTTCACGAGCTTCCAGTGTTGTCATACCGGCATAAGGTGTGTTCTCGTTTAAGGTGGCATCAGGATTTAAGATATTAACCAATGGAAGATTATGACGTTTGCCAACCTCAAAGTCATTAAAATCGTGTGCCGGCGTGATTTTAACCGCACCTGTTCCCTTTTCAGGGTCGGCGTGGTCATCGGCAATAATCGGAATCGATTTATTGATAATCGGAATAATGCAGTTTTTGCCAATCAGGTGTTTTAATTTTTCGTTTTTATCACTGACAGCAACCGCCGTATCTCCGAACATGGTCTCAGGGCGTGTGGTGGCAATATGAATAAACTCTCCTTCTTCGCCCTCAATCGGGTATTTGTAGTAATACATTTTGCCGACAGTTTCTTTCTGGACAACTTCCAAATCCGAAATAGCCGTCAAAAATTTAGAATCCCAGTTAACAAGTTTTTTGGCTTTATAAATTAAGCCGTCTTTATATAAATTTACAAAGATTTTGCGAACAGCGCGGCTTAATCCCTCGTCCATGGTGAAGCGTTCGCGTGACCAGTCACAGGAAGCCCCTAAACGACGGAGCTGTTTGGTAATGGTGCCACCGGATTGTTTTTTCCACTCCCAAACGGTTTCGATGAATTTCTCACGTCCTAAATCGTGGCGAGAAATGCCTTGTTTGGCAAGATTGCGCTCAACGACCATTTGGGTAGCAATTCCGGCATGGTCTGTCCCAACTTGCCAGAGAACATTTTTACCCTGCATACGATTATAGCGGATTAAAATATCCTGTAATGTGTTGTCAAGAGCGTGTCCCATATGTAAAACACCGGTAACATTTGGCGGTGGAATAACAATCGCAAAATTGTCTTTGTCGGAGCGCATATCCGGTTTAAAATCGCCTGATTGCTCCCAATCGGCGTAAATTTTTTCTTCAAAATCTTTGGGGTTATAGTTTTTCTCTAACATTATAAAGTTCCTTAGGTTGTATCAAATTGGCGATATTTTATCATAAAATCTTGAGCTGTAAACAGCAAAATGCCCTCAAAAGAAATTTTTGGGGCACTAATTTTTTATAGGACGGTAAAAACGAAGACGCTTATTATGAACCGACCTTTGCTATCACTCGTTCGATTTCTTTAGCAACGGTTTTTTCGACAATAGAAGCTAAATTGTTGTTCAGCCATTGTTGTGTTTGTTCCGTAATAATAGAGGAAGCGATTTGTTCAAAGTGAGAATCCAAACTGAGCTTAACTTGTTGGATAATCGTTTCTTTGATCATTTGGCTGATCCCCATGCCCTCAATATTTTGACTGATATCTGTTGTTATTGCCGATGCGGTATTGATATTTTGTTGAGCATGCTGCTTCTCGGCAAAAACTTTGGCAAAATTGTTGATAATGTTTGCAGAGGCATCAATCGTTTCTTCTTTAACAGCAGAAGACGAATCGTTTGTCGGAATATCTTTCTCAATAATGTTATCAAGAATCGGAATATTGTTCAAATCAATCTGTGCTGCCTCTTTAAGCGTTTGCTCAATATCTATGCTGTCAGCCAGAGATGCAGATGTTTTTTCCTTTGGCTTTTCTTCGACGACAGGTTCGGTTATTGAATCGAGGATGGATTCAATATTTTGAGAACTTGCCGTACTGTCAACAACCATGGAATTATCAAGATTCAAGACATCCTCTTCTTGTTTGTTCTCGGTATTATTACCTTCTTCATCTACCAAAATGTTTTTGATAGATGATAAAATATCTTCTACAGACAAGTCTTCTTGGTTATCGGTATCGCTCATCAATTTTTCCTATGGTTTGAGTTAATCATTAGTCAACAGAAAGTGACAACCATTTTCCTTTTGTGTCTTTATAATATTTTTCAGCATCATAAATGTCAACGGCTAGATTTAAGTCATTAGCTGTTAATTTTCCCATAGCCATGAGAACCTGCATTCCGGAAACAAAATAATCGCGGCGTGCTTTGACTTCATCAACTTTGGATTTTAATAATTCATTATAAGCGTCTAACACATCAAGAATTGTGCGGTTTCCGAGGGCTTCTTCTTTTTGGACACCATCAAGAGCAATTTCGTTGGCTTTAATTTGTTCTTTTAATGATTTTATTTTAGCATGATTGGCTGCCATATATTCCCATGCGGCGGTTGTTTCTGATACGGCTTGACGCTCAGCTTTCAAGAGTAATTCTTGGGCTTGCCATTTTTGATATTTGCTTTGGCGAATCTTGGCGCGATTTTCACCGGCATCATACAGAGGCATATTCATATTGACTCCAACTTGAAAATTATCATTTTTATGATCTTTCATGATTGCATCATAATCGTTGCGGCTTGTATTGGCACTGCCTTCTAGTGCGACTTGCGGTAACAGTGCGCCGGTATTAGCCGAAATGGTATAGTCTTTTGCACTTAAGGTTTCTTTTGCAGCCAAAACGGCATAATTATGCTCTTTAGCGTAGGCTAAGGCATCATTAAAATTGTTTGGAATGTATTTACTTAAGTTTCGTGGTTCGGATAACGTTTTAGGCTCACTGCCGACAACTTGACGATAGATTGCTTTGGAGGCTTCTAAGTCGCCCTCAGCTCCTATGGTGGCGGCGCGAGCTTGCGCATAGCGAGCGCGTGCTTGCGAAACATCCGTTCGCGTTACATCTCCAACATTAAAACGTTCGGTCGTTTCATCTAACTTTTTTTTCAGGAGTTTTTCGTTGTTGCGCTGTAAGTCAACAATAGCTGCGTTTTGAACAACGTTAAAGTAAGCCGTAGAAACATCAAGAAAAACAGATTGCTCGACATTGGCTAAATTGTTTTGTTCAGCTTTAACGTTTTTATCGGCGGCTTTAACACTGTTTAATGTGCTGAAACCGTTAAACAGCGGTTGGGTTACAACTGCAGAAGCAGATGTCGTTGCGGCGTCTTGTGCCTGACCATAATTGTCATGACTGATATCGGTATCAGAATATGAACCTCTTAAAGCTATTGTCGGACGGAATCCTGATTTTGCGATGGCAACATTTTCATCCACGGCTCTTAAGTAAGCACGTTGTGCTTGAAGGGTCGGGTTAGTATTGTAAGCGTCGCTTAGAGCCTCAAAAACCGATTGTGCTTTAACTTCAAAGGTAAGGGCTGTTGTTAACAATAATGCCGAAATAACTATCTTCTTCATTGATATTCCTCTCAAAATTTTTTAGAAGTATAATATTGTCGTTTTAATTTGCAACTTTATTTTTTGAGTAAAATACACTATATATTAACCATATTTCAAATAATTTCTTTTATGAGTTTGGATAAATAAGTATGTTAACTTAGATAGGGAGATCCGTTGTGGC
Organism: Alphaproteobacteria bacterium; assembly: GCA_017477185.1. Taxonomy (GTDB): domain Bacteria; phylum Pseudomonadota; class Alphaproteobacteria; order RF32; family CAG-239; genus Scatocola. The sequence continues at coordinate 77,123 of JAFUXF010000035.1, read as the reverse complement.
TAAAAAAGAATCCGTGATTATTAACGAAATTGATAAAGCTCGTTTGAAATTATCAATTGAACATTATATCAAATATTTTATTGGTAAAAGAACACGTGAAATTACAAAAGATGAGGCTTTGACGGCGATTTCTTTGGCTGTTCGAGAGTTTGCTATGGATAAAATGTATGAGACCATGGCGCGTTACAATCGTGTTAATACCAAACGCGTTTATTATTTATCGATTGAATATTTAATCGGTCGTTCTTTGGAAAATAATCTTCATAATCTCAGCTTGTTTGATATTATGAAGGAAATTAAGATTGACGGGTGGCCTGATTTTAGTTTGGAAGAAATTTTTGATACGGAATATGATCCGGCGTTAGGTAATGGCGGATTAGGGCGTTTAGCTGCTTGTTATCTTGACTCCATGGCTTCTCTGGGAATCCCCGGTTTTGGCTATGGTATTGATTATCAATTCGGGTTGTTTAAACAAAAATTTGAGAATGGTTATCAGGTAGAACAAGCTGATAGTTGGGCGGGAGAAAATTCGCCATGGCAATTTGCTCGTTATGATCGCACAGTCACAATCCCGATTTATGGTAATGTTGAAACGTTTAAGAATGCTGACGGTAAAGATAGTTATATTTGGATGAATACAAAAACTTTGTATGGCGTCCCTTATGATTTTCCGATTGTCGGCTATGCCGGTAAATCAGTTAATTATTTGCGTTTGTTTACAGCTAAAACAGATGATGAATTGGATATAAATATTTTTAATGAAGGCGGCTATATTGATGCCGTGCGGGATAAGATAGAAACAGAAACGGTTTCTAAAGTGTTGTATCCGTCTGATGCCTTGCAATCAGGGAAAGAACTGCGTTTAAAACAGCAATACTTTTTTGTTTCTTGTGCCGTACAAGATATTATTCGTCGTTATCTCGAAAAGAGTAATGATTTTAAGGGATTACCGGATAAAGTTTGTGTTCAGTTAAATGATACGCACCCATCATTAGCTATTCCTGAAATGATGCGTTTGCTTATGGATGTTTATGGGCAAGACTGGGAAGATGCTTGGGAAATCACAACGAAGGTTTTTGCTTATACGAATCATACCTTGTTGCCGGAGGCTTTGGAAACATGGCCGGCAAGTATTTTGGGTAAAATTTTGCCTCGGCATTTGCAGATTATTTACGAAATTAATCGTCGCTTTATTGAAGAGGCTAAGCAGAAGTTTGGCGATAACAGTGAAATCCTTTCAAAATTATCAATTGTTGCAGGCGAAGGGGATTCACAGATTATTCGTATGGCGAACTTGTCAATCGTCGGTTCTTTCTGTGTTAATGGTGTGGCAAAATTACACTCCGAGTTGATTAAACATTCGTTGGTTCCGGAATTTTATGAACTATGGCCGGATAAGTTTACGAATGTTACAAACGGTATTACGCCGCGGCGTTGGTTGTTGCATGCAAATACACATTTAACGGATTTGATTGATTCTAAAATCGGGACAAATTGGGTCGTCAATTTGGATCAATTGCAAGAGCTTGAAAAGTTTGTCAGTGATAAGACTTTTGTTAAAAAATTTGCCGAAGTAAAACTTCAGAACAAGCAACGTGTTGCCGAGCGAATCTATAGTGCTTCCGGTGTAATGGTTGATCCGAACAGTATGTTTATTGTTCATGCGAAAAGAATCCATGAGTACAAACGGCAATTGATGACTATTTTACACGTTATCGGCGAGTATTTATCAATTATTAAAGATAATGTCCGTCCGCTCAGTCCTCGCACTTATATTTTTGCCGGAAAAGCTGCTCCTTCTTATAATTTTGCAAAATTAGTGATTAAATTGATTAACAATGTGGCAGCTGTTGTCAATTCTGATCCTCGTTCAAATCCATTCTTGAAGGTTGTATTTGTGCCGGATTATAAAGTTTCTGTGGCTGAAAAAATTATTCCGGCAGCTGATGTCAGTGTTCAATCTTCAACAGCAGGTTTTGAGGCTTCTGGTACCGGAAACATGAAGTTTGCCTTAAATGGTGCATTAACGGTTGGTACACTTGATGGGGCTAATATAGAAATTAGAGAAGCTGTCGGAGAGGATAATTTCTATCTGTTTGGCCTAAAAGAACAAGAAGTTAAAGAATTGCGTTCTCACTATAATCCACGAGATTATTATGAAAAGTCAGAGTATATTAAACGCATTATGAATGCTCTCAATTCTAATATGTTTTGTGAGCGTGATTATGTTTTGCTGTTTAAGGTTATTTATGAGGAGTTGATGAATCGGGATTACTTTATGGTTTTGGCTGATTTGGAAGCCTTTACCAATGCCATTCATCGTGCCGAAAAAGACTTTGTCAATAAAGACAAATGGGCAAAGAAGGCTATTCTTAATGTAGCGCGAATCGGTTCGTTCTCAAGTGACCGTGCGGTGATGGAGTATGCTTCTAACATCTGGCACGTCTCTGCAGTTTAGCTCGTCTAGTTGGCTATTAGTGCGTTGTTTTCGAGATGAAATTATCCTCACGTAGGTTTAACTACGCTGCGGTAATTTCACTCTCAACGCCTACTACTAGCCAGACTATTCGACCTAAACCTATACATTGCGAAAAAAATCAACTTCGTACTGTCCTCTTTCTCCAACTTAAACATGATGGTTTTTTGTCGCCTACTATTAGTCTCGCTATCTGAGTTTAAACGGTTTAGGTTATCTCATAACGTTGTTTTGGGTATTTTGTTGTTAACCTACGGAATATGATATTAAAAGAATCGGATTCCATGGATATTGGATGCTGAGTCAAGTTCAGCATGATGTAGCTATTTTTTTCGAAAATTGACAAATTTTTCTTGATTTTTTATTAAAAGTGATGTATATCTCTTTCTTGTCAAGAGATTATTAACATTTATTGTTTCACTTAAAAAATAAAAAAATGAAAAAGTTTTTCTTTTTGAGCATTGTTGCTTTCGGGATGATTGCGGCAATGACGTTTGTATCATGTGGTGAGAAGAAGTCTGCTCAGAACACTGAGGAGCCTATCGTCGGCACTGATTATGTGGTGGTGACCACGCCCACCGGTGCCAAGGGTATCAAGAAGGGTGACGCCATTCTTGTTACACCGACGGACACCTACAAGAGTATTGCCGTTGATAACGGCATGTTCCTGGCAAAGACCGATGGTGGATACTCGTTGCTTGATCCCGAGACCGGGTACAGTGTGTTGGATGCCGATACAATTTCTTGGAAGTCCTTCTATTTTGAAGGACAGAAGAGTGAGAATTATCTGGTCTATATCCCCGCTTATAAGTGTCGCTTTGCAGCTCAGGCTTATGCGGTTAAGGGAGGTTTTGCTATCTCTTCGTTTAACGGTAAGATTACTGCCTATAAGGACGGACAGCCGATTATTGAACCGACGGGGGATTTTGCTAAGATGGCAATTTTGCCGGATGGTAAATTCCTTGTTTTGAAAGGAAAATCATGGGTGACGGCAACGCTTAAGGGGAAAACGTTGTTCCCGAGTAAAGCTGTTACACCTAGGGACTTGAAGAAGTACCAGAAGATGAAAGGCTGGGACGAGAAGTCTCCGGTTATGATTCTTGAATAGGATGCTACCGTAATGATACTGCAAGAGTAGGTAACTGCTCGACACTTTTTAATCCCTCCGGAAGCGTTAGCTTCCCGAGGGATTTTTTGTGATTAAATAAAAGGATTATATGCCCATTGGAGAAGGGCTTGGCGTTGACGAGGGCGGCAATCATAATCAAAAACCGGACAATTCTTACGAATTTGGGCGGCATGGCGGGCAAAGGCACGCCAACGTTTGATTTGAATTTTATCTATTTCAGGAATCCGGCGACCGTAATAATAGCGACAATACCATTGAAACCAGCCGCGAACATCCGGCTCAAGAATCCAACCGCGTTTTTGCCATTCTTGCAAACTTAAACGAGATTTGAGCTTAAAACAGTTTATTTCCGGTGAGCTTTGAGGGGCGGTTTTGGCATTATAAAACCAAGTTAAAGGAAATTCATTGCGGCAATCATTGAGGTATTTGCCTTCAAAAACACCAAGTTCGAGCATTTGCGGTGGGGTGAGTTCAGGCTTAAAGTCAGGTGCAAAGTTTTGTCCTTCCGGCTCTGTGAGTTCGTAGCAATAGCCTTGTTGCATTTTATCGTTGACGATAATAATCATATCTCCTCTCTTTCGGGAGGAGATATAAGGTTTAATGCTAAAAAATAAAGAGGTTACATTTCTGCGGGGGCTCCGCCTCTGCCAATAGGAAGCGTATTGGTGTTTGGAGTGGAAGTTGATTCTGTATATTTTAAGTCACCGAAATCAATGGTGCTGAAACCATTTTTAAATCCTTTATCTTTCAAGACTTTATTGATTGTTGTGTTAAGAGCGCGAGAGGCTTTTGAGGCTCTTCTCTCGATGATGGTCTCTTTACTATCTTTATGGTTTTTTCTAATTTCATCGTCCAGTATTTGTTTTTCTTTTTCAATATTTACAGGTTCTAATGTACTAAACAAAACCATCATTTGATCATCTTTTAATTCGTGGGCTTTTATATCCTCTGCGCCGGCATTTTGCATAGCTTGAAGAAGTTGTGTTTTTAGGGTATCATCTCCACGAGAAAGCGTTTCGCATAGTTGTGCAACTGACTTATCCGGATTGTTGGTTATTGCCGTAAAAATTTGTTTTATTGTTTCTGCGGCACCAAGCACTTTGTGAGCATTGTCTCCAGATTCATCAATTCTTTGTGTTAAAGCATTTGTTAAACAACCTTCGAGCTGTGTCGTTAACGGGTAAAGTTTTTCTTGGTTTATGAGTGATTGTGCAAAAGGAATACGGGGGTCTTTATCATTTGTGCATAATTCCATTAAATGCCGACCTAATTTGCCTTTATAAGCATAGAGATCGTCTTTATTGGTTATGTTGGTGGTTGCTTCTTCATCCATTTTTGTTGCATGGTTCAAGTTTATACCGATGCCTTTGGGTAAGATGCCGGCACGAGCGCAAGCATTGCGAATTTCTTTAGCGTCGGCCGGAGAAAGACCATCCGGACAATTTAAGTACAGTGCACCTTGGCTTTTAACCATTTCTGCCGCTTTATCCGCAAGCCCTTCAGGCATTTTGCCACCATTAGGAACGTGAAATTCAATTTGAGAGAGTTTGCCGTCCTTTTGGGTTAAGCGAACACGGTAAGCGCAAGTCTCTTTAACTACATCAGTTTTACTATCTTTTTTACCATCATTTTTGAGATTATCGGCGTCTTCGTTGTTGTAGACACTATAGGTAACTACGTTTGAATTTTTTCCCTCAATAAAATAGCTGAGACCGTTGCGTTTGTTTTGTTCTTTTTCCAAAAATTTTACAAAGATGTTATTGGCTTTTTTAAAGCCTTCTATTTCTTCTTTTTTATCTTCTTTATCTTGAGGAATATAAGAGGCGGGTTCATTGGCATCCGGAATCGTAGGAGTATTGCCCGCTGCAACAGCAGCTATAGCGGCTGAGGCTGTGTGCTGATTTGAATCTTCCGGAAAAAAGGGCTCTATGGTGCTATATTGCTCTATAGAATTGTCATTTTTATGCTTTTGCGTAACTGCCTCAAAAACTTCTTCATAGCGTTTGTTGGGTTTTTCATAATTAGTAATGCCGCGGCGATACAGAAAATCAAGAGCTTCCAATAATTGTTCATCACTCAAATTGCTGTCTAAAACTATTTTACCATCGTGAATACTAAAACCAAAACCACGCGCTCCATCCATTTGGTCGGCAAGAGAAGGTTTTCCGTCAGAATTTGTTTTTTGTTTCCATACATGAAGAGCCGGTTTACCTTCGGTATCGACGAAAAGTTCACTTTTGAAATCAGAATTTTCGTTGACGGTTCCTTCACGCAATTGGTACATAATGTTTCCAAGCTCAGGATATTGTTGAGAGGCTTTTAGAATGTCTTTTTGCTTCTTAACTTTTTGATTTTCAAATGATTGCTCACTCATTCTTTGGACGCGTTGCGTGAGAGTTTCATCTTCGCTGACAGGAATTTTTGCCGGCGTCGCTTCTGCAAACAAGTTTTTCATGCAACCTTTATCTTCCGGAACATTGAGTTCGTTAATGTTAAATTTTAATTCCTCAGCCATGGTTGTCCCTTTTAAATTTGTTCATTCTTTACATTTGTTATAGCATAATTCTAGACAAAAAACAATAAAAAAGTGTTAATCCTTGTAAAAAAATCCCCGATCTGCCAGAGAACGGGGATTGTATTCTTAAAATAATTATTTTTTCAAAACGGCGACGCCCGGGAGTTCCTTGCCTTCCATCCATTCGAGGAAAGCACCGCCTGCGGTTGAGATGTAAGAGAATTTCTTTTCAACACCGGCATTAGCCAAAGCTGAAACGGTATCTCCGCCACCGGCAACCGTCATTAATTTGCCGGCCTGAGTGCGTTCGGCAGCGTGTTGAGCGACAGCGTTGGTTGCGGTATCAAACGGCTTTAATTCAAATACACCAAGCGGTCCGTTCCAAACAAGTGTTTTACACTCGTCAATTTTGGCATTAATTGCTTTAATTGTTTTTTCGCCGACATCGAGCAAGCTCCAACCCTCGGCAGGAATATTATCCAAATCAACGGTTTTGTGTTCGGCACCGGCTTTGAACTCTTTAGAAACAACAACATCGACCGGCAAAACAATCTCGCAATTGTTGGCTTTAGCGGTTGCCATAATTTCTTTAGCCGTGTCAATCATATCCATTTGAACAAGGGAGTTTGCCTCGTTAATTGTATCAATGCCGCTGGCTTTCATAAAAGTATGAGCCATACCGCCGGAGATAACCAGTTTGTTTACTCTTTTAACCAAGTTATTCAATAAATCTAATTTAGTAGAAACTTTAGAGCCACCGACAATCGCCATTAACGGGTGCTGAGGGTCATTCAAGCCACGAGAGAGGGCATTAACTTCTTCTTCCATCAGGCGACCGAAAGCAGCCGGTTTGGTTTTAACAGCGGCAACCATAGAGGCATGTGCGCGGTGAGCTGTTGAGAAAGCATCCGTTACATAAGCGTCAACCGGAGCGGTTAATTGTTTAGCGAAGTTTTCATCACCTTTCTTTTCTTCATCATAAAAACGGAGGTTTTCGAGAAGCAAAACTTCATCATTTTTCATCGTTTTAATGGCGTTGGCAACTTTCTCGCCGATACAATCATCAACAAAGACAACCTTGTGTCCCAAAGATTTTTCTAAATCTTTAACAATGTGGCTCAGAGAGTTTTTCATATCGCCTTTGCCTTCCGGTCGACCAAAGTGAGAGATAACAACGACTTTTGCGCCTTTGCTCATCAGTTCTTTAATAGTCGGAACGGTGCGGTCAATACGAGCGGTGTTGGTAACTTTAAAATTTTCATCCATCGGAACGTTTAAGTCGGCACGAAGCATAACAACTTTGCCGCTCAGGTTTCCTAAATCTTCAATAGTTTTGTATTGCATATGTTTTTCCTTATTTTACCCTACCTAACCTCCCCTCAAGCAGGGGAGGAATAATTTGAAAAAAGAATCCCCGTCGTTTAAGAACGGCGGGGATTTAATCGTCATTAGCCGTTAACTTTTGCCATGTGGGCAATGAGGTCTAATACTTTGTTTGAATAACCCCATTCGTTATCATACCAGCTGACAACTTTAACAAAAGTCGGTGTTAATTGGATACCGGCTTTAGCGTCAAAGATAGAGGTACGCGGATCGCCCAAAAAGTCAGAAGAAACAACAGCATCTTCGGTGTAACCCAAGATACCTTTTAATTCGCCTTCAGAAGCTTTCTTCATAGCGGCGCAGATTTCTTCATAAGTAGCAGGTTTTTCCAAGTTGGCGGTTAAGTCAACAACAGAGACATCCAATGTCGGAACACGCATTGACATACCTGTTAATTTGCCGTTCAAAGACGGAATAACTTTACCGACAGCTTTAGCCGCACCGGTAGAAGAAGGAATGATGTTACCGCTTGCAGCACGACCACCACGCCAATCTTTCATGGAAGGACCGTCAACTGTTTTTTGTGTAGCTGTTGTAGAGTGAACGGTTGTCATCAAGCCTTCTTTAATACCGAAAGCATCGTGTAAAACTTTCGCAATCGGAGCCAAGCAGTTGGTTGTGCAAGAAGCGTTAGAAACAAATTGGGTCCCTTTAACATAAGAATCGGTGTTAACGCCGCAAACAAACATCGGTGTATCATCTTTAGAAGGTGCAGACATAACAACATATTTAGCACCGGCATCAATGTGACCTTGAGCTTTTTCTTTTGTTAAGAATAAACCGGTTGATTCAACAACATATTCAGCGCCGATTTCGCCCCATTTCAAATCAGCAGGGTTCTTCTCTGCAGTAACGCGGATAGCTTTGCCGTTAACAACGAGCTTGCCGTCTTTAACTTCAATAGAACCTTTGAACTGACCATGCATTGTGTCATAACGCAACATATAAGCCATGTAATCAACATCAATCAAGTCATTGATACCGACGATTTCGATATCATTTCTCTCTTGTGCAGCACGGAAAACTAAACGACCGATACGGCCAAAACCGTTAATACCGACGCGAATTGTCATATTTATTATCTCCTTAAAATTTGGCACACCAAAAAGGAATGCCGTTTGTTAATTCATTCGGAGCTAATGTATCACGGAATCATATTTTTTCAAGAGGTTATTGAGAGGGTGTGATTTGTTGTAAAAGGAATTAAATTTTTTTGTAAAATTTGTTTTTAAGTGTTGACTTTGAGTTGTGGGGTGTTTATTTTCCTTTCGTTTGAATCAATTATTAACAAATTAAATGCAGAATATGTTACAAGGATTATTATGTATCGGAGGTGTTTTAGCGTTCATTTTTTTTGGCGTTAAACACACGGATGAAAGCGTCATCAAGATGCTGAAGAATAGAGAGAGGAGAATCCATTCTCTTTAAATTTTTAAAAAAGAGTTCAGAAACCAGAGTGTTTTTAGAACTCTTTTTTTTATTTCCGCTTGCAATCTTCTGGAAATCTTTTAAATTAGGAAAAGTTATAATGAAGAGGAGATAAAAATGAAAAAATTTATTTTGATGATGATGTTGGTTTCTTTTGTCAGTGCTTGTGCAACTGATCCTTATACAGGCGAAAGTAAGGTTTCTAAAACAGCTTGGGGAACAGGAATCGGTGCTGTTGCCGGTGCCGGAATCGGGGCTCTTGTCGGAGGCAAAAAAGGTGCAGCTTGGGGAGCAGGAATTGGTGCAGCAGCCGGCGCCGGAACAGGCGGCTATATGGATTTGCAAGCGCGTAAACTTCGCCAAGAACTCTTAAATACAGGTGTTCAGGTCTCTACCGAAAACGGGCAAATTCGTTTGATTATGCCGAGCAATATTACTTTTGATACAGATTCTGCCGTTTTCAAACCAAACTTTAACCCTGTTTTAGATTCTGTAGCGAAAGTATTTGCAGAATATGATAAGACCATGGTTCAAATTACCGGACATACCGATAGTACGGGAACAGTTGCTTACAATAATACGTTATCTCAAAAAAGAGCTTCTGCGGTTGCAACTTATTTGATTAACAGAGGTATTGCGCCAAGTCGTATTTCTGCTGCCGGAATGGGGCCGTCTCAGCCGATTGCTTCTAACGCAACAGCAGCAGGAAGAGAACAGAATAGACGGGTAGAAATTAGTATCATCCAAATGCAATAAAAATGCGCAAAATGTGTTTCTAGGGCAGGTTTCTTAAAAATTGCTAAGTTATGTACTATTATGTACACTCCTGTCGCAATTTTTCTTAAACCTTACTATAAACAGCATTTATCACATTTTTAGAAAAAAGAAAAAAAAAGCTCGCTTTGGCGGGCTTTTTTTTGATGCTTGACTCAAAGGCTTGAATATGGTATTTTGACATAAAATATTAAATTTATGTCTATTATGAAGCAAAAAAAGACTTGGATCCTTCGCGGGAGCGTGAAGAGATTCAAAAAAGATTTTTTAGAGGGACTTGGGGCTATTGTCTCTCTTGTTATCGCACTTGATTCTTTTCAGTCCGGTAATGCCAAGGCGTATCGCTATGAGCAGGCAAAACCGTGGCTTGAATTGGGTAGTTTGAAGGGGGCAAGGGAAAAGATTTCTTCTCTGGAGGTTTATCTGGGGGAGGAGCTCGTTGTCTGGGTGACGGAAAATACAGATGACGAGGGGAATAAAACCTTTTCTCTCAAGCGGGTGGAAGAAAAAACGATGGATATTATGTCCGTCGGAGATTTCCTTGAAAACTGTATTTAAGACGGCTGAGATTGCCACGGGCTGATGCCCTCGTAATGACAAGCGTTTATATAAAAAGACATCGCAGGGTTACGGACTGCGGTGTTTTTTTTTGTTTAGAATCGGCTTATTCTTCCTCTTTGCAAAGGAGAGGTTAGGTAGGGTAGTGTCTTTTGATTAGTGTACCCACCCTAACCCTCCCTCGGACAGGGAGGGAATATATGGATTTTTTTGTAAAAATTGACAAAAAAAATAGTTGCGCTGACATTAAAAATATGATATGTTTTTGTTGAAAACAAATTAGAATGTTTAATTATTAAAAAAATAAAATATGAAAGAAAAAATGAAAGTACGAGCTCTTAGGGGCTTGTTGTGTGTAGGTGGTTTTCTGTACTTTGTCTTTTTAGCTTTTCTGCTGACAGGCGTGGGGGCATTTTGCGGAGTGCTTTGTCGTAACATCTTGGGTTCAGAAGAATTTGCTAAAGAGATTGTGGAATGGAGTTTAGTTATACCGTGGTGTTCTTTGGCATGTTTTCTTTTCTTTTGGATGTTGGGATTTTTGACTTCATCTGAGAGTAGAAAAGAAACAAAAACTCTTTTTTGTTCAGATGAAGATATTAGTCTCTATCTGAAAAAAGGGATGATGAGTTTGCTGATGAAGCGGATTAAAGATGGAGTGTTTGGAATGGTACTCTGTTTAGTGTGTGGAATGCTCATAATCGTAGCTGCAGCTGCAGTAAGTTATTGTGTATTTCATATAAGAGTTTGTTTCATATAATGTGTTAAAAAAAGAGGGGCGGAAAGCTCCTCTTTTTCTTAGTGAATCCGTTTATCCCTCCCCTTTGCAAAAGGGAGGTTAGGTAGGGTAGTGTCTTTTGATTAGTGTACCCACCCTAACCCTCCCTCGGACAGGGAGGGAATATACGGATTTGTTTTTTTGTAAAAAATTGACAAAAAATAGTTGCGGTAGAGAGAAAATTGTGGTATAGCTAGCAGAGATAAATGATATTGTTAAATTATTAAAAAATGGAGAGTATGTTACATGTTCAAAAAGTAAAGCAAATTTTTGCGGATATGCTTTGTGTCTTTTGCTCTTTAATGGGCATTTTTTTCTTGTTACGCATCTTTATTGAAAAAGATGGTATTTTGTTTTTAGTAATGTCTTTTCTAACGCTTGAGTGCTTGTTTCTGTGGGCAGCATTTAGAGCTTTGAGACCATATTACGGAAATGGTCTTTCAGAGTGGAAAGATGAATTAAGAGAAGATGGTTTTGCACAGACTTTTACAAAGCTGTGGCTGAGAGTGAACATGCGATTGTTACGAGAATTGATTCCATATTTTTTTTGGGGGGTGATTTTTCTTTTAATCGTTGTAGTCACGGTGTATTTGTACCATCATCTGCAATGGGTATCTTAGAAAAAGAGGAGCAAAGCTCCTCTTTTTTTGGCACTAAAAAACCCGCTTGAAATCGGCGGGCTTTTAAAACTCTTCTAATGTAAGTATTATCAAATTATCCCTGACGAGCTTTGAGCTTAGGGTTCTTTTTATTGATAACGTAAACGCGGCCCTTGCGGCGAACTAACTTGCAGTCTTTATCGCGTACTTTTTTAGATTTTAAAGAACTGTAAATTTTCATTGTTTTTTCCTTAGTTAAAATGTTTAGCTGTCTTTTAAGCTAAAAGAATGACTTTGTCAACCTTAATTTTAGATTTTGGGTGTTTTTTTAAGATATCTTTTGATTTTTTACTTCTTTCTTTTATAATAATCAGCATTAGAGGAGAATATAATGAAAAAGATTGCGCTTTTTTGTTTAGGAGTCTTGAGTTGTTTTGGAAAAGCTCAAGCAGGAGAAATTATTGCGTTGGAAGATAATACCCCTGTCTCTTATATGGATGAGGTCAAAGCCTTAGGTGCTGTTGCCGGTCAGGGGCTTGCTTGCGGATCAACGCGAATTGATACGTTTGAGATGATTGCTCGCACCATCTTAATCACCAAAGCCAAATCTAATGCCGAGCAAGCCGCCGGAATGCGTGCCTATAATGATGAAAAGGCGAATGCTTATATTTCTAAACAATTAGATGGTTTTTATGAGTGTTCGCAAATTGTACGCCGTTTTGATAATCAAGATGTTTTTAATGTCAAAATCTATGCTGACGGAACAATCCAAATGCCTGACGGTGCACTTTATACGCCGCGTGCCCCCTATGATGTGACCGCTGTTAGTCAAGAAAATAAAAATCAACGAAAACAGGCTCAAAAGATATATCAAAATGCCGGTAAACGCAAAATCGGTAAATTGAAATTGAATACCGGTGTCGATGGCGCAACCCCACCTGCGTATACAGGCTCTAATGCACCTTTGATACAGTATTGATATTAAATCGCTTGCAAGTTCGCTTTTTTTCTATATACTCGTGACAAATTAGAATCAGTCGGGAGTATGTTTTTATGGCTTCTTATCAGTATATCTATGTTATGCAAAATTTAACAAAGGTTTTTCCGGGCGGAAAAGAGTTGTTTAAGGGGATTACGTTATCCTTTTTTCCGGGTGCTAAAATCGGTGTTTTAGGTGTTAACGGTGCCGGTAAATCAACGCTGTTAAAAATTATGGCCGGCGTTGATAAAGAATTTAATGGTGAAGCATGGGCGGCAGATGGCGTGAAGGTCGGCTATCTCGAACAAGAGCCTAAACTTGATCCGAACAAAAATGTCATGGAAAATATTATGGACGGGTTAGGCGAAGTGCGGGATTTGCTTCAAAAGTTTGAGGAAGTATCAGCCAAGTTTGCCGAGCCGATGAGCGATGAGGAAATGAATAATCTCATTAATGAACAAGCCGAATTGCAAGAAAAGATTGATGCTTGTGATGGGTGGAATTTTGAACGTACCATTCAAATTGCAATGGATGCCTTGCGTTGTCCGCCGAAAGATGCTGATGTGACGAAACTATCCGGTGGTGAAAAACGTCGTGTGGCTTTGTGTCGCTTGTTGTTGCAAAAGCCGGATATGCTCCTTCTCGATGAACCGACAAACCATTTGGATGCCGAATCGGTTGCTTGGCTTGAGCAACATTTGAAAGAATACAAAGGAACGGTGGTTATGGTGACGCACGACCGCTATTTCTTGGATAATGTGACCGGCTGGATTTTGGAACTTGATCGCGGACAGGGTATTCCTTATGAGGGTAATTACAGTTCTTGGTTAGAGCAAAAACAAAAACGTTTAGAACAGGAATCTCGTGAAGAATCAGCTCGTCAGCGGACGTTGGCTAATGAATTAGAATGGATTCATAAAAATCCGAAAGCACGTCAGGCAAAATCTAAGGCGCGTATTAATGCTTATGAGGAATTGTTAGCCGAATCGACCAAGGATAAGATTACGCAAGCGCATATTTCTATCCCGATGACAGAGCGTTTAGGAGACTTAGTTGTTGAAGCTAAAGGCATCTCTAAAGCGTATGGTGATAAACTCTTGATTGATAATCTGTCTTTCAAAGTTCCGAAGGGCGCAATCGTTGGTATTATTGGTCCGAACGGTGCCGGCAAAACCACGCTGTTTCGTATGATTGCCGGAGAGGAAAAACCCGACAGCGGTGAAATCCGAATTGGTGATACGGTTGACTTGGGCTATGTTAACCAGTCTCGTGATGAGTTAGATCCCAACAAAACCGTTTGGGAGGAAATTTCCGACGGCTTGGATATGATCGAATTGGGCAAAAAGACCGTGCCGTCTCGGGCATATGTCGGACAATTTAATTTTAAGGGAACAGACCAGCAAAAGAAAGTCGGACAACTCTCAGGGGGTGAGCGTAATCGTGTCCACTTAGCAAAAATGTTGCGTAAAGGGGCAAATGTTATTTTGCTTGATGAGCCGACAAATGATCTCGATGTTGATACGTTGCGATCCTTAGAGGAAGGAATTATGGAATACCCCGGGTGTGTGTTTGTGACTTCTCACGATCGCTGGTTTTTAGACCGCTTGGCAACCCATATTTTGGCCTATGAAGGCGATAGTCAGGTTGTCTGGTTTGAAGGCAATTTTGAAGAGTATGAGGCTGATAAAAAGCGTCGTTTGGGAGAGGAAGCGTGTAGGCCGCATGCTATACGCTACAAAAAACTCGCTTAAGAAAAACTCAGTCTTCGCACGATTAGTGCAGATTTAATCGATAAAAAATGCTCATGTACCTCTGTACGTGATTTTCAGTGGTATGATGGAATAGATGTGAGGGTGTTTTTCCTTGACTTTTTGTTGATTCTGTCTATAATCCCCTTAAATTTTTATCATTATACTTATAATTTTAAGACCCCATGCCAAGGACATGGTTAGGTAATGTTATGCTGATACAGTGTGATTACGGATGTGGTGACTACTTGGTTAGGAAGCAGACCGTTTATTATCAAGGGGTGAAGGTATCTCCGGTCAACCCTGTGCCGATTTGGTCGGTCGGCGAGTATGAATTATACATCATGCCGGCGGTGTTTCCGATGAAGGGTGCGTGGCTGGTTATTGTTCAATCTCGCTATCCGTCATTCTATGAGTGTAAAAAAGTGGAGTTAGGCTTTGATAAAGTTATTCTCCATTTGGCAGGGGGACGGAGTCTGATCGTGAAACCATTCAAAGATGGTGTTCACGACCGACTTTTAGTGGAAACCCTGCATGTGGTTTAGATAAAATGCTGCTGACGTTTTGTGTCAGCAGCATTTTTTTATAAAATATTTGTCAGGCTCTTGCATTTGGAAAAACTTCTTCCTACATCAAATAATAGAGGTTGGATTGGGTATCTGACTTAAATTTTAGAAAAGGAGAAAGATTATGTCACATTTGATTTTAAGAAAAAATGAAATTGAGCCGCGGACAAATGATGTTTGGGGATTGCAATCCGACATAAATCGCCTGTTCGACGCATTTATGAGTCCGTTTGAGAGAACAGAGGTTAAAAATACGCTCTCTCCAAGGTTGGATATTGCGGAACTCAAGGATAAATATGAAATTAAAGCCGAACTTCCGGGAATGGATGAAAAAGATATTAATCTATCGGTTGAGGACGGATTGTTGACAATCAGCGGAGAAAAGAAAGCCGAGACGGAAGAAAAAGATAAAGGTTATTATTTGAAAGAGTGTTCTTATGGTTCTTTCAGCCGCTCTGTCCGCCTGCCGGATAATATCGCTGATGATAAGATTTCCGCTCAGTTTAGAAAAGGTGTATTGTTTATTGATATGCCTAAAACGAAGGAAATTCAGTCAAAAGCCAGAAAAATTGAGATCAGCTCTAAATAAAATTAGGAGAATTGTTAACGATAAAGCTCTCTTTGGTAAAAAGGGAGCTTTATTTTGTTTCGTAACGGGTTCGATTCCCTTATTTCTACCCTCAATAAACAAAAAAGCACCGCAAGGGTGCATTTTGTTTATTGGAGCAGGCAACGGGAATCGAACCCGCATCACAAGCTTGGGAAGCTCGCGTTCTACCATTGAACTATGCCTGCATTGCTTGTCGCTGTTTAATATACAAATTCCAATTTATTTTGCAAGTTAATTTTTGTAGTGATATACATAACTCTGTGCCATCCAGAATTTGAAAGACTCTTTACTGATAAGCTGTAAATGTTCAAACTGAGCATCTAAAGTCAGGATATCTAATCTTGTCTGAGTTTGTTGCAGTTTTTCGCCAAACTTTTGGGTTAATGCCGGAATACCAAAATAATAAATTATATTTGTTTGTTTATAGTCAAATTCCAGCAAATCTTGGTTGTAAAAATTTAAATTGCTTATTTTTTTGTATTTGCGATGACAATAATCGTATAAAGTTTTGTTGTATTCAATCCCGATAAAATGATGTTGGGGGTATTTTTTTGCCAATATGGCTAAAAGTTTGCCGTTACCGCAACCGGCATCAACTACTGTTTGTGGTGTTGTTGCGTTATCTAAAAGTTCGGATATTTTAGTTATGGCTATTTTTTTCGGGGCACTTGGAGAGGGAACAAAGGGTGCCCTTTGGTGTGCAATTTCCCATCCGGCATATATCAAGTATATCCAAAAAAGTACGGATAAGCAACAAACAATTAAATCATAGTAAAACATTTAAGTTTTCCTTGGCATAAAAAAAACCGCTACACAGTGTAGCGGTTTAATCATTTTGTGTTTTTTAGAAAGTATAGCGGAGACCACCATAGACTTCGTGGTTGTGAACTTCACCGCTCTCTAACTCACCCATATCGTAGTAACGGTAACCTAAGTCGATGTTGAAACGAGAAGTAACTTGTGCTGACAAACCGCCACCGACAGACCATGTAAAGTTATCTTCTTCATATTTAACATGCGTACCATTGGAGTCGTTCATCTTAAAGGTGTATTCCAAACTCGTAATACCTAAACCGGCTGATACATACGGGGTAAACATGGTGTATGGTGATAAATCCCAATAAATGTTTGCCATATATGATTTAGAAGAAAATTCTGCTGTACGAGTGTTGGCTTTATACCCCCCAACAACAGGAATCTTGGCGTAAGTTGTTTTTTTGTCTTCGCTATCTTTTCTCCAGACATATTCACCTTCAATTCTGAAGTATTTATAACGATAACCGAGTGCGCCACTGATCATGAGGGAATTGTCATCGATGTCCAATTTTTTGTCAGTTGCAACATTTTCGTCTTTGTCGCCCAAAGTGTGATTGGCAACACCGCCACGAACTGCCAAATACGGACCATCGCAAGAAGCAAATGCCTGATTTTCCGTCGCAATGAGGAAGCTAAAAATAGCTGCTGATGTCAATAAAATTTTTTTCATAGTATCACTCCAAAGCTGTATGAATCTCAAAATTTTGTCAAACTTAGCACAAAAATTTCGAAAATGCAACACTTTTTTTGTATAAACTATGCTTTTTATATCATAAGAATCTTAATAGCTTATTAATATGCTGAATTTTTTTGCGTTTTTGGCTTAAAAAAAGCATTTTTTAGAGAATCTGTGGGTAAGACTCCCGAGTCGCAGATTTTTTTCTTGAAGAATCTGATTCGCTGATATAGATTTTCAGACAGTTCTGGTGGGTAACATTCTCAGAATCTGATAGTTTTTTTATTTTGAACAGCTTGCGGTGCTTAATATAGGTAAGTGCTCCTCGTTTGTTTTGAATAAAAGTGGGTTGGAATGAAGCCCGAATTAGTCTTTTCTGTCGGAAAAGGCGTTTATGTTAACATTAAATAGCTGATAGGAGCTTAATTAACCATGAGTAAATGGGTATATACTTTCGGAAACGGCGCTGCTGAAGGCGACGCTTCTATGAGAAACCTCCTCGGCGGTAAGGGTGCAAACTTGGCTGAAATGAATAAAGTCGGTTTGCCTGTTCCTCCGGGATTTACAGTTACAACTGAAGTTTGTACATATTACTATGCAAACAACAAAACTTATCCTGCTGACTTGAAAGATCAAGTTCGTCAAGCCGTTGCCGGTGTTGAAAAAATTATGGGTAAGAAATTTGCTGATGCAGAGAATCCGTTGTTGTTCTCTGTTCGTTCAGGCGCACGCGTTTCAATGCCGGGTATGATGGATACCGTTTTGAACTTGGGTTTGAATGATGAAACAGTTAAGGCTTTGGCAAAAGCTTCCGGTTCTGAAAGATTTGCTTACGACTCTTATCGTCGTTTCTTACAAATGTTCTCAAACGTTGTTTTGGGCGCTAATATGGATGAATACGAGTCTGCCCTCGAGAACATGAAAAAATCTAAAGGTTATAAATCTGATACCGATATGACAGCTGATGACTTGAAAGCATTGGTTGAAGAATATAAGAAAATCGGTGTTAAATTAGGTAAAGTTGTTCCTCAAGATCCTTGGGATCAATTATGGGCCGGTATCGGTGCCGTATTCGGTTCTTGGATGGTTGAGCGTGCTATCATTTATCGTAAATTGAATAATATTCCGGGTGACTGGGGTACAGCCGTTAACGTTCAGACAATGGTCTTCGGTAATGCCGGCGACGACAGTGCAACAGGTGTTTGCTTCTCTCGTGACCCTGCAACAGGTGAGAATGTTTACTATGGCGAATTCTTGGTTAATGCTCAAGGTGAAGACGTTGTTGCCGGTATTCGTACTCCGCAACCGATGGGTTCTAAAGGACAAGGTAATTCTTTGGAAGAATTGTGGCCTCACCTTTATAAAGAATTAGTTGATGTTCGTAATAAACTCGAAAATCACTATAAAGATATGCAAGATATGGAATTTACCATTGAACATGGTAAATTGTGGATGTTGCAATGCCGTAACGGTAAACGTACAGCTCAAGCTGCCGTTCGTATGGCTGTCGAAATGGTTGAAGAAGGCTTGCTCAATAAAGAAGAAGCTATTATGCGTGTTGGTGCTGACCAATTAGACCAATTGTTGCACCCGATGTTAGACCCGAAAGCTAAGAAAACTGTTATTGCAACCGGTTTGCCGGCATCTCCGGGTGCTGCTGTTGGTCGTGCCGTCTTTAACGCTGAAGATGCTGAAGCATGGGCCGCTAAAGGTGAAAAAGTTATCTTGATTCGTAGCGAGACATCTCCTGAAGATATCGGTGGTATGCACGCTTCTCAAGGTGTGATTACGGCTCGCGGCGGTATGACATCTCACGCAGCCGTTGTTGCTCGCGGTATGGGTACGCCTTGCGTTTCCGGTTCTCACGAAATTCACATTGACTATGCAACCAAAACCATGACAACAGATAAAGGTGTTGTTATTAAAGAAGGTGACTGGTTGTCATTAGATGGTGCTAAGGGTCAGATTTTGGAAGGTGCTGTTCCGACCGTTAAAGCTGACACAAACTCCGGTAACTTCGGTAAATTGATGAAGTGGGTTGATGAAATCCGCACTATTGAAGTTCGTGCAAATGCCGAGACTCCAAAAGATGCTCAACAAGCTCTTGATTTCGGTGCTCAAGGTATCGGTTTGGCTCGTACAGAACACATGTTCTTTGATGCTGAGAGAATTCCGGATATGCGTGCGATGATTTTGGCATCGGACGAGAAAGGTCGTCGTGCCGCTTTGGCTCGCTTGTTGCCTTACCAAAAAGAAGACTTCAAAGCATTGTTCAAAATTATGAACGGTTTTCCTGTTGTTATCCGTTTGTTGGATCCGCCGCTTCATGAATTTTTGCCTCACACAGATGCAGAAATGCAAGATTTGGCAAACAAAATGGGTATGACTTTGGAACAAGTTAAACAACGTTCTAATGCTTTACATGAAGCTAACCCGATGTTAGGTCACCGTGGTTGCCGTTTGCCGATTACTTATCCTGAAATCTGCGAAATGCAAACTCGTGCTATTATTGAAGCTGCTATGGAATGTGCAGATGCAGGAATCAAAGTTGTTCCTGAAATCGAAGTTCCGTTAACAGGTTCTAAGAAAGAGTTGGATATCGTTAAGAACATTATCGATACAACAGCCGAGAAAGTCTTCTCAGAAAAAGGTAAGAAGATTGTTTACCAAGTCGGTTCAATGATTGAATTGCCGCGTGCAGCTCTCAAAGCTGATGAGTTGGCTCAATCTGCTGAGTTCTTCGGCTTTGGTACAAACGACTTGACGCAAACAACTTTGGGTATGAGCCGTGATGATACCGGTGCTATCTTAGATGAATATCGCGCTCGCGGTGTTTATGTTGCTGATCCGTTCGCATCTATTGATGTTGAAGGTGTCGGTATGTTGGTTAAGATGGCTTGCCACAAGGCACGTTCTTCTAACCCGAAAATCTGGTTGGGCGTATGCGGTGAACATGGTGGTGATCCGGCATCTATCGACTTCTTCCAGACTTGCGGTATGAACTATGTATCATGCTCTCCGTTCCGTGTTCCTGTTGCACGTTTGGCTGCTGCACAAGCTGCTGTTCGTCACAAGAATGATAAGGTGGAAGATAGCAACGATTTTTGTTGCTGCAAAAAATCCGCTTAATTGATTGTGCAAAACCATTGTCATGCTTGCAACTTTTTTCCTAATGTAGCTAGTTGTACATGTCGTCAAAAAGTTGCTACGCAGCACAAAGGTTTATCACATTCTATGGTATGAAGTAAGAAAAGGAGGTTATTTTTATAACCTCCTTTTTTGTTGCATTTTTTATATTCTTATTTATTATTGTATTTGCAAACGGGTGTTTCGTTTGCGGAGTGTAGCAACTCCTTTCAGTAAAAAGACTCCTTTGTTATGAGGGAGCTGTTGGAATATATTGAATACAACAGACTGTACTGAACAGTTGCTAACTCCCTCGCTTCGTTTTTTTCGGGGCGAGTTTTGTTTTAAATTAACAAAATAAGGAGTTTAGTAAATATGAAAAATAATGGTCGGAAAATTAAACAGCTTATCGGTCCGAAGTTAGGATTGTTAAGAATCCAAAAGCAAAAAACAATCAAGCAAGTTTCTAAGGAAACAAATATTCCTTATGATATTATAGATAATATAGAGTGTGGGCAAAAAGGATATTGGCGGCATTACTGTGAGTTGTTAAAATATTATCGTTATAAAATAGATATTGTTCCGATTAAGGAATGATTTTGAAGAGTTTTTTAGTTGTAAAAAGCTCTTGACAAGAGGGAAGAGATGTATTATTAAGCGAGTCAATAAATGACCAATGGGTCGTTTACCCTGTCCAAGACTGCAGGTGGCAAATGCCTTAATCTCCTGCATAGACGAGAGTAAATACATTTTCCTTATATATTTTTCTCCTCGGACAGATTGAGTTCCATAACTCGACAAGCATTTTTATGCTCTAAAGCTATGGTGTGAGTAAAAACAGACATTAGCAATAATGTCTATAATTGGAGACAACTAGTGAACCGTAATGAAAAATCAGACTTGCTCAATGAACTGAATGGTTTGTTCTCTGAGGCTGAAATCGTTGTCGTTTCTCATTATAAGGGATTGACAGTGGCTGAGGTTTCTGAGTTAAGAGACAAAATCAGAAAAGCAGGAGCAGGTTTTAGAGTTACTAAAAACCGGATTACTCGTTTAGCTCTTAAAGGCACAAAGTTTGAAGCTATTACCGATTTGTTCAAAGGTCCGACCGCGATTGCGTTCGCCAATGATCCGGTTTCTGCTTGTAAGGCTTGTGTTGAATTTGCCAAAGAGAACGAAAAGTTAATCGTTGTTGGTGGCGCTATGGGAACAGGTGTTCTCTCTGTTGATGAAATCAAACGTTTGGCAACTATCCCGTCTATGGACGAGTTGCGCGCCAAAATTATTGGTTTGTTACAGGCCCCAGGTGCTCAATTAGCTCGTGTTACCAAGGCTTATTCGGAAAAAGAGCAAGCTGCTGCTTAGTTTTTCTGTTTTATAAGGATTCTACTTGGATATTTTTCGCTTATGTACTATTTTTTGTACACCACGCTCAAAATATCCGACGTATTATCTCTTCTAAAACAAAAAAATGTTTTTAGTGAATTCAAAGAACCAAAGAGTTTTTAGTTAATAAGTTTAATTTATTTTATATTGGAGAAAAAATATGGCCGATTTAGCCAAATTAGTTGATGAATTGTCAGCTTTGACCGTTATGGAAGCTGCTGACTTGTCTAAAATGTTAGAAGAGAAGTGGGGCGTTTCTGCCGCTGCTGCTGTTGCTGTTGCTGCCGGTGGTGCTGCCGGTGGTGCTGCCGCTGAAGAGAAAGATGAATTTGATGTTATCTTAGCTGAAGCTGGCGCTAATAAGATTAATGTTATTAAAGAAATTCGCGCTATTACACAATTAGGTTTGAAAGAAGCTAAAGACCTTGTTGATGGTGCTCCTAAGACTGTTAAAGAAGGTGCTCCTAAGGCTGAAGCTGAAGAAATCAAAGCTAAGTTGGAAGCTGCCGGTGCTAAAGTTGAATTGAAGTAATTTTACTTTAATGAAGATAAGAAAAAATCCCTGTCAAAAGATAGGGATTTTTTTGTTGCTTCGCTTCGCAACTTGGTTGTGGATGTTTATTTTACTTGCTCAAAACCCAATCAGAGTATCGCTCTTTACAGTTGGTAAATTTTTTTCCAAGGTAAGCAAAGGGAAAGATGAGAATTTTTCCACAACGTTTAAGATAAAAAATAATAGGTTTCATATAGTAATAATTTTTAATGAATAATAAGTTTATTACCTTGATGTATAAGATTTTCTCTTGTTAGTGTCAATGAAAAATCCATAAAAAATCCCCGCAAAGCGAGGATTTTTTATGGATTAAACGGCAGGTTTGCGGAAACCATACTTGAGTAGCCGTGCAAAGTGGAAGAAAATCCACAAGAGTGTCATGATAATGGCACTGATGCCAATAGCGATTGCCAAAGAAGTATAACTATCCCATGGGCTGAGTAAGAAAATTACCCATAAAACTACCGGAAGGAATAGGAATAAATTTGAGCAAGCTGCTGTAATCCATTCTTTTTTTAAGGGATCTTCAAGTGCTTTTTTTAATCCTTTTATCTTGAAGATTGCTATCCCTAAAATAACGCCATACAACCAGATGGCGGCAACCATCAGCTGTGAGAGAATGGGGAGTAATGAGTGCGGATGCGCTTGGTTTTCGCACCATACGCCAAGAGCCACGCTACCGAAAAATAACGGTAACATCAAAAGACACCACAATACCGTTTGGGTGGCAGTGTCAGTTTTTTTGTTTGAGATGAATACTCCGGCTGAGCCTAAGAGTATTCCGCCTGCCAATGTGAGCAGGGTATAAATCAAATCTATCATAATATAAAAAAAATTGGTTATCGTCAGTTACTATATATTTTTCATAAAATTTTGTCAATATTTTCTTTTTGTGTTTATATTTTCCTTGATGATGTCAGAGGTTTATGTGGAAGAAGAAATCGGGATGGAAAAAAATTACCAGTGTCCTAAATCTTCAGATCCAATAGCGTTTAGGGTATTACTATTTGTTTTAGAAGCACTTGGTAAATTGGTGGCATCTTTGTAATTTTCGATTTGGTCGTAGCCGGTATCTACGGTACTACTGTTCCAACTGAAGCTTTTGGGATTTCGTTGAAAATAGCAGTAAACCGTGGCATAGCCTTCTAAACTTCCGGCATAAACAGGAAATAGATTCCAAATAATGGTTTCATCAAGATTTGGTCCTTGAGTATCAAAAACGGCTAATTGTGCGTTTGTGAGGTCTTGATTATTATAGTTTCCGCTTGTGTTTAGGGCTTCCCAAATATATTGTTTGTACCATTGGTACGGATAAATAAAGCCCATGCTTAAATCCCATCCTTTACAGCTGGCATTATTGTTGCAGTCTGCAGGATAAGGGACGGCATCACTTTTCAGCCAGGTATTTTTTTGACTGTAAAATGGAATGGGCGCATCATCTGCAGAGGCTTCAGAAGTGTAGTCTAGTGGACTACGAATGGAGTTGTTGATGGTATAAAGGTCCGTTGTAGAAGAACGAGAATTGCCTCTGTTCCATTCTGAACGATGGGCTGCAAAACCGGCCTGTGCCATAGCAAAGCTTGTTGGGGTCAGGGTAATCACACCCATATATCCCGGAGGACAAATCGGGCGAGGTACAAAGCCAAGCCATGGACTGACTTCTTGTGTCGAACTTGTGCAAGTACCGATGTTTCCTAGATCTTTGTAGCCCTTGCCGCTGGATAACCCTTTGGCTTTATAGGCACTTAAAGAAATACCTGTGCCGCTACAAGAGGTTTCTCCTTTTGCGGGATAAGTATTATCAACAACATAAATACCTTTATTGATGAAGTCAGGTAAAATATCGCTTAGGCGGGCACCGCCACGGCTGGTCAGCTTGATATCGCGCATCACAGAAGTATATGCCGGATTAACAACATAGTTGGTTGCTCCTAATGCTGATCCGTCTGTTTTTCGCAAATCTCCGTCAACTGTCTTTTTATTAGATACAAATCTATCGGCCTTGACGTAATTGTAAACGTTTTTGTTTGTATTGGCAATCGCATAAGCATCGCTAACACTATCTGTTAATTCTATAACACCTTTACGAATGTAGACGGGATAATTGGTGTCATCACGAGTAACATTCGTGTTAGATGGTGTTGTATTTTTTAAATCTATTTCAAGGATTTTTGTTGAGTTGTCATTGTTTTTATACAAGACTTTTTTGGCGTAGATATCTGCGTATGCATTACTATCAGCTGAACGTGTTAATTTTAAGACATCTGCCCCATTCTCATTTTGCATATGGTATTCACTGTTTTTTTGATAAATGTGACTTCGATTGTTATTTGCCTTACCCGTAAAATAAGCATTTATGGCATCAGCATACATGGATCCGTAGGTTCCTGTGGTGTTTACTCTGAAGTATCCATCTTTACCTTTTGGTTTAATGGTTACAGTGTTAACCAAAGTATCTATGGTATCATTTGTTCCGGCGAGCTTAAAGGCATCTGTATTAAAATTGATATTTGGGCTGATAAGAGAGGTTTTATTTGATGCCCCTTCAATTTTAAGATAATTAGAAGAATTGCCGGCGAGTTGGCCGATGTTTTGAGTTAAAATTAAATTGGATGTTCCCGTGCGTAATCCGATTTCATTACCACTTGCATTTGGGACAGTTACTTTAAAATTTCCTGCTGTTGCAGAAGTTTTGTCTGCGGCTATGAGTGAGGCCGCAAAATCTAGGGAACCTGTTTTATTTCCTGTTTGTGTTATTTTAAATAAGTCACTGCCAAAGTTTAGTTTAGAAGCATTTGCTGCGTAATCAACAGTCAAAGCAGGACCTTTGTCCGGATCTGTTCCTCCCACTGTTAATTGTGTTCTGGCATGAAGTTTATTGGCGTCAAATGTTCCTTCAACAATCAGGTTACCATTAACATACTCTCCGCCTTCAACAGTTAAGGCGCATCCTGCTTTATTCGCATATGTACATGTTCCACCTGTTGATTTTATCAGAACCGGTTGATTGATAGTTGTTTTATTACTTACATTTATGGTAACTTCTCCATGATTGGTTTGGAAGTTTAGTGCTTTTGTTACACCATCTTTAGCAACGGTAAAAACATTGCTGTTAACACTGATAGCGGTATCTGCGCTGTTGGTAATTAACAAAGCCCCGCTGTTTGCTTTTAAATTGCCTTTATCGGTTTGGATATCTCCTTTTTTGGTGTAAATCTTACCGTCTTCTGTTTGAAAATTACCAGTTTTGAGGGAGACATTTCCGGTTCCATCAATTTGGATGTTACCGTCGCCGCCGACACGAATGTTTCCTGATTTGAGGTATAATCTATCATTTCCAGTAGCTGAACGCTGACCTAAGACCAATCGTCCGATATTTTGTATTTCCTGTCCAAAGCTATCTGCTGTTGCTGACCCCATGAACAAGGTTGTAAACATGGTGTTTAGGTCTTTGTCATCGCGTTTTCTGCGGTATAAAACATCATCAATATCAATATTGGCATTTTGGGAAGATATCCCTTGAATTGAAGCGGCAACCACAGCTCCTTTTTTAACGTTAATTCCCAGTTCAGAAGATGTATTGGCAATTCCCCATAATCCAAGGTTACCACTTATGACACCTTGAGAGGCGGTGGTGCCGCTATTACCGGTATTACTTGTGACATAGCCACCATTACCTCCAATCATCGACGCAATACTTGAAGAGCGAAGTTGAGGCATATCAATAGTCGGATCTGTGACAACAAATGCCGTGATAACATTATTACCGCCTTCTACGGCATTGCCTTGCAGTTTAAGAACAATCTTGTAATTACTAAACAATTTAGACTGTCTGGCTTCACCATCATCTTTTAAGATACCGTAAGGTAAAAACTCACAAAAATGCCCAATAGGCACTTCAACTCTTTTGTTTGCTCCCTTTAAGCCGGCATAACTTTGAGAATTTTTTTTGCAAGAATTGGTAATTGTGCCGCCGGCAACCATGGTGTCATAGTTTGAAGAAATATAGTCATCTACGGCTTTGACAATGGAGCGAAGCTCACTGGCAGAGTTGATGTCTTGTAATTCACGCATACGCTCAGAGGTCTTTTTATATAATAACGGCGTAACTAAAGCAATCAAGGCAAGCATGGCCAAAGCTTCAATCATAATACTACCTAATTCGGATTTATTAAATACCTTTTTCATTTCATGTTACTCCTTACATCTGCGTGACATAGATAAGGCAAGGGTATTTGCCGTCTACGGTTAAGGTGCATTTGCTTGTGAAATCGTGATCATCTAAAAAATATTTTGGAATAGATTTGTTATAAACATCAACGCCTTCAATAACGTAGGCGCTGTCCAACGGGTTATGGCTTAATGTGATGTCGACGTTACCGCTATCTTTGGTTGTTTCGGTGTAATAGTTACTGGCATTTTGTTTGGGAACAATAATGCCGCATGAAGCTCCAGCCGGTACTTGATTGTGTAAAGCCAAAAAGAAATCGCCCAAAATCTTATTGGTGGAAACGTTTTTCCAACGTTCAGGAACACGCCCAAAGCTGATAACGTAACGAACGGATGAACCTGTGTTTTTACAGCTTGCGGGTTCTGTTCCGGCAATTTTGGTGCGCGTACGTTTTCTATTAGTTCCTTCTGTATAGACATTTTCGTTCAGGCAATAAACTTTGGTGTAAAATTCATTCTGATTATACTGGTAACCAATTGGGAGATACGGGCATAAATTTCCTTGCTTGGAAGAATTACAAACAGTAATGTTATTTGCTCCGCTACTTAAGGAGATACTGCTACCGTTTATTTGTTTAATGAATTGCTCTTTGGCATATTTAACCGCGGCGCGGTGTTGGACTAAAAATTTGGTAATGGATGCTTCTGCCAGCGGTTCTTGTTGCTGGGTTTTAAAATCAGCACGCGGCGCCAAATTAAATGACGCCATCATTACAATAAATACCGCTATGACCATCCATACATACATTATCTAAAGGCCCTTTTGTATGACTTATTCTTAATATGACATCAGTGTATCATATTTTTAGACAGAAGTTAATATAACTTTAGTCAGGAATCGATAATTTTTCGTTAATTTTACAGAAATGTAACAATGTTGATGGTTTTTTTGCGAGTATATGGTATGTTTTTTTGCCAATGGATATTCGTGTCACACTCTCAGAATGGCGCACGAGCATGGTAGAGAAGAAAAAAGTCCGTGGACAAATGGAGAAAATGGGGATTTTTAAATAATGCCCATTTTTTGAGCCATGATGACAGCTTGTGTTCGGTTGGTTGCCCCGACAGAGCGCAATAAGGCGTTAATATGCAACTTGACGGTTGCTTCTGAAACACCCATTTCGTATGCAATCTGTTTATTTGATAATCCTTGTGCCACAAGACCTAACACCTGATTTTGACGATTAGTCAGACTTTTGCCTGTGCGGTAAGCGTTATCTTGAACAATTGTCCCATTTGAGGGTTGTAAAACAGATGGCGGTAGGTAGGTTCCTCCTTCTAAAATCAGGCGTAATGCTCCGTTTAGAACCTCTTTTTCCGAACGTTTGGAGATATAGCCGCTTACTCCCATTTCTAAACTTTTGCGAATGGTTGAGCTGTCTTCAAAAGCTGAAACAGCCACAAATTTTGCTTGCGGAACTCTTGCTTTCAGCTCTTTGAGAGCTTCTTGCCAATTCATATCAGGCATATCCAAATCCATAACAATTAGGGCTATTTTACTATCTGATTCTACAAATTTCAGAGCTTGATTAAAATTTGAGGCCTGCAAAATAATACAATCAGGATTTATCTCTTCTAATTGCAGGCTTAAATTATCCCTAAACAGGGCGTGGTCATCAGCGATAAGAACTTTCATCAAAAACCTCCTCCAAACTTGCATAGACTTTTTTCACATCACTCGTCGTCTGCGTTAGTAAAAGAAATAATTTCTTTCTAACAAATTTAAAGGCACGGCTAAACTTTGAGATAAGTTTACAGAATAAAATATTGATTAAAGTTTATAGATAGTTCAAAAACAGAACTTTAGCTAATCCATAGTGTCTCTCATTTTGCAGGGAATAGCAAGGCGGAATTGCAAGTTGTTCATTTTTTTCAACTTCTACGAGACATAATGCGCCTTTTTTGAGCCAACCGTTATCGTGAAGTTGTTGCAGGGCAATTTCGCTCAAGCCCTTATTATAAGGGGCGTCCATAAACAAAATATCATAAGCTCGTGAGGCTGCAGGCAATTTTTGGATATTCGCTTTTATTACTTTTATTTTGGTTTTTTCTTGAGGGAAAAGTGCAATATTTTTGTTTATGGTAGTGGTATCCATGTCTATTACCCCGACTTGTTTGACACCACGAGAAATCGCTTCTAAGGCAAAAGCACCGGTACCGGCAAAAACATCTAGCAAAGTATATTCATTCCACGGATTTTCAAGTTGAGAATATAAAATATTGAATAAGGCTTCACGTGCACGGTCAGAAGTCGGACGGACTTTGTCCGAATCGGGTGAAAAAAGTTTTTTGCCACGATATTGCCCACCAATAATTCTCATAATGCGAACTTTCCACCCAATTGCTCTTTTAAGACTTTTTGCGGAACTTCTCGTACTTCACCTTTTTTGAGACTGCCTAACTGAAATGGTCCGTAAGACAAGCGCAACAAACGTGCAACCTCTAATCCGACAGAATTCATTAACTTGCGGATTTCTCGGTTTTTACCCTCGTTCAAGGTAACACTCAGCCATGCATTTGAGCCTTGCTCGCTTTCTATTACAACTTTGACTGCCCCATAATGTACACCGTCAACGATTGTTCCGTTTTCTAAGTCAGCTAATTTCTTTTTATCTATTGTACCGTGAACTTTAACTTTATAGCGTCTAGTCCAAGCGTTTTGCGGCAATTCAAGCGTACGAGAAAGCTCGCCATTGTTGGTCAGCAATAAAAGTCCCTCAGAATTTAAATCTAACCGTCCGACGGAGATAACGCGAGGTAAGCCGGTCGGCAGATTCTCAAATACCGTTGGGCGGTTTTGTGTATCGTTATGAGTCGTTACTAACCCAACCGGTTTGTAATAAAGCCATAAGCGCGTTTGTTCAGGGGCGGAAATTTTTTCGCCATCTACCTTGATTTTTTCGTTGCCTTCAACATTAAAAGCCGGAGAATCTATGACTTTTCCGTTTATAGAAACACGTTGCTGAGCAATAAGTCTTTCAGCTTCTCGGCGAGAACAAACACCTGCACGAGCTAAATATTTTGCTATTCTTTCAGTCATTTTATTAACCATTCTTTTTGATATTGCTGATATCATACTTTGCAATAGGAATCAACAGCAAGTTTTGCAGATGACAAAAGAAGAAACATATATGATGCGTGCGCTTGAATTGGCGCGCTTGGCGGCCGAGGAAGATGAAGTTCCGATTGGGGCTGTTATTGTTGACCCCGAAAGCGGCGAGATTGTTGCCGAATCGCATAATATGAGTGAGCATGGCGGCGAAGCAACAGCTCATGCCGAGATGTTGGCTATGCAGCAAGCCTGTCTGAAATTGGGGCAAAAACGTTTGTGGAATATGGATTTGTATGTCACTTTAGAGCCCTGCACCATGTGTGCGGCGGCAATTTCGTTTATGCGAATCGGAAGAGTGTTTTTCGGGGCGACTGATGAAAAAGGCGGGGCGATTGTTTCCGGTGTTCGTTTTTTTGAGCAACCGACTTGTCATCACAGACCGGAAGTTATCAGCGGAATTTGCGCAGAAGAATGCGGGAAGGTACTGAAAGAGTTTTTTAAGAAAAAACGAGACAAAAAGAGTTGATTTTTTAGACAAAATAGAGTATAGTATAAATAAATAGAGGTTTTAAGGAGTGGAACAATGGCTGATAAAGATGAAAATTTAAAAAATGTTCAATTACAAGCAAATAGGTGGTTAGCTGAAAAAGACAAAGAGAATGTAAGTTTCATTCAGACACTCGCAGATAAGGGAGAATCTTTTGATTTGTCTACTTTGAAAGGTTGTTTAGCTCTTAAAGTTAAATATGAAGCTTGGAAAAAAGAGCAAGAACAAGCTCCGTCTCATAATAACCAAGCAGACAACAAACCTGTCAATTCCTTTAATGTTACACAGAACAACGCAAAATCTCAAACTGAAGCACAAAATCAAATTGATAATTCTTGGATCGCTAAAAAAATTCAACATTGGGATAATGAATGGTGTCAAAATAAAGCTATACATGATTCTGAGTATGTTTTTGAGCCTGTCAAAGCTGATACAGAGTTAAAGTTTAATGTCTATAAAGATAAAGAAAAAACACAATTAGGAGCAACAGTTCATTATACTTCGCCAACAGATGTGACATTAGAAACAGAAGAGGGAAAAGTACCTGATTTTGAGTTTTTTGATAAAATGGTTCATGAAGCTGTCGAAAAAGATGGTGTCCCTGCCGTTAATTTTGCAAATGCAGATGACATGACGCCGGATTTCAAAGCAAAACTTGCTATTGCTTGTATTAAACATGGTATTCCGATGCAAGGATTTGATGGAAAAATTGATTTGAATCAATTGAGTCCGGAGGAGCGCAACAGTTTAGGTGAGGATGTTACAAAAAAAGTCGGTTATCATAACAAGTATGTTGAAGCCAAAGAAGCCGCTCAAGCGCATCAGGCAAACGCAGAAACCAAGGATAAACCTTTTGATTTATCGACGGTGGCAGATATGAATGATGCCGCTATCGTTTTTGCGGCTTACAAGAACGCCGGGATTACAGTTGATGGGATTGATAAATTCACAAAAGATACACATGGCATGCTGATTATTTCCGACAAAGAAAAGAAGCTGATGCCACAGGAAGTCAGAGACAATATTGACGTTTTTAATAAAAAGGCAAGTCAAGACACTTTATCTTCTCTGCGTAAGAAAATAAATCAAGCTACTTCTGACAGGCTCGCCAGCGGTGCAACGACTGATCTTGAAAAAGCAAATATTAAAGGGTTACAAGAGGAACGCCAAAAGGTAGAAAAGGCTCGCTCTTTCTTTGGCGTTCTAAGAAAAAATGAGAATATGCCTAATGATGTGATCAGTGAATTACGCGGAGACGTTCGTCAAAAAAAGGATATTACCACGGATAATCCGGCGCGTGATATGAAACTGGCAGAAGCCTTAAAAACCTTAAGTGAAGATGATTGGAAAAAACTCGGCTTTGATAAAGCTCCCGAAGAAAAAGACCAAACTTCCGAATTTAAGAAAACTTTGCAAGAAAACCAGCAAATATTATCCAATCGTGCAATGAATCGTCAAGGCTACGGAATTGAATTTGAGGAAGTTGAGACAAATAAGCAGAGGGCTGCAGATGGTTCTTGGGAAAAGGGTAAAGTTCTCGTTCAAAAAGGTATTTTGGATAGATTTAAGCAAAATAGCTAATTGATTGTTTTTATCACTTCACCCGCAGATTTTTATATCTGCGGGTGTTTTTTTGCTTAAGAGAAAATTCCGCCTTTTTTAAGAACCCTATCTGACTTTCCCTTAAAAAAGGGAAGGATAATATGATTCTTTATATTCCTCCCCTGTTAGAGGGGAGGTTAGGAGGGGTATTCTGTATCTGTTTTTATTTACCCACCCTAACCTCTAGCCTTCGGCGTCGGGCACTTGGTTTTTAGCATTCGCATCGGCGACTATCGTCTGCCTTGCTCAGCAAAAAACCTTCGCCTGTCGTCATAAAATGACATTTTGAGGTCATTTTATTTCCTCCAGCCCTCAAATAGGGAGGGAATAAGTAGAAAATACAGTAAGGGAGGGAATAAATAGATTTATCTATCTAAATGTTGTTTTATAGTTTCCAAGCAGCCGTTAAGGTTTTCTGATATTTCATTATTCCAAAATCGAAGAACGGAAAATCCTTTATTCTTCAAATATTCGTCCCTTTTTACATCGTTAGGGTTTTCACAATGTTGTCCACCGTCCAACTCAATAATTAATTTTTTCTCAAAGCAAATAAAATCGACAATATATAAATTATCAATGATATATTGCCTTAAAAATTTATATCCTAATTGTTTACGACGAACTTTGTTCCAAAGAGTTTGCTCTGCTAAAGTCATATTTGTGCGTAAGGTGCGGGCGTTTTTAAGGTAGCGTTTATGCTTGTCTTCCGTTGTGTTAACCCTTCCTAACCTCCCCTTAAAAAGGGGAGGGATAATTTGAAATATTATTTTCTACTCTTTCTAACCCTGCCATGGAAAAGGGATAATCAGCTTAGTTTTTCTTTAACATCACTTCCGGAGCTTCGATACCGAGCAAATAAAGTAATTTGGTGAGAATATCTCTGACCAGACGGGCTAAACGCAGACGAGAAGAGGCAACTTCCGTGCTTTCGGCGTTCATGATTGATGATGCATTATAAAAAGTACTGAATGTTTGTGCCAAAGTATAAGCATAATCGGAAATAATGCTCGTTTCTTTGCTCTCATGGGCACGCATAACAACATTATTTAACTGCATTATCTTAAGACACAAATCACGTTCTTCATTATTGGTAATGACAACATTGCCTTCTTTGATATTATCCGCTTTGCGGAGAATCGAGTTAATACGGGCGATGGCATACTGAATATACGGACCTGTTTTGCCGTCAAACTTGGCAAAGTCTTCCAACTCAAAAATATAGCCTGAGGCAATATTGTTTTTTAAATCTTGGAATTTAATGGCCGCCATAGCGATTTGTGTCGTCAACTTTTCAATATATGCGGCATTGTATGTGGCATCGGGTTCGGGCATTGATTCACGAACTTTGTCTTTGGAGAGTTTAATCAAATCTTCCAAATTCATCACACCGCCATCACGGGTTTTGAAAGGTTTGCCGTCTGCGCCGTTGACTGTTCCGAATCCGATATGTTGCAATTTAACGTTCGGAGCAATACCCAGTTTTTCGGCTACTTCAAAAACCTGCTCAAAGTGCAAAGATTGACGTTTGTCGACAACGTATATAATTTCGTCGGCTTTCAAATCATCAACGCGCATTTTAATGGTGGCAATATCTGTGACTTGGTAGGCATAGCCGCCGTCACTTTTAACAAGAATAACCGGTGGTTTAGGTTTATTGCTTTCTTCCAAACGGATAATGGTTGCACCGTCGTCAACTTCGGAAATACCTTTTTGTTGAGCAATTTTGACAATCTCACCGCAAGTTTTGTGGGCATCACTTTCACCGAGCCATAGGTCAAAATGCGCATCAAGCTCATCATAATTTTTCTTAACCGCGGCAACGGAAACATCTCGCAAATGTTGCCATGCTTTGCGGTATTCGGGATTGCCGTCTTGCAATTTAGCCGTGATTTGACGTGCGGTTTCTTTTGCCCCTTCATCCTCTTTACAACGGATATTGGCTTGCTTGTAAAAAGCGGAAATTTCTTCTATATTGTAAGTGTCAGCTTTGCTTAAATTGCCGTCTTTATGAATGATTTCAGCCAAAATCATACCCATCGGGGTGCCCCAGTCGCCAAAGTGAACGTCCGATATTGTTTTGTTGCCGACAAATTCTTCAATACGACGAATCGACTCACCGATAACGGCGGATCGTAAATGTCCAACGTGGAGGGCTTTGGCAACATTCGGACCACCGAAATCTAAAACAATAGTTTTAGGTGTTTCAACTTTTTCGCAGCCTAAGCGTTCATCGGTACTTGTCGAATCGATGATTCTACCTAATAAAGAATTGTTGATTTTGAGATTAATGAATCCGGGACCGTCGACAGAAATGGTTTCAAAATCAGGATCTTTTTTAAGTGCATCCGCAATCTGAGTTGCAATTTCCCGTGGGTTTTTATGCTCGCTCTTTGCCAAAGCGAGGGCCCCGTTGCACTGAAAATCACTCAAATCAGGACGATCTGAGGTTTTGACAACGGCAAAACGAGAATCGAATCCTAATGTACTAAAAATTGTCAGCAATTTTTGGTTGATTGTTTTTTCTAAAGAAAGAGACATTATTTAAATCCTATTTTACACATTTATAAAAAGCGGTGGTTGGTAATAAAACTTTGCAAGAGAAATTGTTTTTATTGACAAATTCGGCGTGCGTTTCCTTATCATGCTTAGCGCATTCTTCATCTGCTATTTTTTGGATACTTTCCATATCACTCAGCAGCGGATTGTAACAGACGGCAGGGGCATCAGGCTTTGATTGCCCGACATATAGTTTGTCGGGATTACCGGTGCCGGGGTTGCGGCGGCGGTCAATATAGGGATCAAGAACTCCACAAGCGCAAAGTTGAGACATGAATAAAAGCGCGCTCAGTATTTTTATACTAGACAATTTAAAAAACTCCATTACATTAGTGCTAAGTTAACTATATATATGAAGAAGATAAAAATGCAAAGCGAAAATAAGTATCTCGGGGATGAAAAATTTAAAAAGTTTTTAGATCATTATCATTGTTTGACACCATTATCTGTTGTCAAAATGAAATTCTGTGGCGCGATTTGTTCGCCAAACCTCAATCTGCGACCGACGGATGTGATTTCTTCGTTTTGGACGGAAGGTCGTTCTCCTCGCTTGGAAACAAAAGAAGAAGCTGATTTATTTTTTAAATTTTTTATGGGGTTATGGGATGAGATTTTTCAAAATGTGAAAAAGAATCGGGTTACTCTTTCGTCCTATCACAAAATAGATAATGGAGCTGATTTTATTGCTTTATGTCGTCAGCGGTATGATGAAATAGAGTATGGCTTTGTTGAGGGGTTTTGGGGCGGACAGGAAGATTTAAAACTGCCGTCTTATTTGGCGGAATTGATTGATTCGTTATCGCAAATGGCTGAAGTTTACATTACTTTGGCCGATAAAAATAAAGGTGAATTTGTGTCGGATAATGTTATGAAACATTTTATTGCTACCGATAAAATGGTTGAAAAAGCTATTGCTTTTTTGATAGAAAACTCGGTGTTACCGCGAATCGAAAATTTGCAAAGAACCGTACACTAAAAGGAGATAATTATGGAAACTATTGATGCTATTTTAACCAGACGTTCCGTTCGTCAGTTTGATAATACAAAAGAAATCCGTCGGGAAGATTTGGAAGAAATTATAAAAGCAGCACAATATGCTCCGTCGGCGCATAATATGCAACCATGGGAGTTTTTGGTGGTTACGGATAAAGAGCAAATGGCGCAATTGCGTCATGTTCAGCCTTGGACGTCATTTGCCAAAGAGGCTAGTGCGGTGATTTTGGTGTGTGGAAATGTCAATCAGTCATTTAGCCGACACAAAGAGGATGAGACTTGGAATTATTCAGATATAGACTGCTCTTTGGCAACGGAGAATCTTCTTTTGGCCGCTCATGCTAAAGGAATCGGTGCTTGTTTTTGCGGAGCCGCTCCTATGCCGAAAGTTATTTCCGGTTTGCAGGAAATGTTTGCTTTACCTGATTATATCAGACCACTTGCTATTGTTATTTTGGGTTACCCGAAAACAGAGCCGAAACAGCCTGATAACAGATTTAAACCAGAAAAAATCCACTGGGAAAAATGGTAAGACCTATTTAAAGGTCAAAACTACAAATTTAGCATCATCTGTAGGTTTGGTCGTATACAAATTAAATGGTACTTTTTCTCCGGCTTTTATGGTCGCCGTTTCTAATTTTTGTTCGGTTTGAGATAGCAGTTCGGCATCGTTATTGAGGAAATTAACGACAACAACAGGGAGTTCTAATTCAGAATTTTTGGTGTTTACGATAAACCCTTTGATGTTGAGGCGTTCTTCATCGTTTTCAACAATATAATTCCGCGTTACATT
This sequence comes from Alphaproteobacteria bacterium, assembly GCA_017477185.1. Classification (GTDB taxonomy): domain Bacteria; phylum Pseudomonadota; class Alphaproteobacteria; order RF32; family CAG-239; genus Scatocola. The sequence goes on along the minus strand of JAFUXF010000035.1, from coordinate 41,253 downwards.
TTGAAAATCGAGACCTTCGCCGATAACTTTGGTTTGTAAACCGAGTTGTCCGAAAAAAGCTTCCATTTGCGGAAATTTGCGAACAATTTCGAATCGCTGAGCAAAAGCCCCCAGTCCGATTATTAGTAAAATTGTGAGAATTTCCAGAGAGATAATCAATCGATTGTTCCATCCTAATAATTTTTTGATTGTTTGAAAGATTTTTTTAGGTTTAGAGAGGTTGCTTTTTTCTTCTGATAGTTTATCTGTTTCATCCTTGAGGCGAGAAAATATTTTATTGATTTCTTCATCAGAGACAGGTTTTTCTTCGGTAGTTGCCGGGGTTGTTGTGGCTTCACCATCTTCGGTTGCTGCAATCGTTTGAGGTGCTTCTTCCGGTAAAGTTTCTGAAATTTCATCAGGAACAATTTCTGCTTCAGCAATTGTGGAATCGTCCACATCTTCATGAATATTATCTTCGGGGAAGGAGATCTTTTCCTTAGTGGCGTTATCCTCAGCGTTGAGGGGCATTGATGAATCTGTTTGCGGTTTATATACCCAAATTTCTCCACAGCGTTGGCAACGTACTTTTTTCCCCTCAGTCGGAATTAAAGTTTCATCAATAGAATAGCAAGTATTACATTTAGGACAGTATATTTTCATTTTTTTACCTCTTTAGTTCAATATATTATTAAAAACCATTTAATCAAAGTAAAAAAACATTTTATTAAATATAATTCTTGCTGTATGCTAGCAAAAAAAAGCGGAGGAAGAATCTTGGCAGATAATATCAGTGATGTAGATACAATTATCGGAATGCAGAATGTTGGAATACGCTACGGACAAGGTGCAGAGGTCTTAAGTGATATAAATCTGACATTGCGTCGCGGGTCTTTTCATTTTTTGACAGGAAAAAGCGGTGCCGGTAAAACATCTCTTTTAAGTATGATGTATTTGTCTCAAAAAGCATCAAGAGGAATCGTTAAAATTTTCGGTAGAAATATTGCGTTTGCTGATAGAGATTGTTTGGCTTTATTGCGGCGACGAATTGGCGTTGTGTTTCAAGATTTCAGATTGCTGGATCATATGACGGCATTTGATAATGTGGCGTTGCCTTTGCGTGTCTGCGGAATGGAAGAAAGAGAAGTCCGCAAAAGAGTAACAGAGTTATTACAGTGGGTCGAATTAAGTAAAAAGATAAATGATCGGGCGTCAACGTTATCAGGCGGAGAAAAGCAAAGAGTTGCTATTGCGCGAGCTGTTATAAATCGTCCGGAAATTTTATTGGCAGATGAACCGACCGGTAACGTTGATAGCGATATTGCCAATAAATTGATGAAATTGTTTGTAGAATTGAATAAGTTGGGGACAACGGTTGTTATTGCGACGCATAGTGAGCGATTGATAACGGATTTTCCTTTCCCTCGGCTGCATTTGCAAAATAAAGGATTAAAAATTTATCGCCCCGTTGTTTTGGATGGAACAGAGAGGAGATTGTGAAATGACCAAAAATGTTGTAACGGCGCGTAAGCAAGAGGTTCCTTTGCAAGACGATAACTCCAGTGTGTTTTTACAAATTATGGTTTGTATTTCTGTTTTTCTCTTTGGGGTTACGTTAGCCGGTGTCCTTTCAATTAATGCAATGTTGAATGCTTGGAATGAAAGTATTCTCGGGTCGTTGACTGTACAAATTATGCCTATTGTGGAGGATAATAAGGATGCTGCTCAGGCGGAGGTTTTGCGTCAGCAGAGTAAAGCTGTTGAATTCTTAAATCAGTATGAAGGGGTGGAAAAAGCAGAACCGTTAACAGATAAGCAGTTAAACTATTTAATACAGCCATGGTTGGGTGATGGAGTTGATGTCTCTGATTTGCCTGTTCCGCGGTTGATCGATGTTAAAATTAGGAAAGATGCGGAAATTGATTTTATGCAATTGGCTGAGAAGTTGGCAGAAGTTTCTCCATTGGCGTCAATAGATGATCATAAATTATGGCTTGATAAGCTGATAAATTTTGCTGACAGTTTGCGTTTGTTGGCCTTGGTTGTTTTGTTATTGGTGGTGGTTGTTACTTCGGGTGCTATTTTTTATTGTACACAAACAAGCCTTGGTTTGCACCGCTATGTTATTGAAATTTTGCATCTTATGGGAGCAAAAGATACTTATGTTGCTCAACAATATGCTCATAAGACAGCTTTTTTAGGGTTTGTTGGCGGAATTTATGGTTTGGTCCTGATTATTCCTACGATTTATGTTGTTTCCGGTTTAGCAAAACAGATAGAGGGTGGAATCGTCAGCGAGACATCTTTATCAATGCTGGATTGGGGAATTATATTCAGTTTGCCGTTTTTTTCTTCACTTATGGCTATGATAACGGCTTATTACACTGTAAAGCACACGTTGGTTAAATTTATGTAGAGAATTTATATGAAAAAAGTCGTTTGTTTTTTTATTTTTGCGTTTTTTTGTTGGTTAGGCGGGTTAATCTGCTTCGATTATAAAATCAATCATCTGACACAAGATGTCACAACTAAAACGGATGCAATTGTCGTACTAACAGGAGGAAGGCATCGTTTGTCTGAGGCAGCCAGTTTGCTCAATCAGGGAATGTCTGAACGATTGTTTATTTCCGGTGTGCCGGCGAATGTTTCTTTGAATGCGTTGAAAAAAAGGGGTGATATTAAAATTTTTACGCATAAAGAAATTACGCTGGATAAGATAGCAACTAATACTTTTGAAAATGCGCGAGAAACCAGCAATTGGATAAAAGAAAACAACATTCAGTCCATTCGTTTAGTGACTTCAAATTATCATTTATTTCGGAGTTTGGTTGAGTTTAGGCGTTGGAATCATGATGTAAAAATTATTTTACATCCGGTTTATTCTGAAAAAGTAGCAACATCTTGGTGGAAAAGTTTAGATAGTTTTTACTTTTTAGCGTCAGAATATAATAAATTTTTATTTGCCTTTGTTCGGGCAATGTGTTTCAATGTCTGACTGAAAGGAACCATATGATGTTGTTTTTGAGATCGCTGATTTTTAATGTTTTGGGGTATGGAACATTAGCTGTCGGGTGTATTGTTACTTCGGTTATCGGTATTTTTTCGAAAAAAGCAACAATTAAGTTATGGACGTATATGTTTTTACCTTTTTTAGTTTTTTGTCTTAAATATGTGGCCGGCATTACTATAGAAGTTCGAGGAAAACAATATATTCAGAATGGTCCGGCTCTTTATGCTTCAAAACACGAATCGGCTCTGGAAACATATATTATGTCAACTATTGTAAAAGATATGGCTTTTGTTTTGAAGAAGGAATTGACATATATTCCGATTTTCGGATGGGCGCAATATTTTTATGGCATGGTGGCTGTAGATCGTTCGGCAGGCGGTGCCGCCATGAAGGGAATGCTTCGAAACGTTAAACAGAGAATAGCGGAAGGGCGTTCCGTTATTATTTTTCCTGAAGGGACAAGAATGAAAGCCGGAACTTGTGGCGAATATAAACCGGGGTTGGTCTTTTTGGCGCAAAATTTAGATGTGCCAGTTGTTCCTGTCGCATTGAATACCGGATTGGTCTGGGCTAAAAAATCTTTTTTGCGTCGTAGAGGAAAAGTGATTATTGAATTTTTAGAACCATTACCTAAGGGATTAGATAAGAAAGAGTTTATGTCGCTGCTGCAACAAAAAATAGAAAGTAAATGTCAGGTGCTAAATCAGGAAACGGTTAAAAATTATCCAAATACAGCTAAAAATTTGGTTAAAGGATAGGTTGATGTTAAAAAAATATAATGTGTGGAAAAAAGTATATCGTTATCGGATATTGTTGCTATCCGGCTTGATTTCTTTTGGCATTTGTTTGTGGTTGATGACGATGTTTTTTAGCCGTAGTTATGCAATAGGAATACTCAAAAGTAAGTTTGATGAATTAGAAAAGAATTTACAGTCAATCGGGTATGATTTTGCTTACGATAATCTGCGGTTTTATAGTTTTTCTCCGTGGCAAATTATGCGTATTAAAAATTTTAGAATTTATTCGTTGGATGAGAAAGATTTTGTACAATGGACAACCGAAGAATTGAATGTTGATGTCGGGTTGTTTAATCGAAGCACTGTTGATATTTATTTGGGAAGTCAGCAAAATTTTCAGGTAAATAAACGTATTTGGCGTATTTTTTTGCCGGGAGCTGATATTCAGTTGCGATTGAAAAATGATGCAGCAAAAGAAATTAATTTATCGGTAAAAGATATACAAATTGAAAATTTGTGTTCCGTTAAAACCCTGTCGTTACATGCAAAACACCAACAGACACCTTATTTATCTTGGTCATTAGATGTTCAGGGTGTCGATATTGACGATATGACGGGATGGCCTTTGAATAAACATATTAGCCATATTTATTTGGATAACCATATTCAGGGCAATGTTGAAAATGATGTATTGTTGAGTGAGGCTTTTTACGATTGGGTAGATAAGGGAGGAGAGATTGTTGTTCAAAAAGCTATTTTGAACTGGAAGCCTCTGATTATGGTTGCTAACGGGCATATTACTTTTAATGAAAATGCGGATCCTGTTGTTTCATTAAACACAGCTTCTTTAGCTATGCTCGAAACGCTTGATAGGTTGAGTGAAAATAAATATGTTTCCAATAAAGGTACTTTTGTTGCTAAAATTTTGTTAGGGAACAAGGCTGTGCAGCAGAATGTGACAGACAAATATAAAACGGTCGTCACCCCTCTTAAAATCAGCAAAGATGGAGTCATTTTGGAAAATATTAAGATAAGATAAATTTTTCTTGCTATTTTTGAGAGGGAGATTTATTAGTAATGTTATTTGGAGAGATGGCAGAGTGGTCGAATGCGGTTGACTCGAAATCAATTGTGCTCCTATCGGGGTACCTAGGGTTCAAATCCCTATCTCTCCGCCAGTTTAATTGAAAAGACGCTAGATGAAGGCGTCTTTTTTCGTATCTGCGGTGTTTCGGGGATTATCGAGGGGTTGACTCTTGAAAAGTGACTATGGTAAGCTCCGATTAACCGCAAAAACGCAAAATTTCTGGCAGTTACATACTTTTGGGAATTTTGACGAGTCAATTGTGAGGAGAATAAGATATGGATTATAATTTTTTTGAAACAAAAGTAAATGAATTAAAAGGCAGGCAAAAAGAAATCCTAGATGAAAAGAGAGCAATTCAAGCAGAGACAATAGAAAAAATGCAAGCCTCTGGTATTTCATCTTTGTGTTTACCTGAAAAATTTGTTGAATTGGATAAAGAGTATTGGGAAATTGATGAACAGTTATGGAATGCAACCTCATATAATAAAGATATTGTCTATTACCAATTTAGGATATTTTCTTTACAGAACAGTATAAATTTAATTGATTCTGAATTAGAAAAATATGAAATTTTAACAAAGTTAAATGTGATAATTAAGAGCGAAAATGATGAATGGAATCCTATAAAAAATCTTTTAGCAAATAAAAAAGAATGCAAAGAAAGCATAAAAAGATGCAAGGAAGAAATACAAAAGATAAAAAACAACTTCTAAATTAATCTGCTGATTGGTTGCATCATAAATAAATTCTATCGGTTCAGCATTTTGGTTTAAACCATCGCCGGTATAGGCCGCAAGCATTGTCGCATCGGCATTAAAGAAAAATGTCAACTTATCTTTGCCGTAAATTACTTTACTTGTAAAATTGCGGATAAAACTGCGTTGCTTAAAATAATCCATATCCGAGAAGTTAATTTGTTTCAAAGATATTGCCATTTCCTTTGGTAACTTGCTTAAATCCGCGTTTAATATTTCCGTCACCGCCTCTTGCGCTAATTTATCAATTTGTTCGGTCGGTAAATATAGCCCTTTAATCGCATAGTAATGCTTTTTAGTGGTTTTGCGTTTGCTGTTGGCTTGATTGATAAAGGCTGTACCATTGGCATCAAATAATTTTCCGGTTAAGAGATTATCATTTTTTAAGCGCGTATGATTGCCGCTGACATCATTTTCTTTTAACTTTTTCTGCACTGCTTCCCAGAGTTCTTTGCTGATAATCGCTTCATGCTGTCCTTTGAAAGCCTGTCCGGTGCGTTTGTTTTCAATCATGCCGAGATATAATTTTTCATGCAACAAGCGATGGAGTGCTGAGGTTTTAAGCGGTTTTCCCCCTTTTGCGATACCTTTAGCTGTTATCCATTGTTTATGTGTTATTTGCTTGGATTCGGCGATTTGTTGAAGTTCGTTTAATGAGCCACATTTTAAATAACTTTCAAATAAATACCGCACTTGTTCGGCCTCTGTTTCGTTAATCACAAGTTTTTTATCAATCAAATCATAACCTAGTTTTGGTGTTCCGCCCGTCCATAAGCCTTTCGCTTTGCTGGCACGGATTTTGTCGCGGACACGCTCGGAGGAAACTTCACGTTCAAATTGGGCAAAAGATAGCAACATATTTAAGGTCAGTTTGCCCATTGAGGTTGAGGTATCAAAGGCCTGCGTGATAGATACAAAACTGCATCCGCATCTATCAAACTCCTTCATCATATTATGAAAATCCATAATTGAACGCGACAGTCGGTCAACCTTGTAAACTACCACCGTTTGTATCAGGCCTTTACGGATATCTTCAAGCATTTGTTTCAATGCCGGACGTTCCATGGTGCCGCCGGATATGCCGCCGTCTGTATAAGTTTTGTAGTACTCCCAGTTATTAAAGGCTTGCGATAGGATATAACTGCGGCAAGATTCTTCTTGATTGTGCAAGGAGTTAAACTCCAATTTCAACCCCTTTTCGGTTGATTTACGGACATAAACCGCACAATTAACTTTTGCCATTTTCCGCTTCCTTTAATGTTGATTTGTTATTCAAGCCGAAGAAATCGTAGCCGGAAACTTTAATACCGCAGATTTCTTTGGCCACTGCCGACAGGCTTTTATAATGCTTGCCTTTGTAAATAAAATCATTTGCACCTGCCACCAGCACCTTATATTGACGATTGCGGAAGGTCTTGATAATTTCGGTACCGGCATGCAGATTATATTTGGTTTTATAAACGTGGAACATACACCCTTCCGGATTTTCGGCATATTTTTTAAGTTTGGTTAAGAATTTGCGCTCAATTTTTAAGTTGGCATTTTCGCAAGTGATATAATACCATAAGGCTCTAAACTGCCGTTCATACGAACTGTCACAGTATCTTGTCCATAATTCAGTCTGTTTTTTGCGACCGAGTTTTTTTAACTCTTCTGAGCTTTTGGGTGAGTATATTTTCTTCTTCATTTCTTTATCCTATTGTTTTTACAATATTCTATATTTAGTAACGCTTACTATTCAGGGGAAGTCAAGTCTAATAGACAAAAAAACAAAGCTGATGCGAGCAAAATATGATGGTTAAGGCTCAGGTACTCTATTTGGGTTAATATATTGAAAATAAATAATATTTAAGTGTTTTTAGTTTTCGTTTTTAAAATTCTATTAATTACACTCCCAGAAATGATTTTTTAAGACTTTTAAATGTGATTTTTGGATAAAAACACAATCAAAAGATGTTTAGTAGTATAAAAAGCACTCTTAGGTTTTACAAAAAGTCTGCGGAACATTTCTGTATATTATATAGGAAACTCAGCAATGGGTAAAAATTTTTTAAACCATAGAAAAAGGAGAAATAATATGAAAGAGACCTTACAATTACAGCACGTTGATATTGAAAGTATCAAACCTTATCCATTAAATCCGAAGGAACATGAAGAAAAGCAAACGCAACAAATAGCAAAATCTATTGAACGCTTTGGATTTAATACGCCTATATTGGTAGATACAAATTCTGAAATTATAGCCGGACACGGTAGATTTAAGGCTGCAAAATTATTAGGACTTAAGCAAATTCCGGTTATTTTTCTCTCACATCTTAATGAAGCAGAGAAGAAAGCTTATCGACTTGCTGACAATAAATTAAGCGAAAATGGTAAATGGAACACGGATTTACTAAAGCTTGAGTTTGTTGAAATAGAAAAATTGGCCTTAAATTTTGAGGAGGAATTGAATTTAGATATTACAGGTTTTGATTTACCGGAGATAGATGTTTTGATGCAAGAAACATCATCAAGCGAAGCTATTGATGAAAAACTCAATACACCGCCGTTTGTACCTGATGATGAAATTATTTCCAAACAGGGAGATATTTGGAATCTTGGTAAACACAGGATTATTTGCGGAGATTCTCTGCAAAAAGAAACTCTTGATAAATTATGTGGTTCTGTCCGAGCAGATATGGTGTTTAGTGATCCGCCATGTAATGTTTGTGTTAAAAATATTGTCGAACAAGGTAAGACAAAGCATAAAGAATTTGCATTTGCTTCAGGGGAGATGAATGAAAATGAATTTATTAATTTCCTTCAGCAGAGCATGCAAAATATGGCCGATTTTTCTAAGGACGGAAGTGTCCATTATCTATGTATGGATTGGCGACACATATATGAGATGCTATCTGCTTCTCGTCCTGTTTATGAAAAAATGTTGAATTTAGTCGTTTGGTGTAAACAAAATGGCGGCATGGGTAGTTTTTACCGGTCGCAACATGAGTTGATTTTTGTTTTTCAAAAACGAAAAGGTTCACATACAAATAATGTGGAACTCGGAAAACATGGCCGTTATCGAACAAATGTCTGGCATTGTGCCGGAGTAAACAGTTTTGGAAAAAATCAATCTGATTTGAAAATGCACCCGACAGTTAAGCCTGTTGAATTGGTTGAAGAAGCCATTCTTGATGCTTCTAAACGAAGGCAAATAGTTTTTGATGCCTTTTTAGGTAGTGGCTCAACTCTAATTGCTGCCGAAAAAACAGGTAGAATCTGTTACGGTGTAGAGTATGAACCCCGTTATATTGATACAATTATCAGGCGTTTTCATAAGTTGACCGGAATTTGGGCAACACATGAATTAAGCGGAAAAAATTATGAACAATTGTTAACTGAGAAAAAGGAGAAGGAAAATGTCCGGTTATAAGAATCCACCAAAAGAAACCCAATTTAAGAAAGGAGTTTCCGGCAATCCCAAAGGTCGTTCTAAGGGGAGTAAGAATTTTTTGAGTTTACTGGAAAAAATTGTAGAGCAAAAAATTTCCATCAAACAGGAAGGAGCGGAAATAAAAATAACCAAAAAAGAAGCAATGTTGATGCAATGGATAAATAAAGGAGTAAAGGGCGATGTCAACGCTGTTCAACGCCTTGTTCCTTGGTTGTTGCAGATAGATCAAAAAAATAAAGAAAGAGATGATGAGCAAAAATTATCACTAAAAGATCAAGATATAATGGAACATTTTATGAATAAATATAATAGAGGAGAAAAAAATGACTGATACATATATGTATAATCAAAAAGATTTTAATTTAATTGCTTCGGCTAGTTTTTCTGTTTTTCTGGAAAAGGCATTTAATGAAACACATTCTTCAGAGATACTTAGTCGTGGAAACTATATTGATTTAATATGTTCAGAATTGGGAAAAATGTATAACAATGAATACAATAAATTAATACTAGATATAGCTCCAAGAAGTTTAAAATCATTTATTTGCACAGTTGCTTGGCCTGCTTTTTTATTGGGAAAAGATCCAACACTTGAAATTATGTGTATTTATAGCAGTGAAGAATTAGCAAATAATCTTTCTTTGCAATGTAAAACTATTTTATCATTAGACTGGTATCATAATATTTTTCCTGATACAAATTTAAGTTCTGATAAAACAGCTGCTACTGATTTTACAACAACAAAACTAGGAGGGCGATTTGCGACAACAATTTTTGGACAAGTTGTTGGAAGAGGTGCTGATTGGATTATCGTTGATGATCCAATGCAGACCAAAGATGCTTTTTCTGATACTCTGAGAGAAAAAACTAATCGTAATTTTGCTGAAAGTATTAGTACTCGGTTGAATAATAAAAAGACAGGTAAAATACTTTGTGTTATGCCGCGATTACATATCAATGATTTATCTGGGTTTCTTTTAGAAAAAGATATTGGATTCAAATATTTGAATCTTCCAGCTATTGCTCTAAAAGATGAAACTTTTGAAATACAAGATCCATTAACTGGTTTTTCTCGCTTATATATACGTAAGAAAGGGGAATTGCTCAATCCTGAAAGAGAAAATTTGGATACTATTAGTGATATTAAGAAAACTATGGGAGATTTTGCCTTTGAAGCACAATATCAGCAAAATCCGTTACCAAAAGGTAATGGGTGGCTTTCTCAGAATAAGATAAGTTTTTATTCTACATTGCCAATTTTAAAAGGAGTTATTTTATCTTGGGATACTGCGGTTAAGACAAATGATAATAATGCTTATTCAGCCTGCGTTGTTTTAGGTATCGATAAAGATGGTAAAATTTATTTATTAAATGTCTTTAGAGACCATTTAGAATTTGTTGATTTATTAAATATGATAAAAGAAATTTATACTCAATATAAAACGTATGGAGAACCTATAGTTCTTATTGAGGATGCTTCTTCTGGTTCTTCTGCATTGCAGTCTCTCAAAAGTGAAATTCGGAAAGGAGAGCTAACAATGAAACACTTAATTCCAATTAGAGCGATGGGCTCTAAAGAGAAAAGATTTAATAGTGTATTGGTTGCGGTTGAAAATAAAAATCTCTTATTTCCTCAAAATAATACATCTTGGTATGCGGATTTTGAGGATGAATTGTTGTCATTTCCATATTCGCCATACAAAGACCAATGTGATGCTTTAAGCCAAGCAATTAATTATTTAGAGACGAATCCACAAATACCTCAACAAGTGAATTTTCCATTAGCTTCGAATGGACGACATGTTGTCGGAGGCAATAATTCTTGTCCCTCTTTTCTCTTGGATGCTAGTAGTATTGGGAATTTAGCTTCACGAGGAGGGTATGATCCATATCAAAACAATAATAGTATTGGGACGATAATGTGTCGAGGAACCTATAGGCCCAAACCTTATTAAAATCTAATCAGGCTGGAGTAATATCCCGCCTTTTTTACTTTGCTTTGAGTTCAAATTGCTCTAAAAACGCTAATAAATCGGTTTGTTGTTTTTCACTCAAAATATCCAATTTTGTTAATATTTTTTCTTTAACTGAGGGATCTTTGACTACGCCGCCATCTATGCATGTTGTTATATCAATATCCAAAGCCATTAAAAGTTTATATAATGTATAGGAACGAGGGTTTTGACGACAATTTTCAATTAAATTGACAGATGAATAATCCATATTAGTCAGTTCAGCCAGTTTCTCGCTAGATATTTTCTTAGATATACGATTTTTGCGGATGGCTTGACTGATTAATTTTAAAAATTCTTGCTCATTTAACATAGTAAATCCCTTAAAATTATATTGGGATAATACAATATAATTTTGAGACGAACTATTTTAAGAAAACAATATAATTTTATTGACTTTATACAATATTTGAGCATACTTTAAGTATTAACAATTAAAGGAAAGGATAAAGTATGCCTAAAGTTTTTGTAACGAATGATGTTTCTCAAGCAGATATCAAGGTTTATAATTCTGACAATCAATTTGATGCGGATTTGTTAATTAACAGGGTTGGAGAAAATGACGTATGGTATGAGTGGCAGTGGTACTTTGCGGATTCGGATTATGGATTGGGAATTAAAAAGATTTATTGGGTAGATAATTCATCTGCTGCTGATTTGGTCATTTATGATTGTACGGGACAGTCTTTAACGCCCGGTTGGCAGTCAAACAAAATATACAATCATCCTTTATATGGTAAATTACAAAATTAATAAGGAGAAATTTAATGACGACACTAGTACAAGTGTATACTCCGGCCTTAAAAATGTATGATGGAACGGATAGAATTACTGTTGAACAAAGGACTTTTGAATATGGAGAGAACCCAACAAATTTAAAAGTAGAAAAAGCAAAAAATCTAGAAATGGGTTTTATTGGACAGTTCCAAATTGAAGAGGTTTGGAAACATTACTACAAAGAATATTACATTAGCAACTATGGTTATATTGTTAAAATTGCTAAAGAAGATGCTGAAATAGCCGATATTGTAATACCGGATGTATTAAAAAATGCTGATGAGGATTCGTCGGGCGTGCGTTGGCTTGATTTTCCTGAAGAAGTTAAGTTATTGTTTCGGCGGAATGCTTATGTACCCAAAAACAGAATAGATTCCGGATGTCAAATTTGTTTAAATATCACCGGAAAAACTCCGGAATATGATATTCATAAGATTGTTGCCAGGTTCTTCCTCAAAAAACCGAAAGATTATGATCAGTGCAATTATGTTGTACATCATATTGACAATAATTCGTATAATAACAGCGTGACAAACTTAATTTATCTCAAAGCAGAGACGCATAAAGGTAGTCAACACAAAATTTATCATCCGATGTCTTGGAAAGAGTAATTGATAAAGGCGGTATAATGCCGCCTTTTGTATATAAGGATATAATAAATGGATATGAAAATGACACATATTTCATCGCTTGAAGATGAGTTTATAAAAAATCTTGATTTTAAAATTCGAAATCCAAATAAACTCCAAGGATTGATCACAGGTTTTGATGCTGTTGATAGAATTTTAAATGGTTTACAAGAGGGCGAAGTTATTTTAGTCGCAGGAAGACCATTTATGAGGAGTACTGATTTTATCCTTAATTGTTTATTGGAGATTGCGGGAAAATTTGCTATTTATAACAAAGAATTTATAGATAATACTAAAAATATTTTATTTTTTTCGCCAGATATTTCAGAGCTTTTGTTTATGGAACGTTTGACTTCAATTGTGACGGAGACACCGACTTGTTCTATCGAAAAAGGTACATTAGAAAATTCAGATATTATGAGGATACAGGAATGTGCTGAATCTATTCGAGAACTTCCAATTAACCTATATGTTAATAGTAATAGGATAGAAGATATCAAAAATTTAATTTATCAATTTCAAGAAAATGAAAATGTAGGTTTGGTCATGATTGATTATCTGCAATTATGGACAATAAATGGAAGGAAAAATTTCGAACTATTAAACCTTGAACCTATTTTAAGAATGATAAAACAGATTGCTAAAGAACTCAATATTCCGGTTATAATTAGATCAAAATTACCAGAAAGCGTTGATATGAGAAAAGATGAATATCCTGAATTGAAGGATTTAGGGAGCTATGGAAATATTATTCCATATATTGATAAAGTTATCTTTCCATATCGAAAAATATGGGTTCGTTATTTTGAGGAAGCGGAACGAAAACCTTTTGAAACAAAAGAAACGGTAAAAAGTCGTCTAAAAAAACTAAAACATGAATTAGAATATATTTTAGAAATTAATGTTCCTTTAAATCGTCATGGTCGTATTGGTAGTGCAATGGTATATTTTAATGAAAAAACAGGGATGATGCGCAATTTGCCGGGGGATGAAAATCTTCCAGATACTATTGAAGATGATAATATATTTCAATCTACACAACAAGAAAAGGAGACAAAAGAACAAGATGATATTGATATCCATATTGAGTTTTTAAGTCTTTGTGAAAGATGGAAGTTTTGTCGCAGTGCAGTTAATTATCTTTCGTCCAATGATAAAGAAATGTGCTTGCCGATTTTGAATATGCAGGAAATAGATTTTATGTTTGTACGAAATACTGATGGCGAAGCTATTATATTATCAATGGAGGATATGCAAAAATTACGCAAAAAAACTATAAAAGCTTTAGAATCTCCGGAAGGTATGTATGCCGATGATTTTAATGATGAAGAGAAAGAAATTTTCCTTAAAGCTATTGAGAAAAATCACGGACATTCTATTCAAGAAAGATTGTGCTCTGAAAGCAAAGAAATATGTAATCAAATATCAAAGGAATATCATGTAGATTGGCTTGAAATAATGAGCTATAGTTTTGCTTGATAATTGGAGGTAAATACACAATGGCACAAAAAGAATCCCTAAATCTATTATCTAAAGAATGGTGGCAAACAGCCACATTAGAGGATATTAAACAAGAAGTATCTAACGGGGTAGATTTAAATGCTCAAGATGAGTACGGGAAAACAATATTCGGTTCTGCTTGTCTTTATGGGGCAGATGCAGAAATCATAAAATTCTTAATAAAAGCAGGAGTTAAAGTTGATTTAAGAAAAGATTTTGGCTGTGCGGTTTTGTTCTCTTGTTTATCAAATAAAAATCTGGAAACGCTAGATCTTCTTGTAAATCTTGGAGCGGAAATTAATACTCGTAATAATGAGGGAGGAACATTATTTATGACGATATGCAGCTTAAAAGCTAAACCCGAATTGCTTAATAAAATGATTTCTTTAGGGGCGGATATAAATGCAAAAGATAACAATGGTCGAACAGCTTTGATATATGCTTGTGAAAAGCTTAATAATTCAAAAACCATAAAAACTTTAATTTCTCTAGGTGTTGATATTAATGTTCAGGATAATAAGGGAAAAACAGCTTATGAGTATGCCAAACAAAGTGAACAACACATTGAAATTTTACAACTTTTAGATAGTAAAAATAAGGTGGCTTAATTTTTTAATATTTTTCTGATTGCACTTAGCTTTTTTCGGGCAGATTTATCTTTTTGCTTTGCTTTTATTAAAATATCCCAAAAATCCTTTAATATCTCTAAAAGTGCTGTATCGGAAACATTTGGCCTTCCTTGAGGATTTCCTGATTGTCCTTTTTTGAATTGGTATTCTATCGGTGGTTTTTTATACATTTTAAATCTCCGATTGCAACAAATGCTCTTTTGAACGAGAAAATCAAGAGTATTTTCTAAATATTCGTTAATTATTCGCTTGTTTCCTTGATTCTTTAGCTGAAAGAGGTAAACTAAAATCAATGAAAATCTGAGGAAACATATATGAAAAACGATATAAAACTGTTTGAGCAAAGCAAAATTCGCTCAGTTTATGACGAAAAAAAGGATATTTGGTACTTTTCTGTAATTGATGTAATTGCAATTTTAACAGAAAGTGAAAGACCGCGTAAATATTGGTCTGATCTAAAGAAAAAGCTGACAAATGAGGGATATATTGAAGTGTCCGAAAAAATCGGACAGTTGAAAATGATGGCTCCTGATGGCAAAATGCGGGAAACGGATGCAGCTGATGCAGAAACAATGTTGCGTATTGTCCAATCCGTTCCGAGTCCTAAAGCTGAACCGATTAAACAATGGCTTGCTCGAGTCGGCTATGAGCGGATGAAAGAAACGGTTGATCCTGCTTTGAGTATTGATCGTGCCCGCGAGAATTGGCAAAAACTCGGACATTCCGAAAAATGGATTCAGCAACGTATGATGGGACAAGAAACTCGTAATAAGTTGACGGATTATTGGAAAGATCACGAAATTACCAAAGATGAGGAATATGCGATTTTGACCAATATCATTCATCAGGAGTGGTCTGGACTGTCTGTTAAAGAACATAAACAGCTTAAAGGTTTGAAATCGCAAAATTTGCGTGACCATATGAGCGAGGCAGAACTTATCTTTACAGCTTTGGCAGAGCTTTCAACGCGTCAGGTGGCAGAAAATATGGAAGCAACCGGAATGGCGGAAAATAAAAAGGCCGCTCGTCGTGGTGGTAATGTCGCCCGCGTTGCTAAAGAAAAATATGAAGAAGAAACCGGCAAATCCGTCGTTACCGATGAAAACTACCTACCGAAGAAGGACAAAAAGAAAGAGATTGAGAAGAGATAGTTTTGTAACAAATGCCTATTATAGAGGAAGATATGAATGGTGATATGTATTCTAAATTTATGGAAAATTATGTATCCACAACAATGGAAGAATATTTTGCAAAAAATTTAGATCCTGAAAGACAGAATATTAGAGAAATACTGAAAAGTATTAGCGAAGATGCCGAAAAGATATATTTAGCCGGAATTTATATATTACAAATAAATGATTTTCCCGCTAGGCAATCTGTTGTTGCACATTGTTTTAGAGAATTAATAGATGCAATTATTAGAACTGAAGAGACATTGATGAAATCCCAAGTTGTTGTAGCTATAAAAACTATTGATTTTGTTAAAAAAGGACAATTGAGTGATGAAGAAATAGAAAAGTTTGTGAATGATAGGGATAATTGGCAAAAATTTAAATCATTGCAAAATGAAAAAGCTAAGCTGTCAGAAACATTGTTATCAAAAAATCCTAAACTTGCACTTAAAATTGAATCTTCTGACAAGAATGAAAGAGAAAAGACTCGAGAGGATCTCCAAACATTTATTGAGAATGTTAAAAAGGCAAAACGTATTATAGATAGCTTGAGGCACTTTAATAAAAGATTTCATACTATATCAAATGAGGATTTGCTAAATAATATTCAAATAATTGAAAGTTATATAAAACAATTAGAACAACCACAATATATGGAAGTAAAAGAGGTTTTAGATGACATCTTGGAAGAAACCAACACAAAAGCAGATTGATTTGGTATTAGCCAATCTGAAAGGTAATTTAATACAACAATTTTTTGCTAAATTGGAAAATCCTGAGTGGTTTGAAATACTTAAGGAACAAAATCTTTTGGAGTATAATAAAAATACAAATGACTCAGGTCAAGAGTATATAGAATGGACAGCTTTTCCATATTTGTGTAAGGTAGCATCTGAGATTCCAGATAAAATTATGGATTTTATACAACCAATTTTATCTGAAATAAAAGAAAGTCCGAATCCTAATTGGTGGTTTATTGAGAAAATGATATCTCTGGCAATTAAATTGCCCGATAAAGAATTTAACAAAATTATGGTCATTTATAATGAGAGTATACAGAAATTAGATTTATTGGGATGGCTGGATAATGTTGTTGTAAAGCAAATATTGGAAAGATTAAAAAATGTTAATAAATTTTTAGCATTAGCTATTTGTAGAAATTTGCTATCCATTAAATTAACTAAAGATAAATATAGTTTCAGAGAATCTTTTAGTCCGAGTATTAAAATAGTTAATGCAGGGTATGGATATGAGCAACTTATAAAAATAATTAATAGCCTTTTCTCAGATTTTGAAGATGATTTATTGCATTTATATGTAGCAATAGTATCTGAAGATATGATTTCTGGACTAGTTAAGGATGAAATAGAACGCTATTACGAGCTAGATTGGATTCATCGTTCAGCTATAGAAACTCATGTTCAAGATTTATATAAGAAAAGTGATCCTCTATACATTTTAGTATCTGAAATTAGGGATATGTCTTTTAATTTAATTCAAAAGAGAGATCTAAAGGATAATCAAAAAATTTTTGAATTACTGGAAAATTCAAATTGTCCAACTATGACAAGAATTATATTATATTTATTAAGAATAAGCGATAAATATAATAAAGATTTATTGATAAAGTATCTTACAAATAAGGATATTTTTGACAGTAGTACATATCATCACGAATATTATTTATTAATGCAAGAAAAGTTTAGTCAACTTTCTGAAAGTGCTCAAAAAATTATATTAAATTATATAGATGAAGGTCCAGAAGGAGACTATTATGAAAAAGATGAGCCTCAATTTAGCGCTCAATACAAAAAGGATATATGGCGGCTACGTAAATTACTTCCTATTAAAAAATTTTTATCACCAGATTTGCTGAAAAAATATCAATCAATTTTATATGATGAAAATGGAAAGGAGAAAAAATATGATGACCATCCAGATATGTTATTTTGGATAGAAAGTGGCTTTATGGCTTCTCCTATAGATACAAAAGATTTATCAGAAAAATCAATTGATGAAATTGTTGAATTTGTTAATTCTTGGAAAGCGGATAATGCAGATATTAGTATTTCAGAGATAGGTTTGGCCGAATCTATCAGAACTGATGCTATATCAAATCCAGAAAAGTATTTAAATCAGTTAGAAAAGACAAAAGAAATTAAAGATCCAACGTATATACATTATATGTTATCAGGACTAAGAGATGTTGAAAAAATATCAAATATACAATGGCAAAATATAATTAATTTTGGTTCTTGGGTAGTTAATCAAAATAATATTTTTGAAGGTCATCACAGATTTCATGACGGAGATAATGATTGGCATAATGCTAAAGCAGTAGTTGCTGATTTGCTTGCAAAAGCTTTTAAGCATAAAGATAATCTGCAAGATTTAGCAGATGAATATATAGATAAGGCTTTTAATATACTAAAAGAATTGTGTTTTATGGAAGATAAACATTTAGCGACCAAAGTAAAAGAAGAAAATGCT
This sequence comes from Alphaproteobacteria bacterium, assembly GCA_017477185.1. GTDB lineage: Bacteria > Pseudomonadota > Alphaproteobacteria > RF32 > CAG-239 > Scatocola. Next base: position 23,043 of record JAFUXF010000035.1, on the reverse strand, counting down.
AAAGATTTGGGAGATTATTTGACATCAGCAATTAATTCTTTACATGGAAAGTCTGTAGAAGGATTAGTTCTTTATCTTATTTGGAAGAAAAATAATGATAAATCATTAGATGATGTTACTCCGATTATAGATAGATTGCTGAAAAAACCTTCATATATTGAAACGTATGCTATTTTTGCTCATATGCTTCCATGGATGCATTATGCTATACCAACTGTTGTGGAAAGTAATATTGATAATTTATTTCCAGAAAATGTAGGAAAACGCCATATATTTGAAATTACTTTTGCTACTTATATAGATTATTCAAAAATATTTGATAATATGTTTTCTGTTCTTGAATCTAAATTTCTATATGCACTAAAGAATCAGGTATATTCTGAAAATGAACAAACCAAAACAGAAGATTCTCGGATAAGTGATTTTTTAGTTATATATTATGGTAAAGGGTTGTTTGATTTAGATTCTGATATAATTAAATGGTTATTTGATGGTTTAAATAATTATCAGAAACAAGTGGAATTTGTTAATTATATAGGTTTCTCTATGTGGCACAGAGATAACCCAAGTCAAATTGTTGATCAAAAGATTATTGAAAGATTTACCAAATTTTGGGAATGGTTATTGCAATATGTAAAAGGGAAAGAAGCCAAATACAAAGAAGTTTTATCACAATTTGAAAGATGGTATCAATGTAATCAATTTGATCCTGAATGGATAATTACTCGGATGCATGGTTTAGTGGTTGATTATGATATACCTATCCAGTTATTTATGATAGAGGATAATTTATTAAGAGATTTACCATGTTTTCCTAGAAAAGTTTTCAATATCATATCTAAATTGATATGTTCTGGGCAACAAAGATTATTTATTTCAAACAAAACTTTTGTAGAAAATATAGTTCAATATATCCATGAACATGATTTCCCAGATGATCCTAAATTAAAATCTGATAAAGATGTGTTTATTAATAAATATCTTGAAAATTATGAAGGGTGGCAAGTAAGTATAGAAACGGAAAGACTGTCAAAGTATTTAGAAATTAAATAGTTTATCATAATAAAAAAATCCCTGTTTTTCGTTTTAAATTCCCTGATAATTTTTGGCCTTCAAAAGCGAAAGTGCTAATATTTTCAGGCGGCTCGAGATAAAATACCTAATTAAAAAGATTAAAATTTCCCTGTAGTTTCCCTGTTATTGTAGGTAGTAGATTAGTAGCTTTAGTATGCCGGATACCGTAAAGTTATTCTACACCGCCAAAACACCCAAGAGGGTGTTTTTTTGTCGCTTCTGCGCAGGCGTCGCAGAGTATGTATAATGTTATTCTTGCAAAATGTAACTTATTTTAGGGAAACAGTTGTGTTAGGGGATGTTAATTAGTTTGTAGATTGTTTGATGTTTCCTATCAAAAGTTAAAAAACACCCAAGGAATGTTCCTTGGGTGTTTTTTTTAGTTCAGGAAACCGATGTAGCGAACCTTGGCGGTGTGCTTGGGGCTGTTGTACTCAATCTCTCTCGGTATCCACTTCAACTCTCCTTCATAGAACTTGACCGTCCAATAGCCGGTTCCTGAGAACTCGTGGCCGTTCAGCCAGTATTCTCCGCGGAGAGGAGCCTTGCCCAAAACTTCGAGTTTGTCGTTGAGTTCGTGGCGAATGGGTTTGATAAGCATACACAGGTGCTCGTCCATCAGTCGCTCCTTGTCCTTCAGATCGGGGAACAGTTGCATTCCTGTCTCTTCCAGATACAAGTACGTCGGGAAGCCGTTGAGAGGGAAGATGGCCTTGGGCTTTTTGTCTTTCCCTTCATCGAAAGGTACGCGCTTGAATTCGCCGTCTTCTTCGATGAGAAGATCAAAACGTTCACCACTCTGGGGCTTAGGCTTGCTCAGAGCCTCCATAATTTCGGCAGGAGTTACCTCATTTTTCTGCATGGCCTCAATGACCTTAGAGGCCGGTTGGTTGCTCCAAATCATTTCCAGAACTTTCTGGATAGCTTCTTTTTTATCCATAAGCTTTATTTTAAAAGTGAAACAATAAGTTAATAAAAATATATAAGTGCTGTTGTTTATACTACATTTGAAAAATTTGTCAATATTTTTGTGTAATAAAAAAACGCTCGTAAAGAGCGTTTTTTACAAAATCAGGTATGATTTATAGCTCAAATGTCATAATTTTTGAACTGACTCCATTTATGGCGGAGAGTTTTGTGCTTAACTCATTTACAATTTTAGGAGATGTCTCCAGCGTTACATTGATTAAACGTACATTTTTTTCACGATACGGCATACCGCTTCTATTTAAGATGTTGTCAGAATAGGCGTGCAAAATAGCGTTGATTTCAGGCACTTTGCTAAAGTCTTTTACTAAAATTCCAACATTGGCGATTTGATCTGTCATGACGTTTTCTCCTTGTCTAATTTATTTGTTTCATATTATTAAAATATACTCTTTTTTGTAAGTGTCAATTTATGAAGAAAAAAAATCCTCCCATTCGGGAGGATTTTTTGATTATATTTTATATAAGTTACGTTTTTGATATTTTGTATGCAACAAATGATGGGATTTCTCTCCTCCAGCCTCACCCAAATAATCCTTGTATAACTTCTGAATGGATTTATTTTTGTGAGACAAGCGGTTTTTAGCCTCCTCATCTTCCGTATTCAAACCTTGAGAACGGAGTTTACGAATTTCATCATTAATACCCCAAGGTTTATCAAAAGTTGCGCCCATAACGCGTGGTTGTCCACCTCCGGCAATACAGCCACCCGGACAAGCCATAACTTCAACAAAATGATATGGCAATTCTGTCCCGTCAGCTTGTGCTTTACGGATAGCCTCCATCACAGGTGCAACGTGACCGACTCCATTAACAACCGCAATGCGAACTTTTATCTTTTTGATATCAATCTCAGCAACCTTAACGGCTTCTAAGCCCTCAATATCCTTAAAGTTTAATTTTTTAAGTTCTTTGCCGGTAATGTAGAAATAAGCCGTTCTCAAGGCCGCTGTCATTACACCGCCGGTAACACCAAAAATCGTCGCCGCACCGGAATACTCTCCGAGCGGATTATCCGCTTCCTCTTCTTTCAAATTCTTGAAGTTTATTCCGGCGGCCTTAATCATTTTAGCTAGTTCACGAGTTGTAATAACTTCATCAACATCTTTATATCCGGATGAATTCATCGTTTCATCACGCCCGATTTCCCACTTTTTAGCAGTACACGGCATAACCGAAACGACCTTTACCTTAGAGGCATCAACGCCGGCTTTTTCTGCCCAATAAGTTTTTGCAATTGCCCCAACCATTTGGTGTGGAGATTTGCAAGAAGATAAATTTGGAATATTCTCCGGATAATATTTTTCCATATAATCAACCCACGCCGGACAGCAAGAAGTAAACATTGGTAAATGGTCGTTATTTGTAAAGCGTTTAACGAACTCAGAGGCTTCTTCGATAATTGTTAAGTCTGCCCCGAAATTTGTATCGAATACTTTAGCAAATCCCAAACGGCGCAAAGCAGCATAAATTTTTCCGGTTAAATTTGTGCCAAAATCAAAACCGAATTCTTCGCCCAAAGCAACACGCACTGCCGGAGCAATTTGAACAACCGTGATATTTTCTTTATTGTTCAATAATGCGGCAACACGTTGCGTATTATCATAATCAGTAATCGCACCGGTCGGGCAATGGGCAGCACATTGACCACATCTGATACACGGAGAATCAGCCAATTTTGTATCATTTGCACCGGTAATCTTAGTGACAAAGCCACGATGCAAATAACTTAAAGCCCAAACATTTTGCACATTCTGACAGATATTAACACAGCGACCGCAAACAATACATTTTGACGGATCCAAAACAATCGCTTTTGAGGTATCATCTTTAGGCTCTTGGGAAATCATCTTGATAATTTCATTTTGATCAATCCCCATTTCTGCCGTCATGTCCTGTAATTCGCATTGACCGTTTCTTGAACAACTCAAGCAATCATTCGGGTGGTTACTCAAAATAAGTTTCAAAACGGTCTTTCTGATATCGGTTAATTCCTCATCATTGGTAACAATTTCCATGCCTTCAGAAACCGGTGTACAGCAAGAACGCATAATTCTTCCGCCAACCTTAACGATACACATACCGCAACCGGCACTGGGGTCAACGTCAGGGTGCTTACAAAGAGTGGGGATATTTATTTGAACTTTTCTTGCTGCATCCAGAATGCTTGTACCGGCATCAACTTCAACATCAATATTATCTATTTTTAATTTAACCATTGCAATTACTCCTTCTCTTTACCGTCAAGCAACTTATTTGTGTATTCATCTTCATAAAAACGAAGGGTTGATAAAACCGGATTTGGTGCTGTTTGACCTAAGCCGCAAAGAGAAGCTTTTTGCATAGCATAGGCGATTTTTTTCAGCTGCTCTAAATCCTTTTTCTTGCCACGGCCGCGGTTAATCTTATCCAGAAGAATTAACATTTGTTTTCCACCGATACGGCATGGCGCGCACTTTCCGCAAGATTCATCAACAGTAAAGTCCAGATAAAACTTAGCTAAGGAAACCATATCAGAAGAATCATCAATGACAATCATACCGCCGGAACCCATAATAGAGCCGAGCTTTTTCAATTCTTCATAGCAAACCGGCATATCCATGTATTTGGCCGGAATCACACCACCGGATGGTCCGCCGGTTTGGACAGCTTTTAATGTTTTGCCTTGAGGAACACCTCCACCAATCTCATTAACAATTTCGTTAATTGTCGTTCCCATTGGGACTTCAATCAAGCCTGAATGCTCGACCTGACCGGTTAAGGCAAAGACTTTTGTTCCTTTAGAGGTTTCCGTCCCAAAAGAAGCAAACCAATCTGCTCCTTTGAGCAAAATCTTAGAAACGTTAGCCAACGTTTCAACGTTGTTAACACATGACGGTTTCTCCCACAACCCCTTATTTGTCGGATAAGGCGGTCTCGGACGTGGTGTCCCGCGTGCCCCTTCAATAGAGTGAATCAACGCCGTTTCCTCACCACAAACAAATGCACCGGCTCCGAGACGAATATCAACATTAAACGAGAAATTTGTTCCCATAATATTCTTGCCGAGCAACATATTCTTTTTGCAAGCCTGAATAGCTTTCTTTAATCTTTCAACCGCCAACGGATATTCGGCACGAACATAGAACCAACCTTCTGTCGCACCTATGGCATAAGCAGCAATCATCATGCCTTCAATAACCGCATGCGGATCACCCTCCAAAATAGAACGATCCATGTAGGCTCCGGGGTCTCCCTCATCACCATTACAGATAATAAATTTTTCATCAATAGTCGGAACTTTAGCCGCTAATTCCCACTTCATACCGGTAGAGAAACCGCCACCGCCACGACCGCGTAACCCTGACTTTTTAATCTCATCAACAACCTGCGCAGGGGTCATCGTTTTTAAGGCTTTTTCTAAAGCTAAGTAACCACCACGAGCCATATACTCGGTAATATCCTCAGGATCAATGTGTCCGGCATTCTTCAAAACGACTTTTTCTTGCTTTTTGAAGAAGGGTAAATCTAAGGATAAAACGTATGGCAGCAGAGCGTCGTCTACAGCTAATTCTTTTTGAGAATTCAGTGCCGGAGCAACATATTTTTCCATAATCAAACTTGTAGCTTCTTTATTCAGACGCTTAAACAAAATGTCTTTTTTGCCTTTTATTTCTACTCTGATCAAAGGTCCTTGAGCGCAAAGTCCCATACAACCGGTCGCTACAACGCGAACTTTATCAGTTAAACCTTTTTCTTCCAAGAATTCATGAATGAGAGCTATCAAATCATCACTTCCGGAAGATTTGCAACCGGTCGAATGACAGCAATAAATACTGCATTCATATTTTTCAATTTCTGCAAGTTTATTTTTTGCAATTTCATGAATATCAAATTTTTTCATAATTTCAGTCATATCAGCCATGTTTTAAGCTCCTTTAAATGTTTCGCGCCATTCGTTTATGATTTCAGGCACTTGTTCTGGAGTCATACGACCATAAGTCTTACCGTTCACAACACAAACCGGTGCTAAACCGCAACAGCCGACACAACGAACGCATTGCAGGTGAAAAAGACCATCCGGCGTGCTTTCGCCTTCTTTAATGTTGAGTTCTGATTTGAATTTTTCCAAAACTTTATCATTTCCTTTAAGATAGCACGCTGTACCTGTACAAACAGAAATAACGGCCTTGCCAGGAGCTACTAATTTGAAAAAGTTATAGAATGTCAAAACTTCATATATGCGAGCCAATGGAATTTCCATTGTTTCTGCTAATTTCATGGCATCTTCCCAATCAACATAGCCTTTTGCACCTTGAATTTCATGCAAGGCCATAATCAGGGACCCGCGTTTTTTGCGCCATTTTTCGCCGACTTGGCAACCTAAACAAGGCTCATTACCCATTTTTATCTCCTAAAATTAAAGTTTTAATCTCTATTATGCATTATAGTTTTTTTAATTGTCCTTGCAAACAATTTTAGCATACTATCCTGCGCTAAATTAGATGTCTTTTGGTATATACCTGAAATGCTTAAATATGTCCTAACGTTCATAAAATAAAATGCATTGACCGAGTTTTTGCGGCTTATGTTGTTTACGAATCGGAATGACCGAAATGTTTTCTAAATTAAAATATTTTTCTTTTTAGAGACAATTAATTAAAGAAGAAAATCAACGGTGTGTTATGATAAAGAACGCCCTATCTTTTCTAATTGAGCAATTCGGTCTGCTGTGCTTGGGTGAGTGCTGAACAAATTACTCAGACCGGATACGCCGCTAAAGGGGTTTACAATAAACAAATGTGCTGTTTGGCGGCTTGCCCGTTGAATTTGATAATTTTTGGCATAGCCGTCAAGTTTTGATAAAGCGGAGATTAACCATTCTGGATGACCTGTCAAATATGCAGAGCCTTCGTCAGCTTTGTATTCTCTGGTGCGTGAGATGGCCATTTGAATAACAGTTGCCGCCAATGGAACTAGAATGATTCCTAAAACACCAATGCGAGAAGTTCCGGCAGACGAATCGCTTGTTGATGGATTTCTGACGGAGCGTCCTAACATAGCAATGGCTCCGGCAAATATTGCAGCAACTGAGCCAATCAGAATATCATAATGACGAACATGGCTCATTTCATGTGCTAAAACACCTTCAAGCTCTTGTGGGGACATGAGTTCTAATAGTCCTTGGGTTGCCGCAACAGCAGCGTGCTTGGGGTTACGTCCGGTGGCAAATGCGTTAGGTACTTGCTCGGGAATAATATAAACTTTAGGCATAGGCAATTGAGCTGCCGCTGCTAAGCGAGCGACAATTTGATACAACTCAGGCTCATTTTGGTTATTTACCTCTTTTGCGCGATATTGCTTTAGAACAAGGGTGTCGCTGAAAAAGTAACTGATGACATTCATACCGCAAGCCATCCAGAAGGCCGTTATCATGCCTTCCTGACCGGCAATCGCATCACCAACGTACATAAATAGCAAGATTAAACATACCATTAGAAAAACTGTTTTTCCCATTTTTACCTCTGTCATAATTACTTTTTGTGCCATGAAAATTACCGTTACACTAAAGATATATTTGCGGTTTGTCAATAAAGTTGCAAATACGGAAAGAAAGTGAGGCATAATCAGAAGTGCAATCAAAATGCTTTAGTAAAGAATGGCTGATGGCTAAAATACTGTTATCATAATCAATTTTGATGTTTTTTTGTCTTGCATAAGAATAATCATCCTGATGATTGTTAAGGGATTATATTTTATGGTGAATGTCAAGGTATTAGATTTGATATTTTGTCATAAAAAAATTTTTTGTAAGTGACTGCATTTTTTGCTTGCAAGAATCGAAAATAGGAGTCTATTATGCGCCGAATTTTACCGCAATGTGCGGCAATTGCATGCAATTATTTTAGGTTTTCTCATCAAGAGGGGCGGCACACCAGTAACGTGTCAGGCTTTGTTCCCTATGGTTTGATGATTTTCATTTTACAAATAAATATTAACCTTCTGTTGACGGGGTGCGAATCGTTATGGTTTGTCGGAATGGTCGCGGAATTTAACAAAAAAGGATGAACTCAATGAAAGAATCTTATACGGGTAAACGGCGTGTAAGAAGAACTTTCGGCCGAATCGACGCTGTGTCGGATATGCCGAGTTTGATTGAAGTCCAAACAGGCTCTTATGCAGATTTTATTGAAAATAAAAATTGCGAGTTTGGTTTGGAGAATGTTTTTAAATCTATTTTTCCAATCAGAGATTTTTCAGGTAATGGTGAGCTTGAATTCGTTAAGTACGAACTTGAGGAGCCGAAGTATGATGTTGATGAATGCGTTAAGCGCGATATGACATATGCTGCTCCGGTTAAAGCTACCTTACGTTTGGTTGTTTGGGATACGGATGATGCAACCGGTGCAAAATCTATCCATGACATTAAAGAGCAAGATGTTTATATGGGTGATTTGCCCTTGATGACCGAGAAAGGTACGTTTATTTTTAATGGTACGGAACGTGTTGTTGTTTCTCAGATGCACCGTTCTCCCGGAGTTTTCTTTGATCATGACAAGGGAAAAACGATTTCTTCCGGTAAGTATTTATTTGCCGCACGCGTTATTCCTTATCGCGGTTCTTGGTTGGATTTTGAATTTGATGCTAAAGATTTGGTTTATGCGCGTATTGACCGCCGTCGTAAATTACCGGTTACTTCTATTCTCTACTCTTTGTATTCAAAAGAGACCGAAGCAAAAATTAAGGCTTTGGCAAAGCAGGGCAAAACAATTGATCCTGCTGAAATTAAAGGTATGGATAAAGAAGAAATTTTGGCTTATTTCTATGAGACGGAATCTTATTTGTCTGATAAGAAAAACTGGAAAGTTAAATTTGTTCCCGAGCATGTTAAAGGTACAAAATTTGATTTTGATTTAGTTGACGCAAAAACAGGAAAAACTGTTTGGGAGGCAGGCAAAAAATTAAATGCTCGTTCTGCCCAAAAATTGATTGATGATGGTTTGGAATATTTCCGAGTTGCTCCGAATCAGTTGTTTGGTAAGTTTTTAGCTACGGCTATTATCGACAGTAAGACAGGTGAGGTTATTGCCGAGGCCGGTGCTGAGTTGAATGAAGAGTTGCTCGAAAAAATTAAAGACGCTAAAATTTCAGAAATTAAAACGCTGTTTATTGATGGTGTCAATGTCGGGCCTTATATTCGTAATACCCTAGAGGCAGATAAGAATACTTGTCGTGAAGAGGCTTTGCTTGATATCTATCGTGTTATGCGTCCGGGTGAACCGCCGACATATGAAACGGCAGATATCTTATTCCGTGGTTTATTCTTTGATAATGAACGTTATGATTTATCATCAGTCGGTCGTGTTAAGATGAATGCGGCTTTAGATATTCCGTTTGAAGAAGCTCCGGATACTTGCTGCGTTTTGCGTAAGGATGATATCTTACGAATCGTTAAACATTTGGTCGAATTGCGTGATGGTAAAGGCGAGGTCGATGATATTGACCACCTCGGAAACCGTCGTGTTCGTTCTGTCGGCGAATTGATGGAAAACCAATATCGCATGGGTTTGCTCAGAATGGAACGCGCTATCCGCGAACGTATGAGCAGTGAAGTTTTGAACAATGTTAAGCCGCAAGATTTGGTTAACGCAAAACCGATTGCCTCTGTTATCAGAGAGTTTTTCGGTTCTTCTCAGTTATCCCAATTTATGGATCAGAATAATCCATTGTCTGAAATTACGCACAAACGTCGTTTGTCTGCATTAGGACCGGGCGGCTTGTCTCGTGACCGTGCCGGCTTTGAAGTCCGTGACGTGCATCCGACGCACTATGGTCGTATCTGTCCGATTGAAACACCGGAAGGTCCGAATATCGGTTTGATTAACTCTTTGTCTACTTATGCTCGTATTAACAAATACGGCTTTATTGAGTGTCCGTATCGTAAAGTTGTTAAGGGTAAAGTTACAAAAGAAGTTGAATATTTGTCTGCAGACCAAGAGGGTAAACACCTGATTGCTGAGGCAAATGCTAAAGTTAAAGATGACGGTCATTTTGAGAATGATTTGATTGCTTGCCGCCGTGCCGGTGAATTTGAGTTTGCACGTCCGGAAGAAATCGAATACATCGACGTTTCTCCGCAGCAGTTAGTTTCTGTGGCAACGGCTTTGATTCCGTTTTTGGAAAATGACGATGCTAACCGTGCATTGATGGGCGCAAACATGCAACGTCAAGGTGTGCCGTTGTTGCGTTCTGAAGCTCCTCTTGTCGGTACAGGTATGGAAGAAGCTGTTGCAAAAGATTCCGGTGCAACCGTTGTTTGTAAATATGACGGTATTGTTGATGCCGTTGATGCAAATCGAATCGTTGTTCGTTCTTTGAGTGAAAACGTTTCTGATGCCGGTGTTGAAATTTACAAACTGCAAAAATTCCGTCGTTCTAACCAAAATACCTGTATTAACCAAGTTCCTTTGGTTAAAGTCGGTGACCATGTTAAAGCCGGTGATATTATGGCCGATGGTCCGTGTACGGAAATGGGTGAATTGGCTTTAGGTAAAAACGTTTTGGTGGCCTTTATGCCATGGAACGGTTTGAATTACGAAGATGCTATTCTTCTTTCTGAACGTATTTCTCGTGATGATGTCTTTACTTCTTTACATATTGAAGAGTTTGAGGTTATGGCGCGTGATACGAAACTCGGACAAGAAGAAATCACTCGTGATATTCCGAATGTGGGTGAAGATGCTCTCCGCAATCTTGATGAAGCCGGTATTGTTTATATCGGAGCCGAAGTTAAGGCCGGTGATATTTTGGTCGGTAAGGTGACACCAAAAGGTGAATCTCCTGTTACCCCTGAAGAAAAATTATTGCGTGCTATCTTTGGTGAAAAAGCCTCTGATGTTCGTGATACTTCTTTGCGTGTCCAACCGGGTATTGAAGGTATTGTGGTTGATGTTCATGTCTTTTCTCGCCGTGGTGTTGAGAAAGATGAGCGTGCTTTATCTATTGAACAGGAAGAAATTTCTCAATTAGCTAAAGACCGTGATGATGAAATTGCAATTATTCGTCGTTCGTTTGATGCTCGTATGAAATCAATGCTATTAGGACAGGAAGTCGTTGATGCGCCAAAGGGGATTTCTAAAAAGGCTAAGTTGACTGAAGAAATGCTTGAGGCTGTTCCTTCTTCTCAATGGCGCAAGATTGTCGTTAAAGATGACGAAACAATGTCTAAGATTGAAGAGTTCTGTGCAGCCTTCGATGCTCGTGCAGAACGTGCCCAGAAACATTTTGAAGACAAAGTTGAAAAAGTTCAACGCGGTGATGATTTGTTGCCGGGCGTTTTGAAGATGGTTAAAGTCTTTATTGCGACAAAACGTAAAATTCAAACCGGTGATAAAATTGCCGGACGCCACGGTAACAAGGGTACGATTTCTCGTATTCTACCATTAGAAAATATGCCGTATATGGAAGATGGTACGCCGGTTGATATCGTTTTGAACCCGTTAGGCGTGCCAAGTCGTATGAATGTCGGTCAAATTCTGGAAACTCACTTAGGTTGGGCAGCAAAAGAATTAGGTCGTCAATTAAACGAAATGTGCGAGCAATATAAGCGTGGCGAGGCTTCTCTTGATGACTTGAATAAGAAATTAAAAGAAGTTTATGGAGAGAAACAGTTTAAACGTGATGTTAATCCGTTAACGGCACAAGAAAAAGTCGAGATGGTCGAGCACTTGAAAAATGGTGTTCCGATGGCAACACCGGTATTTGATGGTGCTCATGAAGATGACATCAATAAGATGTTGAATATGGCAGGATTACCGACTTCAGGTCAAATTGATTTGTATGATGGTCGTACAGGTGAAAAATTTGATCGTAAAGTTACGGTTGGTATCATTTATATGATTAAACTGCACCACATTGTTGATGAAAAGATGCATGCTCGTTCAGTCGGTCCGTACTCTTTGGTTACACAACAACCTCTGGGTGGTAAGGCTCAATTCGGTGGTCAACGTTTCGGTGAAATGGAAGTATGGGCATTGCAGGCATATGGTGCTGCTTATACTTTGCAAGAGATGTTAACTGTTAAGTCAGATGATGTTAATGGACGCACAAAGGTTTATGAAGCGATTGTTCGTGGTGATGATGGCTTTGAGGCCGGTGTTCCTGAGTCATTTAACGTTTTGGTCAAAGAAATTAAATCTTTGTGCCTGAATGTTGAAATGATTAACGAAGCTGTTTAAGGAAGAGGAGTTTATTACTAATGAATGAAGTTATGAAGTTTTTTGGTCAGCAAGTTTCAGGTGAATCTTTTGATCAAATTAAAATCTCAATCGCCTCTCCGGAGCAAATTCGTTCTTGGTCATATGGCGAAGTTAAAAAACCGGAAACGATTAACTATCGTACCTTCAAGCCTGAAAGAGACGGCTTGTTCTGCGCTCGTATTTTCGGTCCGGTTAAGGATTATGAATGCTTGTGCGGCAAGTACAAGAGAATGAAATATCGCGGTATTGTTTGCGAAAAGTGCGGTGTTGAAGTTACCTTGTCTAAAGTTCGTCGTGAGCGTATGGGACATATTGAATTGGCTGCGCCGGTTGCGCATATCTGGTTTTTGAAGTCTTTACCGTCGCGTATCTCTTTATTAACAGATATTCCGATGAAAGCTTTGGAGCGTGTTTTGTACTTTGAGAGCTACATCGTTATTGAGCCGGGTTTAACACCTTTGGCTGTTAATGAGTTGCTCTCTGAAGAACAATACCAAGAAGCAATTGATCAATATGGTGAAGATTCTTTCCGTGCCGGAATCGGTGCTGAAGCCTTGAAGGAAATTCTTTCTAATATTGATTTGGAAGCTGAACGTGCGCAGATGCGTGAAGAACTCAAGGATAATAACAGTGAGGCTAAACGTAAAAAATTAGTTCGCCGTTTGAAGATTGTTGAGTCTTTTATTGACTCAAATACCAAACCAGAATGGATGATTTTGGATGTTTTGCCGGTTATTCCGCCTGAGTTGCGTCCATTAGTTCCGTTAGATGGTGGTCGTTTTGCTACCTCTGATTTGAACGATTTGTATCGTCGTGTTATCAATCGTAACAATCGTTTGAAGAGATTGATTGAATTGCACGCGCCGGATATCATTATTCGTAATGAAAAGAGAATGTTACAAGAATCTGTCGATGCTTTGTTTGATAATGGTCGTCGCGCTCGTGCAATTACCGGTACAAACAAGCGTCCGCTGAAGTCTTTGTCTGACATGCTCAAAGGTAAACAAGGTCGTTTCCGTCAGAACTTATTAGGTAAGCGTGTTGACTACTCAGGTCGTTCGGTTATTACCGTCGGTCCGCAACTCAAGCTTCATCAATGCGGTTTGCCGAAGAAAATGGCACTCGAATTGTTTAAGCCTTTTGTTTATGCAAAATTAGAGATGTATGGACACGCGACAACCATTAAAGCTGCAAAGCGTATGGTTGAAAAAGAACGTCCGGAAGTTTGGGATATCTTGGAAGAGGTCATCAGAGAGCATCCTGTTTTGTTAAACCGTGCGCCGACGTTGCACCGTTTGGGTATTCAGGCATTTGAACCGGTATTGGTTGAAGGTAAGGCTATTCACCTGCATCCGCTCGTTTGTACAGCATTTAATGCTGACTTCGATGGTGACCAAATGGCTGTTCACGTTCCGTTATCAATTGAGGCTCAATTAGAAGCACGCGTTTTGATGATGTCAACCAACAATATTTTATCTCCGGCATCAGGTAAGCCGATTATCGTTCCGTCTCAAGACATGGTTTTGGGTATTTATTACCTGACTTATGAGGCAGACGGCTTAAAAGGCGAAGGTTCAATTTTTGCAAACTTTGATGAAGTTGAAATGGCTTTATTTGAAAAGACCGTTGATTTACATGCAAAAATTAAATGCCGTATGGAATATGTCAGTGATGATGGTGAATTCAAGTATGGTATTGTTGATACAACCCCCGGACGTATTATGGTTTCTCAAATTTTACCGAAGCATAAAAATGTTCCGTTCTCTCTTGTAAATCGTTTGGTTAAGAAGAAAGAAATCGGTGAAATCATTGATATCGTTTATCGTCACTGCGGTCAAAAAGAGACCTGTTTGTTCGTCGATAAAATTATGACCTTAGGCTTTACGAATGCTTGTAAATCCGGTATTTCTTTCGGTAAGGACGACTTGATTGTTCCTGACGCTAAGAAAGAACTGATCGCCGAGACTGAAGCTCAGGTTAAAGAATTTGAACAGCAATATCAAAACGGTTTAATTACCAAAGGTGAAAAATATAACAAAGTGGTCGATATTTGGGCAAGTTGTACAGATAAGATTGCCGATGAAATGATGAAAAATATTTCAAAGATTGACCATGGTTATATTAACTCTGTTTACATGATGGCGCATTCAGGGGCGCGTGGTTCTGCTGCACAAATGCGTCAATTGGCAGGTATGCGTGGCTTGATGGCAAAACCGAATGGTGAAATTATTGAACAACCGATTATCTCAAACTTTAAAGAAGGTTTGACGGTGTTGGAATACTTTAATTCAACCCACGGTGCTCGTAAAGGTTTGGCTGATACTGCTTTGAAAACAGCAAACTCCGGTTACCTAACTCGTCGTTTGGTCGATGTGGCACAAGATGTTGTCATTACGGAAACAAACTGCGGAACAGAACGTGGCATTATTGTTCGTCCGGTTGTTGACGGCGGTAATGTTATCGTTTCTATCGGAGAACGTATTTTGGGTCGTACTATTCAGGAAGATATTGTTCATCCTGAAACCGGTGAAGTTTTAGTCAAAAAGGGTAAGCTCATTGATGAAAATGACGTTGACGTTGTTGAGAAAGCCGGTGTTGAACAAGTTAAGATTCGTTCAGTATTAACATGTGAGAGCGAGCATGGTGTTTGTGCCGCTTGTTATGGTCGTGACTTGGCTCGCGGTACACCGGTTAATGTCGGTGAGGCTGTCGGTGTTATCGCTGCTCAATCAATCGGTGAACCTGGTACCCAATTAACGATGCGTACGTTCCACATCGGTGGTGCGGCTTCTAAGTCTGCTGAACAAGCAAGCGTTGAAGTTCCGTTCGCCGGAGAATTGAAGTTAGAGAACAACCATACGGTTACAGATACAAACGGTCATTTGATTGTTTTGTCTCGTAACTGTGAGATTGTTATCGTTGATGCTCAAGGTCGTGAAAAATCTCGTCACCGTGTTCCTTATGGTACAAAGATTTTGGCGGCTGAAGGTGCTAAGGTTAAAAAAGGTCAAAAGATTGCCGAGTGGGATCCGTTTACAATTCCTGTTATTACTGAAAAAGCCGGTCGAGTTGAACTGGTTGACTTAATCAATAACGTTTCTGTTAAAGAAAGTGTTGATGAGACCACAGGTATTGTTTCTAAAGTTGTTGTCGATTGGCGTTCTAATTCGGCAAGTGCCGGTTTGAAACCGAGTATTATGTTGACAGATGCCAAAGGTAAACACGTTACATACGACTCAGGTAAAGAAGTTCGTTACTATATGTCTGTTGATGCTATTTTGACAGTCGAAAACGGTGATGAGGTTAAAGTCGGTGATGTTATCGCTCGTATTCCGAGAGAAAGCTCTAAGACAAAAGATATTACCGGTGGTTTGCCGCGTGTTGCTGAGTTGTTCGAAGCTCGCCGTCCGAAGGATCAGGCTTTGATTTCTGATATTGACGGTATGGTTGAGTTCGGTAAAGACTACAAAGCTAAACAACGTATCACTGTTGTTCCGAAGAAGGGTAATCCTGTTGAATACCTGATTCCGAAGGGACATCACTTGGTTGTTCAAGATGGTGACCAAGTTAAGAAAGGCGATATGTTGGTTGAGGGTACACCTGCTCCACACGATATTTTGCGTGTCTTGGGTGTTGAAAAATTGGCTGAATACCTCGTTAAAGAAGTTCAAGATGTTTACCGTCTGCAAGGTGTTAAAATTAACGATAAGCACATTGAAGTTATCGTTTCTCAAATGCTGCGCAAGGTAGAAATTACTGAACCGGGTGATACAACATTCTTGGTTGGCGAGCAGGTCGATCGCGATGTCTTTGAAGAGGCTAATGCGAAGATTCTTGCTGAAAACGGTACACCGGCTGTTGCTGATCCTGTATTGCTTGGTATTACCAAGGCTTCATTACAGACCAAATCATTTATTTCTGCTGCATCTTTCCAAGAGACAACGCGTGTCTTGACAGAAGCTGCAGTTGAAGGAAAAGTTGATCATCTTGACGGACTGAAAGAAAATGTCATTGTCGGTCGTTTGATTCCTGCCGGTACAGGTACTGTTTTGCGCTCACTCAAGAAAGTTGCAGCTCAAAACGATAAGGAAATTCAAGCCCTCAAGGCTGAGGAAGAAGATACAAAAGCCGGACAGTTAGAAGCTCCGGCCGAGTAAAAACTTGTACCTAAGGGATTGTGCAAAACCATTGTCATGCTTGCAACTTTTTTCCTAATGTAGCTAGTTGTACATGTCGTCAAAAAGTTGCGGCGCAGCACAAAGGTTTATCACATTCTATGGTATGAAGTAAGAAAAGGAGGTTATTTTTATAACCTCCTTTTTTGTTGCATTTTTTATATTCTTATTTATTATTGTATTTGCAAGCGGGTGTTCTGTTTGCGGAGTGTAGCAACTCCTTGCCGAAAACAACTCCTTTGTAAGAGGGAGCTGTTGGAATATATTGAATACAACAGACTGTTCGGTAACAGTTGCTAACTCCCTCGCTTCGTTTTTTTTCGGGGCGAGTTTTGTTTTAAATTAACAAAATAAGGAGTTTAGTAAATATGAAAAATAATGGTCGGAAAATTAAACAGCTTATTGGTCCGAAATTGGGACTGTTGAGAATCCAAAAGCAAAAAACAATCAAGCAAGTTTCTAAGGAAACAAATATCCCTTATGATATTATAGATAATATAGAGTGTGGGCAAAAAGGGTATTGGCGGCATTACTGTGAGTTGTTAAAATATTATCGTTATAAAATAGATATTGTGCCTATAGAGTAATATCAAAATGAGAGGCAGAGGTCTCTTATTTTCGTTGACTCTTTGGTGGTTTGTTTTATATTTTATGCGAAAAAATATTATTCATTTAATTAAATACTTTATTTATTATGTTAAAAATTTCAGACTTATATGGAGATTATAAATCCCATAAAGAGGATTATAGTCTATTGCGTCAGGTGTACAGGCAGATGAGTACCCATCTTTTAGAAACAACAGCGATTGAAGAATTGATTAATCATAATCATTTCTATCGCGAGAAGTTGGTGGCTCGTGTGCAGGAAAATTTTCCAGAGACAACAGGTGATGTTTCGGATTGGTCTGCGGAGGATTTTGACAGTTGGTTTCAGCTGCTGGTCGAGTATCCTTTTTTTTGGCAGGGAAAGCAAAAAGCCTTGATCGGGTTGTTGTGGTCATTGGATAATGCAGGAAAGCTCCAGCAAAAAGAGAAAGTCATACAGTTATGCACACATTTGAATATGGTTGACTTTGCGGCAGACGCTCGCAATTCTTCAGTTGTCGGTGCTCTCAGTGCTTTGATTGGTAAATATGGAACACTTTCTCAAGCAGAACAATTTCAGAATCGGGTCGATTTAGCAATTAATGAAAAATCTTAAGCAAAATGAGAACGGAGGAGTTATCTTCCGTTTTTTTTGTTTTCGAATCGTAAAAACTCACTTTAGAATTAGGATGGATGAAAAGTTATACTTTATTGTTCATAAAACAAAAAAATAATACGATTTTTTTACTTTTTTATCATATTTATCATTTTTGTTATTGAAAAATAAATTTTTATTGCTTAAGTTAATGCTTGTATTAGTTGTTAAGCAATTAAGAAAATTAAACCCATATGGAGAAATAAAATGAAAAAACTTTTAAGTTTGTTCGCAGTAATTGCCTTGTCAGGATGTTCTTTGTTCGGTGCTAACGGCGGTTTGTTCGGTGGCAGTGAATGTGATTCTAAATTGGCTCGTGACTTTATGGCTAATGCTGAAGACAAAATTTATTTTGCTTTTGATAGTTCTGCCATTACTGAGAATTCAGCTGAAATTTTGGATACTCAGGTTGCATGGTTGAAGAAACACGAGAAAGTTAATGTTATCGTTCAAGGTTACTGCGATGAACGTGGTACAAGAGAATATAACTTGGCTTTAGGTGCTCGTCGTGCAAACGCAGCTAAGCAATATTTAGTATCTCAAGGTATTGCTGCTGACAGAATTTCTACCATTTCTTATGGTAAAGAAAGACCAGCTGTTTTAGGTAACAACGAAGCAGCTTGGGCTCAAAACCGTCGTGATGTTACTGTTGTAAAAGCAGGCTTCTAATTCGGTTAAGCTGAGTTTAAGAAGAGAGATGCTGTATTAAGCATCTCTCTTTTTTGTTGTGCTAATATGCTAT
Organism: Alphaproteobacteria bacterium; assembly: GCA_017477185.1. Lineage (GTDB taxonomy): Bacteria > Pseudomonadota > Alphaproteobacteria > RF32 > CAG-239 > Scatocola. Next base: position 4,587 of record JAFUXF010000035.1, on the reverse strand, counting down.
TTTTCATCTTGAGATTATGATTTATTCGTATTATGTTATTTGCAGATTTACAATGGTTTAATATCATTTTAAGGAAGTAGATATTATGAGAAATATTAAATGTTTGCTGATGGGCGCGGCATTATGCGTCTGGGGTTCAACTGCAGAAGCTCAGTCTTTATCTTCATTGCAGAGTGAGATTTCTGCTTTGCGTGAAGATGTTTTGTCGTTGCAACGTCAAAATTATCGTGAAAATGCAGAAAATCCGCAAAAATCTTCTGATGTACAGGTGAGACTCGGACAGTTAGAAGAGCAAATGCGTACTTTGAACGGTAAGGTTGAAGAGTTGGAATATAAAATTAAAACCTTTGATGATAAGGTTGCAATGATTAATAAAGATATTGATACTCGCTTTAATTTGCTGGAAGGAAAAGCTGTTTCAGATAATGGACCATCATTGGAGACGACTCCGAAGTTTAACGCTCCTAAGGCAAATGACGCACCAAAGTCTGTGACAGGTGATGCCGTTAAAGGAGAAGTTCTTGAGCCTATAGGGAGCAAAGAAATTGCAGAAATTTATCAAAACGGCTTAAATGCTCTTAAGGCTAACAATTATCAAACGGCAGAACAAAATTTTTCTAAGATTCTTAATCAGAACCCAAATGATAAATTGGCCGGAAATGCTCAATATTGGTTGGGAGAGGTTTATTACGCCCAAAAAGATTACGCTAAGTCAGCCGTTGCTTTCGCTAAAGGGTATCAAAATTATAAAAATGGTGCAAAAGGTGCCGATAGTTTATTTAAACTCGGGATGTCTATGAAATCCTTAAAGAAAAATGCAGATGCTTGTGCGGCGTTTGGCGGAGTTAAAGCCGAGTTTCCAAATGCCAGTGCTGATTTGTTGAAAAAAGCGGCAAATGAAGCTAAAATGCTGAAGTGTCAATAGGTTTTTCGGTGCAAGAATTTTTGAAAAAGTATAATCTGGATGATAATGTTTTGGCTGCAGGGGTCTCCGGCGGAGCTGATTCCTTGGCGTTGGTTTTGTGGCTTGACGAATGTTTAAGGCCGTTGGGCAAGAGGGTTATAGCTCTTACGGTAGATCATGGTTTGCGACCGGAATCTGGCAGTGAGGCAGCTTATGTGCATCAGTTGATGAAAAAAAAAGGAATCGAGCACCATATACTTGTTTGGCAAGGTGATAAACCAAAGACAGGAATCGAAGAAGAAGCACGGCTTGCAAGGTATCGTCTTTTAAGTGAATGGTGTCAGCAAAATGGGATAAGATGTTTGTGTGTGGCTCACCATCAGCTGGATCAGGCAGAGACTTTTTTAATGCGGTTGCAACGGGGAAGCGGGCTAAACGGATTGTGTGGTATGCAAGAAGTCAGTGAGATGTATGGGCTGAAAATTTTGCGTCCTTTACTGACAGTTTCTCCGGAATCTTTGAAAAAGTATTTACAGCAAAAAAAAATAGAGTGGGTAACAGATAGTTCCAATAATAGTGATGATTTTTTGCGTGTGCGAATCCGTAAATTTTTGCCGCAAATGGAGGAGGCTATCGGTGTTTCCCCGAAGCGAATTGTTGATACTATGGCGGTTTTGAGACGCAGTCGTGATTATATTCAGAGTCAGGTCACTAAGTTTATAAAACAGCATGTTCGTTTTTGGGATGAGTGTGGGGTGTCGTTATCTTTGAATGTTTTAAGTCAGCAGCACGATGAAATTATTTATCGAGTCTTGAGTGAACTTATTCGAACTGTTGCACATAGTGATTATACGGTTTGTGCAGAAGATGTTGAGCGTTTGCAAAAAGCTGTTTTTATGCCACGTTTTAGGGGGGCGACTCTGGGGCATTGTGAAATATTTATTGCTCAAGGAAAAATCTGGATTGTCCCTGAGTTAAAACTTAAAACAAAAATGCCAAAAAAAATTTGGGAGGATTTTGTGGCGAGTCACCTAGAATATGCTAAGTCTCAGCTTCCATACAAATTGAGGGTTGCTTTGGTTAAAAGTAAAATGAAGGTTGAGTTTTAGACTGAAGTGCTTTATATAACTTGTAAAGTGTATTAATAAGAGGAAAATAAATGAAAGCAGGAAAAAGTTTTATTATATGGTTGGTGGCAATTATTGTTCTGTCAACTTTGATGGGTGGCTTTAATGAAGGGATGAAACACTCAAAATCGGTTAGTTTGGCTTTTTCCGACTTTATGAATGAAGTGGAAGCTAAACGGGTTACGGAGGTGACTATTGCCGGTTCAAGTGTTTCCGGACAATTGACAGACGGTCGGGCTTTTTATACTTACGCTCCTTATGATCCGTCAATGGTGGAAACCTTGCGCAAAAACGGCGTAGTGGTTAAAGCTGAGCCTGAAGACACATCTGCTAATACGTTTTGGGGAATCGTTATTTCGTGGTTTCCGATGATCTTATTGGTTGGGGTTTGGATTTATTTTATGAAACAAGCTAATTCCGGTAATAATAAAGCGATGAGTTTCGGAAAATCGCGTGCTCGCTTGATTGAAAATACTAAAAAAGTCACATTCGCTGATGTTGCCGGTTGTGACGAATCTAAACAAGAGTTGGAGGAAATTATCGATTTCTTAAAAGAGCCTTCAAAATTTCAACGTTTGGGCGGTAAAATTCCGAGAGGCGTTTTGATGGTTGGTCCTCCGGGAACAGGTAAGACTTTATTGGCTAAGGCTGTCGCCGGTGAGGCAAATGTGCCGTTTTTCTCAATTTCGGGTTCTGATTTTGTAGAGATGTTTGTTGGTGTCGGTGCTTCTCGTGTGCGTGATATGTTCCAACAAGCCAAGAAAAACGCGCCGTGTTTGCTGTTTATTGATGAGATTGATGCTGTCGGTCGTCATCGTGGTGCCGGTTTGGGCGGCGGTAATGATGAACGCGAGCAAACTCTAAACCAATTACTGGTTGAGATGGATGGTTTTGATGATAATCAAAATGTGATTGTGATTGCGGCAACAAACAGACCGGATGTTCTTGACCCTGCGCTATTGCGTCCGGGGCGTTTTGACCGTCAGGTGACGGTTTCAAACCCCGATAAAAAAGGGCGTGAGGAAATCTTAAAAGTCCATGTGAAAAATGTCCCTCTCGCTAAAGATGTCAGTTTATCCGTTATTGCTCGCGGTACTCCGGGGTTTTCGGGAGCAGATTTGGCAAACTTAGTGAATGAAGCGGCTTTGCTTGCAGCTCGCAAAAACAAACGTAAAGTTACCTCTAAAGATTTTGATGAAGCAAAAGACAAAGTCTTGATGGGTAATGAGCGTAAATCAATGGCGATGGATGATAAGGAAAAAGAATTAACGGCTTATCATGAAGCAGGACACGCTATTTGCTCTCTTTATACCGAAGAATCCGACCCTATTCACAAAGCAACGATTATTCCGAGAGGGCGTGCTTTGGGTATGGTTCAGCAGTTACCGGAAAAAGATCAATACTCTTATTCTAAAACAAAAATGCTTTCTCGTTTGGTGATTTGCATGGGCGGACGTGTGGCTGAAGAACTCAAGTATGGGGCTGATAAAATCACCTCAGGAGCCTCTTCGGATATTGCCGCAGCCACGAATTTGGCCCGTTCGATGGTGACCGAATGGGGCATGAGTGATGTTTTGGGGCCTGTTTTGTATGCAGAAAATTCGGGGGAAGTTTTCCTCGGAAAGTCTGTTACTCAGAACAAAAATGTCAGCGAAGAGACGGCTCGTCTTGTCGATTCAGAAATTAAACGCTTGATGACAACCGCTTATGAGCAAGCTAAATCTCTGTTGACAAAGAAGAAAAAAGAGTGGGAGACTCTTTCTAAAGCCTTGATAGAGTATGAAACTTTAACCGGTGAGGAAATTAAAGATGTGATTGCCGGAAAGCCGATTGATAAATCGGAAGAAGTACCGGTTAGTGATGAGAGACGTACCCAATCTTCTATCCCCGAACTTTAAAAGTTCGCAAAATTGGAAACTAGTGCAGGTTTGTCCTAAATTGCTAAGTCACGCACGCTTATGTACGCTCCTGTCGCAATTTAATCCAAACCTTACTATTTTCCGAATTTATCGAACTTTTATCAGTTTCAATATTTAAATTTTAGAAAAACGTGCAAAGTTTTGCACGTTTTTTGTTGCATTTTGGAGTGCCTTGCTTATTATGGAGGGTGCAAGCAGGTGTTCTGTTTGTGGGGCTTCATCGCTCCGGAAATTAAAAATAACTCCTTCGCAAGAGGGAGCCTGTGAATATATTGAATAAGCAGGGCTGTTAATTTCACAGCGATGAACTCCCTCGCTTCGTTTTTTTCGAAGCGAGTTTTTTGTTTTTATATTGCAAAATATGGAGTTCAAAATGGAAAAATTCGGAAATAAAACGTTTAAGCAAGAAATGGGATTGCAACTCGGTCTTATCCGGCGGCAACTTAAAAAGCCGATTGAGTTGGTGGCGCAAGAGACACATCTTCATCCTGCGACAATAGATTATATTGAAATGGGAGAAAGTGTCAGCTGGAGGAAGTATTTTCTGCTTTTAAATTATTATCAATGCCGCATTAAAATACTACCGCCTGAAGCATAAAAGAATCTTGTGAACAAATTTCAGACTCAAATTGCGAAT